>JBOFPM010000016.1:0-5697 GCA_051659905.1 Metamycoplasmataceae bacterium | reverse complement strand
TCAGAATGCTTAAGATAAGGAACATTAAATAAACAAATATGAAAATGAATTGCCCCCCTCTCCTGGAACTCTACAACACCTAAATAAGATAATTTAAGAGAATATTTTCTTTCAATTTTCCTTTTAAATAATTTCCAATAATTAAACGCAACATCATAATCAGTAATATTATTTTTAAATGTAAGAGTTAGAAAACTTGAACTATCTTGACAAAAATTAGTATTTACTAATTGCCTTATTGTTTGCTTAGTTCTTTTAATACTCCTAGAATAATTCTCTAACTTAACAAGTGTAGTTTTTTCCCTCTCCTGTTTTTCTATTTTATTTTTATAACCTTCTTTTATAGGCTCTAAATATTCATATACTTCCATAACATTCCCACAACAAATAATTTTTCTATCATATATCACCGAAAAAACCTCCTAAACATTGAAATTTAAACAAATGTACCTTAAGTGTCCATATAAATAAATAAACGGGAAACTCGTCTGCGACGACCAGGCTTTACGAGATAACACCCTCACCCACCCCCCACAAGGGGAGGTCGGCGAGAGTGTTCCTTCTGCAATCCTTGTTTCAAAGACCTTGCCATTTTTAAAAAATAGGCAAACCCAAAAAATTTTCCTATCGTTGCACTGTGCTATTTGCCCCCTTGCCACAAGGACAAGGAGCATAAACAAGCATTAGTATGTAAACATCACCGCTATTGTAAAGGGTAAAATGTATTGGGACAAGCCCAACCCTTGACAAGCTACATATTGAGAAAAGAAAGAATAAAAAATGCAGCAGCCAAAACAAAAATATCAAAACATAAATCTAAAAACTTAGACATTCGATAACTCCATAAGTTGCTTTAAACCTTGCATACCCTTTTGCCCCAGTCTGTTTTCTAACTCCTGGAACTTGTCCCAAATCAAAGAACGAACTAAATCACTTTTACATAAATCCTGTTCAAAGCATAAAACCTCTATTTTCTCCATTAATTCATCATTAACCCTCATATCTAATCTTCTATTTTTAGCCATATCAAAAAACCTCCTAAAATATTTATTTATAAATACATTGTACCATATTGTACAACGTTTCACAACAAACATTTTAAGAGGAATCTTGAAAGGCAGTATTTCCAACGGTTTCAGAAATTTCAATTTTAAACCCTGTACAGCAAAATGCCCTTGTGTTTATACCTTGAAATCTAATATATCAAAAATATCCAATAGGAGCCATTTTAAGAGGTCGGAGTTTTTTCAACCTCCGAAAAATCGTAAAATGTATCATATAATTTGGCATACTTTTTACTATAAAAGAAAGTATTAGAAGTATTTTTCATTTTAATCTGATAACTTTTTTCTATAACTAAAAATAATTTAACAGGAAACATTCTCATAAAACCGTAATTATTCCATTTCCTATGTACAAATTCATATTCAAATTGTTGTCTAATTTGTTTGTCTATCTGGTCGGCAAACTGAGAAATAATTATAAAATTAAATCCATACTTTCGATGTTGAGCAAATAATTCTAGCCATTTCATTCTACCTTTATCTTGCCAATTTCTACTATTAAAAATTATACTAGCCTCATCTATAACAACCAAAGTTTGAGATTCAACACCAGGAACGTGATTTTCCTTTGCATACTGAATTAAATAATTAGCACTTATATCTAAATTAGAAACATAAGTAAAATTACCCTTATTTTTTTTAGAATCATAAACCTCCATGTTAATAGGGAAATTGGCTATTACATTTCTTTTGTATTTAAATAAATTAAAATATATAGCCCTTGCACTATTTAAACTTTTCCCACTTCCTGGGGTACCACTATAAAACCAAATCATAAAACCTCTCCTTTACTTTAATAATTAAAGTGTATATTTAAATTTTTTCGTGTTATACAATTAGATCTGCATACGCTAGGTCTAATTATATAACTTCATACTTTATTTTTTAAAGTTCTAATTTATTATTTTAAAATATCTTAAAATTATTTGACCACCAAACCAAATCAACATACAGCTTACCCAAGCAACCAATGTTTTTAACATTAAACCAATAGGGAACAACCAAGCCAAATACTGTAAAGGCTCAAGTATTGGAAAAACCAAAGAATCTATTATCTCAATATCAAAAGGACTATCAGGAAGAATAGAAACAACTAAATTAACAATACCACAAACCAACATTATTATTAAATTAAACAACATAACAACAATATTAGTAATTAAAGATAATAAATCTAAAATCATACCAGGTATTGCAAGAATCAATTCACCCAAACCAAGAATAAAATCTTTAAACCAATCAAGCACATTAACCACCAATCTTTCTAGATAATAACAATAAAGAACCAAGGAAACCAATATATATAAAGAATCTAATTATATTTGCCCATAAATCAAATTCTGTCAAATCTATTTCCAGAGTTTCTGAAATAATAGGAACCTCAAAAACAGGAGCTTTGGGGTCAATATCAAAAACACCAACTAAATTAGAAATATCCTTGGGAATACTAAATGGAAATTTATTAGACAAAGTATCAAACAAATTAACAAGTGGGGACAAATCAATTTTCCCTAAATCCAAACCTGGTAAACTTGGGTCTGGGTCTGGGTCTGGGTCTGGGTCTGGGTCTGGGTCAACTGGTGGCTTATCATTAATATCATTATTAATATTAGGATACTTATTTAAAATATCATTTATTTCAGAATCTGAAGGAACAGAAACAGAACCACTAGAAGGCTTAACATAATTATGAGGACAATTAGAACAAGTATCTTTTATAGTAACAATTGGACTTATATAAGAATTTGGACACTTCCCATTCATAGAATAATAAAATCCTAAAATTGTCCTTCTATCGGTAAAATTAGAATTTAAAAAATAAAGAATAGGGTTAAGACGCAAAGACCCATCATCACTAACACTAGTACGTTGAAACGAAGGATTAGAAGAAGAATCTAAGGCATAAGCTAAATTATAAGTCCTAAGAATACCAGAAATCGAACTTTTACAATAATACCAAATATCAACACCCTGCAAATTAACATGTCTTTTTTTACTATGAAACTCACTAACACTTATTTCATAAGAATCAGCTTTGTCATAAGAAAGATTATATGGAACATTCAAGACAACGTGATTTTTAGTTTGTATCTGCCTATCCGAAACAGATTTATCAACAATACTTGCCACATTATCATCATATACAACATTGCCATATTCATCAAAAGAAACATTATCTTCTATATATTGAACATCAGAAGAAGTCAAAAATTCAAGCATATACATACCCATATCAACAACATAAATAGCAGAAGAAACAATGCCCAATGCCTCGACCGCAACCTTTCCAAGAGTCCAAACAGTAGAAAGATTTATTAACGGAGTAGCAAAACTATAAACAACAGAATTTATAAAAATAAAACAAGATAAAAAAACAACACAAATTTTTTTATACATATATACACCCCCAAAAAAAAATAGGCACTAATTAAAGTACCTATTTAATTATTTAATTATTAACCTTTAGCAACAGACTTGAAGAACTTCATACCTAACTTCCATATTATAAATACTCCAAATACTCCTATTGCTATCGGAGCTATATCTCCTATTGCTCCTGTAACCTCAGTAGCTATTTGCGTTAAACTTGAAGTTATTGAACTTGACGCTTCTGCATAAACTTGTGGCATATCAAAACCCTCCTATAATACCTATATAAATTATTTTATTTAATCTTCTAACTCACAAGAGCCAAAAGACATAATCATTTTTAAACCAATCGCAAAACCATTTGAAATAATAAAAGCACCAAAGCCAATCAAAAGACCACCAAAGACACCAGGCAACACAAAAATAGTAAACAAATCATTGATATATTGTTCCATCTTACAACCTACCTTTAAAAGAATTTTGGAATATCATAACAGTAACAAGAGCTATTCCAATACCAACACCAACAAAAGATAATTTTTCTAGAAAAACCAATTCTTTTAAGCTAGTATCAATACTTTCAACAAAAGTAACATCAGTAGTTCCTTCAACAATTTGATTAAACTTATTCTCCATGTCCTCTTTTTTCTTTTTGTCCTCTTCTAACTTCTTAGACTCTTCTTTTTTCAATTCTTCTTCTAATTTCTTAGATTCTTCTTTTTCTTTCTGCGATTGTTCCAAATCGTTTTTAATCAAGAGCAACAGCTCTTCTAATTTCTGATTAGTGATAGAAATCTCATTTTCCATTTTTTCAAAGGAGAGGTCTTGCGACCCCTCATTAGTTACTGGGGGAGATTCTTCAATAATTTCATTTTCTATATTTTCATTAGGCATTTTAAAACCTACTTTCTCACCATATCTACATATTGCACACTAACACCATGGTTATTTCCTTGAGCCCAGGATATTAACTTAACTTTTACAGATATCAAAGAATCAACTTCTAAAGAATTATAAACATCAATATCAACATTCTTTATTAAAATTAAATTCTTATTACCCCTTTGATAACAAGTTAAACAATATACATTTTTATTTTCTTTATCCAATCTTATTTCTTTATCCATTAACATTACATTTTCTAAAGTCGCAAACATTTTAATACCTCTCCTTTTTCCAATTTATTACAATATTTACTATATACTGTAATACAATTTGTTGCAACAAAAAGAGATTGACAATATTTTACATTTATTGACAAATCATTTTTTAAACATAGTAATATCAACAACTATAAGATTGAAAATATATTCGGAAATAGTAATATTTTTTTCTTTACAATAATTTTTTAAAAAATTCTTTTCTTGTTTTGATACCCTAATAACTAATCTCTCATTTTTATTTTTTTCTCTATTTTTATAATTAAACATATTTTTCACACCTCCTATATAGGAGTATAACAATTTAATTTAATTTTATATGTATTTTTTTAATATTTTATTATATAATATGTATTAACAATTTAATTATTTTATATTTGTATTTGAACGATACAAATTATTTTTATTAAGGACTATTTGCTTATATTTTAGTTGCTGGACTGCAACAAAAGTTTCATTTAGTTCTTTTTCTTTTTGACCAAATTCAACCTCTACCCATTCGAAACTTCTATCAACTATTTTTTTATTTCCATATAAGTCTAAAATTTCAACACTTCTATTTTTTATATTAGTTTCTTCAAAAGTCTTTTTACCTTCAAAATCCACAACCTCCACAGTTTCCATAATAGGAACTTGCTCATAACATCTGCTTTTTTTAGTTATATCAAATGGTTTACTTTCATACTCATAAACCACATTATCTTTTAAGTTTTCCATTATCTGCTCAAAGCCTTCTTTATCTGCAACTAATTCTTTTGCATTATACTTTATAACCTCCGGCTCTTTTAATCCCCTTGATTTAAAATACCTCTTTTTGCCTTTATATTCATTATCAAAAAAATCATCCATATCCTTTGATAAATACTTTGTAATATAAGCACCAACATTATCACAATCATTAGCACCTATTTTCTCTATGTAAACACCACCAGAACCACAAGTTGAACTCCACATTTCATACAATTCAGAATGCTTAAGATAAGGAACATTAAATAAACAAATATGAAAATGAATTGCCCCCCTCTCCTGGAACTCTACAACACCTAAATAAGATAATTTAAGAGAATATTTTCTTTCAATTTTCCTTTTAAATAATTTCCAAT
>JBOFPM010000015.1:0-3912 GCA_051659905.1 Metamycoplasmataceae bacterium | reverse complement strand
TATTATTCCGAAATTATTTGATGCACCACCATGAATGGAAGATGATGCTATAAATGTTACCAAGATAACTATTATAACTGAAATTGAAAAAACAACTCCTGCTGTATCAGATGTTTCTTTAGGAATTTTTCTATTGAAAATTCTAACATTGGGAACTCCTCTAATCTTAGATCATATTGTAAGGAATATTAAAGCAATTGTTGTTGTTCTTATCCCTCCAGCTGTTGAAGATGGAGCAGAACCAATGAACATCATTAATGAATAAAGAATAATTGTTGGTTGAGAAAATTGCTGAAAGTCAACTGTTGAAAAACCTGCATTACGAGTTGAAAATGTGTTAAAGAAAATGGCCATAACTTTTGAACCATCATCACCAATATCACTTTGTCATAATGGATCTCCATTATTATTAAGACTTCTCACTGCTGTAGCTTCAAAAGAAAAGGCAAATATTAGTCCAACTATTGATACAATAAAATATGAAATACAACTTATTTTTGAAAATAATGAAAATCTTGATTTACCAGGCAATTTTCTTATTTTATGATTTATTCATAGATATGTATCATAAATTACAGGGTAACCTATTCCACCAACAATAAATAAAAATATAAATATGAATTGTATTGAATAAGTTGAATAATACGGCATAAGTGAGTTAGCTCCTATAATGTCAAAACCAGCATTATTTATTGCACTTATAGAATGAAAAATTGCAAACCTTACTGATAAACCAACATCTCCTGCAGGATTATTATTAGGATTTATTGCATCAGAAGGTGTTTCAAAGTAAAATATGAAAGAAAGGATAAATGAAGCCAGGACAATTAGACAAAGAATTAAACTAACTGAAACAACAATGGTATTTTTGGAAAGATTGGCATCTTTTGACGAACGCTCTTTTCCTAAAATATTATTTGTCAGCAAATTCATTTTTCTATTAAATATAAAGTTAAATATATATACTTTGATAGCAAAAATTCCAATTCCGCCAAGTAGAATTAA
This sequence comes from Metamycoplasmataceae bacterium, assembly GCA_051659905.1. Taxonomy (GTDB): domain Bacteria; phylum Bacillota_I; class Bacilli_A; order Mycoplasmatales; family Metamycoplasmataceae; genus UBA710. The sequence goes on along the minus strand of JBOFPM010000015.1, from coordinate 2,907 downwards.
AATTGCAATGACAGCTTGGCCAAACATAGACCATGTTTCGGAAGTTATAACCGTGACTAACCCAGTGTCACTAAAAGCGCTCGCTGCAGTAAATAATGCATCAATATAGCTTACATCAACTCCTTCAGCATGAGAATAGGGATTTAGAAGGAGTAATGAACTAAGTATTGTAACCAATGAGTAAGTAATAAAGATAATTTGAATGTTTGATAAATTGAAAAGAAATTGTTTTATTTTTTTAAGATATTTTTTTATATCTTCAATATTTCAACCACTATTATTTTTATTTTTCATATTTAAGTATTATACTAATAAAATAATGTAAAATTATTTAAATAGTATACGCGAGGTTTTACATGGCTAGAAAAGATATATGTGTGATAGGAATGGGACGTTTTGGTAGTGCTGTAGTTTCTAAATTGATTGATTTAGAGCAAAACATTTTAGCTATTGATAAAGACGAGCAAAAACTAACACAATTTAAAGATAAAACAGTTAGTTCTGTTATTCTAGATGCTGCAGACATGAATGCTCTAAAGGCAATAGGAATTTCTAATATTGATACTGTTGTTGTTGGAGTTGGTGATAATATTGAAATTATTGCTGCCTTGTTAGAATTAAAGATTAAGCACATAATTGCAAGAGCAAAAACTCATAGACATGCTCGTGTTCTAAAACAAATTGGAGTAGATGTCATTATTAGACCAGAAGAAGAATCAGGAACTAGAACTGCCTTAATTGCTACTAATGCTAACTTTATTAACTTTTCTCATTCTCTCAAGGAAATTGGTGATGGTTTTGTTATTGGATCGACAACAGTCAGAAATAAAAAATATATTGGTGTGCCTTTAAAGGATTTATCACTTAACAAAAAGGGAATTACAATTGTTCTTGTGAAGGATAATGCAAATAGCACTCTCCCAAATGGATTAGTAAAATTAAATCAGGATTCTGTTATTACAATTGTTGGCAAGGTTGAAAATGTAACTAAATTCATTGGGCTTCTTAATAAGGATTTTGAACCAGAAAAGAAAATAGGGATGTTTCAAACAGCAAATACAAAAGTTTAATTTTATTTCAATAATTTAAGTCTTTTGTTTTCTCTATATTTACGACCAACTTTAGCAAGTTCTTTGCCATCAATAATAACTGCATCACAACTAAATCCAATATTTATTTTTAAAATTGATTCACCTACTCCATAAGAATCTACAGGTGCTTTATTTTTCTCAAACTCTGCAATTTTTTCGTGTGTAAATCCTGAGGAAACTATTATCTTAACATGCTTTCCACCATGTTCATCCAAAGCTTTCCTAAGTCTTTTGATTTGTTCAATATTTACACCATATTGAGGTTTTTCATTGGCAAACATTTTATCAACCATATTAATTGATGTATCAACTCTAACACCCCATATTTTTTTACCAAAAGCTTTTAAAACAGCTAGCGAGTCAGAAATAACATCATTATTGAAATCGACTAAAGCAATGAATTCTTTTTCCTCAGGGAATGTCTCCATGTATGCACGCATAGCAGATACTATATCACCATTAAAATGCTGAATTAAAATGTGAGGTATTGAACCAAAAATCACCTCTTCTTTACCTTGAGCTCCGACATATGTTGAGTGGCCAATAATTCCTGAATCTTCAACAGCTTTTCCATCTATTCCTTGATTTATATAATGATCGCCCCGATCTCCCATATATACAACATTTTTTTTACCTGCTGCCTTTATACATCTATATGAGTTTGTTGCAATTGATGTTGATCTTGCTAGAATTCCATCAATAACACCTTCATAAATTCCAAAGTGTTCATATTTACCAGTCAATTGTAAAACGGGCTCCAAATTATTTATTATTGATCTATCTTCCAAATATTTTATTTCATATTTTGAGATATCTGTATTTTCTTTAAGTAACTTTATTACTTCTTTCATGCCAGACAATAAAACATCATCACTTCTTTGAAAAAATTGAACAGTTACTATGCTGTCTGGTTTGTATTTTTTAATTATTGATTCTGTTATTAGGAAATATTTTGCTACATAATCTTTAATTTCCACAATAATCCCTCTTTTGTTCTTATATTATTTTAACATTTATATAAAAATATATATAATTTTAATTATGATTAAAAAATATTATAGTTCTTTTATAACATATAGCAAAAGACATTTTGAAGATAATAAGAAAATGATTTTGATTAATTTTTCTTTCTTTTTAGGATTAATACTAATATTAATACTTATCGACCAGTTAACTAAAACATTTTTATTCACTTGAGCAGATGGTGTTGATAGCGAAGGAAAAAGACAAGGAGACGGAATTATTAAGAATGATTTTGGACTTTTTGGTATAAAGTCTGTTGCAAATTATGGAGTGACAGTATTTGGAGGATTATTTCCAACTTGAGTGCTTCATGTCTTTAGTATCCTTATATTTATTGTATGTGGTTTTTTTGCATTATATTCACATGATAAACTACTAATTTTCGCAATTGCTTTTACATTTTCAGGAACATTTGGAAACTTTTTGGACAGGGCAATGTTTGATGGTGCTGTAAAGGATATTTTATTTATTCCATGATTACAAAGTGTTAATTTTTTTAATGGTGTGTTTAATTTTGCTGATATTTGATTATTTGTCGGATCTGTTATTGCTATATCTTATATTATTTTACTAAGCATTAGACATTATAAACACAATAAGTTCTAATAAAAATACATAAAAAAATATTCAATTGAAAAATTGAATATTTTTATTTTTGATTTCCTTATTTAACTAGTTATTTAAATAATTAACTCATTGGAATAATTCCTGTAACCAACAATACAACTACAACTATAATTCCAATCATTATTAATAATGAAAGCGATATTAAAGTATATAATGTCTTCTTCTT
>JBOFPM010000014.1:0-20073 GCA_051659905.1 Metamycoplasmataceae bacterium | reverse complement strand
TTTATTAGTTTCTCTGATTTTGATAAGTCAATTAAATTATTTGATGGAGATAAGGAAATTACAGATTATTCAAATATCACAGTAAATGAAGCATATATAAATAATTTTTTTAGATTTGAAGTTCCAAGTAAAGTTAAATTTTATGCCAACAAAAATGGGATTGATGTATTTATGAAAAGCTACAATGAGAATTTAAATAGCAATAATTTTGATGTATTTCCTAGTTATTATAACTCTTCTATACCTGAATTTAGAATATGATTCGGCAAGGGTGTAGGTGCTGATAGAGTCGAAGATTTTATAGTTGTTTCTGGAGCAGGTTTATTTGGCTTTAAGAAAACTCAAGAAGAGAATGATGTAACTGGTGTTATTAATTTATTTCAAAATTCTATTTTGTTGAAACCAGAATTTTATGTTAATTTTCCTTCTGACCGAACAATAAGAGATGGTGTTTTTGCAAAAACAATAAAAAGTACTGATATTATTTCTAACCTGAGTTCTGAGCAATTAAATGGTGTAGATTGAAAAGTAACAAGTGTTTCTCAAGATCCTAAAATACCTTCGACCTTGGTTGTTTATATTGATTTTAGTAAAGGAGTGCTAAATAAAAATTTTTTTAGTCAAACATTTCAAAAATTTGAAATACAAGGCTTCCCAATTGAAATGGGTGTTGATGATTATGAATCAAAAGTAAGAAACTTTATTGAAGATGAACAAAATAGAGTTGGTTTGGGTGAGGCATTTGAGTACAAAAGACCAGATTCACAACCTGAAGGTTCAGTGGGAACAGTTCTTGAAAACTATCAACAAAATGCTTTCACATTTGATTTACCTTTTTCATTTCAAAATAGAGCAACAAACGCTGGAGTGGAATATATTTTTAAACCTTGGGTCAAGGATGGAAGTGAAGATTCTGCATTTCCTGATGAGGAAAATTCAGAAATTCCCAAATTCAAAATTTACATTAGATCAGGTTCTGGCACTCCTTTTGAATATGAAGATTTTTTTGTAGTAAGAGGTAATGGGCAGGTAACCAATATCCCCTTTGATAAAACTGATAATCACATTTTAATTGATAAATTGAGAGAGCTGGGGAATTCAGGTTCTGATAATCCATTTAATAGTGAAACAATAATTTTAACTTTAATCAATGAATTTGCTTTATTTGATACAAATAGAAAAGGGATAACAGCAAATATCATTGCAAATGTGGACAAACCATTGGATAACATTAGTTTATCGGTTGGAAACCTTGATTTACCACAGGATATTATAATTCCGGGAGGCGTTGCAGCAATCAATGTGAAAGCAACCGAAGTAACAAATAGGCAAGGACAAGATAATCTAAGCATTAAAATTGAGTTCTCTTTAGGGACAGAATTTGTAGATAAGGGACTATTTTTCAGAACAATTAATTATGCCGGATTTGAAAGTGAAAGAAATTATAATATAGGATTAATGAAGAAATTTAATATGGCAATTGACAATGATGATTCTTTTGTTGTAATAAAAACAAAAATACCAATAACTCCCAATAATACCAATTCGGTAATTGAATCTATTAGATTAGGTAATGGAGACTTCTATTTTTTTGAAGAAGTGTTTGTAGGATATGATTCAATAATGGATGACTTCAAATGAAGTAGTAAGCCTAAATTCAATATCGACTTTGCTGGAACAGTTGTAGAAAATGATAATATTAAATTTAAAATTATAATTACATCTGGTCCAGAAACAGAAACAAGAGAAATAACTAGACCAATATCAAGTTTTTATGATTTAATACCTTAAGGAGAGAATAATGGGAGATAAAAAGAAAGAAAAGAAAAAAATGAATAAACCAACCATTTTTTTCTTATTTTTATTTATTGGTTTTGCATCTGGCACTGCTCTAGGACTTGGTTTGAATCAAATTACAGTAGCTAATTCCAAAACGGTAGAAATTACCCATAAAACTACAGAAAAGTAAAAATTTACTTATTGATGGAAACTGCGAACTTGAACTCAAATGCAGGTGGGTTTGGATTATTTGTTAAAAATTCATATTCAAAATTAGAAAAGGTAGAATGAACTGTCGCCTTTACTGTAACTCACTTATATATTTTGTTTCCAATTGTTGAATTTGTAACATCATAATTTTCTTCATTTGAAGCACTTTTGACAAATGAATAATTTATTCTGAGACCGCTTTTCGGCACTATTCCAAGGGGGTCTTGATTTGTACTGCCACCATATAGGCTAGATCACAAAACTTGAAAATCAATATCAAAAAAATTGTCAGGATTGCTAATTTCTAAAAAATTACCTATATTTCCTATTGCAGGTAGTAATTTTATTTTGTCATTAATTTCATTGTATAAATCATTTGCTCTTTTTAATTCACTAGTTAAAAACCCTGTTACACCAAAATTATTATTAATTTTAGTTCCTCCAAATACTGGTTTTCCAGTGCTTGTACTTAAAGAGGAAGGGGGTTTGATAATCATTCAAACTCCAGCTTCTATTTCAACTTCCAAAGAAATAGAAAACAGCATAACTCCACTATCGTTATCATTACTTATACGAGAAATATTGGGTCTAAAATTAAATGTTGATGTTGTGTTTCTGACTGAATTCGAAAATGTTTCAGGAATTACAAAATTGTCAACTGTTATCGAAAAATTTCTCAAATATTCTGCAGGGATATTAAAAATGTCAGAAAGAGAAGAGGAAGGGTTAATGACTATATCTGAAGGCAATTTAAATCTAGAATCCCCAATTGCATTAAAATTAGAATACTTATTATAGGCATCCATAGTTGCCTTTTGTAATTCACTTTGAACTGATTTGAAATTTGAAATTTGCTTAACAGTAATAATTCCTGATGTTGGCACCAATAGATTCCCAGTATTTTTATCATAAAAATTAATAGTGATTGTCACACTTCTATTAAAATCACTTGAACTAATTTTAATTTCCGAATGATATTTAAGTGCATTAGGATCAATCAAGAAATCAGGGATATTTATATTCATATCAATTATTTTTAATTCCTTATAAAAATCAACCAACTCTGTAACATTAGTTATACTAGATGCAAACCTATTTACTCCTGAAAAAATTGCATCATTCAAATCAATACTCATTACTTCATTTGTTCCCAAGTAAAGTGAATCGATTTCTGACTGATAATCCTCTAAGTTCATAAATTGTAAAATTATTGGATTTCTCAATTCGTTAATACTAGGATTTAATGGATAATTATCTAATGTAGAAAGATTTAATTCTATTGATAACTTGCCAGAAACATTATTGGGAATTAACCTAAAATTATATTTATACTTAGCATCCTGAACATAACTTGATGATCCATCAATTTGATTAAACTCTCTCACACTCGATGGTAAAATATCAGACTTCCCAGTAAGGTTTAATGCTTGAAATCTTGAATACTGCAAGTTAATATCACTTTGCTCATCAGAGGTTAATTCTCTAAACCCAGAAATTACTACAATTTCTTTTTCACTAGAAGTGTCTGAAAATCTTATTGGCAACCCTTCATAATCATAGAGTTGAACAAATAGTCTCAAGCTTTTTCCACCTTCGTCTACGACATATCTAAATGAATATGTTATTCCTGGCAGCAAATTTTCAGGTATAGAATAAATGTCTTGAATAAGATTATCATCAATTGAAAAAACTAAATTTTTACTTACATTTTCTTGAATTACAAGATCAGGAGTAAATAAATTATATTGTGTTTTAAAGTCTATATTTTTCTCAGCTGTTGAGCAAGAAGAAAAAGCAATAATTGGTGTAAGCAAAATAGGAGATAGACCAAGGGTAAAAAATAGTTTTTTCACAATATAACCTCCATTTATAATTTTAGATAATTATATAATAAAAGTAGTATATTTTAGTATTTTTTTGTAGTATAATACTTAATAAAATAAATAGAAATTTAAAGGGATTAACATGATTACAGATAGAATATTCATTTCATATTCAAATAGCGAAGAAGGAAGAAAAGCAATTTCAAAATTAACTGTTGAATTATCTAATATTAAGAGAACTTTTCATTTCTTTAGAGAAAATGAAAAATCTTCATATGTGAATGGGTTGAATCAAGAAAAATTAATTTTGGATAGAGTGTCAAAGTGTGGTGTTACAGTTTTTGTATTGTCGAGTGATTTTTTTTCTACCAATAAGCATCTTTTAAAGAAGAAGCCTAAAGGTCAAACAGGTTGAAATTATGAAGAACTTAAAACGTCATTGCTATGAAATCAAACAAAAATGAACAATTCTGTAATTGTTACTTATACTGAGGAATTTTTCTTTAAATACTTGAAAAATTCCGACTTACTTTTAGAGTTTCCTATTATTCACAAAAACATTGGTAACTTAAATACACTCAGAGCAGCTGATGTTGATAGCAAAAATTATTTAGAAATAATTAGTTTGGATGAATTTTTGTCGAATTCAAAATTATATTTAAATAAAGTTGATAAAAGAAAAATCAAACATTCAACTACTGGTTTATATAATATATATTTTTAAAATCTAAATAAATTTACTTTAAATTTAGAGTTGACATCTTGTTAATTGTCTTTTTCAGTAGCAACTCATTCTTAATAATGTCTGCTTCGGAAGTTGTTTCCTGAAGTTTTTTTTCTGTTTTAATTATTATTTTTCTTATTAAGTCTTCATCTAGATCTTCTTTAAAAATAATATCATCAGTAAAAATGTCAATATATTCTCTTTCAACATAAATTAATCCGCCACCTATAGCACAAATCTTTTCATTTTCTGATCCTCTTGAATTTATGTACATTGTTGATATTTCTATGTTGCTTATAAATGGCAATCTATTTTTCTGAATACCAATATATCCCTTGGCTGTTTTGACAGTTAAAATATCAATATCTCCATCAAAAAATATTCCTTTTGGTGTTGATATTTTTAGATGAGTTGTTTTTTTCATAAAATGCTCTCTTTACTCTTTTTAATATTTTACTCTTTACTTGCCTTCTTGATTGCTTCTTCTATTGTACCAACATATAAAAATGCTTCTTCTGGTAGATTGTCATGTTTGCCATCTAGAATCTCCTTAAAACTTCTAATATTGTCTGATAATTTTACAAATTTTCCTGGAATTCCTGAAAATTTTTCTGCAACATCAAATGGTTGAGAAAGGAAGTTTCGAATTCTTCTAGCTCTATGAACAATTAATTTATCCTCACTAGATAATTCATCCATTCCTAAAATTGCAATAATATCTTGCAATTCTTTGAATCTTTGAAGAATTTGTTGGACAGCTCTTGCAACTTCATAATGTTCATTTCCAATTACTAAAGGGTCAAGTAGTCGAGAAGTTGAACCTAATGGATCAACTGCTGGATAAATTCCTAGTGATGCAATATTACGATCTAAAACTGTTTTAGCATCAAGGTGATTGAAGGTTGTTGCTGGCGCTGGATCTGTTAAATCATCAGCTGGAACATAAACTGCTTGAACCGATGTTATAGAACCCCTTTTTGTAGAAGTTATTCTTTCTTGTAATTGTCCCATTTCGGTGGCCAATGTTGGTTGGTAACCAACAGCTGAAGGCATTCTTCCTAGTAAAGCAGAAACCTCAGATCCCGCTTGTGTAAATCTAAAAATATTATCAATGAAAAGTAAAACATCTTGATTTAAGATATCTCTAAAATATTCTGCCATAGTTAATCCTGACAAGGCAACACGCATTCTTGCCCCTGGAGGTTCATTCATTTGACCAAATACTAATGATGTTTTACTAAGAACTCCTGAAGCCTTCATTTCATGATAAAGATCATTACCTTCACGAGTTCTTTCTCCAACTCCTGCAAAAACAGAAAGTCCACCATGTTCTTTGGCGATATTGTTAATTAACTCTTGAACTAAAACAGTTTTACCAACTCCAGCTCCACCAAATAATCCAATTTTACCACCCTTAACATAAGGGATTAATAAATCAATTACTTTTATTCCTGTTTCCAAAATTTCAGAAGATGTTTTTTGTTCTTCATATGTTGGAGCAGGTCTATGAATAGGCATTCTTTTATCTCAAACCGGAGATGGTAATTCATCAATCGGTTCTCCAAGAACATTAAACATTCTTGAAAGAACTTGTTTTCCAACAGGAACAGTTATTGCGTTTCCAGTATCAAATACTTGAAGTCCACGAACTAAACCTTCAGTGATTCCCATAGAGATTGTTCTAACTGTATTATCACCAATGTGTTGAGCTACTTCAAAAATAAATTTTTTTCCTTCATAACTTAACTCAAGAGCATTTAGTATAGATGGTAATCTTGAATTATCAAACCTAACATCAACAATCGGTCCTAATATTTGAACTATTTTTCCAAAGTTTTTTTCATTTTTATTCATTTCCTGCCCCCGCAACTATTTCTGTTATTTCTTGTGTTATTTTTGATTGTCTTGCTTTATTATATTCCTTTTCTAAAAAATCTATAATATCTGTTGCATTATTCGTAGCATTTTCCATAGCATTTCTTCTTGAAGATATTTCTGATACCTTTGATGAAGCAATCGAAGAATATATTATTGCACCAATATAGAGAGGTAGGGCTTTCTTGATGACTGTTTTTGGATCGGGTTCAAATTCTATAGAATTATTAATATGATTTTGTTTTGATAATAATTTCTTTTCTCTTTGTGAAAATGGATAAATTTTTTTATCTTCAACTTGATAGGTTAAACTATTAATATATTTTGTCTCTATTAAGTGAATTGAACGAACCTGATTTGTAAGCAATAAAGAAGAAATTTTGTTTGTAATTTTCATAACATTATCATAATTTGGTTCATCTCCCATGCTGGAAAATTTTAATAAAATATTTTCTTTTTTTACAATTTTAGAAAGTGATCTAACACCTTTACTTCCCAAAATTATCACGTAATCTTCTTTTGTAGCATTTTCTTTAAATAATTTAAAAACATTGTTATTATAACCACCACACAAACCAATATCAGAAGTGATAATAATAAATATTCTTGGCAATGAAGAATCTAATTTAATTATTTCATTTCAATCATTTATTTTAGTATTTAAATTATGAAAAATATCTTCTATTCTTCTAGAATATGAAATAACATCTTCATAATTTTTTTTGGCTTTTCTTAATTTAGATGTTGAAACAAGTTCCATTGCTTTTGTTATTTTTCTTGTTGTATTCACAGAGGAAATACGTGTCTGAACTTCTTGTAATGAAGACATTTATTATTTTACACTTTCTGTAACTTGTGAGGTTTCTGTTTTGCCTTTAACCAGTGGTTCTTCAATAACAATGCCTGCCAAAAATGATTCATTAAATTTATTGATTGAATCTAAAAGCCCTTGACTAACTGATTCTGAAATTTCCTTAGATTTTTCAATTGATCTTTTTAAAGAATTTGCCAAATTATCCAATCTAAAAAATTCAATTAATTCGCTTTTATATCTCTTAATTTCTTCTAAAGGTATTTTTTCAATTAACCTATTTTTAATTGCAAACAAAACAATTGATTGAGAAACTTGAGATATTGGTTCAAATTGTTTTTGAACCAATATTTCATAAACCTTTTTTCCATGTGTTAAAATCTTTTTAGTTGACTCATCAAGGTCAGATGAAAATTGCGCAAAAGATTGCATTTCGTTATATTGTGAAAGTTCAAGTTTTAAAGAAGAAGTAACTTGCTTCATAGCTTTTATTTGTGCTGATGATCCTACTCTTGAAACAGAAAATCCAACATCAACAGCAGGGCGCTGTCCAGAATTAAACAAATTTTCCCTAGTAAATATTTGACCATCAGTAATTGAAATAACATTTGTAGGAATATATGCAGAAATGTCTCCTGATTGAGTTTCAATTATAGGCAATGCAGTAATTGATCCTCCTCCATTCTTAACATTGACTCTAGCAGCTCTCTCTAATAATTGAGAATGCAAATAGAAAACATCTCCAGGATATGCCTCACGCCCTGGCGGTCTCCTTAATAGGAGAGAAAGTGTTCTATATGCTACAGCATGCTTAGAAAGATCATCATAAACAATCAAAACATCTCTTCCTTGTTCCATAAATTCTTCAGCAATTGTCACCGCACTATAGGGCGAAATATATTGAAGTGGAGCAAACTCTGAAGCCCCAGCCGACACAACTATTGTATAACTCATTGCTCCTTTTATTTCTAAATTTTTAACTATTTGAGCAACTGTTGAATTTTTCTGTCCAATTGCCACATAAATACAAATAACGTTTTTGCCTTTTTGATTTAAAATTGTATCTATTGCAATTGCAGTTTTTCCAGTTTGACGATCACCAATTATTAACTCTCTTTGTCCTTTACCAATTGGAATCAATGAATCGATTGCAATTAATCCTGTAGCAAGTGGTTGATTTACTGTTTCTCTAGTCATAACTCCGGGAGCAACTCTGAAAATTGTTCTTCTTTTATCAACTATCATCTCTCCTTTGCCATCAATCGGTTGACCTAAAGCATTTAAAACACGACCAATCAAAGCATTTCCCACAGGAACTGAAACTACTTTTGTAGTTCTTTTCACTTGATTTCCTTCAACGATATTGTCATTTTCACCCATTAGAACGACTCCGACTGACTCTTCCTCTAAATTTAGTGCCATTCCAAATGTTCCTGATCCAAAATCAAGTAATTCTCCTAATTTAACATTGTCTAAACCTGAAACTAGCGCTATTCCATCACCAATTGATAAAACTTCCCCAACTTCTGAGCTTTGTGAAGTTAATGAGCCATACTCTTTTATTTGCTTTTTTATCACTGCTGATATGTCAATTGCTTTTATTCCCATCTTCTCTCACCTCTCAATATTTTACTAATTTGTTGTAAATCTGAAATTACAGAATTTTCAATTATGGTATTATCAAAAATTATTTTAATTCCTGATATTAATTCTTTGTCTATTAAATTCTTTAGACTAACTTTACAGTTAAATTGACTAGAAAGTTTTTTCTCAATTTCTTTTAAATTTAAAACACTCAATGGTCAAGAAGAGTAAACAATCCCTTCTTTAATATTCAAATAATCATAACAATGATTAATAAATAAATTAATAATATTTTTAATTAAATGAAATTTATTTTTTAATACTAGTAATTTTAAAAAATTTAAAAAGTATTTATCTAGTTTTTTGAATGTCGTGTCTATGATCTTTTCTTTTTTTGCCTGGGATATTTTTTTTGAAGAAAGGATGTTGAAAAACATGTGATAATCAAAAGTTAAAAATGACTCATATAAGATTTTGGCATCCCTTAAATATTCTTTAACTTTGTTTTCATCCTTTGCAATAGAAAATAGAGCTAAAGAATATCCAATTAAATTTTCATTTCTACTCATTATTTCCTTTAATATAAGAATCTAAATATTCCTTAGTTATTTCTTTATCAATATTTTTGGAAATAATTTTCTTTGAAATAATCATTGCTATTTCAACTATTTCATCATTTCTTGTTTCTGCCAATTTTGCTAATTTGAAATTTATTTCATTATTAGCTTCATTAATTAATCTTTCAGCTTCTTTTTTTCCTTCTTCAATATAGTGTTGTTTTAATACTTCAGATTCTCTTTTAGTCTTTGAAATCATTTCTTGAGCAATAACCTTTGATTTAATTAATTCGGTTTTTGCAGTTGATTTCAATTCATCAGATTCAATTTTTGAACTTATTGAATCATCAATATTTTTTTGAATAAAATCGTGTCTTCTCTTCATCATTTTTGATACAGGACCATAAAATAATTTAGATAAAATGATTAGTGTAACAATAAACGCCCCTATTGTGGCAAGGGCAATATATAAAGAAGGAAATAATCCATCAACCATACCAGCAATATCGCTTGGATCTTGCCTTTGTGTTTCATTTAAAATAGTTTCACTTATTATTTCCATTATCATTTCTTCATTCATAAAAATTCCTTGATTTCTAATTATGCTGTTGCTGTTGTATTATAAACAAAAATTAATAGTATTGAAACAACAAAAGCATAAATGGCTGCAGATTCAGTTATAGCCAATCCCATGATTAGCATTTTTCTTATTTTTGCTTCAGCTTCTGGATTTCGCCCAACAGCCTCCACTGCTTTTCCTGTTGCATACCCTTGACCAAGACCTGTCCCTACTACACCAATTATTGCGATACCCGCCCCAATTGCCACTAGTCCATATTGCATATTATTCATATTTTTTCCCTTCTAATTTAATACAATGTTACTTGTTTTTTTCTTTTCTTTTTTTTGCTTCTTTTCTTCCCTAAGAATTTTTTTTGCTTCCTGGATTTCTTCTCCGTGTTCAACTTCAGTTGACCAATATATGCATGTTAATAAAGCAAATATATATGATTGGATTAAGGAACCAAATAAATCAAAATACATATGGAACCAAGGTGCTACAACCATTCCAAGTAAATTTATTTCACCAACAATTGGAATTAGACCTCACAAAACACTACACACATAATAAACCAAAAACATCATTATTGCTCCGCCCAATATATTCCCATATATTCTAAATGAAAGTGATATCAATGGAGAAAATTGGCCTATTAATTCGATTGGATTCAAAAACTTTTTAAAAAATAATAATCTTTGATGCATTATTCCAAATACATATATCCCTAATCAAGAAATTATTGCCAATATAAGTGGAATTGAATATGATGTTGATATTGGTTCTAAAGCAAGAAATCCGGATGTATTACCAATTATCATAAAAGTTATCAAAGTGAATATATATGGAGTTACTCGATCAATTTTACCCTCTGTAGTTGAAGAAAATTCTGATTGAAAAACTCCCACATATTGCTCAGCGATCAATGCTATACCCCTTGGTGATTCTTCTGGTTTCACTTTCCTTACCTTAAAATATACAACTATAGATAAAACAGATACAACAAGAACAACATATATTAAAGTTATTAATTGAGGTTGAATTCACTCAAATAAATTACTACCTAGTTGTCCCATGTTTTATCCCTTCCCTTAATAATTTCATATATTCAAGTTCAAATATGATAAATTACTATACTAATTTGAATAGTTAGCAATCCTGCTAGTACAGTAAAAAAATTAAAAATTCCATCAATGTCATGTCAAGAATTATCACCTTTATTAAACATTTTATTAATAAAAATTGTTGATATAAGTGTTCCTACCAATAAACCGGATGTTAGGATGAATTTCATAAATGAAAAGAAAAATGCTGTCTTAAATGTTCTCTTATCACTCAAAAGTTTTCCTAAGAAAAAGTTGGTAGCGAAAAAAATTAGTACCGAAACAGAAGAACCTAGTAAAAAACCTGTCAAATAAGTATAACTATCAATAGTCGCTATTGCAAGAGCTATTAAAACTAAAAATACTAGTAAAAATCATACTTTAATGATGTTTTTTTCAAGATTAATGTTGCTCATAAATATCCTAGGTAAATAAATTACCTAATACAATTCTACTCTTACTTTAATTTTTTTTTATTAAAATAAGAAAATAATAAAAGAGTTTTATTTTTAAGCAAATAATCCTTGTCTAACCTTTTCACTTTTGGTCTTTGAAATAATAATTTCTATTACTTTTAGTCCCAATTCCAATGATGAAGCAGGGCCTCTTCCTGTTATATATTTTCCATCCACCATTATAGAATCATTTTCTTGTCTTAGCGATGATGATTTTGTCTTAATGCCTTCAATTGGATAAGATACATATTTTTTGTTAGTGATTAACTTAGATTCATACAAAGCATTAGGTGCATCGCAAATTGCAATAACGTACTTGTCATTATCTATGAAGTCCTTCACCACTCCCAACGCTTTCTTATTTACCCTTAATTCTAAAGCAGCTCTTCCTCCTGGTATAAAAATAGCATCATAATCATTAACATTATATTTTGATACTGTCTTTATAGACCCAATTTTATATGAACCAAAAACTTCTGATTTATCGTCCGGATTATAAAAGGTGTTGTTTTCTAATTCTCCTGAGTTATTTATAGTTCCAATTACACCTGTTAGTTCAATATTTTGATATCCATCCAAGATCAAAGTTAGCAATCTCATATTATCCTCGTTTCACTTTTTGCAATAATCACTTTATTATAGTAGATTTCTATCAAATATTTTAAACATTTAAATAGAGAAAGTTACATTAATGGAGATAAAAGTCTGATTAAAAATCTTTTTACTAAATTAAATGGTCTTTTTTTCTTTTTGGTTTGGGGGGTAATTAATTTTGAATATTTTTTATAATCATCAAATATTTCATCTATTTCAGAAACAACTTTTCCTGTAACAAAATTTAGTGATTCATAATTTGAATATAAAGATCTCATATCTAAATTGATTGTTCCTAAATAACCAATATAATTATCAAAAGTTCCTATCTTTGAATGAATAAACATATTGTTTAGTTCATAAACCTTTGCTCCATTTATAATCAAATCATTTATATAAAAATGAGTGGCTTCAAGAATTGATTTTTTATCCGGTTTTCCAGGAATAAATATCTCTACTTCAACTCCCTCCAATAAAGCAAATTTAAGCTGTTGAATTATTTTTTTAGATGGAACAAAATATGGTGTTGCTAATCTGATCTTTTTTGATGCGAAACTTATTGAATTCATTAATGATTTTTCTAAGAAATATTCTGAAACATTTGGCCCCTCTTCCAAGAGTAATGATTTAGAATTCGCTTCTTCTTTCTGTTTCAATATATAAATATTACTATCTAATTTAACTTTTGTTATTTGAAATCATGTATACAAAAATAATTGAGAAAAATCATTACAAATATCTCCTGTTATTCGAGCATTTACATCCACCCAATAACCAAATTTCTTATCAAATGAAAAGTATTCATCACTAATATTTATTCCGCCTGTATGAACAATATTGCCATCAATAATAATTGCTTTCCTATGCAATCTGAATGATTGTTTAATGTTTAAAAAAGGGAATTTAATTTTATTGAAAATTTCAATTTTGATTCCTGCTTCAATCATTTTATCTACTTCATTATCATTGAAGGCTCATTTACCAAAATCATCAATCAGTATTCTTATTTCTATGCCCTCTTTTGCCTTTCTAAGTAAAATTGATTTAAATTGATCGTATGTTTCAGAAGGTTTCATAATATACATTTCAATATGTATATGATGCTTGGCATTTTCAATATCTTTAAATAATGATTCATAAGCTTCAAAGCCATGTTTATATATTTTGAAAGATGAGTTTTTTCACTCTCTCATGACTAAAGAAGACATCTTCTTTTCTAAATATGATTGTTCATTTAAATTTTTACTAATTTTCAAATTTTTATTTGAAAATTCTGCATAGTTTTTCTCATATTCAATTTTAGATTGTTGATAAATATTTTTTCTTCCAAAGAACAAAAATAAAAGGTGACCAATTATGGGGACTAAAATAATAAAAATTAGTCAAGAAAGTTTTGTTTCATAATTTCTTTCTTTACTAAATATTCAAACAGACATTATGACATTTATAAAATAGTAAATAATAATTGTTAATATAAAACCTGTTATTCCAACTTTTCCAATAAAAAGAAATAAAGATGTTAGAGATAGCATGCTAAGTAATATTATTATTTCCATTATTCAACGTCAAGGTTTTTTCATTAAAACAATTATATTTTATTAATTGTATAAAAGAGCAAAAAAAAATGGCGGGGAAGAGAGGATTTGAACCTCCGCGGGAATTGCTTCCCCTACACCCTTAGCAGGGGCGCCTCTTCGACCACTTGAGTACTTCCCCATTTTTTTATTTAAATTATATCAAACATTCAACTCAAATAGTATGTTTTATATTAGTAGTAGCAACATTAATAGTGTTACACCAAAGAATATTAAAGTAGATAGAGCATCTATCAATGTTGTCAATACAGGTGATGCCATTACTGCTGGGTCTTTCTTTAATTTTGCACCCAATATTGGAACAACTGCTCCCGATATTTTTGAAAGCATAATTACAATAAATAATGCAATGGATGATGCTGTTGCAATAATTAAATAAAATGGATAATCAGGCCCAAGAATATCACGTGTTATCAAATAATAAATTATTAATCTTACAAAATTTGCAACCATTAGTATTGAACCCAGTATCGCCCCCACTTTAAGTTCTTTGATAATTACTTTTGAAGAACTAATATTTTTTAATTCATTTAATGCTAAAGATCTTGTAATTGTTGAACTAGCCTGCGAGCCTGCATTTCCTGCTGAAGAGGATATAACAGGAATTATTGCCAAGATACCACCAACCAAAATTGAAGTACTAACTGTTGCTTGTATTGCTGAAATAAAGTGTTCTGTAATCGTGTAAAATGAATCAATTATTGCTTGAGATAATGTTGCTCCAATCATTAACATCAAAAGCCAAAAAACTCTACTTCTAACAATTGTTTGTATTTTTGCTTTTGGATATGAAACCAACTCTTTAGAACTAATACCTGAACCCTTATAAATATCCTCTGTTACTTCCTCATTTATAATGTCAATAACGTCATCATGAGTCAACATACCCAGAACAACACTATTTTCGTCAACTACAGGGAGAATTGGAGAAAATTCTGAAATGAATATTTGCGCCGCTTCTCTTTTATCCTGAAAATTATAAACACTCTCAATTTTTCTTATATTTTCGGCAATCTTCTTATCCCTTGAACCAAAAATAATATCTTCAAGAGTTACACATCCAAGCAATTTATTACTATTATCAACTAGAAAAAAAATATGAGAAATTTCTGATTCTTCTCTTTTATTCTTTATTTTTTGTAATGCTTCTTTATTGGTATAACTATTCTTAAGTAAAATAATGTCAACCGACATAATTGAACCTACTTGATTTTCATTATATTTTAGTATTTCATTAACTTTACTTCTTTTTTCTTTATTGACATTCTTTAGAATTGCCTTCGATAAATGAGGCGGAAGTTCTTCAATAAGATCAGCTATTTCATCTGTGTAAAGCTCATTAATAATTGAATAAGTTTCTTTTTGAGTTAAATTTTTTATAATATTTTCTTGCATTTCCTCTTCAAGATGAGAAAACACTTCTGATGCCTTTTCAGTTTTTAGAAATCTAAAAAATAAAATACCTTCAATTTCTGAAAGTTGATTTAATAATTCCACAATTTCTGACATGGTAGCTTGTTCAGAAAGGTTTCTAATTGCATCTATGTTTTTTGATTTTATCAATTCTCTTACATCTATATCATCAATATTCTTCAACATAATAAAATTAGCCCCCTTTCTCTATTTCAAGAAATTTTATTAATATAAATTAATCGCGAAGGAAAAAAATTAATTTTTCCTGAAAGTCATTTATATCTGTTTTTGTGAAAACAGAATTTTTAGCAATAGTTATTGCACCTGTTTCCTCAGAAACAATAATTGTTGTAGCATCAGAAATTTCACTTATTCCCATTGCAGCCCTATGTCTAGCACCATATTTGTTATCAATAGATTTTTTAGTTATTTTATAATAAGTTGCAGCATATAGGATTTTATTATTTCTAATAATTATTGCACCATCATGCAATGGAGAATTTTTATTAAATAAAGCTATAATTAAAGATGAAGAAATATTCGCATCTAAAATTATTCCGTCAGTTCTGAAATTGTCAATTACATCATGATTCTCAATTGTTATAATTGCACCTGTTTTCGTTTTTGATAAATATTCTACTGCTTCTCTAACTTGATTTATTAGTCTTATTTTACTACTTGTTCCAACTCTATTCTTGCTTTTATCAAATATAAATTTTCTTATTAATGAAATAAATAAAGGGAATATTACCACAAAAGCGATAATAATCGAAATAATTAAAATAATTATTAAAATTGCTTCACTTGTAGTTGTTTGCATTTAACCTTCTTTCTTCTTTTCCTAACCCTGTTTTAGTATTTAAATAACATATCAAAATGATTTAAATATTTATACTTATAATACTGGTGGTAAAAATCATAAAATTATTGCAGTTACTGCAGCCATTAAAAAAAGTGATGTTAAAATTGTTACAACTCAAAATTTACCATTTTTGTCACCATTTTTCTCATTTGTATCACTTGTTTTTTTAGAAGAAATTTTTGCTGAAGCATCTTCCTTCTCTAATGACTCATTCTTAAAATCTTGAATTTGTGTTTTTTCAAAATCAGAGTATTCCTTAATTCTTCCATAATCAACACCCTTTACGTTAAATTCATCAACTCTTTGGTCAATAATATTTTCTATTGTAGAAGTTTTCTTCTGCAATTCCTCATTAAAATCAATTTTAGTTGAATTTATAATTATTGGTTTTTCAATCTCTTCTTTAACATATATAGTGTTTTTAATACTATTATCAACAATATCTTTATTATTAGAATTATTAGTATTTTCATCTCACGAATTTTCTACTACAGCTTTTCTTTGCAAAATTTCATCAATAATAGAAAGATTAAGAGTATCTTGTTTTTCAAACTCTTGTATTCTTGCCTCATCCAATTTTGCAAGTTCAGACATTAAATTAATTGTTCTTGTGTTCTGTATTTCTTCTGGATTATTTTGATATAAGTTGCTATATTCTTTTGTAGATATTAATTCTCCCGTACTTAAATTCATGCTTGTATCTTTTTCAACATAAAGATTTCTAGCCAACACAGAATCTTGGTTTGCTAATTTTGGTTCAAGAATTTTGTTGTCTTTCTGCTTTTCTCTAATTTGTTCTTTGGGTCTTTGAATTGCTACAGCCTTGGCAACTTTTGCTTTTATTGGTTTTTTAGTTTCATTTTCAATAGGTTTTTTGGTAGATTTATTTTTAGTATTTTTCGCTTTAGAAGATTTTGTAACTTTCTTTTCAATAGGTTTTTTAACTGCTTGTTTTTTAACTGCTGGTTTTGTAACTTTCTTTTCAACAGGTTTTTTAACTGCTGGTTTTGTAACTTTCTTTTCAATAGGTTTTTTAACTGGTTTAGATTTCGAGTTTTTCTTGGTCTCTATATTTTTCTTTAATTCTTTTTCATCAAAAATTTTGTCACTATTTTTGACTGCTTTAGTAGGTATTGATTTTGAAGAAGTTGTCAATCCTTTTCTAGCCATTTCCTCAAAGGTGAAAACCATTCTAGAAAACTTGTCACCAGTTGCTTGTTGTACAATCATTTGGGCTGGAGTTTTAAGTTGTTTAAAATAAGATATAGCTGCAGTTTGGGTTTTAAAAATACGATAAAAAAACTTATCATTTTCAATAACTACTCAAATTTTGTCACCTGATTTATTCATCCTTCTTATACAAGTATATTGTCTTGTTGATTTCATAGTAATACATACTCCTAAACTAAATATTAAAATTATAAAGCATTTTTATTTAAATTTTTCCATTAACTTAAAATATAAATAGTATTCCTAATTTTCTTTAAACAAAAAATCTTCTTAAAAAAACTTCTTGCTATTTTCTATTTTATTTTCTTAACAGGTTATCTTGTTCTTCTGAAGTCACTTCTAACGGATCATAAATACTATCTTTTTTATGCTTATCATAACCAGCTCTACCTAGAATATAAAGATTTAAATTTCTGTCACTTTGATAAATACTTATCTCACACTCTGAGCTTATTAATTTTTCTTTAACATGATTTGCTTCGCCATTTCCTCTAATAGTAATATTAACTGGTGAAATTAAAGGTTTTGGTTTTGGGAAAAGATTATCGACAAATGAAAAATCATTAGCGGTTGTATTAATACGTTCTTTATCAACACTCAAATTAATATCATTTCCCTTTTTATCAATATCTGCAAGATAAGAATCTTCATCAAAAAGTTCATCACTATTTTCAACAACTCCCCCTTGAAAATCTTGTAAAGCTTGTGCTAGACCTCTTTTTTTTGTTTCAAGTTTAGTATAAACTATACTAGAGAAAACATTATCATCCAAATCTTGAACCAACATCTCTGCATAAATTGTTTTTAGTTTTTTAAAATACGAAATGGCCATTGAACGATTTTTAAAAATGCGATAAAATTTTCTACCCTCTTCTAAAACGACTCATATTTTTTTATCTTCTTTATTCCTTCTTCGAGAACAAGTGTATTGCCTTGTGGGTTTTGATGTAATTGTTTTTATCGCTTTTGATGTCTGTGTTTTCATGTTGTTAATATCTTTCTAATTTCCATATCTTCTTTATATTAGAAAATTATAGAGTATTTTTAGGAAAAAAATCATATTTTAAAAAAGCAAAAAAAAATGGCAAGGGTGACAGGACTCGAACCCACAACATGCGGGGTTGAAGCCCGCTGTTCTACCAATTGAACTACACCCTTACAAAATTTACTTATTTTCTATTAATTTTATTAGATCATCAATATTTTTAATATTTGTCAACTTTTCATCAGGGATTTTGATATCAAATTCTTTCTCAATTTCCATAACTATTTCAACTAAATCTAAAGAATCTAACCCTATTGACCTAATGTCAGTTGAGATACTAATTTTTTTATTAGTTCTTTTTTTAACAATATTTAAAATTACATCTTGATTAATCATATAAAAAATTATAGACTATTTATTGAAATAATATAAGTTTTTTTTAATTCTTTTTTTTCAAAAACTCACTTAAAATATATTGTTTTTTTTATTGCACTATCTTCTACTATATAAAATGATAAATCACCATCAACGCTCCCCAACCTTGTAATTATGTCCTTGATAATTGCTGCCATCATTTTATCACCAATAAATGGTCTTCCATTTTCAAATTCAATCAAATTATAAAAATCTTTTGAATCAATTTCAGGGAAAATGTTATTCTCATCAATTGATGGGTCCTGGGGATTTGGAATCAAAACATTCTCCTTAATTTCTTCTTTGTTCATATTTATAAAAATGAAATATGCTCCTATAGATAATCCCGCAATCAAAATGGGCAATGAAACTATTAATATTTTCTTGATACTATTCATTTTTAATTTTGAAAATTGACTTTTATTATTATTCATTTTTTCCTAAATTAATTATGTCTTGAAAGGATAAATTACCTGATATTATGTCTGCAAAATACTTATTCAAGATAATATTTTTTTCAATGTAATTATCTTCGTATAATATTTTAGATTCCAATATTTTTAACTTTATTATTCCTGATTCTTTATCGAAATATGGATTTTTTATTGGATTGGAAAAACCGATTAAAATATTATTTAATGAGGCTATATTGATGTTTAAGATTGGTATTATGTCTCCTTGGAACCTATAAGGAATTACATATCCTTTATTTGAATTAACTCCTATTCCTATATGTGTTTTGTCTTCATTAAAATCATAGTATGTGTTTTCATCAAATGATACATTGCCTACAATTCCTTTAATCAAATCTAATGAATTGTCATCACTCGTTTTTTTAAATATAGCTTTAATTTTTTTTGCTGTTCCAGATAACTTTAAACCTTCTATCGTATTTACTGTAATTAAAGGTAGTTTTGTTCTTGAAATGTTTTGAATAACAAACATTTCTTGATTATGAATACCTGTTATTAATTTTTTTGGAAATATTTTTATTATTGACTTATCAACCAAAACTTTTACTGACAACTTATTTTGCGTAAACGTTATTGAAGAATATGATTCTATTAGCATCCCATTATCATTAATCAAAAAACTCTTATTGTTAGGATTGTTATTAATAAATTTGATAATTAATTCCCCAAAATTACGTCACATAAAAATATTTGAATTTGGTTTTGATGGATTTTTAACTTTAACCCTGGCTGCTGACACTATCGATATTGACACAACATCCTTTATTAACGTATTTTTAAGGTTTCTAGGGGTAAAAATAATATCTGTTCCAGGAATACTATCAATAGTTCCTGAAATATATGTAACAGCATTATTGAAAGAAATCGTAAATGATTTGCTTTCGTGAGGAAAATTTTTAATTACTATTGAAAATCTTCCATCATCTTCATTTTTCACTATTGTTGTTTTGATTGAATAATTTTTTTCTCAATAGTTATCACTAATTTTTTGTCTGTACTCAATTTCCTCAATCAAAGATAGTTTTTG
>JBOFPM010000013.1:0-34898 GCA_051659905.1 Metamycoplasmataceae bacterium | reverse complement strand
GGTTTTGCTGATTTTAACTTATTTTGAAGAGCAGAAATGATTCCTTCTTTTCCATAAATTTTATTCTTTATTGCCTTTAGGTCCTCAATTGATTTTATATCTTTAATTTCTTTTTCTAATTCCATATTGATTAAAATTATAATTCAATTCTAAAAATAAATAGAAGATTTCAATTTATTTTTCTTTGCTTTAAAGTTTGGTTCAAATTTCTCTACTTTTTTTCAGAATTCTTTTGAATGGTTTGAATGCTCGGCATGTGCTAATTCATGAACAATAACATAATCAATTATGTCATAGGAATACGCCGCAAGTCTTGTACTATAAATAATTTTCTTATTGGCAACATAATTAGACGCCCAAGCAACTTTCTTCATTTTAACACTAATATCATGGTGTTCAACATTCATTATTTGCTCTTTATAGTATTGTGCATCTCTTAAATATAAGAGTAACTCTTTTTTGTAAATTCCAAAAATAATATCCGTAATTGATTTTTTATTAATTTTATATTTTTTATTTCTAAAAACAAGGTAATTTATAAATTCATTTTCTTTGCTTTTTTTTTGAACTAAATCATAGGATTCTAACCAACCAAATAAATAAAATGTTTGATCTTCTAAATTCACATTACTCTTTATAAGATTGGCTTTTTGAATTTTTACAAATTTTTCTAAATGTTTATCAACAAATTCAATTATAAACTTATCTGTTGAATATTTTGGACTAGACACACTAATATTATTATTAGAGTCTAGTTTAATATATATATTTCTAATACTCTTTCTCGTTACATAAACATCAATAATTTCACCATTATAATTAAATTGTAAAATCATTATTTCTTGTCTCTTTGCAAAATGATAACAACATCTTATAATCTTCAGGAGCTGATGTTTTATGTTCTAAAAGTGAGTAATAAATTTTTTGTATTTCTCCCATATTTATTTTTGGCATCAACTGATCATTGATTGTATCTAGAGAATTTTCTACATCTTCAACTTTAATAACTAAAACATGAGAGGGTATCTCTGTACATCTTAATTCCTCGGTTCTAGTATCAAATATAATTAGTGATAGCATAGGTACTTTTAACTTTGTTATTGCTAAAATATGTTCAATATGTTTTTCATTTTGCATGATAGGATTATTGATTTCATGTCTCTTACTTCCCATAAGTTTAAATCAAGTTTTTTCTAAACCTTTTCCTTCAATAATTCCATTAATATTTTTTACTTCAACAACAACTAGCGCTCTTGCTGTAATCAATATTCCATCCACTTCAAAAATTTTGTTTTTATCATACTTAAACATTGATGAAGGAATATAATGAGCATTATTTCTATCTGCTCAGTTTTGAATTATATTGTTTACCTTTTGTTCTGCATCTTTTCCTAATTTATCAGTATAACTTTCCTTGGTTTTTTTTCTTTTAAGAAAAATAAATAAAAATATGGCAAGGATTAATAACATTAAAAATAATGAGATCGAGATGCCTACTAAATATAATATTTCTTCTGAATTCATCTAATCACCACTTGTATAATTTTAATACAAAAATAATATAATTTAATACAAATAATAATTATTTTGATATAATTTTTTTACTTAAGTTAATAAAGGGAAACAAGAATGGCAAATATTAAATCAAAAATGAAAAGGATTAAAACAAACGAAAAGGCAAGAGTTGCAAATGCTGCAATGAAGTCTCGTGTTAGAGGAGCAATCAAAAAGGCCAAAATTGCTGCTGTTGAAAAGAATCCA
This sequence comes from Metamycoplasmataceae bacterium, assembly GCA_051659905.1. Lineage (GTDB taxonomy): Bacteria > Bacillota_I > Bacilli_A > Mycoplasmatales > Metamycoplasmataceae > UBA710. The sequence continues at coordinate 33,137 of JBOFPM010000013.1, read as the reverse complement.
AAAGTAAAAGAAATAGTTTCAGAGGCACACAAATTAATTAATACATCAGTGTCAAAAGGTGTTTTTCACAAGAATAATGGAGCAAGAAAATCATCAAGATTAGATGCTTTTGTTAAAATGAATCTTTCAAACTAATTATAAAATAATTAATTTCATAATAAAATACAAAAAAAACTTTAATCAAGTTTTTTTATTTAGTTATTATCTTTCAAATCACTTGCTGATGTATCAACCGATCCAACAATTACATATTTAGAATAAAGATCTTCAAGATTTTGTGTTCCATCTAACTGGTCATGGAAAACTATTTTACCGCCATCCAAAATAGTTGCTGTATCAGCATATTTTCCAACTTCTGCCAAAATGTGAGATGAGATGAAGATGGATTTTCCTTGTCTTTTATAGTTCTCAAGTACATTAAATAATTCCAATCTAGCAATAGGATCTAAATTTGCTGCCGGTTCATCCATAATCAAAATGTCTGGATTGTGAACCATAGCCTGAGCTAGAAGAATCTTTTTCTTCTGACCAGAAGAAAAAGAAGATGGTTTCTTATTTTGTAAATCCAACATATTCAATTCAGTTAATTTTTCTGTAGTGAACTTTACTGCCTCAGATTTTGAAAGTCCAGACATTAGCGACATAGATTCTAAATAATTTCTTGTAGTAAATTCTGAAGGAAAAATAGTTACTTCTGGTACATATCCAATTTTTCTTTTGGCTGCAACAGAGGAATTAGGATGTCCGCCCACCATTATATCTCCATCATATTTAGCATAGGCACCAATGATTGCCTTTATTGTTGTTGTCTTTCCGGCTCCATTAGCACCAACAAAAACATGAAACTCACCTTTTCTAATGTTGAATGATATATTATCAACAGCAGGATGAGGACGTTTTTTATAGTGCTTTGTAAAATTTGAAACAGAAACCAATATTTCATGTTCAGCAATATTATAATTATTTCTTTTTAAGATACTTTCGGATTTTCTCTTTAAATTCAAAATTTTTTGATTATACTCAAATTCTGAAAGAACACCCTCTCCTTTAAGAAACAACAAGGCTTCCCTAACCTTATTTTCTGATATATTTGAATTACTTATTTCATTTGCATTAGTGAATTTATCATCAACTTTATTCATTATGTAAAGTCCTTTCTATAATAAATCATTACAGTACCTACAAGAATTATCAAAGTTACTGCGGATCAAGATAATCCAACTCCTAGAGAACTCACTTTTTCACCATGATTTATAAAAGTTTCATATTTTTCTGATACTGGTTTTTGAAAAAAGATTTGAGATGTTGAAAAAGAATTACTGTTAGTTTCATCTGAAAAACTACTAGAATAGAAACCAAAATCAGATCCTAAAAAATTATTCACTCGCATATTATTGCTTATAGTAGAATCCAAAAATATGTTTCTATTTTCAAATTTATTAATATTCTCATCTAACTTTTCCAATCCATAAAAATAGAAAAGCAAAAGTGATAGCTGTGATTTGAAATTGTCATGATCAAACACAGTTATTAAATTATTTTGATTACTACTATTCTCTAATCTTAATTCAAATATTCCCGACAAAGTTGGATCCGAACTACTGATTATTGAAATTATTTCATTAAATGAAGTTAAGAATAAACTTTCTGTTTTATTAATTATTAAATTTTTAGTATTTTCATCATTAGAAAGATTCATTCTAAGCAATTCATCAAAAACCTTTTCGATTTCTTTGTTATCTAGTTTATTTTCTTCAAAAATATTTCTAATATTTTTAATCCCAGTAAATACTACTAATTTGTCATCAAAAGATATATCAGATGCATTTGTTTTTACTTTTAAGTTTAATGTTAATCCATGAATTAAATTACTGTTAAGATTTATAGTATTCATACCGAAAAAATAATTCTTATTTTCTCATAAATTATTTTTAACGTTTCCATTAGTTAGAGATAATTTAAACTCGGAAAAATTAATTTGGTCATCAAAAGAACTATTTTGTAATTCAGCATCATTGATGAAAAGTTTGGGACTAGGTGTTGTGATTTTAGTAATTCCAGCAATTGGATTAATGAAATTATTTAAATTTGTAATCCAAGAATAGTCATCGCTTGTTTTTCATGCTTGAGTCAATATATCTTTTTCCTCATCTGTAAGAGGTGTTTGAATATTTTTTGTATATATAATTAATTCTCCATTGGTTGTTAAATGAAAATTGAAATTGACTTGTTTTTCCGGACCTGATTCGCTGTTGTAATTTCTTATATTGTCAAAAAAATTATTTTCAATTAAAGGCACTGTCAAAGGAACTATTTGTGTCAAAACAATCCCTACAGAAAGAATGATTGTTGAAAAACCAGAAACTAATTTAGTCGAAAATCTAAGTGACAGCATTATTGAAATTGAACCAAAGAATATATAAGACATCATCATTGTAAAAAAAGATATTGAGATGAAATTAAAGGTATTAAAATTTGACATTAAACTTGAAGAAAAGGACAAACCAATAAGAAGTGCAAAGTAATTTATCAACGAATAAATTATTCCCAAAATGATAAAAAAAGCAAATCTAACAATAATTATTTGACTTCTCTTAATAGGCTTGGATACTATCAAAATTTCCATCCCATCATTTGAGATATCCTTAAAAAGATTTAAAGCCTTAACCGTTGCAAAAACACTACAAGAAGAAATTAAAGCAATGGACATTGAAAAAATAAAAACTTGTGAAACTGTCCCGTGTTGATCAGGACTATCTGGACTCAAAAAGAAAAATGGTATCATTGCTGCAAACAAAACAATTATGAAACTAATTATTGGTGCAAATATTGTTGACTTCTTTTTTATTATGTATTTGGAAGTGAAAATAGAATAGGCTATGATAGGATTGATACTATCTTCTCTTGAAAAAGAATTTTTCTGAGAATTATCTACATTTGTCGAGATACTTATCTCTTGTTTTTTCTTTTTAATCATTTTAATTAATTATATCACAAAGCAATGAGTCACTTAAATTTTAATTTAAATATTAGGGCTTAAACGTCTTCTGGAGTGTTAACTCCTGAAGAATATAAATTGTAATAAAATCCTTTCTGTTTTAATAGTGATTCATGATTGCCTTTTTCAATAATTTCTCCATCTTTAAGAACAATTATTTGATCTGCTTTTTGAATCGTTGACAATCTGTGTGCTATAACAAATGTTGTCTTGTTTTTCGCTAATTTAATCATTGCCTCTTGAATATCTTTTTCTGTTTTTGTATCTATTGAAGAAGTAGCTTCATCAAGAATTAAAATGTCTGATTTTTTTAATAAAGCTCTAGTTATGGCAAGTAATTGTTTTTCACCTTGCGATAATTCTTCAGCATTATTTTCAACAACTGTTTCATATCCATTTTTTAAAAGTTTTATAAAACGATGTGCATTTGCTGTTTTTGCTGCTTCTTCAATTTCTTCATTGGTTGCACTTGGGTTTGCATACCTAATGTTTTCATAAATTGTTTCATTAAATATAAAAGTATCTTGAAGAACAATTGAAACTTCTTCACGCAAACTTTCCTTAGTAATTGTTTTTATGGAGTGACCATCAATTATAATATCTCCATCAGTTATGTCATAAAATTTTGTTAGTAAATTAATGATTGTTGTTTTACCTGATCCCGTTGGACCTACAATTCCAATAATTTCTCCTGGTTTTGCATGTAGCGAAATGTTTTTTAAAACATTTTTCTTTCCATCATAAGAAAAGCTTAAATTTTTTATTTTAATATCACCCTTCAACTTCTTAACTCCGACAGTTTCAAAATCTTTTATTTCATCCTCTTGCTCAAAAATAGAAAACGCTCTTTCCGTTCCTGCTAAAGCCGTCATAATAACATTCAATAATTGGAACATTTGGAATGTAGGTGTTGTATAACTTCTTAGTAACATTGAAAATGCAAGCACTAATGAAAATGCAACAGAAGGATTTGTTTTTCCATCTACAAGAGTTTTGTTAAGCAAACCAAACTCAATATTATTTTGAGAGAATAAATAAGCAGAGACGATCATTAATAATGTTGATCCGGCCGATATCAAGACATTTCAAGGAGTAACCACACCAGATAGAAAAGAAGTCTTTCTATCTATTACTTGAATCTTCTCATTGAAAACACCAAAATTTTTGATTGTTTCTTCTTTTTTATTGAAATTATTTATTACTTTTTGACCTGAAATTGTTTCTTCAACAAAACCATTTAATTCACCAATATAAACTTGCTTTTTCAAAAAATTAGGTTGAGCCTTTGCTAAAACAATCATTATGAATGAAAACTGAAATGGAGAAATCGCAATAACAATTAATGCTAAATATGGTGAAAAAATAAACATTGAAATCATCATTAAAACAATTTGGAAAAAATTTGTTAAAAATTGTGTTACATTTTGTGTCAATGCATTAGTGATGTTGTTGACATCATTTGTTAATTTAGACATTATGTCACCTGAAGGTTGACTATCAAAATAAGATAATTTTAATTCTAAAATTTTTCCGAATAAATCTCTTCTTATTTGTTTCCCAATTCTTTGAGCTAATTTAGTCATTATAAAGACTTGAACTACTGAAATTATAAAAAATACTACATAACCACCTATTATTAGTAAAGAGTAAAGTAAGATTGTATTTCCATTTATAGTTTGAGGAAAAATGTTTGAAGTTATGTATTCAGTAAAATAAAATTGTCCAAAAATTGCAAGAGATAAAATCATTGTTGAGATGAAAGTTGTAGCAAGAATTGTCATAGCTTCGACTTTATAATTTTTAAGATAGTATCAAATAAATTTTAAATTCTTTTTAATATCTAATTTTGGACGTTTTGGTGCATCTGTCTTGCTTGGACGTTTTTTAGTTTTTGCTTTAAACATTTTTCCCACTTCCTTTTATAATCTGATTAACTTTATCAAGACCGATTTGAGAAATTGCTATATCACGATATATATCATTATTTTTCAATAAATTTATATGTGTATCAAAACCATTTATTTTTCCATTCTCAATAACAATAATTCTATCTAAATTTTCAACAGAAGAAATTCTCTGAGCAACAATTATTGTTGTAGACTTAGTAGTTTTCTTAATATTCTTTTGAACTTTATGTTCGGTAACATTATCTAACGCACTTGTTGAATCATCAAATATTAATATCTTAGATTTTTTCGCCACTGTTCTAGCAATGGAAATCCTTTGCTTTTGACCACCAGAAAAATTTTTTCCTCTTTGTTCAACTAGTGAATCAAGTTTTTTATCTTTTTTAGAAATAAACTCTCAAGCCTCACCAATTTTTGCAGCCTCTTCAATAAGAGCATTTTTTTCTTCATCCTCAATAGCTGAACTTACTCCCATTGCAATATTTGACCTAATTGTCCCAGAAAAAAGTGTTACTGTTTGCATAGCAATTGCTACATTTTTATTTAATTCATCGAAGCTTAATTCTTTAATATCATTTCCATCAATAATTACTTTTCCCTCAGTTGGATCAAATAATCTTCCAATAAGATTTATAAAAGTTGATTTCCCGGCACCTGTCCTCCCAATAATTCCGACCTGCTCACCAGCTTTTATTGTTAAATTTAAATTCTCTAACGCTAGAGCGGCATCCTCATGAAACTTGTAAGAAACATTCTCAAATTTTATCTCTCCCTTGTTAATTGTTGCCTTACTATCACTGTTATATGTAATTGAATTTTTTCAATTTAAAACTTCTTGTATTCTTTTCATTGATGGAATAGATCTTGCAACTTGAATCAAAACCATTATCATTGTTATTAGTCCAAAAAGTACATTCATTAAAATACTTATAAATGGAGCTACACCACTATAATTTTCTGCCGTTCCAAAAGATGCCGAAGTTAGCACAAGTATAATCGAGATATTTATTCCTGATTGAATCATGGGCATAACAACACCCAAAACCTTAAAAGCCTTTGTTGTAGTTTCAGCCAAAACTTCGTTACTATCATTAAAATTTTTCTTCTGACTTTCTTTTAAATTGAAAGCCTTAACTACCCTAATTCCTAATATTGATTCTCGCATATTTTTATTTATTCTATCTGTATTTTTTTGTGATTGTGAAAATTTAGGAACTGATAAAGTAACCGCTAAAATCATTGCTAATAAAACAAAAGGAATGATTGCACCAAAAATTCAAGATAGGCTAGTATAACTAATTATGGAAACTATCATTCCATATACAAAAAGAAAAATACCACTAATAAAAAACCTTAAACCAAATAACAAACTAACTGAAATTAATTCTGTATCATTAGTTATTCTAGTAATTAGGGAAGAAGTAGATATTTTATCTATATCTTGGTAAGAAAGACTTTGAATTTTTTCATATGCTTTTAATCTCATATATGCTATGTAACTAGACGTTGCTCTTGATGTGAAATAAATTCCTACAATTCCACAAATAAATCCCATAATAACCATTGAAACAAAAATTCCTATTAAATGATCCATGGATAAATCATCAAGATTAAAAATATTATTTGGAGTAGGTTGTCTTCCTGAAGGACTAATAGCCTCCATAATTTCACCAATAAACATCGATTCTGTTATTGATTCAAATGATTGTAAGAAGATAAAAAAAACTGTTGCTAGTATATAAAGAAAAGTTTTCTTTTTGATCAATTTAAGCAAAATATTCTCCTTTTTTATTTTTAAACTTGAAAGTAATTATTTTTAAATAAAACATAATTATAACCTTTTTAAAATTAATAATACTAAAATATATTTAAAATATTGGCACATCTTGGACATAAGTCATTTTTTAGAGAACTTGGAGAAAAATGATTTCAACATCTTTGACATTTTAGTGATTCGAAAGGTTCTATTTTAATTGATTTTCCTTCTACAAATTCACCAATCATTAACAATTTTTGGAAGTCTAACGTTTTCAAAAAGGCAGATTCCAAATTTGCAGTGACTCTTGCCTCATTAGTTCTTTTTAATTTACCTTCTTTTATTTTTGCTTCAATTTCCTTATAAATTAAATCTTTTAAATCAAAAAAGTCTTTTCATTTACTTTCAATTTTAAGTGACTCTTTAAGATTGCATTTGTAGAATGGTTCTAGATGTATTGATTCCTTTTTCTCTTTCTTGTTGAAAAATTCATAGGCTTCATCAACTGTTGTAGGAATAATTGGAGCAAGAGATATTAATAAAAATTCTAAAATATTATATAAGTTATTTTGAATCATCAATCTCTCTTCATTATCTTTTTTCTCTGCATAAAGAACATCCTTAATTATAGATAGATAAAAAGAAGATAAATCTGTAATAAAATTGTTTATCTCTTTTATTATATTGATAAAATTAAAATTATCATAACTAGACACAATTCTTACTTTCAAATTTTCAAGCCTCTCGTTTATCAACTCGTGAACATCATTCTTTTCAATTTCCTTATGTTCATAGTCATTTAAATTTGCCAGCAAGAATCTTAATGTGTTTCTAATTTTCCTATAAATTTCAACATTTTGTTTAATTATATTATCACCAATTGTAACATCATTTGAATACTCACTATTTGATGCTCATAGTCTCAAAATATCTGCACCATATGCATTAATTATTTTTGCAGGATCCACAACATTTCCCTTTGATTTTGACATTTTATTGCCTTTTTCATCAAGAACAAAACCATGAGAAATTAGATTTTTAAAAGGCGCCTTTCCAATGTAAGCAACAGAATTAATTAATGATGAATTAAATCACCCACGGTATTGGTCCGATCCTTCGAAATATAATTCGAAAGGCGGATTTTCGTTGGCAATGTTTGCAGCCATGAATGAAGATCCAGAATCAAATCAAACATCCATAATATCATTTTCTTTTGTTCAATTATTTCCTCTAAATTTTTCTGGCAAAAGTTCATCAACAGTTTTTTTATATCAAATATTGCTTCCGTGCTTTGACACTAAATCAATTACATAATCAAATATTTCTTCATTAATAACCACTTCTTTATTCTCATCATAAAAAATAATAATAGGAACTCCTCATGATCTTTGTCGACTAATTGTTCACTCATTTCTATTTTGGATCATTGATGAAATTCTCTTTTCAGCTCAATCAGAAAAAAATTTAACATTCTTTAACTCTTTTAATATTTGAGGTTTAATTTTTTCAATTGAAACAAATCATTGTGGTGTTCCACGAAAAATTATTGGCTTATTAGTTCTTCAATCATGTGGATATGAATGCTTAATGAATTTTAATGAAATTAATGCATTCTTCTCTTCCAGAAATAGACCAATATTTTTATTAGCTTCCTCATAAAAAATTCCACTGAATTGCATTCCTTTTTCATTAATTGTTCCATCATCTTCTATATGCATAATCATATTTAAATTATTTTTCTTTCCAATAATAAAATCATCCTCACCAAATAAGGGGGCAATATGAACTAATCCTGTTCCTGCATCAGTTGTAACATGATGTCCAGAAACCACAGGAGCAAGAGTATTTTTTAAAATTGGTACATAATATTCAATACCAATTAGTTGAGAACCTTTAAAAGTTTTTAAAATCTTGAAATCACCTCATCCAAAAAATTGAACCAACGAGTCAAGAAGTACCTTTGCCACAATATAATTATTATTATTTGCAGCAAATTTAACATAATCTATTTCCTCATTAACTGCAACTGCAGCATTTGCAATCAATGTTCAAGGGGTTGTTGTTCAAATAATTAGTTTATCTGATTTATCAACAACGTCGTTACCTTTTTCTATATCTAAGGATACATAAATTGATGGCGAACGATGTTCATGATATTCAACTTCAGCTTCTGCTAGCGCTGACTGGGATGAAGGAGATCAAAAGACGGGTTTCAATCCACGATAAATCAAACCATCTAATGAAAATTTTTTAAATAATTTTAATTGATTAACCTCATACTCTTTATCTAATGTAATGTAAATATCCTCAAAATCAGAAAGCAATTGCAATTCTTTGAACTGTGCTTTTTGAATATCTATTTGACTAACTGCATATTTTCCTGCTTCTTCTCTTAATTTTGAAACATCTAAATTTTTATGTGAAATTTTTAATTCTTGCAGCATTTTATTCTCAATTGGTAATCCATGAGTATCTCACCCAGGAACAAAAGGTGAATAAAATCCATTAGCTGATTTATACCTAACAATAATATCTTTTAATATTTTATTAAATGAGTGACCAATATGTAAAGATCCATTTGCATAAGGTGGTCCATCATGTAAAATAAACTTTGTATTTTTTTTATTTCTTTCTAAAATCTTTTTATATATTTCATTATTCAGTCATTTTTCACGAAATGCCTTTTCCTTTTCATTTAAGTTTGCTCTCATTGAAAAATCTGTTTCAGGCATATTTAAAGTATCTTTATAATCTTTTTTTTCCATTTACAAATCTCCAATTAATTATTTTTAATTATAAATGAAAACAAAAGATATTTCAATTTAATACTCTAAAAAGATATTAATTTAAATGAAATTGGAAACGATTTTAAATTTAAGATATCAATAAATTTAGTTTTTTGTCGAATTAGTTTTTTTCAATTAAATATGTTCAATAAAAGACATTAGTTAATGGAGGAATTATATGAATTTAATATTAATATTTTTTGCATTAAAATACAAAGGTGATTTTATAAGTATTTATAATGCTTTAAAGAATAAAGAACTTGTTGATCCTGAACAAATGGATGAACTTGAAAAAAATGTGAATAGTGGGAAAATAAAAGTAATAACGATTCTTGATGATGAATATCCAAATTTACTAAAAATCATCGCAAATCCACCATTCGTTTTATTTTATGAAGGGAATATATCTTTAATAGGTAAAAATGCATTATGCTTAGTAGGAGATGAACAATCAGAGATAGTTAAAAAATATATTGAACAGGCCGTTGAGCAAACATCCAAAAACAACATTCTAGTCACAAACTATTTTAAAGGTTTAGAAGAAAATATTGTTAATTATTATTTAAATAATAATAAAGAAATTATCTTTGTTTCAGCAAATGGATTGGAAAAACCATATTTTGCAAATGAGATTAATATTAATAATAATTTAATAATTGTTTCTGAATATCCTAATGGAGTAAGTATCAATAAAAAAAGACTAAAAGAAAGAAATAGAATAACAGCCGCACTTAGTGATGCACTTATAATATTCTCCTCAAAAAAAGGAAGTGGAATAATAAATCTTGTAACTAATTTTTTAGATCAAGGAAAAGAAGTTTATTGTTATCCAGGAATACAAGATGAAAATGATGGAAACAATATTCTAATCAAAGATGGTGCTCATTTAATTACATCTATTGATGATATTCAAGTTGAAAATTCTAACAAAAATTATAAATAACTTTAACATTAGAAAAAAAGAGAAGATTTTCTTCTCTTTTATTAACTGAATTTTATTTAACAGATCTTTTTTTAATAATCGCTTCACTAACAGATTTAGGAGCTTTTTCATAGTGATCAAAAATCATTTGATAATTACCACGTCCTGATGTCATTGTTCGCAAGTCCGTTGAATAACCGAACATTTCACTTAATGGAATATCTGCCTTAATAACAGATGCTCCATCTGGACGAGTTTCATTTGTTTTAATCTGTCCTCTACGACGAGAAACATCTCCCATTATGTCTCCAAAATATTCTGCAGGAACAATAACAGAAACATCCATTATTGGTTCAAGTATAACTGCTGATAATTGTTCTTTTCCATTTGTAAGAGCTTTTGAAGCAGCTATTTTATAAGCCATTTCAGATGAATCAACATCATGGTATGAACCATCAAATAGAGTAGCTTTAATATCAATCATTGGATAACCAGCAAGAATTCCTGAAGCCATTTTTTCCTCTAGACCTTTTTGAATTGATCTAATGTATTCTTTAGGAATTTTACCACCAACAATTTTATCAACGAATTCAAAACCTTTATCTTCATTTGGTTCAAATGTTATTCAAACGTGACCATATTGACCTTTACCACCAGATTGTTTAATATGTTTTCCTTCAACATCTGCTTTTTTAGTTATTGTTTCTCTATAAGCAACTTGTGGGGCACCAACAGTACCTTCAACACCAAATTCTCTCTTTAATCTATCAACAATAATTTCTAAGTGTAGTTCTCCCATACCTGCAATAATTGTTTGTCCTGTTTCCTCATCAGTATATGTTCTAAATGTCGGATCTTCGGCAGCAAGTTTTTGTAGTCCTAATGAAAGTTTTTCAGTAGCTGCTTTTGTAGCTGGTTCCAGCGCTTGAGAAATAACTGGATCTGGAAAATTCATTTTTTCAAGAATTATTTTTGGTTTACCCTCTGAAACAAGTGTATCACCAGTTGTTGTATTTTTCAAACCAACAGCAGCTGCAATATCCCCTGTTCTAACTTCATCAATTTCTTCACGATTATTAGCATGCATTTCTAGAATACGACCTATTCTTTCCTTTTGTTCTTTTGTAGAATTGTAAACATAAGAACCTTTTGAAAGATATCCAGAGTAAACTCTAAAAAATGTTAAAGTACCAACATAAGGATCTGTCATTATCTTAAAAGCAAGTGCAGAAAAATCAGCATCATCACTAATAGGCATTTCTATTTCCTTATCTCCAAGATGACCTTTAATTGGCGGAACATCAAGTGGAGAAGGTAAATAATCAACAACAGCATCAATCATTGCTTTTACACCTTTATTTTTAAAAGCTGTTCCACAAACTGCTGGAAAAAATTCTGATGTCAATGTTGCTTTTCTTATTGAGGACTTTAGTCTATTTGCCTCAATTTCTTTTCCATCAAGTAGATCCATCATCATTTCTTCATCAAAATCTGCTACAGCTTCAACAAGTTCATGTCTTTTAAGAGTAGCTATATCCATTAATTCTTTTGGAATTGGAATTTCTTTAGCTATTTCATCAGCAGCACCATCAAATACTCAAGCTTTCATTTCAACTAAATCAATGTGTCCTTGGAAATCTGATTCAGAACCAATATTTCACTGAATTGGAACTGCATTACCACCCAATAATTTTCTAACTGAATTAACTGCATATTCAAAATTTGCTCCAGCCTTATCCATTTTGTTAACAAAAACAATTCTAGGTACTTTATAATTTGTTGCTTGTCTTCAAACTGTTTCTGTTTGAGGTTCAACACCAGATTGAGCATCAAGGACTGCAACGGCACCATCTAATACTCTTAAAGAACGTTCAACTTCAACTGTAAAATCAACGTGTCCAGGAGTATCAATAATATTAATTCTTTTATCTCTTCATAATGTTGTTGTTGCAGCAGAAGTAATTGTTATTCCACGTTCTTGTTCTTGAGCCATTCAATCCATTTGTGACTCACCTGTATGTGTTTCACCAATTTTATGAATCTTATTAGTATGTAGCAGGATTCTTTCTGTTGTTGTTGTTTTACCAGCATCAATGTGAGCCATTATCCCTATATTACGATAATCCTTGATTTCAAATTTTCTTGCCATTTTTTCCTCTTTTTCATTTTTTTATTTTCTTTTATATTTGTTGTGATTTCTAAAAGATTTATAAGAAATTTATTACTTATCTTCCAAATCCTTATTATTTATAACCATTGGCATGTCACAAACACGACAAGTTTTTTTCTTAATAAAGAGAACATACAATAATCCTGGTAAACAAAATATAATGAACAACATTAATCCAATTATAATTTGTTCTTGACTAAATTTTGGTACTCTAAGTTCTTCACAAAAACTACAATGCATCATAATAGATTATCATCTAAAGTGTGCAAATGCTTTATTAGCTTCTGCCATTTTATGAGTATCCTCTTTCTTCTTAACCGAACCACCCATTCCTTTAGAAGCATCAATTATTTCATTCGCTAATCTTAAGTCCATTGTTTTTTCTGTTCTAAGTCTTGAATAATTTATCAATCATCTAAGAGTAAGTGTTTGCTTACGACGAGCCGAAACTTCAGAAGGAACTTGATAATTAGTTCCACCAATACGTCTTGTTCTAACTTCAAGTTGAGGTGTTATATTTTCAACAGCCTTCTTAAATACTTCTATTGGTTCTTCGTTTGTTTTTTGTTTAATTATTTCAAAAGCTGAGTATAAAATTGATTCTGCAGTTGATTTTTTCCCATCAAGCATAATAGTGTTTATCAACTTAGTAACTATCTTAGAGTTGAAAATGGGATCACTAAGTACTTCACGGACAGGAGCTTTTCTTTTTCTTGACATATATTTTTATCCTTTCAAGATTTTGTTTAAATTTTAATTTTTTGACTTTGGTTTTTTAGTTCCATACTTAGATCTAGATTTATTTCTATTATTAACTCCAGCAGCATCTTGAGTACCCCTAACAATGGTATAACGTACTCCAGGTAAATCTTTTACTCTTCCACCTCTTATTAAAACAACAGAGTGTTCTTGCAAATTATGACCCTCACCAGGAATATAAGCAGTAACTTCCATTCCATTTGATAACTTTACCCTAGCATACTTACGAAGAGCTGAATTGGGCTTCTTAGGTGTCATTGTTGCTACCCTTGTACAAACACCCCTTTTGAAAGGAGATGGTTGAATTGTTGATTTTTTGTGTAATGAATTGAATCCTAATGAAAGTGCAGGTGACTTTGTCTTACGAATTTTTGGATTTCTTCCATCATTTACAAGTTGATTTATTGTTGGCATTTATTTCCTTTATATATCTACAAAATATAATCGTAGTTAATAAATTATACAACAACTTACCCTAGTGTATCGAAAAATTATTTTTCTATTTATTTTTTTGATTTTCTTCAATCTCAATTTCTATATTATTATCAGGATCAATATCAATTTGATCATTGCTATCTGTTCCGAATGAATCAGTTACAGACAATATTGTCTTGATTAATTCAGCCTTTTTCATTTCTTTAATACCCGAAATAGACAATTTGTCTGCTATTTGTCTTAATTGAACAATTGTCATTGCCTCTAATTTTGAAGATTTTTCTTTGTTTTTTTGAATTTCTGCATCATTTTCTGGATTTTGAACAGGATTAAATTGTTGCTCTTGTGTTTTGGTACGTTGAAATGGAAAACCAAATGGAGATTGGAAAGGATTAGTTCCCATTTGTCCTTGGTTTGCCTCATAAAATGCATTAATCTCTTCTTGTCTTTTAGCAATAAAGAAAGATCTTTTTATTTTTCTAACTTGTCTAGCCAATAATAACCACACAGGAATTGACAAAAATGGTAAAAAGAAGTAGAAAATCATAAAATTATTCCCGAAAAATATTTCGCTAATGCGTATCAAATTAAAAAAATTTGAAAAAAATGAATAGAATGTTAGGAAACCAACAAAAAATGAAGAAATTGAATCTAATTTTTCAAATGATTTTGCTTTATAGCAATTAAAAATAGAATAAATAAAAACAAGAGAACTAATAAAAAGTGCAACCGTTCAAATAATTAAGTTTACAATAATAGAATTAAATCAATTATCAGCCATTTCTTCCCTATTAGTAGGATAGAAACCCATAAAATAATTTATTAATTCTTTTTCCGACATATATGCCATTACAACAAAAACTAAATTAAGAACAAATAAAACAATCAATGATGTTGCAAAACCAATGATTCATCATCTATATTTTTTTTCTTCTTCTCAGAGTTCACTAACTTTTTTAATATTAGCTGTATTCATAGCTCCCGGAAACATAAAACTCCTTATCAGTATTATATAAATTTAAATATTCCAAACAATATTTAACATAATTATATCAAAATTATTGATAAAACCAATTATTGATTCTAAATAATCATATTTAAAAATAGTGATTTAAGATTTTAAATCAATATTATCAAAAAATTCAATTGGAAGTTCTGATTCCACTTCAATAAACTCCCCTGTTATGTGTATGAATGATAGTTTGTGAGCATGAAGTCTTTGATTAAAGTTATCTAAAACCTTTCCATAAACAGGATCTCCAACAATCGGAAAATTAATGTGCTTTAAATGAACTCTAATTTGATGAGTTCTCCCTGTCTCTAATTCGCATCGCACTAATGTAAAATTTGGATAGACTTTCTCTGGGTAAACGTGTGTTATTGCGTTTTTAGAATTTTGCTTGGTAACTGTCATTTTTTGTCTATCATGAACATTTCTACCAATAGGAACATCAATATGAATTGCATCATTCAATATCTTCCCAACAACTAGTGCTTTATAATGCCTGTTAACCTTGTGCTCTTTTATTAGTTCAGCAAAATACTTGTGAGCAGCATTTGTTTTTGCAATCAAAATCAACCCACTAGTATGTTTATCAATTCTATGGACAATACCAGGTCTAATTGGACCATTCAAATCTGATAAATCTTTGAAATGATATAAAAGAGCATTAACTAGCGTTCCGTCCTTATTTCCTGGAGCAGGATGAACAACCATTCCACTCTTTTTGTTAATAATAATAATATGTTCATCTTCATAAGCAACTTCAATAGGTATGTCTTGAGGAATCATAGAAATTTCATTTTGAGGCTTTTCTTTAATTACTATTGTTTGACCCTCATTAATAACAAATTTGGGTTTTCTAACTAATATTCCATCAACATAAACTCCATAAATATCAATGATTTCTTTTACTTCATTTCTAGAAAAACTAGTATTGTCAGAAATAAATTTATCTATTCTTATTTTCTCACATGATTTTAAGACTATTTCTTCATTCAACAACATATACTTATAATAGCATATATTATTAAATATATAGATTATAGAATGCCTTTATTATTAAAATTATAATCTTAATCTTCTTTTGAATTCGATTGCAATTCTCGACTGAAGTTCTTCATTGACTGGCGCTATAGGTATTATTTGATGTACTTCAATTTCAAAAAATGATTTTGCGGTTTTTGGATCATCTTCTTCACTAAAATAATTGTCTAATATAAATTCATATTCACCTTTAGAAGTTGGAGTGTAATTTACATAATCAAAATTATTTAACGAACCAATTTTTGTTCAGTCTATAGTATTATCCTCAAGAGTAACTTCTAGAGAGATTTCTTCTTTAGTCATAAATTTACCTTCAAAAAATACACTATTTAGATTTTTTAATAATTCTACTTGTTTATCTTCTGAAATGGATGATGACACAACAAATCCATCAACAAAAGAAGGTGAATTTTCAGGTTTAACCATTTTTATTGTTCCTGTAGAAACATTAGAAAAATTATCTTCAGATCAGAATGCATCAAGTGCATCTCCATTAAATAAATACGATCCTTTGATAAATGATTTTGGATCAATGGTCGATTGCAGCACAACATCTGAATCATCCTCAAAAATATTTGTTGATGAATCACTAATTGAATGACCAGTTCCATTTTGTACGATTTGAGAAAATTGATCAATTCTCTTGACATAGTTGTCATTTGTTAGCGTTGTATCAAAACCCCCCAACTCTTTCTCAGAACCTAAAACACTATTTTCAATTGGAGCATTAGTTCATGATCAAACATCAACTCCACCTCTTGTCAATTCCTTTAAAATATTTTCATATGAAAAATCATTATTAAAATTAGGAATATTGTTGCCCATCTTTTCGGAGTTATAAATAAATACTTTATTGTTTATTCAAATTGGAATTATATATTCTGAAAAACGATCCACTATCCCATCACCATCAACATCACCTTTTACTTTTGAATTTACAGCTATAAATTTGTCAAAAAATTCAAGTTGCTTATTGGTTTGATCTGAGTAAAAAATAGTTGGATCAGCAATACCAAAAGCCTTCTCAAAATTAATCTTTGAAATTTTTTTATTATTTATTAAATCAACAAGCATATAATCTGTTGAAATTCCACCAATCGCCTTATTATTGTCAATTGCATTATTAAACTCAGAATTATTTTTATATTCTCTATAAGAATAGTTTTTTTCAATTTCTGGAATAAAGTCTGGATTTACATATGATTGATAATTGTAGATTGTTGGTTTGTATGGATTAACACTTTTATATACTATTCCAGTAATCATAACCCCAAAAAAAACTATAGGGATTAAAATTCATAATAAAGCTTTTTTATTTTTCATTATCTTTTTCAACCTTTCTGGAACTCTTAAAGAATATCGCGGCATTTACAACAATTACAGAAACCAATAAAATCGAGCCAATTGCAAGTGCTCATGATTGAAATCTTCCTTGATATAATTCTGTTCCAACTGTTTCTGTATTGGAAGTAATTGTAGTTATAATAAAATCATCAAAACTTAAAACCATTGAAACTAATAATGTAAATGAAATGGAAGGTAGCATATAGATGAAATATGTTTTGAATCATGTTTTGACTTTTGGATAACCAAGATCATAACTAGCTTCAAAAATAGATTTATTGAATTTCTCACTTTTTGGATACATTATTAATATTCCATAGGGTAATATCATAACCACGTGACCAACTAACGCTCTCTCAAACCCTTCTGACTCAGAGGACAAAATTCCGAGAGACAAAGAAAAAAATATTGCAAGAGAAACGCCAATTATGACATCAGGATTTATTAAAGAAATATTAGTTGAAACATTTCTAACTATTTTTATCGATCTACTTTTTTGTTTTCAAATACTAAAAACTGTCAAAAGAGAAAAGATAATAACAATTAAACTTGATAGAGTTCCTAGTAATAGAGAACTCATAAAGGCCGCAACCATTTTATTTGAAAATAAATTTTCATAAGCTTCTCATGTAAAACCATTTCAATGAGTAAAAGTGATAAAACCTTTATCGCTTGTTTCATTAAAACTAAATACCGCAGCAAAAAAAAGTGGAATATAAAAAATAACCAAAATAATTACAATATAAAAATACTTAGAGAATTCTTTAAATCTAGTCATTTATTCCTCCTTTTACTTTTTGATATACTCAAGGAATTGAATTTATTAATATATAAATTATGCTTACTGAAAATATGGTAATCATAACAACTGTTGATGCTTTTTGCATGTCAAAACCATTTGAAGGATTTGCTAGGTCGTTTATTATATTCCCTAACAATTTATTTTGCTCTGAGTTAATAATTAATTTGTCACTCACAGCAACACTTAAAACTCCCATCAAAAATACTATTGTTATTCCAGAACAAATGGCTTTCATTCCATATGGAATTACTACTTTAATGAAAGTTTGAATTTTTGTGCACCCTAAGTCATCAGAAGCATCAATGATATTTCTAGGCATGTTAGAAAAAACAACATATAAAGGAATAATCATAAATGGTAAATTTAGATAAACAAGTCCAATTATCAACATCCCAGCACCATCCAAGGCTCTTTCATCAAATATATATGTAAAAAATCCTTTAATTGCCAATACTTTTACCAAGGTAAAAATAAACAATGGTGCAAGCATTAGCGATAGAATACCCAGTTTTAAACTCTTGTTTTTTATTGAAAGAACAATGTAAACAAATGGAAGTGATATTACCAAACAAATTAATGAACTTATTATTCCTATTCAAAGTGATCGAAAAAATATATCTCAAAAAGTTATATCTTTCAATATTTCAGTATTATCATAATCAGGACTAGCTCCTTCTGGAATCAAAAAAGAAGTAACCATTATAAACAATAATGGAACAAAAATGAATAATGCAAAGAACATTATATAGGGTATAAATAAAAGTGATTGCTTATTCACTGATTTAAAATATTTCAACTCTTCTCCTAACTTTAATTGGTTTTTTCTTCTTCTCCTGGCATTAAATGCATTGAAGTTACTGTTCATTCTAGATAAACTTTTTCACCATCATCATAGTCATTAGTTGACTCGACAATAAAATTACACTTCCTAGTTTTAATAATGGTGATGTAGTAACTCCCTTTATATGTAGAAGAAATCACCTTTCCACTAATAAAACCATTGCTTTTTTTGATTACAATATCTTCTGGTCTTATCAATACATCTACTAATTCATCCTTCTCAAAAGAATATTTTTGTTTTCAAAATTTATATTCCTTACCTAAAAACGAAACCGTTGAATCATCAATTATTATTCCATCAAAAATATTGTAATCTCCAATAAATTGTGCTACCCATTTATTTATTGGATAATCATAAATTTCCTTTGGTGTGTCAAACTGTTCTATTTTTCCATTTCTTATTACAGCGATCCTATCGGATAGTTGTAATGCTTCCTCTCTATCATGAGTAACAAAGATGAAAGTAATATTTAATTTTTTTTGCAAATTTGACAAAAGTACTTGCATTTTTTCTCTTATTTTTGCATCTAAAGAGGAAAGTGGTTCATCCAATAAAAGGATTTTTGGTTCAACTGCTATAGCTCTAGCAAGAGCTACCCTTTGCCTTTGACCACCAGAAAGTTTGTCGATAGATTTTTTTTCATGACCATCTAATTCAACTAACTTAAGTGCTTCTAGCATTTTAGTATCCAACTCATTGCTAGTAATTTTTCTTTGTAGATATTTTTTGTTAAATTTGTTTGTTTCCTGATCAACATAAGTTTCTCAATATGAATATTTGAAATCAGAATCATCCAATCATTTTTGAATTTTTTCCTTTTGTTTTTGTGGAAGTTTTTTTGTCTCAAGATTATTTATGTATTCACTTTGAATCTTGTCAAGCTTCTTCATTTCGGTACTTGACTTCTTCTTTCATTTTTTAATCTTTGTCTTTAGAAGTTTATTTATATTCTCTTTAAGATCTTCCTTTGGTTTATCATACCTCTTTATTCTTAAACCATATTTAATATTATTTTCTACACTAAGATGGGGGAATAATGCATAATCCTGAAAGATTGTTGAGGTTTCTCTAAGGTGGGCTGGTAAATCCTTAATGTCCAATCCATTAAATTTAATTTCTCCCCTTGTAGCTCAATCAAAACCACCTATTAATCTTAAGATGGTTGTTTTACCTGATCCAGATGGGCCAAGGAGTGTAACGAATTCTCCTTCATAAACAGATAGATCAATGTTATTCAAAATAACTTTTTGATCAAATTCCTTGGTTACATTTTTTAGTTCTATAATTGGCTTAAGCAACTCTGTTTCGCCTGCTTTCTATGTTATTTATTTTATTTCATAATCAAAAGTATTCTGTGAAATTAATGATTGATAATTAGTATTTATGATTTATGGTTTTTTCTTGAGGAACCTGAGCAGTTCATTCAGTTTTATTGTCAAGAAATCTATTTTTTGAATTCTTATCAACAGAGATAAAAAAATTAATTTTATCATCTAAAATGGAAACTTTTATTTCTAATATATTTTTAGCAACAACATTTCCGCCACCAATATATCCAGTTACAGGTTCATGTGCCAAGAGTCATTGTTCCTTACTTCAAACTGATCTATCTTGTATCCATTTCGTAACACCATCTTTGGCTATTTCATCCTGTATTTGTATTATTTTCGTCTCACTTATTTTAGGTATTAATGTTACATATGTAACAGAGGAGCACGAGGCGAGCAAAACAAAAGGGGATATAGTTATACTAGCAATTGTCATCGTTAAATAAATTTTTTTAATATTCATACATCTCCCTTTTTAATAATTTATTTATATAATAATATCATTTAAATATTTTAAATGATTATATTAATAATATTATTTTTTAATTATATTAAATCAAATAAAATAACAAGGACCAATATAATTCGTTAAAAGGATATTAGTACTATTCCTTACTTGAATTTTTCACTTTAATTATTAATAAGTTATTATAATTTTAATTACTAAACTTTGGTTAAGTAGAAATAACTGGTTTTTTACTATTTTGTTTATTTTGTTTTGAATATTTAATTGTTACTTAATGCCTTAGAACTGGTTTTGTTAAATGTAAATCTGTTTAGACTTAAATAATTTTCATTTATAAGTGTTTTATTTGCTATTTTTTTATATTAATAGTTATATAATTAAATTTATACAAAATTATTTAAGAAAAGGAAATATATATGAAGGTTAAAAAAATTATTTTAGTAGGATCAGGAGCTGTTGGAAACTCTTTCCTATATTCAGCAATGAATAGAGGAATTGCTCAGGAATATGGAATTATTGATGTTAATGAAAAAGTTGCACAAGGAAATGTTCTAGATATGGAAGATGCAATTGCTACTTCTACACTTCCATTCAATGTTTTTCACGCTAAATATAGTGATTGCAAAGATGCAGATATTGTTGTTATCACTGCAGGAAGACCTCAACTACCTGGAGAAACACGTATTAACATGGTTGAAGGTAATTCTAAAATCATGAAAGTGATTGCTACAGAAATAAAAAATTCTGGATTTAAAGGAATTACTGTTATTGCTTCTAATCCAGTTGATGTTTTAACTACTGTTTATCAAAAAGTAACAGGGTTTGATAAAAATAGGGTTGTTGGATCAGGTACATCATTAGATACTGCAAGATTTGTGAGAATTTTATCTCAAGAACTTAAAGTGTCTCCTAGCTCTGTTCAAGCTTATGTTTTAGGTGAACATGGAGATTCTTCAGTATCTGTTTTTTCATCTGCTAGCATTAGTGGTAAACCTTTATCAGATTTTGAAAAAAGTGGTAAAATCGATCCTAAAAAATATCCAAAAATTCATGAAACAGTTTATAAAAAAGCTTATGAGATTATCGATAGAAAAGGTGCAACATTCTATGGAATTGGTTCTGCACTTGCTAATATTTGTGAAAATATATTAATTGATTCCAAAAAAGTTTTAATGGTGGGAGCTTACTTGAATGGAGAATATAAGAATAAAGGTCTTTATACAGGAGTTCCGGCTGTAGTTGGAATAAATGGAATTGAATCAATTATTGAAGTTTCTCTTTCTAACTCTGAACAAGAGCAATTTAATAAATCATGTCAATTACTTGCTGAAGTTATTAAAAAAGCTGATGCAGCAATTAAATAAAATTAGTTTAAATAAAACTTAAATAAAAAATTCTTATCAAAGAATTTTTTTTTAATATTTTGAATAATAAAAAGTCAAGTAGACTTTATAATTTTATATTTTATTTGGTCACATAAAATGAATTGGTGCGCGAAGAGGGACTCGAACCCTCACACCGTGAGGCACTAGAGCCTAAATCTAGCGTGTCTGCCAATTCCACCACTCGCGCAAAATATTTATTTTAACAAAATAAACACTCGGAGTCATTTACTTGACATATTGGTACGCCCTAGAGGATTTGAACCTCTGACCCAATGGTTAAAAGCCATTTGCTCTACCAGCTGAGCTAAGGGCGCAATAAATGGTGCCGTCTATAGGAGTCGAACCTACGACCTACTGATTACAAGTCAGTTGCTCTGCCAGCTGAGCTAAGACGGCATAATGGTAGAAGATAGGGGGCTCGAACCCATGACCCCCGCCTTGTAAGGGCGGTGCTCTCCCAACTGAGCTAATCTTCCATTTTGGTGACCTATACGGGGATCGAACCCGTGAATCCATGGATGAAAACCATGTGTGTTAACCGCTTCACCAATAGGCCAAAACTGGCGCCGATTACAGGATTTGAACCTGTGACCAACTGGTTAACAGCCAGCTGCTCTACCACTGAGCTAAATCGGCAAATTGTTAATTATGCAAATTAATTATATACTAAACAAATTTCATATACAATATTTATTAATATTTTTTTAACATAATTTAGCCACAAATAACTTTACTTGTATGATGGTAATAATCCAAACATTTATAAGCACTTTATTAGTATATAATTGATTTATGAAATTAAGTAAAAGGCATTTTTATAATGGCGTTGATTATAAATTAGATGAAGTGAATAAAAATGTTGTTCTTGGAGAAGATTTTCACAAAAAACTTCTGGACAAAAAACTTTGAAACAAATTCGGTTTCAAGAAGATTGGTGGTTCTTCTGTTGGGGATGTTTTAGAAACCGATGATTTCAAATCTCAATTTGCAGCATTTGCAAGAATTGCATGAATCGGTTTACCAATCTTAGACAGAAAATATGTTGATGCAGGAACTGAGATTGAATCAAAAGTTATTCAAGCTATTGAAGAAAAATTGAATCTTAAGGTTGAAACATTTGATCCTATTAAATATAATTTTGACTACTTTTCTGACAAAGATGATGTAATAGGAGGATTGCCTGACGGATTCATTAAGGATAAGAAAATTATTATTGAAATTAAAACAACTGGAGAAAAAAATTATGAAAATTGAAATAAATTTGGAGTTCCGGTTTCATATCTAAAACAATCTCAACTTTATTCTCATTTAATGGGCGTTGATGATTTTTGAGTTGTTGCAACATTCTTAAAAGAAAATGACTATGATGACCCTAAAAACTTTCCTATTAAAGAAAGAAAAGTTAAAAACTATAAATATAAAATCAATAAATCACAAATATTAGATGATATAAAAATTATTAAAGATTGATACAAAAAATACACAACTTTGGGAATATCTCCGCAATATAACCCGGTAAAAGATGCGGATTTGATTGATTACTTGAAATGCCAGAATGAAAATGAATATAAAATATTGTTGGAAAAGTGGAAAAGTGAAGGTAAATTAAAGTTGGATTATGAGTAACAATAAAAAAATCACTTGAAAACATCTCGAAAGATTTTTGACTTGTCAAGAATATTTCGTTTGAAATGATTTTAAAACGGAGCAAATAATTGAAAATGATGGGGAAGAGAAAGATTTTTGATCATTATATTTGGATGAAGATCAAAAAGATGATTTTAACTATGTAGAAGTGCACAAGACTGGATTCAATATTATTAATGATCATTTTATAAAATGAATAGAAGAAAGATATCAAAAAGAAAAACTTTCCTTATTAATTATAAAAGAAAAAGATATTGAAATGCAAATCCTAAAAACTGATGAGGCGATGCAAAATCCTGACATTGATGTTATTTTATTTCCTGTTTTTGAATACAAGGGAGCCTTGAGTAAACCAACACTATTAAATAAAAATAAAAAACTAGTTTCTAATTTAAACTTAAATACTTCTACTAAGAAGAAAAATTACATTAAAGCGTTTTTTGATTTTGAAATCATAACTAAGAATAATTTTGAGATCTCAGATTTTTCAATATTAACTATTGAAATAAAGGATTTTAAAAAAAATGATGTAATTACTTTTGATGAAACATTTTATGCGAATACCGGCGTTTCAAAACCAAAAGCAAAAACCAAAACAATCACAAGCCTTAGAGAGGCGGCACTTGGTTGGAGAGGAGAAAATAGCAAAACTATATTACAGAAAATTTTAGATAGAGAATTGTTAGATTTAAAAGCTAACTCTAAAAAAGAACAAATTTCTTTTTCTGGTGGTATTGATTATTACATAGATAGAATTAATGATGCAAAAAAAGCTAAGAGATTACCTATTGGTAAAAATGATATTACACCTTGAGGATCTAATAAATTTTTTAGAGAAATTGTAAGTGAAGATTATCCGGACTTACTACCATTAAGTGGAACTTTACTAAAGAATAAGGAAATAATTAGATTAGTAAATCAAGAACATTTATTGGAAATATTTTATGACAGTTACGAACCAACAAAAAATATAAAAAATAAAAGAAATGTAATGAACTATAAAATGATTGAAGAATTTTTGGACTTGCTCGATATTAAAAGTGTTGTGTGATATGACTTTGAAGGTTTTTCTCTACCTTTCCCAATAATGGAATTTACACTTCCCTATCAACAACTAGTTTTTCAAGTTTCAGTAATTAAAACAAAAATGGATAAAATAACTAGTGTTAGCAATGTTGTAATCGACCCAAAAGATATTGAATATTTTCATTTCTTTGAAATAATTGATGCCATTTATGATGAAAGTGCTAATTCTTATGTTGTTTTTAATAAAACATATGAAAATTCAAAATTATTATCAATGAGTGAAATATTTTACAAGCAAAAGCTATTTAAACAGGATGCTAGTTTCACAAAAAAAGTTGAAGAATATGATAAAAAAATTGAAACAATTATTTCAAAGACGATTGATTTATTAGATCTATTTAAAGTGAATTCTCTAAATGGCAACTTGCCTCCCATTTTTCTATGAGAATTATATGGTTTTTCAAGTATTAAAGCAATAGAAAAATACATAACTCAAAATAATTATATTCTAGAAGTAATGATCGAACCATATTCAAAACTAAATATTCAAAATGGTTTAATGGCAATGACTAAAGCGGTAGACAGAAGGTTAGGAGGAATTGGTGACAAGGAATGAGAAGAAGTTACTATAGAGCTAAAAAGATATTGTGAAAATGATGTTAGAGCCATGCTAATGGTTTATCATTTTGCAAAGAAAATTCTAGAAGAAAAATAAGTGTTTCTCATTATCTATTTTTTAGTTCTCTATTGTCTTCTCTTTTGAGTAAACTCAATTTTCCCTTTTTACCAAAAAACGGAATAATCATACTTGTATTTTTAATATATTTCTGATAATCAATGTTGTCTTTTAATTTATTTCACTCTCTTTCTTCTAATAATTTCAGTCCTGAAACATAAATTAAAGAAAGATTTAATATTATTGGAGATAAGATGAAAATTATAAAAAGATACTTTTGCCACGATGTATCAGAGATTAAAACTGTTGTAATAATCGAAAGGGAAATTCCATATCAAAAACATGATTCACCAAAATAATTAGGATGACGCGTGATTTTTCAAAGACCACTCTTAATAAAGATGCCGTCAATATTTTCATTATTTGCTATTTTTTTATTATAGAAAATATTTTTTTGATAATCTCCTATTGTCTCAAAGACTAAACCGAATAAACTCAGTAATAATATTAAAGAAGCAAAATTTGATCATGTATTCTCATTTAATATATTATCATCAATAGTTAGAAACATAATCCCTGGTAAGGATGTCATAAAAACTAGAAAAGCTTGCAATGTTCAAAAAGAACCAAATTTTCAAAATGAATGACGCATTTTGTCAAATCTATGATCTACTTTAATTTTTATTATTCTAGAAAATAAATAAGCACCTAACCTCAATGCTCACAAGTTCATTAAAATGAAAATGAGTATTTGGTTAATGTGAAAATTCTGTTTTCAAATCAAAAATATTAATGAAAGCACTGAAAATGATAGGGCATAAGTGATATCTGTAAAAACATCACTTTTAAAAATTCATGCAAAAATAAAGAAAAAATAGTTTATTGCAAAACTTATTAAAAAAATTCATAAAATATTTATAAATTCCATATATCCCTCCTTTTCTTTTTTCAAAATTAATTTGTTTAATAACCAAATTTTTTAATTTGCTTGGCATCATTTGTCCAATTTTTCTGAACTTTGACCTTTGTTCAAAGTTTAATATTTTTATCAAACTTCTTTGACAAACTAAGCCTAGCAGCTGTGCCAATAGCTTTTATCATTGATCCCCCGGAACCAATTAGAATTCCCTTTTGCGATTCTTTTTGAACATATATAGTTGCTGATATTTCATCTTCATCATCTGATTCCTTATATTGATTTATTTCGACAACTATTGAATGTGGCAACTCTTCTTTTAATAAATTAATTGCAGCTTCTCTAATAGTTTCCTTTGCAATAAAAGAAGTTGACTTATCTGTTACATCATCTAAATCATAAAATGGATTTGATTCATATGAGTATTTCTTTATTTCATCAACCAATGTTTCTATTGACTGAATTATTGAAATAGAAGTTCCTAGAACTGCATCAAAATTTCTTTTCTTGAAGAAAATAACTTTTTCTTCAATCAACTTTGGATCTGAAATTTTATCAATTTTTGTAATAATTGCTAATTTATTTTTTTGATGAGCTATTTTATCTAATATGAAATTATCGCCCGATGATATTTCCTCATCTGCAGGTTGCAAGAACAAAACCAAATCTATTTCCTTCATGCTTTTATATGATTTTTCATTTAATGTTTCACCAAATTGTGATTCTGCCTTATGAATTCCTGGGGTATCAGTAAAAATGAATTGATATTCATTATCATTATATATTCCCAATATTTGATCTCTCGTTGTTTGTGGTTTTGGAGATATTATTGACAAATCATAATTCAGTATTTTATTCATCAAACTACTTTTACCCACATTTGGCCTACCAATGATTGCCACAAAACAAACTTTCATTATTTTTTACCTAAAAAATCTTTTGCAATGAAAGCGGAAGGGAGGATATCCTTCAATTTCATGATTTGATTTTTGCCATTATTTGAATACATAGTAATAGTAGTATTCAAATTTAGATGTTCCACTAAAACTTGGCGGCAAGCGCCACAAGGAACTAAATTAAAATCAGCATCTGGACTAAATATATGAACATTTATTATTTTACTAAAATCAGCATCTTTCATTTTTGCAACACCTATTGCAACACACTCTGCACACATAGATAATGGGAATGAGCTATTCTCAATATTTGCTCCACCATAAAGTTCACCACTAGAAGACTCTAAAATCGCAGCTACTTTAAAATTAGAATATGGAGAGTAAGATTTATTTGCAATTGATTTCAGTTTTTCTATCATTCTATCACCTGTTAACTTTTACTCTTTCAATTATATTATCAACGTGGATATTAAATTCGATTTCTTCATTTTTATTTTTCTTATGATCCATCCCATTCAAGTGAACAAGCCCATGTGAAAACATGTAGCAAAATTCTCTTAATTCAGAATGTCCAAATTCTTTGGCTTGAGAAATCAATTTTTCAAATGAAATAATTATCTCTCCCATTGGCCTTTTTTTCATAAACTTGTAATCAATAAAATTATCTACAGGAAATGACAGAATATCAGTTATTTTATCTATTTTTCTATATTGTTTATTGATTTTTTTTATTGTTTGATTATTGGTAACCAATAAATCAACAACAATATCTTCCTTTATATCAAATTCATCACAAAAGAAATTTAGAATATTTTTGAACTCTTTTTTGTACTTAAATTTATATCCATCGATTACTTCAATATTTAGCGTATTCTTCATTATATAAATTATAAACAATATTAATTATTGTTTAAGGAATAACTCATACAATTTTTGAACTCCTATATTAATATTAATTTTTAAAATTGTGCTAGGCTGCAAAATGCTTTCCAATGATTTGTCATTTATTTGAATTGAAAATACATTGTTTGGCAAGGGAGTAATGACAATATCTTCGACAATGTATAATTTATTATTTAGAATGAAATTTATTGTTTTATTGCCATTTATAAAGTAAGCATCAGCCGAATTAATAATTAGTGTTATTCCATTATCCTCATCAACATTCAAGAGTGCCTCACAACTCTTTTCTATTTTTAACTGAGAAATAAATAACATAAATATAAAACTGGAAAATAAAAATATAATAATATAATTTATAAAATTATTATTTAATGTTGTTAAATTTTTCAAAGTCAATACTCCTTTCGTCATATATGTATTTTTTATTGTGAGAAATTTCAACAAATATTTTACTATTATGTATTTCAATAATTAACTTCTTGAGTTTATTAAAGTTATTTTGATCAATATTATCAAAACTCTCATCTAATAAAATTAATTCATATTTATTAACAAATAGAGGTAATAGTACAATAAATTGTTTTTGACCCGAAGAGAAATTATCGCCATTATTAATAATTTGATCCTCAAGCTTAATTTCAAAATCATCGAAAATGTTTTGAAGTTTATGCTTGAAAATGTTTTCATGCAATTTTTCAATTCTGCTTTTTTCATTATTTGTCATATACTGCAAGATGGAAACATTTGGCAAAAAAGTTTTATTGCTTCCATAGTAAATGTTCTTTCTGAGACTTTCTATATTATATGAATTATAGTTAACATCATTAATTTTATAAATACCCTTATCAAATAAGTATGTTGCAATCATTTTTAAAAATGTTGACTTTCCACACCCATTTTTTCCTATGATTTGTACATTCCCTTCTATAAACAATTTATCAATATTAAATAACTTATTTCCCAGCTCATAAGAAAAAGAAATTTCTTCAAGTGAAAGCTTTTTTATTTCATGATTTTCAAGTCCTTCATTACCAATTTCTTCTTCAAAGTTTAAAACAAAATTTAATAATTCAATATCTTGTTTAATGATTGGAACATTTAATATTAAAGTCAAAAAACTATCTAAAGGATTGATAAAGAATGTGAATATTGAAATGAATAAAATCATGTCTCCAATACTCAGTTTTGTATTAAATATTTCTTGAGTTGAAATATAAATAATAATGAATGGAATTAAGACTTTTATTGATTCCATGATTGTCTTATGAAAAACACTTAAGCTAAATATTTTATAATTAATTTTAAAACTTTTTTCTAAAGATCTATTGATATTTTTTTGAATCATACTCCTATGTGCTAATTGCTTCATCTCAAGTTGTGAGTAAATTAAATCTATTGTTTTAGTTGAAAAATCTAAATTTGAACTCAAAATTTCAATATTTTTAAAAGCAATATTTTTTTGGAAAATAAATGAAATTAAAATCATTAAGGCAGAAAGTCCAGCAACAACAATAAATACTTCCGGACATATTCAAACTAGAATAATAGTTGAAAATAAAAGAGTTATAAGCTCACTTGATATTGTGAAAATAAAATTTGCTTTGAACGAAGAAATATTCTGAATAGTTCCAATTCTTCTTAAGTGATCACTCTTAGAAATTTTTTCCAATTTCTCAATATTGCAAAAATATAATTTGTTGAAATATGAATTTAAATATGAATAGCTTATTTTATTTTCTATTTTTCTGACTATTATGGATTTAAAACATGTTGTAGTAATTTTAACAAAAGCTATAAAAATGAATGACAATGTTACATAATTTAATGCTTCTGACATTGCATTAGGAATAATGCTATCTAAAATTATTTTAAAATAAAATGTTGACAAAAACGAAAAACCTAAACTAACAAGACTAAGAACTATCACCAAGATTGTTACTTTCATATCTGTATAAAATAAACGTTCATTTTGATGTTTTATTTTTGTTTGATATGAAGTCCTTGAAACAACAATTAAAATATTTTGAAAAATCTTGCTGAATGATTCAAATTCTAAATTTCTTTTACCAAAAACTGGATCATAGTAATAAATTTTATTATTTTTAATTTTTGATATTATTACATAATGATTGACACCATCTTGATTTATTAAAGTTATTATTGGTTCTGTTATTATAAGATTTTTTAGAGAATCAAAATCACCTTCAAAAGTTTCTAATAGTAAACCATAGTGATTTCCAAGATTTGAAAGCTCTAGAATATTTAATCCACCTAAACCATAACTAACTTTTTCCTTCATCTCGATAATAGGCACTCAACTATCATAGTAGTGCTTATGCAAAGTTTGAATGACTACTAACCCGCAATCTAATGCATCTTTTTGTAATTTCATTTCCATATACTTATATATGTCTAAAAGTTCATGATAAAAATACAAAAAAATTAATATGGTACTAATCAATGTTTCTTTTCTGTTTAAATGTAATCTTATACTTAATAAAAAAAACTAGCATTCATTGCTAGCACTTTTTATAAATTGGCCATTTTAAAAATGATTGGAGCGAGTGAAGGGAATCGAACCCTCATAGTCAGCTTGGAAGGCTGAAGTTCTGCCATTAAACTACACTCGCATAATTAATAATATTATATATTAAAAATTGTATTTTTTCAAAATTACTTTCACTTGCTCTTCATTATCAGCAACTAGAACTTCATCAACCATTTTTTTAGCTTGATTTGTGTCAATTCTACTTATGAACTCTCTTGCTTGCAAAATAGAAGTTGCTGACATTGAAAATTCGTCAAGACCCATACCAACTAATAACGGAATGGCTGTCATATCACCTGCCATTTCACCACACATTCCTGCTCATTTTCCTGCTTTGTGTGCGCCATCAACTGTCATCTTGATTAATTTAATTATAGATGGGTTAAGTGGTTGGTATAAATATGCTACAGTTTCATTCATTCTATCAGATGCCATTGAATATTGCATTAAGTCATTTGTTCCAATTGAAACAAAATCTGCATACTTACAAAACACTTCTGTGTGAACTGCTGCCGAAGGAATTTCAACCATCATTCCAACCTCTATTTCTTTTGAAACATTTGGGTATTTACTTTGAACATCTTTGTATACTTTGTCATATATTTCTCTTGCTTGTCTAAATTCATCGACTGTTGCAATCATTGGAAACATTATTCCTAATTTACCAAACTCTGAAGCTCTAATAAGTGCTCTAAGTTGTGTAATAAAAATGTCTTGCTTGTCCAAGCACATTCTAATAGCTCTATAACCTAAAAATGGATTCATTTCTTCTGGGAATTTAAAGTACTTGAGAGTTTTATCTCCACCTATGTCAAGAGTTCTAATAATTACTTTTTTGCCTTCCATTTTTTTCAAAACTATAGAATATGATTCGTATTGCTCTTCCTCAGTTGGTCAATCATTGCTGTCCATATATAAAAATTCACTTCTAAACAACCCGACAGCATCACCACCATTTTTAAGAACTCCATTTACATCTTCTGGAGAGCCAATATTACCAGCAATTTCAACATGTCTTCCATCTTTAGTAACTGATTTCATATTTTTGAATGCTTGCAGTTTTTCTTTTTCTTTAATTAATTTCTCTTGTTTTTTTGTTAACTCTTCAATTAATTTAGAATCAGGATTAATAAATACTTCTCCTGAATCTCCATCAATTGCTAAAATATCACCATCTTGAACCTCATTAGTAATTGTTTTTAAACCAAGTACCGCAGGGATTTCCAAACTTCTTGCCATAATCGCTGAATGAGAAGTTCTACCACCAATATCTGTTGCAAAACCTTTTACAAATTTCTTATTAAGCTGAGAAGTTTCAGATGGGGTTAAATCAAAACCAACAATAATTACTTCTTCACTAATTGAAGTCAAATCGGGAGTTTTTATTCCTAAAAGATTATAAATTATTCTAGTAGATACATCTTTTATGTCTGCAGCCCTTTCTTTCATATAGTCATCATCCATAGTTTCAAACATTTTAATAAATTTTTTAGAAACTAAATCCAATGCATAAGAAGCATTACATTTTTCACTATTGATCACTGAGATTATTTCATCCTTTAATGAGGGATCCGAGGCAACCTGAATATGTGCATCAAAAACAGATGATTCTTCTTCTCCTAAATTTTTAAGTGCAATAGCTTTAATCTTTTCAATTTCTAAAATTGCCGAACTAATGGCATCATTAAGTTTCTTAATTTCACTTTCTGGATTACTATTTTCTTTTACGATATTAAGAGTAATATGTTTTAATTCAAAAACTTTACCTATTGCTATTCCTTGAGAAGCGCTAATTCCATTTAATTTTTTTGTATTAATCATATAATTCTCCCTTACTATGCTATAAATTTAATAATTAAATCTTTGTTTTTAAATTATAGATTAAAAATAAATAAAAATAACCTTTTAAATTAGGTTATTTTTTTTCATTTCATCTTGAATTGCTTTAATAGCTTCTTTTTCATCAGAACCTGTAGCCTCAATAGTAATCTCTTCTCCACCTTTGATTCCTAAAGCCATTATATTCATAATAGATTTTAGGTTTCCTGATTTTCCATTTGCACTTATTTTTATATCAGATGAAAATTTTGAAGCGACTGTAACTGTTATCGATGCAGGCCTTGCATGTAAACCAACTGGATCTATAATTTTAGCTGTGAATGATGTCATTTTTATGTTTCCTTTTTTTTAAAAATATTTTGTTGTTTGAATTTAATTATATCAAATAAAGTAAAGTAATAAATATTATGAAAATTTATTTTATTTAAATTTTGTTTGCATAAATAATTAAAATAAGCAAGATATTTTATATAATTTATAAAATATGAATGACAAAAAAATGAAAATTATTGCGATATCGACGATGGCAGGATTTGCTTGTTTAGGTGCCGGTTTAGGTATTGGAATTTCCCTTAATTTAAATAGAGATATTCCACTTAGTTCAAGATTATCTAATTCTATTGCAATTTCTACCTTTATTGAGAATATTGGGAATACAGATTTTATTAGTTTCTCTGATTTTGATAAGTCAATTAAATTATTTGATGGAGATAAGGAAATTACAGATTATTCAAATATCA
>JBOFPM010000012.1:0-61037 GCA_051659905.1 Metamycoplasmataceae bacterium | reverse complement strand
AGGAAGACTCGATACTGAAATACATTGATGTAGATTTAAAGGTAAATGAAACAAAACTTAATGAAATTGATTTTCAAATTCATTTATTAATTTCAACCTTAAGACTTAAATTATTAGATAATTCTGAATCATCTGACATTAAGAAAAAAAGGGGCAAAATCAAAGAATTTGTTATTGCTAACAAAAAAGAAGCAAATTTTAATTTTAATGAAAAAGATATTTTAGGATTTCTAAAAACAAACTTTATTTATAAACCAGATTCAATAAAAGATTTTGTAAAATATCTTTTATTTATAAAAGATAGGTATCAAGAAATATTGAAATCAGATGATGAAGAAGCTTTTAAAAGATTGAGACATAAGAATAATTTTTATTCAATGCCTATTGGACATATAATTGAGGAATAAATATTATAAAATTAATGTTGCTTGAAAAGACTACAAAGTAGTTGTAAAGCAAGTAGAAATTAATGGAAAGATTTCTGGAACATTTGAAGGCGAGTTAGAAACTATGGAAAAGTCTGAAAAGACAACAATGAATGATTTGTTAAAAGTTATGAATAAAGGTTTTGAATGCATGGACAAGAAAATCGAAACCATGGACAAGAAAATCGAAACCATGGACAAGAAAATCGAAACCATGGACAAGAAAATCGAAACCATTCGTAAGGATATGGATAAAGGTTTTCAAAACGTGAATAATAAAATAGATTTAATATTAGCAACACCAACAATTCAAAAAGAAATTGATCAAAAAGCCTTGAGCAAATTGAATTAGTTTTTAGAACAGGAAAAAGAACTTTGATTAGCTCTTTTTTCCTGTTTTGGCTGATATATTTAACTAAATTTCTATTAATATTATATTTTCTAATATCTTCTCACTATTCAATTGTTTGCTTGATTTCATCTTTTCAAAATTAACCTCAGTATTTATTTTAATGATTTTTCATACTATGATTAATATATATTTATATAATTAACTCAAACTAATAATTGATTAATTGGAGATAAAATTTATGAGAAAGAGTATCCTTTCAACTGATATAAAAATAATCCCCTTTCCAATTTCAGGAAGTGAAGATCAAAAGCAAAAAAGAAATATTGAACTAAATATTCTTTTAGATTGAATTCAAAGCACCCCATCAAAAACATTATTTCCTTTTTTTAATGAGAACAAGCTTAGCACATCTTCACTAAAGATAAGGTTCAAAAACTCAAATCTTGAAGAAATCGATTTTATTTTTTATTTAAAATCACCCGAAAAAGAAACTTATATCCTAATAGAAGTTGAAAAGAGTTGATTTTCTTCAAATAAGGAAATAAGAGATTCAATTGCCTTTAAGAGAAGAAAGATGAGTTACTTTGTTGACTTAATCAATTTCAAGAATCAATCAATAAAAGATTCATTTGAAATCAAAGATGTTGTTATTATTAAAAAAGGTGACCAATTTTTCTATAATGATGAATCAATAAAAATATTCGAAGACATAAATATAAATAATATTGTATGAAGCCCTGAAAAGATTAGAACAAAATTACTTGCTCTTTATAACAAATCTGTTCCTATTAATCTATCAGCAAATAATATATTTGAAAATGAATATGAGATTTATGACGTTGTTAAAGAAAGATTATCTAGAATTATGTTTGATTTGCTAAATAATAGTCAAGGTCAACATGTAACTAAAATAAATGGAAATCCTGGATCAGGAAAAACATTAATTGCTTTATTGCTCTATAAAGAATTAATAGACAATGCTAAAAATGTTGGTCTTTACTTTCTTTCGCCTAATACTATTAAGGATTTCTTTTGAAATCAAAAAACACAAAAATATCAAGAAAATATAGCGGCAGGTGATTTTGAAAGTGCAAACTTTGACTGAAAGAAATTCAGTGAATTTGATTACATAATTGTTGACGAACAACAAAGATTATTTAAAAATCAATCCAAACAATTCTTTAAGCTACTTAAGAAGAATTGTCAAGTCATATTAATAGGGGATGATAATCAAAGAAGCAATCCCCTTGAACAAGGTTTTAAGATTCCTAAAAACATTCATTTAGAATCAATATTTATGGATTCAACATTTCTAAGATATTCAAAGAGTCATTTAAATTTTTTAGACGATTTAATTTTAAAAGGTAAATTATTGCAAAAAGTTTATCATAGTGAATTAAAGTTCCAATTTATTTTAACAAACGATAATTCAGATAAAATCACTGGTCGAATAACGAAAGTAGATGAAAATCTTTTAACAAAAACTTTTGAACCTTATAGTGATAATAATAAACAAATAGAACCTTCAAGCTTTATGGGTGAAGAGTGTGACGTTGTAGTATTTGATCTAAGTAGATTGGAAGTTGAATATTCTTCTAAAGTTGAAATAAAATTCAAGTCAAGATATGCAAAATCTGATTTATCAAAAAGTGACTTGGAAATTAATGATAAATTAACAAAGCAAGGTATTTATTGTGGTTTGACAAGAGCAACTCAAAGAATAATTATTCTAGGCAATGAAGAGATGAAGGTATACTTTCAGCATGCATTTAATCTATTGAGAAAATAATGTACTATCTTTTAAGTCATTATTTATACATTAAATTTTTGTAATAAAAAAAACAAAATAAAAGTTTCCTTTTATTTTTTTAAATATTTAAGATGTTTAGATTTAAAATGATTCTGTTATTTACCATATTCGTTTAGATAATTTGTAAGTTTTTGACGGATATTTAATCACATAAGGAACAGTTTTAAAACCATCTTCAGTTGAATTAAAACTAACTTGAAAATTTAGTTTCATTTGTTCCAATGTTATCTCTTTCCCATTATAAGTACTGCTTCGTAAAGCTGAATTTATCTTATTTTCTAGTTCGTCTACAGTGATTTGGAGGGGTGCATGTTCCACATATTTGGAACCATATTCTTTTTTTATAATAACTGCACAATCCTTCAAAATATCTTTAATAACATCAAACACTTTAGTGTAATGATTATCACTACAACTTACAACTGTTGTTATTGGTATAATTGATAAAGATAATGCTCCCAAACCTAATAATAATTTATTCATTTAACACCTTGCTTTCTTAATGACAAAATTAATTAAGGACATTATACAATATAAAAAATATCAATAATATAAATTTTAAACATACTATCTAAAATCAAGGTTATTATTGATATTTAAACTACTACATTTCCTAAAATAACACTAAAATGCTTAATTATAAAAAGATTTTATTACTAAATATAATTAGAAAATATAAAATTATTCTATCTTATGCAATAAAATAATATTTATGTTTAAAAAAGTTAATAGTTTAAAAGATTTGTCGCTGGAGCAACTTTTATTTATTTTTTTTAATATCACTGAAACTAAGGGGGACTTAATAAATGTTACCCTAAAATTAAAAAGTTCCAAACACTCAAGTAAAGAATTTATAAAAATAGATTCATTTAAAAAGATTTTGAATTATCTTGAAGTTCCTGGTAATCATGAAGAATTTTCAATTACTTTCAAATTTGCTAATGAAAATTTTGAGAATGAAAATTTTTTGCTAAGCAAAATATACAATGAAATATTAAAAAAAATTATTATTGAGGATAAAGAAAAAGTGGACAAAATCCTGATAAATATTCTATTTGGTATAAGAGGTAGTGTTGACTTAACTGGTAGTTATATTACGGTTGATATTTTACGAAAAAACCAGGAAAGAGAAAAAAAATATTTGAACAATTTCATCATGTTAATATCACAAGTTGTAAATAATGATTATTTAAATATAAACTTTAGAGAAGCTCAAAAACAATTTGTTGAAGGAGACTCTAAAAGAAATACACAATTTAGATTAAGATTATTCTTTTTTAAAGAAAATCCAGAATTTTTGAGAAATTTATTTAATATTAATCCATACAAAGCAGATATTATAAAAGATAATTTGCATTCGTTTAAAAAACCTAAGCCGCCAACAACTTCGATCTTTGAAAAGCTTTCATTCTATGATTCTTCTGCAATTTTAAAACTTCCATTGACACTAAAATTACAAACTGATATTCCTAAAAGAAATCAAACAATCATTTTATTAGCAAAACAATTTTTACCACAAATTTGTTTTGGGTGTGAAGGAAAATATAGAATTGAAGATAGAACCTTCAAAATGAGAGATCAAAATATATATTATTTAGAAGTCAATCATCTTATCCCATTTGCAAATGGTAAAAACACTGATAGATTTGAGAATTTAGTTCATCTTTGTCCTGCTTGTCATAGAGCATTATCCCCATTAAGAGCTGATGAAAAATTACAAAAAGAAATTTTAAAAAATATAGTTGATCAAGCAATTATCAAAGAAATAGAGCACATCATAGATTTCGCCAAATCTTTTTTAAATGAGACCAATATTGAAAATGATATGTTACCAGATTTAATAGTTCCACTTTTAAAATAGAGGGTGCAAATTTAGTACCTCAAAATATGATATAATTTATTAAAAAGGAGCTCATAATGTTTAAAATTCTTGATTTATTTAGCGGTGCCGGCGGATTTAGTTTTGGTTTTGATAATAATGAGAATTTTAAAACAGTATTAGCAAATGATTTTGATGCAGATGCCCTGAAAACCCTTAAGAGCAATAATGAAAATGTAGAAGTTATTTGTGGAGATATAACTAATAACAATGTTAAAAATAAAATAATTAATAAATCTAAACAACTAGGAGTAAATTTTATAATTGGTGGACCACCATGTCAGGGTTTTAGTATGAAAGGAAAAAAAGGCGGATTAGATGATGAAAGAAATTTTTTATTTCTTGAGTTTATTGAAATTGTTAATAAAATAAGACCATCTTTTTTTGTTATTGAAAATGTGCCTGCAATACTAACATCAATGGATAGTTATTTTATCAAACAAATTGAAAGCAAAATGAATGATATGGGTTATTTTATAAATTATAAAATATTGAATGCTAGTGATTTTGGTGTTCCACAAATTAGAAAAAGAGCATTTATAATAGGGTCATTATTTGGAAAATTTGATTTGCCAATTGCAAATAACCGAACTAAAAAGACAAATGTTTGAGATGCAATATCTGATTTATCGTATATTGAATCTGGTGATATCCAAGATGAAAGAAAATACACAAACAAACCTATTACAGATTATCAGGTACAAATGAGAAAGAACTCTTCAACACTTTTTAATCATTCAGCAACTAAGCACACAAAGGAAACACTTTATAAGCTAAAACTTATTCCAGAAAAAGGTACAAAGTTAGATTTGCCTTTTAATCTAAGGACAAATCAAAAATTTAAGACGACCTGATCAAGATTGCATTGAGATAAACCATCTCCTACAATTGACACTAGATTTGATACTCCATCAAACGGACAAAATACACATCCAGTATTAAATAGGGCAATAACACCTCGTGAAGCAGCTAGGATTCAATCTTTTCCTGATAATTTCAAATTTATAGGAAAAAAGACACAAATATGTAGGCAAATTGGCAATGCAGTTCCGCCATTGCTTTCCAAAGCTATAGCAAATTCTATTTGAAAACAAATAGAAAAAAATGAAAATCGTTTTAATTCTTCTTCTAATATTTTTTTAGCAGATTCAACTAAAATTAGTGGGAATTTTGAAAATGAAACAATTGATGCCTTGATTACAGACCCTCCATATAATATTTCAAAAAAAAATAATTTTCATACTTTAAAAATCAAAAGACAGGGTATTGATTTTGGTGAATGAGATAAGGAATTCGACACAATTATATGACTTAATAATTATTATCCAAAAATCAAAATGGGAGGGAGTATAATTATTTTTTGCTCTTATTTGAGTATTTCATTTATCTCAGAAAAGTTAATAAGTTTGGGTGCAGACGTTAAAGATGTAATTAAGTGAATTAAAACAAATCCGATGCCTAGAAATGTTAATAGAAGATACGTTTCAGACACAGAATTTGCAATTTGAGCAGTAAAGCCTGGCAAAAAATGAACCTTTAATAAAAGTAAGGACATTCCTTACTTGAGATCAGAAATTAAAACAGGAACTGTTCTTGGAAAAGAGAGAACTAAACATCCAACTCAAAAATCTTTAAAATTAATGGAAGCAATAATAAAAATTCATACAAATAAAAATGATATCATTATCGATCCTTTTATGGGTAGTGGAACTACTGGTGTTGCCGCAAAAAATTTAGAAAGAAAATTTATTGGAATAGAAAAGGAAAAGGAATTTTATAATATAGCATTGAATAGAATATTTGATTAATCCATTTTAAAATTGTAACAGAAATACAAAAAAGCATTTATCATTATTTTTAATTTAACATTACTAAGAATGCTATAATTAACAAGTTATTATTAGCTATGGACACGAGAAGGAAATATGAATATTAAAAAACGTAATGGTAAAATAGAGACGCCATTTAATGAAGTTTCCTATGATCAATGTGAAAGATGTAATATCTTAAATGATAAAAGTGCATGCATTAGATGCTTGAAGGGATTTTAGTTAGCATCTTATGAACCAAAACAACAAAATAATGATTGGTAATATTGATTGCAGTGATTATCAAGAAAAATTCAAAGTTAGAAGTATCACACGTTACAAGCATTTATATAAGATACTAAAAAATAAAGGTTATTTTGTTAATGATTTCAACGACTTAGATCACATCTTTAATCGAGATATCAAGATAAAATTAAAACTTTTAAAACACTTATTTTATATTGAGAATAGATTGGGTGCAGAAATAGTAAATTTTCTAATAGGGTGTGAAGAAAGTTTTATCGATTCTATTTGAGATGGTAATGAATTTATAAGAATGAGAACAAATGACAATTGATTTGAAGAGAAGGTTTCAAAATTCAATAGTGAAATAGAAAAAATCAAAAACCACCACGAAGATGTGGACTTATTAAATTTGGCTGATTACTTAACTTTTGGTAGTAAAATACATTTATTGGAAATTTTAAAGAACTATATTATAATTGAAAATTATAGTAAGAAAATTATGACATCATCTGAACTCAAAGAATTAAAGTCGTTTGCTAGATATAGAAATAATATAACTCATAATGAATTCATATACGAAGAATCAAAGTGGCAATTAATGAAATTGCTAGATTCATTAGAAAAACATATTACAAAAGATTATACTCAGAAATTTAAAGAATTTTATGAGTATGTAGAACAAAAATTTATTTAAATACGCTACTTAATTAAAGAAGACATTCTCTTATTTTTTTAATATTTAGTGGTATGCATGAAATTAATTTAAAATTTACAAATGAAGTTTTTAATAATCAAAAATATGATAAATCTTTTTCATGAAACTCAGATATTTTTAATAAACAAATTTCTAATTTGGAAATAAAAATATTTAAAAACTAAAAAAATTTTCAGTAATTGACAACCAGAAATTATTAATTCTTTAAAAGACTAACTTTCTTTCAAAGTTTCATCAATTGCTTCTAAATATATTGAAAATGTTGGTTTTTGGAGATCTTTATTTTTTACTACATTCTTTGATTTTTTTTCTAAAAATTTATCTCTAAATTCTTTCCACATTTCAGTACCCTTTATCTTATGTCTTGCTTCAAATTGAGCTTTTGATTTTTTCAATTCTTCTCATTTTATGTATTCTTCACTTGATTTATCAAAATTTTTACCTCTAAGTATCTCTTTATTTCCAGTTCTTTCATTATTTTTTATTAATGCAATATCAAATGACTTCTTTGCATTTTTACCTTTTTGATCTAACAAGCATATTGTGATTACAGATGTAGACATTTTTACACTATATGCTTCTCCTAGATGTTTCATGAATGAATCTTGAACACCCTTTTTCAACCTCCAAGGATCAGCTCTATTAAATTCTTTTGATAAAAACATGAATTGATAATCGACATCTCAATTTCCGTTTCCTTGTTGAACAACTAGGTTTCTTCTAGCGGAACCAACTATTTGGTGATTAAATGATGCACCAAATTCTCCTTTAATATCATTCTTTACTTTTGGAATTACTTCTTCAATTATTTTCTTGTATTCCTTGACTTCATTTCTGCTAACATATCTGCATTCCTTTGGCATCATTACTCCTTTTTTAATAATTTAGTTAAGTATATACTAAAATTATTATAATTATGAATTCCAAAATCAAATATTTAAATAATAGTTTTTTACAACACAAATACCATTTGAATGAAATGGATATTGTAGACTTAGAAAAACAATTAGTACGTA
Organism: Metamycoplasmataceae bacterium; assembly: GCA_051659905.1. GTDB lineage: Bacteria > Bacillota_I > Bacilli_A > Mycoplasmatales > Metamycoplasmataceae > UBA710. The sequence continues at coordinate 52,786 of JBOFPM010000012.1, read as the reverse complement.
AACCAATCCAAATTTATTTAATGGCGATTGAGTGACTTGCTAAAAAAGAGTATCCCATTAGCTATAATAATGTAAAGAAGCTAATCAAAACAGATATTAAAATTAGAAACGATGTTAGAAATATAATAACATCGTTAGAGGAATCAATTAGAGTTATATATTTAGACAATCAGATTAATGAAGATTCATTTTACAATTTTAAAGAATTTCAAAATAAATCGAAAAAATCGTTAAATTATATTATTGATAAAGATCTAAAAAATTCTAATACCAGTGAAGTAGTTTCTCGCTTTAATAAAATTAGAAAAATCAGAAATATGGTAGGTCATTTGGCATATTTGGTGATTTTTGATAAAATAGATATCGTTTTAAAAGAATTAAACGACATTAGAAATTTAAAAAATATTGACAAAGAAGTTTTTGATAGTTACATAGATTCAATTAATAATAATTTAAATAACATAGAGAATTTTGATGTCTAACTTAGATCTCATTTTTCTTACTACTATTACCCTTTAAAATAATTAAATATTTTTACATTTTACTAAATTTTACTTTAAACAGTAATTTACCTACTTTTCCTTATTTTTACCTTATAATTAAATTATGAAGTGTCATGTTTGTAAAAAAGAAACTGAAAATGAAGATTACGTTTTAGGTTGAGCAGTTCTTTGTAGTAGAGAATGCGAAAACAAATTATATAAAGAATCTCACAGCGATTTAGATTGTAAAAGTTGTGAAGATAAAGTTGAAATTCCAAAAGATAAATAATTTTTTTAACAAAAGTTAAGTTTGTTAATTTACCTAGCAATCCATCTATAAATTTTATTAATGCTATTTTTTGATAAATGAATTATAATATTGATACAAATTATGAATGTTAAGAAAAGCAAGGATCTTTCAATAAGTGACGAAGAAGAAAAAAAGATTTCTCTATTGTCAATATTTAAGAGAGATTGAAAAAAAATTATAGTTTTATTTATTGCGGCTTTTTTTTATGCCTTTGGAACAGTTATTTTTCTTGTTCAAGCAAATATTGTTCCTTCAGGTGTTTCTTCGATTTCCCAAACTTTGTTATATTTTTTCTCTGAGTTAAGACCATATGTTACATTAATATATTTTGGTCTTAATATTCCGCTCATTTTATTTTTCTGAAAAAAGATCAAAAAAGAATTTATATTTTTATCTTTGCTATTTATGCTGTTTAATGCTTTTTGAGGTTTTATCCTTGGAGAATACGGATCTTCTATTAGTGGTGCATTTACCATTATTAAGGATTGAGATATAAACCTAATTGATACACCAGGTTATTCTACTTGACCAATATTTGTATATGTGTGTCTAGGACTACTTATTAATTCGATAGCTGCAAGTGCGGCATGAAAATCAGGGGCTTCAACAGGTGGAACTGATATCGTTGCCTATTATTTCTCAACTAAGAGCAAGAAAAATGTTGGTAATTTCTTATGAATCATTTCGGTTTCATTATCATTTTGTTCAATTATTGCTTTATTTGCTGGAAAAAAATATGAATCATTTTTTGGAATAAGAACAATTTGTTCTTTGTTCTATATTCTATTAAGTTCATATATTATAAATACCCTTTATCCTAAATATAAAAAAGTACTTGTGAGAATTGATTCAACAAAGTACAAGGAGATTGTTGATAATCTTAATGAAACTAAATATTGTCATGGTTTTAAAATTAAAGAAAACGTTTCTGGATACACAAAAAAGAAAAATTATACTATTGAAACTGTTATGTTATTACTTGAGTATAAAGACTTCAAGAAGCAAGTTATTGGCATAGATCCTAATGCTTGGATAACGCGAATGTCAATTGAAGATTTAAGTGGAAATTTTGACTATTCAAATGTTGAATAATCAGGTTTTATTTATCCAATTCTTCTAGTCTAGGAATGTGACGTCCCCCTTCAAATTCATTTTCAATAAAAGTTTCAATCATTTTAATAGTTTCTTCAATTGATAATTGTCTTCCACCTAATAGTAGAATATTTGCATTATTATGAATCTTTGCAAATTTGGCATCTTCAATGGAGGTTATTCTTGCGCCTCTAATACCTTTAAATCTATTTACAGCAATACTAATTCCAATTCCTGTTCCACAAACACCAATACCAATCATTTCTTTGTCTTTTAAAACTGCATTTGCTAATTTTTTTCCATATTCTGCATATGAAACACAAGATCCATCACATCCCAAATCTTCAACTTTATAATTTTTTGATAGTAAATAATCCTTTATTTTACTTTTTAAGTCATAACCACCATGGTCGCCTGCTAATATGAATTTCATTATCTTAATTTCCTTTCAGTTGCCACATCAATAATTGAAGAAGCAATATTAGTTCCATATCCAAAATTATATACTCTATTTATCGAAGGAAACATTTTTTTGGCTTCTTCAAGGGTTTCACAATTTTTATTTCCCGAAATATTGGCAGAAGTTAAAAAAAATGGTCCCTCCTCAAGAATAAATTTTAAAAGACCTTCATTGTTAGGCATACGGTAAGCATTATTATTAATAATAAGTGTTGTTGGTCCTGGTCAATATTTTTCAATGAATTTGCTTGCTTTTTCATCAATTTTCTCAATTTTTATTAGTTGATCAAGAGATCCTATTACAACCACAATTTTCTTACTATTTGGTCGTTTCTTTAACTCATAAATTTTCTTTAAATTATCATCATTAATCTTAGCTCCAATACCAATTAAAGTATCTGTGGTTGTTATGAATAATTCATTTTTTTTAAGCATAGTAGTGATTATATCATATTATTAAATTAGGAGGGACTATGAAACTAGATTTACATGGATTCAGTGTTGAGGAAGCGACAGCTCAAATTACGATGGCATTTTTCTCATTTAAAAATAATGAATATGAAACAGAATTAACTATTATAACAGGTAAGGGAACAGGAGCAATGCAAACCACATTTCTAAATTTAATTGAAGAAGAAGCAACAGATTTTTACTGCGAAGAAATTAATGGTGGAGGCGCATATATTGTTAAAAAACATCATTCAACATAATTAATTTGAATTTATCTTATAATTAAATTAATATGAATCATGATGGAAAAAACTTTATTATTGTAAAAGGTGCTAGGGAAAATAATTTAAAGAATGTAAATTTAACAATTCCTAAGAATAAATTAGTAGTTTTTACAGGTCTTTCAGGAAGTGGTAAGTCATCACTCGCTTTTAATACTATTTTTGAAGAAGGAAGAAGAAGGTATATTGATTCGTTGTCTTCATATGCTCGTCAATTTCTTGGTGGAACAAAAAAACCAGATGTTGATTCTATTGAAGGTCTTTCTCCAGCAATAAGTATTGAGCAAAAAACAACTCATAACAATCCTCGATCAACTGTAGGAACAATTACTGAAATTTATGACTACTTAAGATTACTTTATGCAAGATTAGGAAAACCATTTTGTCCGAAACATAATATTGAAATATCTTCTCAAAATTTAAAAGATATATTAGATTCAGTGATGAATCATGAAGAAGGATCAAAACTGATTATTCTTTCACCTATTTTGACTAATGTAAAAGGCGAAAATCAAAAGTTAATTGAAAAACTTAAAAGAGAAGGTTTTTTAAGAATAAAAGTAAATGACGAATTTCTAAATTTAGATGATGAAATATCTTTACCAAAAAACAAAAAATATGACCTTGAAATAGTTGTCGATAGAATTGTTTTATCAAGCGACACAAGGGATAGAGTTTCTGAGGCCATTGTTATTGCCTTGGAGTACTCAAAAGGTCTTGTTAATGTAGAAATAATGGGAAAACCAAAAGAAACATATTCACAATTGTATTCATGTATTCACAAAGATTTTGAAATGCCGATTATTGAACCAAAACTTTTTTCATTTAATAGTCCATATGGTATGTGTCAGTCATGTAAGGGAATCGGTTTAATTCTTAGACCTGATTTTGACTTGCTTATTCCTGATAAAACATTAACCATAAATCAAGGGGCAATTGAATTTAGTGGTTTTGCTCCTAATGATGGTTTGGATTGACAAGAATTTAGCGCACTTTTAGATCATTATAAAATCAGTAAAGATTTACCGATTGAGGATATGACAAATGAACATTTAGAAATTATAAAATATGGTTCGACTGAAGAGATATCTTATTCCCTTTCTTCTAAGAAAAATACCTATAAAAAATTTAACACCATTGAGGGAGTTTTTACAAAACTTGATAGAAGATACCTAGATACAACTAGTGATGATGTTAGAGAATACTATAGAAAAAAAATGTCTGAAGTAAAGTGTAATATCTGTAAGGGTATGAGATTGAATAAACATGCACTAGCTGTTCAAATTGGAGGGTTAAATATTGATGCTTTTGTTTCACTATCAATTGAAGAAGCTCTTGAAAAATTATTATCATTTACATTTTCTGAAATTGAGCAAAAAATTGCAAGTTCAATTTTAAATGAATTGAGTAATAGATTAATGTTTTTAAAAGATGTGGGATTAGATTATTTAACATTAAATAGAACTGCAGAAACTCTTTCAGGTGGTGAAGCACAAAGAATTCGTTTAGCAACACAAATAGGTTCCAAATTAGTTGGAGTTTTATATGTTCTTGATGAGCCTTCAATTGGATTGCATCAAAGTGATAATGATAAATTAATTAAAACCTTAAAACATATGGTGGAAATTGGAAACACATTAATTGTTGTTGAACATGACGAAGAGACGGTCATGAGTGCTGATTACATTGTTGACATTGGACCACTTGCTGGTAATGAAGGTGGTGAAATTATTGGTGCTGGAACATTGCAAGAAATTATGGCAAATGAAAATTCAATTACAGGTCAATATTTATCAAAAAAATTACAAATAATAACTCCTAAATCTAGGCGAAGTGGTAATGGTAAAGTTCTTGAAATTATTGGAGCTAATGAAAATAATTTAAAAAATGTTGATGCAAAATTTCCGTTAGGTAAATTGATTTCTGTGACAGGAGTTTCTGGGAGTGGAAAGTCAACACTAATTAATCATGTTCTAATAAAAGCATTACAAAAAGAATTAACAAATAATAATATTAAACCAGGTCAATTTAAAAAAATTAATGGTATTCATAATATTGATAAAATTGTTAAAGTTTCTCAATCACCAATCGGGAGAACTCCAAGATCTAATCCTGCTACATACACAACAGTCTTTGATGATATAAGAACAGTTTTTACATCAGTTGAATTATCGAGAGCGAGAGGATATGAGAAGGGGAGATTTTCATTTAACGTTAAGGGTGGAAGATGTGAAAAATGTAGTGGTGACGGTTCGATAAAAATTGAAATGCACTTTTTACCAGATGTTTATGTTGTCTGTGACTATTGTGATGGTAAAAGATATAATTTAGAAACCTTAGAGGTCAAATATAAAAATAAAAGCATTGCTGATGTTCTAGATATGAGCGTTAAGGAAGCATTGAAATTTTTTACTTCAAAACCAAAGATTAGAGACAAGTTAAAGATTCTTGAAGAGGTAGGTTTGGGTTACATTAAATTAGGACAAAATGCCACTACTCTTTCGGGAGGGGAAGCACAAAGAATTAAATTGTCAACCCACTTACAGAAAACTGCGACAGGAAAAACAATTTATATTTTAGATGAACCTACAACTGGTTTGCATACATATGATATTCAAAATTTACTAAATATCTTAAATAAAATTGTTGATAAAGGTGACACAGTTATAGTTATTGAACATAATCTTGATATAATAAAATCAAGTGATTATATTATTGACTTAGGTCCAGGTGGTGGAAATAAAGGTGGTAAAGTGATTGTGACAGGAACTCCTGAGCAAATCATGAATAATAAGGACTCATTAACTGCTAAGTATTTAAAGAAGGTAATTGATAGTGAAAAATAAAAAAGAATTAAATCAAGAAATCAATGTTTTAGAATTATGCAAGGAAAACAAATTAGAAATTGCTAATGAAAAATTTGTCAAAAACTGATCAAGTATTAGTAGACCTGCAATAAATCGTGCAGGATTAGAGTTAAGGGGTTATTTTTACAGTGAAGATTGCGTTTCTAAAAACATAATTGGATGAGGGACTAGCGAATCTAAGTGAATGTCAACAATTTCAAGAGAAGAAAAAGAAAAATCCTTAAAGAATCTAATTTCTAAAAAACCCCCATTAATAATTTGTTCTTCTGGGGTTGAAGAGGATAATCGTAAAATGATCATTGAAATTGCTTCAACATATGGTGTCCCTGTCGTTCTTTCTGATTTACCGCTTTCATCATACATAACCACAATTGGAGTTTATTTAGCTGAAAAATTTGCTCAAACAGAATTTGTTCATGGTTCATTAGTAATCATCAACGGAATTGGTGTAATGATTATTGGTGCAAGTGGTGTAGGTAAATCTGAGGTAATTCTTGAATTAATCCAAAAAAACCACATTTTTGTTTCTGATGATGCTGTTCACATTAAAAGAATTGGCAATAATTTTATTGGAAGTTCTCCTGAAATAACAAAAGATATCCTTGAAGCTAGGGGTTTAGGTTTAATGGATATTAGGTCAACTTATGGAGATCGTGCAATTAGAACGAAAACAAATATTGACTTAGTAGTCGAATTAAACCACTCAGAAGACATCTCAAATTTTGATAGAATTGGGAATAAAAATTTATCATATTCTATATTAGGTGGTAAAATAAATAAAATAAATATTCCTGTTAAGGCAGGTAGAAGTGTTTCGTCACTAGTGGTTGCTGCAGCAAATTTATTTGTTTCTAAGCAAAGTGGAATAGATGCATTAAAAATTATTGAAGAAAGAAGTATCGAGAATGGAAAACTTTAACACAGCAACAGATATTGGTTACGTCCAAGGTGTTCCTATGGATAGTTTTATTCCATTATATCCATTTTGTATTGTTATTGGTATTATGCTCTCAATTGTTACAGTTGCTTACTTTTGAAGAAAAGAAAAATATCCAATGGATTTACTTTTCAAGATTATTATAATTACAATCCCATCATCAATTATTGGAGCTAGACTATTTTTTATTTTCGAAAGATTAATTGATAATCCTGCAGACCCTTTCCCAGGATCTGCCTGGTATGCAATATGAGAAGGTGGACTTTCAATTCATGGAGGTGTTATTGTTCCTACAATTCTTAACTTACTATATATTAGAAGGCATAAAGATGTTTTGGATATTAGAAAAACATTTGGTATTATATTGCCCACCGTTTTAATTGGTCAAGCTGTTGGAAGATGAGGAAATTTTGCAAATCATGAGGTTTATGGAAAAGTTGTTGAAGAATGAGAAGTATCTTGGCTAGGTCCATTTATTTCATCACACATGTTTATTGCTAATAGTGCCGGAGCAACACCTGCCTTTAGAGCACCATTATTCTTTTATGAATCACTATCATCTATTGTTGGATATATTGTAATTGTTTGAGTTATCCTTAATTTTGGATTAACAAAGCCAGGAACCCCAGGAGCTTTATATTTAATTTGATATGGTGTTACAAGAACAGCAATGGAACCACTTCGTGAAGAATCGTATTTATTCTATACTATAATCTCTGTGATTTCAATAATCCTAGGAATAATGCTAACAATATACTTTTATAGAAAATCCTTCAAATTATATAATATTGTCATTATTGGAAAAACTAGAAATTATGTATTAAAAACACAACAAAAACAACAACTAGTTGCTGTTACTGGGAAGAGATGAATAAATGAGTAACGAAGTCATCTATGATTCAATTATTATTGGTTCAGGACCTGCCGGCATGAATTGCGCCCTTTATGCTGCAAGAGCAAATCTAAAAGTCTTGATAGTTGAAAAGGGAGCGCCAGGCGGAAAGATGACAACAACATTTAGGGTTGAAAATTGAATTGGTGATGAAACTATTGCTGGAGCTAAATTATCATTAAGGATGTTAAAACATACTAAAGAGTCAGGTGTTTTACATAAATATGGAGATGTAGAAAAAATTGAATCAATTTCAGAATTTGAAAAATTAGTTATTTTGAAGGATAAAACAATTTTAAAATCAAAATCAGTTGTCATTGCTAGTGGGACTATTAATAGAATTCCTGAGGAAGTTGAAGGAATTAGAGAATATGAAAACAAAGGCGTTTCTTATTGTGTTATTTGCGATGGACCTTTTAATAAAGGGAAGCCTGCAGCAATTATAGGTGGCGGAAATAGTGCTATAGAAGAAGCAATCTATTTATCTTCTATTGCAAGTGAAGTTCACATTTTTGTTAAAGATGACCAAATAATTGCTGAAAAATCAATTGTTGAAGATGTTAAGAAAATCAAGAATATTAAAATTCACTTAAATTCCACAGTTAAAAAATTAATTGGAAAGCCTAGTTTAGAAGAAATTATCGTTAATATAGAAGGCAAAGAGCAAACTATGAAAATTAATGCATTATTTCCATATATTGGTTTCTTGGCAGCCAACTCTTTTGCATCACATTTAGATATATTTGATTCCAAAGGTTTTATAATTACAGATGATAGCATGGAAACTAAAGAAAAAGGAGTATATGCAGTTGGGGATATACGTGTAAAAAACATTCGACAAATAGTTACTGCAGCTTCAGATGGCGCAATAGCTGGAAAGTCATTAGGAAATAAAATTAGATAAAATTAATGGTAATACTTAATTTTAATTTATAATTAAAAGATATTATATTCATTTTAAAATTATTAGATTTTTATAATGAATAAAAGGTGGAATATATGTTTAATAAAAAAGAAGTTAAAAATTTTAAAAAAGATTATGTTGCAAATACAGTAATTATTTATTTTTCAGATACTGAATTGGGTGAATTTGAAGGTATTCATAAATCAATTAGAGCAAATACAAAATTTTTCAAAATTGGAACTTCAGAAGTAAAATCAGATCCAAATATAAAGAACAAATTTGAATCAAAATTTTTATCATGAGCAACAAAAGCTGATAAGACAAAAATTATTCCTGCTCCTCAATTTTTCCAACAAAATATTTCAGAAATAAAAAATATTCTTGAAAATGCCGATTTAGCAATTATATTATATAGATCGCAAAGTATTGAAATGCTTTCTTATGTTAGAGAATTAGCTTATATTTTAAATAAGTATGATGTATTTTCATTTCATTGTGTGGTTGAAAATTTCATTAATGGCAAAGAAGAAGAAAAACTTTATGACAAATTAAAAAAAGATGCATCAAGATATCGTCAACCATTCATTCCAATTTTGGAATCAACAATTATTGAAGCTTATGAAGATGCAAACTTAGTTAATAGAAAAAAATTCATTTCAAGATTTGCTTTAGATCTAATAGAATCAATTGTTGTTCCATATGTTGAGCCTGATTTAAATCCCAACCACTTTACACTAACTAAATCTTTATTTTTCACAAATGAAAGAAATTTTAATAATAAAGTTATTTCTACAATCGGAATTTCTCATACAAAATTAGACTGATTAGATTTATCTATTGTTCAAGCACTTTCGAACCCAATCTTTTATGGTTCTTTTGGAGCTTCAGAAACTTTTATTGTGACAATTAAAGCTCCTTATATAACAAATAAAATGCTTGGAAGAATCGAGTATATTTTAAAAACCATAATTGGTGACAAAAAGAAATTTATGATTTGTAAATATATTGGTGAATTTGATGTTGAAGTATATAGTCAAATTACAATTCTTGCAATAAATGTTAACGAATCTAAATTAATTTTAGAACTTAGAGATATTGAAAAACACATTAAGAATATCTTGGCTGAAGTTCAAAAATCAAAACAATTATTTAAAGATGAAGAAACAAAGACAATAATGCTAGAAATGCCTTGAGAAAAAATTAAGAACAAGTAAGTTTTATTGAAAAAATATTAAGCAAACTTAGGTTTGTTTTTTTTATGATTTTAAAAAATAATATTTATCTTATTATTTAGATTTTTTAATAAATGAGAATCTCTTTTTGGCTTTTAGATTCTTAGTGAATTTACAATTAGGAAAATTTATACAACCAATAAATTCTTCCCCTTGTCTAGAATTTTTAAATATTAATTGACCATTATCTTCAGGACAGTTTTCACCGACTAACTTAGGAATCAAAATAGTTTTTTCTAATGTCAACTCAGCAGTTTTATATGAATCATTAAATCTATTCCAAAACTGTTGCATTGTAAATTTGTAATCAATTTTTCCTTCTGCAATTAAATCTAAATCAGCTTCAACACGAGCTGTGTATCCTTCTGTTATTTCATTAGGAAATCCTTCAATTAATTTCTTAATTACTTCTTCTCCAAATTCTGTAGCCTTAAGTGATTTTCCATCTTTTTCAACAAATTGACGATCAACTATTTTATTTATTGTAGTTGCAAAAGTTGAAGGTCTACCAACTTTTATTTCATCTAGTTTTTGAATCAATGAACCATCATTGTATCTTGAAGGAGGTTTTGTTTCGTGAGGTGTATTAATATATTCTTTAACATCAATTATTTGCCCTTTTTCATATTTTGGTAACTCTCTTGAATTTTCATAACCTTTAAGTTTTAAATATCCATCAAAGATAACTTTTGATGATGATAACTTAAACATGTGTCCAGAATTGATAAGATTATATCTTAATATTTCCCTTTTTGGAACAGTCATAATTGCTTGCATAGTTGTGTAGTAAATTAAAGAATATATTTTATTCTCAGAAGATGATAAAGAATATCTTTCTGCTGCCTTTTTGGGAGTAAGTGAAATATCGGTTGGTCTAATGGCCTCATGGGCATCTTGATCCCCAGCAATTCCTTTAATTGATTCAGAAACATATTCAGGTCCAAAAACGTTTTTAATATAAGATTTTGCATTATTTAAAAATGGAATTGATAATCTTGTTGAATCTGTACGTGGATAGGAAATTAGTCCGCCATCTCCATAACCTTCATACAATCTTTGTAAGGCTGATTGAGCTGATTTGGAAGACATATCTGCTTTTCTATATAAAACAGCTTGTTTAAGAGGTGTTATGCTTGCATCGTTTTTGATTGTCGTTGATACTTCATCAACCACTAAAGGTCCCTTTAAAGAACTATAAATCTTTTCAATATTTTCAGGTAGCACTCAACTCTTATCAATATCTTTATTATCAGGATTGAAATAGTTAGCTGTAATTTCATCATCAATAATTGCATCAATTGTGTGGTACTGAACAGGAACGAAAGATCTAATTTCATTTTCTCTATCAACAACTAATTTTAAAGCAATAGATTGAACTCTTCCTGCAGTTGGGGCAACAGGATAATTAGATAATTTAGTTTTAATCAAATTGGTTAATTTAAAACCAATAATTCTATCAAGCATCCTTCTTGATTTTTGTGCTTTAACCAAGTTTTCATCAATTATTGTAGGATTGGCAATTGCATTAAGAACAGCTTCCTTAGTAATTTCATTATACTTTATTCTCTTGTACTTATCCTTAATATCTAGAAACTCAACGAGATTATCTCCAATTGCTTCCCCTTCTCGATCCAAATCTGTTGCAATAAAAACAGTATCTGCTTTCTTAGCTTCTTTTCTTAATCTTTCAACCACTTCTTTTTTGGATGGTTCAATAGAATATTTTGGCTCTCAATTTTCAAAATCAATTCCTAATCTTCCATCTCCTGAAGTTGTCATTTTTACAATGTGTCCAACAGAAGCAAGAACTTCATATTCGTCACCTAGATACTTTTTAATTGTTTTTTCTTTGTTTGGTGATTCCACTATTACTAAATAATTCATATTACATAAATATACCATAAAAATAAATATAAATAAAATCAAGATTATTTTAGTTTAGAATATTACTCAAGAATTGATAAATCAACATTGTGAAATACTTCTTGAATGTCTTCATTGTCTTCAAATCTATCAAGAGTTTCTAAAAATTTTTCTGTTTCTTCTTTTGAAAGTTTTACCTTTTCATGTGAAATATATGTAACCTCTGCAGTTTCAAAATCACTTATTCCAGATTTTTCTAATGCTTCCTTAACGTTATTTAAATTTGAAGGTTGAGTATATATTGTTAAATATCCATTTTCACTTTCAACATCTGTAGCGCCTGAATCGATTGCAATCATAGTTAGATCATCTTCATTTTTGTCACCAATATTTATTTCAAGAACTCCACTTCTTTCAAAGTTATAAGGTATTGATCCTGCTTTTCCCACAGATCCATTTGCTTTTCTAAAAAGAAATTGAACTTCTGAAGAAACACGATTATGATTATCAGATAAGCAAATTACAAGTAGAATAATTCCATGCCTAAGATTTCCTGAATATATTATTTCCTTAAAGTTAGCTCCTGTTGAACCACTTCCCGAACCCTTTTCAATTGCTTTTTCAATATTAGCTTTTGGCATTGATTTAGCTTTTGCTTTATTAACTGCTAACCTTAGAGAAGGATTTGAATTAATATCTGGACCACCTAGAGAAGCAGCAACCATTATTTCTTTTGAAAATTTTGCAAACATTTTAGCTCTTATTGCATCTTGTGCACCTTTTCTGTGTTTAATGTTTGATCATTTTGAATGTCCTGCCATTTTGAATCCTTCATTTTCAATTGTTCTTATTAACTAGAATTTTAACATTTTTTTTATAACTGTTTTATTAATTCATTTAATTCATCTTCATAAATAATTTTAATTTTTAATTCATCAGCCTTATCTTTTTTGCTTCCAAAATCAGATCCACAAATCAAGTAATCAACATTATTTGAAACGGCAGAAATAATTTTTCCTCCATTTGATTCAATTATCTTTTTGATATCATTCCTGCTCATTATAAATTTTCCTGTAATTACGAAATTTTTATTACTAAAAAAATTATTTTTAATATTTATAATTTCTTCATAATAGCTATCAATTCCCAAGGAAATCAATTTTTTAATATCTAAAATATTATCTGGATTATTTTGAAATTCAGTTAATGAATTCAATGTAATTGGTCCTAAATCTTTTATATCCTCTAGTTGATTAAAATCATAATTAATAAAGTTAGATAATGAATTAATTTTCGAAGCAATGATTTTACAATTTCTATCACCAAGATGATTTATTCCAATTGCAAATAAAATAGCAGGTAAGCTATTTTTTTTAGAGTTTTCAATTTCTCTTAAGAGGTTATTTAAAGATTTTTCTCCAATTCTTGGAATTTTCTTAATTTCTTCAATCTTTTCCTTAAGTAAAAAAATATCTGGATATCTTTTGATAATTTCTAATTCATAAAATTTTCTAATTCAAGATTCACCTAATCCTGTAATATTCATTGCTTTTCGAGAAACAAAATGAATTATTTTTCTAATATTAATTTCTGGACAAGAATTGTTTATACAAAACTGATCAGTAAGTTGGGTATTATCAATTAACTTAGACTTGCAATAAGGACAATATTTTTCCTTATTATACTTTGCTTGGTTATTCTTTTTTGAAAGAGCAAATACTTTTGGAATTATTTCTCCAGCCTTTTTTATTAGAACATCATCTCCAATATTAATATTTAGTTTATTTATGTAATTAAAGTTATGTAAAGTTGCCGCTGATACAACTGTACCTCTTAGTAAAACTGGTTCAAGTTGTGCATTGTAAGTTACCATTCCCGTCCTTCCAATTGTTACTGATATTCCTACTAATTTGGTTTCGACTAATTCATCATTAAATTTATAAGCAATATTGTATTTTGGAAATTTAGAAGTAAATCCTAATTCATTATAAAAAATAATGTCATCCAGTTTTATCACTATTCCATCAGTTTCAAAATCCAATTCATTTCTCTCTCTTTCAAAACTAGAAATATAGTTATTAATTTCATTTATTTCAGAAGTTAGTAATCCATTATCTAAAGTTCTAAAGCCTTGGCTCCTTAAAAATGATAAAGATTCACTAAAAGAATTTATTGAATGTAATTCTGGTGACACAATTTCATATACAAAACAAGACAATTTTCTTTCCTTTACAATATTTCTATCATTTTGTCGTAATGTTCCGCTAGCCATATTTCTAGGATTCGCAAACTTATGATCTATTTTTTTTAGCGCTTCAAAATTTGATTTTGAAATAAATATTTCTCCTCTTATTTCAATATCTTTTTTGTATTTTATTGAGGTTGGTATATCTTTTATAACATCTAAAATATTATCCGTTACATCTTCTCCTATTGTTCCATCTCCACGAGTAACTCCCCTAAGTAATTTACCATTTTCATATTGCAATGATATTGATAATCCATCTATCTTTGGTTCAAGATAAAAGTTAGTTTTATTATTCTTAGTAACTTTTATGACATCATTCATAAATTTTTCAACATCCTCAAAAGAGTAAGCCTTATCTAGTGAGAGCATTTTTTTATTGTGAATAATTTTACTAAACTTATTTATTATATTAGAACCAACATTATTTGTTGGAGATTCTGAAGATATATGTTCTGGATATTGCATTTCTAGTTTTACTAATTTTCTAAGAGCGGTATCATAAACTTTATCTGATACAGAAGGTGCGTCATTATTAAAATACTCATCATTTCATTTATTGATTTTCTCAACCAATAAATCCATTTCTTTCTTAATGTTACTCATAATATTTAAACTAAGCTTGTAGGCATGTTTCTTCACCAGTCAGGAATTGGAATAATTCCATTAAGTATTAATCCAAAAACAACAATTATTCCTACAATAGCCAAAAAACAAAGCCCTCCCATTATTGTTGTGTTTCATGTTCTGTAATCAACTCTTTTTGCATAGGGATCATATCCCCTTGTTTCCATTGCATTAGATAAATCATCTGCCTTAGCAAAAGCAGATACAAATAATGGAACAATTAGCACAATCGTTGCCTTAACTTTGGTTTTAACATTTCCATTTGAAAAATCAACACCACGAGATGCTTGGGCTTTTAATATTCTTCCAGCCTCATCTAATAATGTTGGTATAAATCTTAAGGCAATAGTTATTATTTGAATAAATATGTTAACCGGAATTCTCATTCATTTCAAAGGCATAAAATAAAATTCTAGTGCTTTTGTTAGTAAAACTGGCTTAGTGGTTAAAGTTAAAATTGTCATTACTAATAAAATAGAATATATTCTTAGTGCTATATTTAATGTATCTACAACAGTCTTTCATGAAATTTCAATAGATAAAGAAGGATAACTTCATCAAACTTTCATATCTCAATTTCAATCCTCTACTGGCGGCGTATGATTTGTAAAAACATTAATTATAAATATAAAAATTCCGATTCACAATGGTGTTGCAACCATTCCCAATAATTTCAATGGCTTTTTAGTTGCAATTATAAAAACAATAATTAAAGGAAATAATAATAGTAAGGAAGTAAAAAAAGTTGTTGAAAGCAAAATTAAAACAATAAAAGCAACTGATCCAAAAAGTTTAACTCTTGAATCCAATTTATGGATTAGAGATTTTGAGTGAACATATCTACCAATATTTATTTTCATAATTTTATCCTTTCTAATATTATCTTAAATTTATTTTACTCTTTTATCCATGTGTTTATTTATTTGATTTGCTAAATCATCAATTGTTTTCACTTTTTCAATTGGCATTCCTTTTTTTCTAAGAAGGTTTGCAAATGCTAACAATTGGGGTGGTTCTAATCCCTTTTCAATCAATAAATCAGTATCTTCCAAAACATCTATTGTTGGACCATCCATCACTAATTTTCCATCGCACAACATTAATGTTCGATCTGTATATTCTAGTACATTATCAAGATCATGAGTAACAATAATTATTGTTTTACCATTTTGATGCATTTTTTTGAATAATTCTAAAATATCCTTTGCTCCTGCAGGGTCTAAGCCAGCAGTTGGTTCATCGAAGACAAGAAAATCAGGCTTCATTGCCATTATTCCAGCAAGTGCAACTCTTCTTTTTTGGCCACCTGATAGTTGAAATGGGGATTTTTGTAAATAATCAACAGAAAGCCCTA
This sequence comes from Metamycoplasmataceae bacterium, assembly GCA_051659905.1. GTDB lineage: Bacteria > Bacillota_I > Bacilli_A > Mycoplasmatales > Metamycoplasmataceae > UBA710. Next base: position 36,791 of record JBOFPM010000012.1, on the reverse strand, counting down.
CTTCAACAATTATTTCCTTAGCAATTGCTTGTGCTTCCTCTTTTGTTGCCCCCATAGTCATTGGACCAAAAATAATATCCTTTTCAATTGTCTCTTCAAATAATTGATATTCAGCAAATTGAAAAACAATTCCAATTTTCTTTCTTATGTCTTTTATATTTTTGATTTTTCTTCAGGATTTTTTTACAACCTTGTCATCAATAATTATTTCTCCTTCAGAAGGAATCAATAAAGCATTTAAATGTTCAATAAAAGTAGTTTTTCCAGAACCGGTATGACCAATAACTCCAATGAATTCCCCTTGATTAATTTCTGCAGATATTGAATCAATGGCCTTAAATTTTGTATTCATTCCAGAAATAAATTCTTGACTTATATTTTTAATTATTATTTTCATATTTCGCCAAGCAACGTTTCTTCATTATAGGTTGGTTTTATTCCCTTTATTTTAGAAGATAGTTTATAAATAAAAGGAGAATCAATTTTCGCAATTTCAATTATTTCTTTATTGTTTAAAATATCCTCAGGACTTCCCTCTGCAATGAGTTTTCCCTTAGCAAAAACTAATAGATGATCAGCTTGAATTGCCTCATCCATATCGTGAGTTATTGAGATTAATGTTTTATCCTTTGCTTTTTGAATTTCTTTAATTAATTTCAGAACTTCATTCTTACCTTTTGGGTCCAGCATAGATGTAACTTCATCGAAAATGATTATTTCTGGATTCAATGCAAGAACAGAAGCAATTGCCACTTTTTGTTTTTGACCCCCTGAAAGTGTGTGTGGTTCTCTTTCTAGAAACTTAATCATTCCAACTTTTTCTGCAAATATTTGAATTTTTTCTTTCATTTCTTCTCTAGGAACGCAAGCATTTTCAAGTCCAAAAGCAATATCATCTTCAACAGAAGAACCAATAAATTGATTATCAGGATTTTGAAAAATAATTCCAATTTTTTTTCTAATCTCTTTAATAGAATTAACTCTCATCTTTATTCCATCAATAATTATTTCGCCCTCAGTTGGTTTATATAGACCCACAAGTAATTTTGAAAGTGTTGATTTTCCACTACCATTGTGACCTAAAATCGCTATATACTTACCTCTAGGCATAGTTAAATTAATACCATCTAAGGCATTATCTTTTGCACCATCATATTTAAATTTTAAATCTTTAATTTCAATCATAAAGAAAATTATATATTATAAATATATTTAACCAAGAAATAACTTTCAATTTTTGAAACTTTATTTGATATTTATCATTTTTTTACTTAGTACCAAAAATTCTATCTCCAGCATCACCTAGACCAGGGACTATATAACCATTTTCATCTAATCTTTCATCAAGAGCAGCCAAATAGATTTTAATGTCAGGAAATGCCTTAGTTATCCTCTCAACACCTTCAGGAGCACCAACTATACAAATTAGTTGGATATTTGTATAGCCTTCTTTTTTTAATTTTTTAATTGAATAACAAGCACTTCCACCTGTTGCCAACATCGGATCTACAACCAAAATATACGAATCCTTTTTGATATTAGGCATTTTGTAGAAATATTCATTTGCCTTCATTGTCTTTTCATCTCGATAAATTCCAATGTGACCAACTCTTGCTTCAGGAACAAGAGATTGCATCCCTTGCACCATTCCAATTCCTGCTCTTAGGATAGGAACAATAACAATTTCTTTGTCAAAAGTTGCGCCAATGGTTTTATGATTTGTAGGAGTTGTTATGGTAATTTTTTTAGTTTTATAGTTTCTAAGAACTTCATAAATCATAAGAGAAGCAATTTCGTTTAGATTATTTTTGAAAGTAGTATGATCAGTTTTAGTATTTCTCATAACAGTTAATTTTGCATCAATAAGTGGGTGTTCTATTAGTTTGAGCATCAAAAACTCCTTTTCAATTAATTATAATATTATAACTTATAATGTTATTATTTAATAATTATGTTAAGAATTATTGCTGGTAAATATCGAAAATCTACGTTAGAACAACCTGATATCAAAAATACTAGATCTACAACCGATAGAGTCCGTGAATCAATTTTTAATTGTCTTCAGAACCAAGTAGAAAATTCAATTGTTCTTGATCTTTTTTCTGGTTCAGGAGCAATGGCTATTGAGTCTATTTCTAGAGGAGCTATGAAATCAATTTGTGTTGATAATTCTAGGGAATCAATATCAATAATTAAATATAATTTGGATAAATTATCAATTACTAATGCAGACGTTTATCATCAAGATTCACTTAATTTTCTAATCTCAAAAAAAGGAACAAAATATGATTTAATTTTTTTAGACCCCCCCTACAAAGAAGTTGATTTGCTTAATAATGTTTTAGAAATATTAGCTCGGGATTCATTTTTAAATAAATATGGTCAAATTATCATCGAAACACAGGAGGATAATTTTACAAAAATAAAAATACCTAAAAACATGATTATTGATAAAGTTAAAGAATATGGGAAAACAACAATTATTTTCATAAATAATATTATTTAATCAAAAAGAATTATAATTTTTTTAAGAATCAAGGAGCAAAATGTCTATAAAACAAATTGATATATCAAAAGAAAAAATAAGATATTTAGCTATTGGAGATTCAATCGGTGAAGGATTTAATGCAGCTTATGGTATTGGTTTCCCTGGTGAAATATATTTCGATAGTAAATCAAATAAAAACGAAATTAGGGGAATGAGTTATCCTTCTATTTTGGCTAAAATGCTAAATGATATAAGTCCAAATTGTATTGAAGAATTTGATAATTTTTGTTTAACTGGAACTAGAATTTCTGATTGATTATACTTTTTGGGAGTTGAACCAAAAAAGTATAATTTTAAAAATTCAGAGAGACAAATTTTAGACATAAAACAAAGTGATAGAAAGGAAAATAATCCCCAAAAAAGAAGAGCATTTAATCAATTTGGAATGTTTGGTATAAATGACAAAAACGATTTTAATAAGTTGAAAAACAAAATAAAAAACGCTAATCTAATTACGATAACAATTGGAGCAAATGATTGAATAACAGAATTCCCCTTTTTAGAAATAACATCCTTAAAAAATGGTCTTATTTCAAAAAAAGAATTTGATAGAAGAATGGATAATATAAATAACCAAATATTTGAAAAACTTAGGATATTTTTTAGTGAAATTAGAATAATTAATCCGACAGCCAATATTATTGTAACTAGTTATCCTTCAACTTTGCCAGTCCTTGCACGTCTAAGTGATAAGGAATTAAATAAAAAAGGTGGTCACGAAATATCACTAAAGTACTATATTGAAATTTTTAACAAAATGATTATCGAATTTGCAAATAATGCAAATATGTATTTTGTTAACGTAGAAAATAAAGACTACTGAGAGGAAAATATAGATAATTTATCTAGTGTTTTTTGTGATATCCATCCTACATATTTTGGATACAAAAAAATTGCCCATGAAATTTTTTATAAAATTGCTTTATCCAATGATTTCCATAATAAATCATTTGAAGAAATTAAAAATATTATTCCAAATATGAACAAACTTTTTTTTGAAAGTGATAAGAAAAAATTTTCAAATGTAATTGATTTTTCTAATACAAAGTTAGTAGACACATCTTTAATTGAATTATCAAATATTACAAACGAAAAAACATTTTGATCTAATAATTTTCATGAAAAAGAATTTTTAAACCTAAAAGAACGGCTATCAATAAAAAAATTTATAACTTCAGATGCAAGATCTTCTTCATACAATAATGTCAATAATTTTTTGAATTCATTTCTAATATTTATTGAAGAAAATAACTTTGATCCTAAAAAGAAAATGGAAAAGATTTTAAAGAATAAAAAATATACAACAATATTATTGGAAATTATTTATAAGAGTGACTATCTTGATATTGTTGTCAATGAAATTCAAAAGGAGATTGATAAGAAGAATAAGTTAAAAATTAAATCTACCACAGAAGAATATGACAATCTTATTTTAAATAAAATATTTGATGCTTCAAGTGTTTTTTTGCTGCTAAAAGATTTTAGTATGGAGCTGAAAAAATCGAATGATAAAGATTTGCTAACCTTAATTGAACAAGCTTTCACCTCTGTGTTGATCAATGTTTATAACTCTCCAAAATACAATCAATCCATTAGAGAATTCATTAAAATTAAAGCAGTTAATATAATTTCGAAAAGATTCAATTCTACTCAATTAGATCAAGTTGAAATTCTAGTTAATAATTTTCTAGACATCAATTTAGAATTTTTGTTTATTAATTTAATGAGCAGTTATTTTGAAGGACTAAGTAAAATTGAAAATTTAAAGAATATAAATTCATTTATTAAAGACTTTGTTGGTAATTTTTTTAAAAAACTCGATATGAAATTAATTATTGAAAATATCATAGGAAATGATCCATTGGAATATTTCTTATCCGAAGTTATAATAAATATTTTAGGAATAAGAAATTATACAGTTCAAGATGTTTTGCTCTTTAAGAAATTTATAAACCTCTTAGTTTCTAAGATAAATAACATTGATCTTATAGTAAGACTCTTTAGTAAATTTGTCACTTGAAGCACAAAAGAGAATAAAAAAACAAAAGCTTCAACAATTGATTTTATTTGATCTTCAGAGAGTAATGAACTTTGAAGTCTGTTGAATCAGCATAATATTAAAAAAATGTGAACAAATCAAAATGACGTTTTTGTGCTTGCAGATATAATTAACTTAGTATTCGAAAAATCTTCAATTGAAGAAAGTGAATTTTACAATGTGTTAATGAATATAAATCACCCAAAAACAAAAAATAACTCACTAACTTCCAACTTATTTAATATTGCAAAAGATTGAATTGAAAGAATCCATAAAATTGAAAGCTTATATTTAGTAATTGCAAATACCCTTTATAACTCATTTTTAGAATTTAAGAAAATTAATCCAAGTATTAGAAATGAAGATAATCCTTATTACAAATCATATTATCGATTTGTGGTTTCTAGTTTATGAATTTGTTTTAGATTATTTCAAAAAGACATATCAATAAATATTTTTTGAAACACTAAAAAAGGAATTTTGAGGGCACTTCCAACAATTTCTAGTCACATACATAAATTGTCAATGGGAAATTCAAGAAAAAGAGAGCAAGGGCATGTGGTCAATTATATTTTTGGAGAAGAATATACAAAATATTTACTTGACTTTGATATTAATGAAAAGAATTTGGAAAAAAGTATGTTATGAACTATTCAAAATAGCAATTTAAGTTATGAACCAGAAAAAATCAAAAAACAAAAAAGAATGAAAATTATTAATTCATTAAAGAGGGGATATTGAGAAAATAGTTAAAATTTTACCTCTAAAATATCGAAATGCAAACAACCCCAATATTTTTTAAATATTTTCCAAAAAAATAAATATATTATTATATAATCATAAATAGCGAACATAGCAAAAGGGATCACCTGAATCCATTCCGAACTCAGTAGTTAAGCCTTTTCACGTCGAAAATACCTTTATAGGGAAGATAGATAATCGCTGCTTTTTTTTGCCTTTTTTAAGAGGGGGTTATATTGGAAAGTTTTTCATTTGAGATAAAAAATGAGTTGATATCTAAGAATTTTAATAAAAAACAAACAACTTCATTTTTAGATGGTCTTATTTTCTCTTCACTCAAGGAAGATGTGGAAGAAATAAAAATTTCATTTAAAAATGATTTTATATTTGAGAGAATAATAGCATTGCTTAAAATGAGCAAAAAATATTTTGAAGTAAAAAACAAAACACTAATTTTTAAAAAAGCAGATTTAAATAAACTGATTATTTCTGATCCGCAATTTTTCTTTGCTGGGGTATTTGTGTGTAGTGGATCAATTTCATCCCTCAAATCATCATCTTACCACCTAGAATTAAAGGTAAAGAGCAAAGAAGTAGCTAATTTAATGCTTGCAAAATTAAATAACTATGAATTTAAATTTTCTGTTTTTGAAAAGAACGATTACACAATTTTATACATAAAGAAAAATGATCAAATATCAGAATTTCTCAAGGCAATTGGGTCTCAAGAATCTTTTTTTAAATTTTTTGATGCAATCATAAGTAGAGATCATAAAAATCAAATTACAAGAATTGGTAATTTAGATATATATAATCAATCAAAGCTTGTGGATTCTAATGCTTTATTTTTGGAAAATTACCAATTTATTATTAAAAATAACCTTTTGAAAAAATTTAAGGAAGATGAATTAAAGTTTTATAAATTTAAAAGCGAAAATCCCTACCTTCCACTTTCACAAATAAGCGAAGAATTATCTAGAGTCCATAATATTGTAAAAACAAAGAGTGGATTGAACCATTGACTGATAAAAATAAGGAATATTGTGGATGATTATGAGTATCGTTTACTTGTAAAAAATGGTAATAAAATGGAATAAATCAGAAAGATTTTAAATAATTATCATTTATTTAAAAATATGATACAATTAAAAAATAACCTTTTCCATGTTTGTTTTTTTTAAAAAAATATTTTAAATACATACAATGGATAAATTAATGCTGAAAAGAGAATATTTTATGAGTAAATCAACCAATTATCAAATAAAAAAATATGGACCAATAACAAGCAGACGTGATTATTCTAATACAAAAGTAGAACTTGAAACACAAGATTTCTTACAAATGCAAAGAGATTCTTTTGAATGATTTTTAGAAAAAGGAATTGAGGAAAGCTTCAAGGAAATTTATCCAATTCGTTCAAATAACGGTAAGACAGTTATTGAATATATTTCAAAGTCAAAAAGAATTGAAAGATCAAAAAATGAATCTAAATCAATTGAAGAAGCAAAACAAAAGGGTACAACTTATGCTGCAAAGCTATATGGTAAATTGAGAAAAACAATTATTGAAACAGGTGAAGTAAAAGAAGAAGAAGTTATTTTTGGTGAAATTCCTTTAATGACAAATGGTGCTTCATTTATAATAAATGGTTCTGAAAAGGTTATTATTTCACAATTAATTCGTTCTTCTGGTGCATATTTTGGTCGTCAAGTTAGAAATAAGCAAGCAGATGATCTTTTTAACAAAGTTGAAATTATCCCTAAATTAGGATCATGAATTGAAATCTACCATAGAGTAACAGGGAATTCAATCGATGGAGTAAAAATTAGAATAGATAAACATAAAGCTGTTCCAGTTTCAGTCTTTTTAAGAACATTTGGATTAAATAAAGACACTATTATTAAATTGTTTGGTAAGTCAGATGTTTTGGAAGAAACTCTTAAAAAAGATAAATATAAAACTCAAGAAGAGTGTATTGAAGCTCTTTATCAAATTATTAGAAAGGGAGATAGAGTTACAGCTGAATCAACAGCAAATTTATTTCCAAACCTTTTATTTAACAGTCGTAGATACAATTTATCAAAAACAGGTAGATATACAATAAATCGTAAATTAAACTTACAAAATAGAATTTTTAATAAAATTCTTGCTGAAGATTTAGTCGCTGAAAAAGAAAATGAAGAGTATAAAGAAGGACAAGTAGTTTTCAAAAAAGGCCACAAATTTAGTATTTCAGATGCTAAAAAAGTTGATCAATTATTTATGGATGATGTTTTGAAAATGGTAAAAATTCCTGACATTACTGAGAAAGCATACGGAAAACTAATTGAAGATTATCCAAAACTTAAGAAGAGAATCAAAATTACCATGGTTAAGATTTTCCAAAATGAAAAAGAAGCTTCTATTCAAGGAGCTGAACCAATTACAGTTATTGGTAATGATCCGACTTCAACAGAATTAAATTTACTAATTCCTGACATTATTGCTGTTGTTTCATACTATTTTAATTTAATTCAAAATATTGGTCAAGATGATGATCCTGATTCACTAGTAAACAAAAGGGTTGTGCTTGTGGGTGAATTACTACAAAATCAATTCAAAATTGGTTTAACCAAACTTGAAAAAAATGCAAAAGAAAGAATGTCTTCAAAGGAAATTGAAAAAGTTACTCCTAAAAATGTTACTAACAACAAACCTGTTTACAACCAATTCAAAACATTCTTTAACTCTTCAAAACTTTCACAATTTATGGATCAAATTAATCCACTTGGTGAAATTTCAAACAAAAGACGTGTGACTTCTTTAGGGCCTGGTGGTCTTAATAGAGATACAGCACAATTTGAAGTTCGTGACGTTCATCCAACTCATTATGGAAGAATTTGTCCAATTGAAACTCCAGAAGGTCCAAATATAGGTCTTATTCTAAACTTGGCAACTTATGCAATTATCGATGAATATGGGTTTCTAAAAACTCCTTATTTTAAAGTTACTAATGGTGTTGTTGATTATAAAGAACCAATTTACTTAACAGCTATTGATGAACAATCATTTACTTTTGCTCAATCTTCAATTAACATTAATGATGCAAATGAAATAATTGACGAACATATTACTGTTAGAAAAGATAATGATTTTATTATTGTTGGACCAAAAGCTGTTGATTTCATTGATGTTTCATCAAAACAAATGACTTCAATTGCTGCGGCTGCGATTCCATTTTTAGAAAATGATGATGCTAACCGTGCGCTTATGGGTTCTAATATGCAACGTCAAGCTGTTCCTTTATTAAAAGCAGAAGCTCCAATTGTTGGGACAGGAATTGAATCAGCAATTGCCAAATATTCTGCTGCAAATATGAAGGCTAAAAAAGCTGGTGAAGTTATTTATGTAGACTCAACAAAAATAAGAATTAAATCAAGTGATAATAAAGAAGTTATAAGTTATTATTTAAAAACTTTCCAAAAATCAAATCAAGGAACAATTATAAATCAAATTCCAATTATTAAGTTAGGGGATGTGGTTAAAGAAGGTCAACTTCTTACTGATTCTTCATCATTTAAAGATGGAGAAATGGCTCTTGGAAAAAATGTTCTTGTCGCCTTTTCAACATGAAATGGTTACAATTATGAAGATGCCATTATTATAAATGAAAGACTTGTAAAGGATGATGTTTTTACGTCAATCCATATAGAAGAGCAAACAATCCAGTTTAGAAAAGCAAAGGCTGGTGAAGATCAATTAACATTTGAAATTCCAAATACTTCAGCTGCTTCAAAAAGATTTTTAGATGAAAACGGAATTGTAATTATTGGTTCAGAAGTTGGAGTAGGTGACATACTTGTTGGTAGAATATCTCCAAAAGGTGAACACAATCCAACACCTGAAGAAAAACTTATGGCTGCTATTTTTGGTCATCGTGATTCTAGTTTTCTAGATACATCATTAAAAGTAAAGCATGGACAAGCAGGAACAGTTATTGATGTTCAAGTTCTTTCAAGAGATCAAGGAGATGTATTGGAAGATGGTGTTGATAAAATTATAAAAGTTTTAATTGCCCAAAAGAGAAAAATAAAAGTTGGTGACAAGATGTCTGGTCGTCATGGTAACAAAGGTGTTATCTCAATTATCTTGCCAGAAGAAGACATGCCTCACCTAGAAGATGGAACAACAGTTGATATCTTATTAAATCCACAAGGTGTTCCTTCTCGGATGAATTTAGGTCAAATACTTGAACTCCACTTAGGTATGGCTGGAAGAGCATTGAATGTAAAATTTGTTTCTCCTGTTTTTGATGGAGTTAAAAAAGAACATATTTTAGAAGCGTTATCAGAGGCTAAAGTTTCAACTACTGGAAAACAAAAATTATTTAATCCAATTGATGGAGAAGTAATTGATAATGATATTTCTGTTGGTGTTATGTATATGCTTAAACTATCTCACATGGTTGATGATAAAATGCATGCTCGTAGTATTGGACCATATTCATTGATAACACAACAACCACTTGGAGGAAAATCTCAAAATGGTGGTCAAAGATTTGGTGAAATGGAAACATGAGCTATTGAATCATATGGAGCAACAATGATTTTGCAAGAATTATTAACTTATAAGTCTGACAATATTCAAGGTAGAAATAAATTATATAATGCATTGGCAACAAATACACCTTTACCAACTCCAGGTACACCTGAATCTTTTAACGTTCTAGCATATGAACTTAGAGGTCTTGGAATTAAATTAGAAATTTATGAAAACGAAGTAGAAGAAGGAGATAAATAAATATGCCATTATCAAGAAAATATGCTTCAATAGAGCAAAATAAAATCAAGAATATTTCTCTTTCATTAGCTACACCTTTAGACGTTTTAGAATGAAGTAATGGTGAAGTTACTAAACCAGAAACAATAAATTATAAATCATACAAACCTGAAGCGGGTGGTTTGTTTGATGAATTAATTTTTGGTCCAACAACAGATTTTAAATGTGCTATTTGTTCAAAGAAATACAAAAAATCAAATGAAAATACATTTTGTGAAAATACTGATCTATGTAAGGAATTAAAACCAGAAATTTTACCTAAAATTTCACGTAGAAACAGAATGGGTCACGTTAAACTAAACTCCCCTGTTTTACATTTTTGATTTTTTAAAGTTGATAATTCAATTTTAGCTAAATTATTAGGATTAAAAGTAGGAGTTTCTAATAAGGTTCACTCAAGAGGAGCTATTGAAGGCGTTATTTACTATAAATCTCATATCGTTTTAAAATCAGGTGGAATTAAAGCCTTACCTGAAAATCTAATTATTGAAATTAATGAAGCAGCATATATTTATCGTCAAGCACTTGAGGAAATTAGACTTAAATTTGAACCAAATTCTTTCGAATTTAAAGAAATTTCAAGTGCAATTAGTGAACTAGAAGATAGAGCTTCTTCTAAAATGGGTAAAGATTATGGAATTGATTTTTATGAGCTTAATGAAATTATAGAAGAATTTTCAGACGCAAAAATTGATACAGGAGCTAAGGCTTTTGAATATTTATTACAAAATTTTGATTTAGAAGAAACAAAAAAAGAAGTAAAAAATGAAATTGATGAAATTAATGCAATTGTAAATAAGGGTGAAAAAGCTCTTACAACAAAATTACAAACAAGAGAAAAACTTTATAAAAGATTAAAAATTATTAATTCATTTATTAGTTCTGGACAAGATCCAAAAAACATGCTAATTTATAATCTTCCTATTATTCCTGCTGATTTACGTCCGTTGATTCAATTGGATGGTGGTCGTCACTCAACGAGTGATATTAATGAATTGTATCGTCGTATCATTATTAGAAATAATCGTTTGAAAAAATGACAAGAAACCGATGCTCCAATTTTAATTGTTCAAAATGAACTTAGAATGATTCAAGAAGCGGTTGATGCTTTAATAGATAACCAAAGAAGAACTCCTTCACCAATTGTTTCAAAAGATAACCGTCCTTTGAAATCTATTTCTGATGCTCTAACAGGTAAAAAAGGAAGATTTAGACAAAACTTACTTGGAAAACGTGTTGACTATTCTGGTCGTTCTGTTATCGTTGTTGGACCTAACCTAAAAATGCATCAAGCTGGGATTCCTCGTGAAATGGCTGCAAAATTATTTGAACCATGAATTGTTAGGGAATTAATTGCCAAAGATGTTAATACTACAATCAAAGGTGCTAAAAAACTTATTGAAGAATTAGATCCAAGAATTTGAGCCCATGTTGCAAAGGTTATTAAAGATAGGCCAATCTTATTAAATCGTGCTCCAACTCTTCACCGTTTGTCAATTCAAGCTTTTGAACCAGTGCTTATTCGTGGAAGAGCTATTAAATTGCATCCACTTGTAACAACCGCCTTCAATGCTGACTTTGATGGTGATCAAATGGCGGTTCACGTTCCAATTTCGGATAAAGCCGTTCAAGAGGCGAGAGAACTTATTTTTGCTAATAGAAATATTCTTGGACCAAAAGATGGAGAACCTATTATCAACCCTTCACAAGATATGATTCTTGGGTTGTATTATTTAACCACTGAAGAAAAAGGTGCAAAGGGAGAAGGTAAGTTTTTCTCTGACTTCAATTCAATGAAATTGGCATATGAAAATAATATTATTTCATTGCATGCAAGAATTGCAATGCCATATTCAAAAATTAAATCAACAAATGACTTTAAGCAAGATAAAGGATACGCTATATCTACTGTAGGTAAATTTATTTTAAATGAAGCATTGCCAAAACACTTTCCATTTATTTTTGATAATACTAAAGAGTCGTTGAATGGTCAAAATAATAAATATTATTTACCATATGGTGAAAATATAAAGGAAAAAATAGATTCGTTACCAATTAATGTACCTTTAACTAAAAAAGATATTGCAAAAATTATTAGAAGTGTTTTTGATAAATATTTTGTTAATACATCTATTAGAGAAGTTGCAAAATTAATTAAAATTGTTAATAAGTCAAATTTAGCATCAATGAATCTTGAATTTTCAAAACTTATTGATCTTAATGGCAAAGAATTGGGTTCTGTTCATGGAACCATTTTCTCAGATATTTTAAATGAACAATTTACAATTTTACAAAAAGAAATAATGATTAAAAATGATAATGTTGATCGTACACTAGAACCAACAGAAAGAACAATTTTATTAAACCGTGTTTGATTCAATTATACAAATCAAGTTGCGATGATTTTGGATAGGATTAAAGAACTTGGATTTAAATACTCTACAAAATCAGGTGTTACTATTTCATTTAGTGATATTTTGATTGCTACAAATAGAAAAGAAAAAATTGTGGAAGGTGAAAAATATACAGATCTTCTAAAAGAAAAATATCAACTTGGACTTGTAACTGATGATGAAAGATATCGTTTATCAAATCAAAAATGAACAAAAATAAAGGAAGATATTCAAAACAATTTAGATGATGTTTTTTCTAATGAAGCAAATAATTCAATTAATATGATGATTAAATCTGGTGCCCGTGGTAATGTTTCTAACTTAGTTCAACTTGCAGGTATTCGTGGTTTAATGGCTAATAATACAAAACAAACAAAAGTTGATGCTACAAATGAGCGTGAAGTTCGTTCAACTGTTGAAGTTCCTGTTAAATCTTCTTTCCTTGAAGGTCTAACTGCATATGAATTTTATTCTTCTACACATGGTGCTCGTAAGGGACTAACTGATACTGCTCTTAATACAGCTAAATCAGGTTATCTAACACGTCGTTTAGTTGATGTTGCTCAAAATATTGTTGTTAGAGAAGAAAATTGTGGATCAGATTTTGGTTACATATCTAAAACAATAATTGATGAAAAAACAAAGACAGTTATTGTTGATTTAGAAGAGAGAATTGAAGGTCGTTATACAAACTCTGCAATTTATGATGAAAATAAGAAAATGATTGTTGACAAGACAACTTTGATTACTCCTGAAATAGCGGACAAAATTATTAAAGCTAAAATTACTGAAGTTGATTTACGTACAACACTTGGTTGTCACACTATTAATGGTGTATGTAAAGTTTGTTATGGAAAAGATCTTGCAACAAATAGAGTTGTAAATATTGGAGAAGCTGTAGGGATTATTGCTGCTCAATCAATTGGAGAACCTGGAACACAATTAACAATGCGTACTTTCCATACTGGTGGGGTTGCAGGTGTTGAAGATATTACAGGTGGTTTTACAAGACTAATTGAACTAATTGATGCATATGAAAAACCATGAGGTCGTCCAGCTATCATTTCAAGTAAAACTGGTGAAATTAAATCAATAAAACAAACTAATGTTGGTGAAATAATCGAAATTTCATATGAAAGACCAGATGGCACAATGGCAACTAAGTCAATTGAAATTTCTGCCAACTCAAAGAAACGTGTTAAAGTTGGTGACAAGGTTACCCCTGGTCAAAAAATAACTGAAGGTCCAATTATTCTAAGAGATCTTTTGAAATTAACAAATGCCAGAAGCGTTCAAAATTATATTTTGAAAGAGATTCAAAGATTGTATCGTATGCAAGGTATCTCAATTAGTGATAAATATATTGAAATTATTATTCGTCAAATGTTATCAAAAATTATTATTACTGATCCAGGTGATTCTGAATTCTTTATTGGAGGAATTGAAGATATTTTATCATACCAAAAAGTAAATTCAAAACTGTTGAATGAAGGTAAAAAACCAGCATTTGGAGTGGTTGTTATTAAAGGTGCTAAACAAACGCCATTATTATCAGATTCATTCCTTGCCGCAGCATCATATCAAGAAACAGCTAAGATTTTAGTTCATTCAGCTATTTCAAATCAAATTGATAAACTTGAAGGTCTAAAAGAAAATATTATTTTAGGTCATAAAATACCAGCTGGAACAGGTTCTAAATTTGAAGAAAATTCAAAATTCGATTTACCTGATCCAAGAAGCTTCTTTGAAAACTATAAAGAAAGCGGAGAACAATCAGATAATTAATTTAAATAATTATCCATAATATGGATATTTATTTTTTTAAATTTATTTGCATGTAAAAAAAAGGATTAATAAAATGAATAAATCAGAGAAAATTAATAATAGCAGGATAGCTATAATAGGTTCAGGAGCACTTGGAACCGCTTTTTCAAATATCCTATATGATGCAAATTGTCGAAATATAATAGTTTATGGTATTGATGAAACTGAAGTATTAGAATTAAAAGTTGGGAAAAATAAGAAATATTTTAGTGAAGACTTATTAATTTATCCAGTTCAAACAACAATTAATTTAAATGAAGCTTTAGACAAAGCTGAATATGTAGTCTTAGCACTTCCTTCAATAGTTATTCCAGAAACTATTCAAAAAATAAAGGAAAATATTAATTCTAAAATTTTACTTATTAGTGGATCTAAAGGGTTTTATCCTGGAACAGATATTGGATTACATAAAGGTATTGAAAAAGAAATAGAAGGCAATTCAAACATTAGAGGAATTGTAAGTATTTTGGGTCCTTCATATGCAGAAGAAATGGTTGCAAAGGGTTTTACAACAGTTGCATCAGTTTCAAACTCACAAGAATTATGTGAAGAAGTTCAGTCGCTTTTTTCAAATAAATATTTTAAAATTTTTACTCAAACTGATGTTACTGGTGCTGAAGCTGGAGGTATCTATAAAAACATATTGGCAATCGCTTCAGGAATGTTGACTGAGTATGGGTTTAAAATAAATACAACAGCAGCTTTTATAACTAGAGGTATTCATGAACTTTCAATTTTTAATAAGTTTTTAGGTGGAAAACCAGACACAATTATGGGATTAACCGGACTCGGAGATTTAATTTTAACTTCAATGTCAGATCTATCAAGAAATTATACCTTTGGTCGAAAATTTGTAAGAGACAAGGAAAAAGCATTATCTTCATCAATCACACTTGAAGGTCTTAATGCCATAAAGATTGTTGAAAAAATTAGAATACGTGAAAAACTTGATCTACCGATAGTAGAATGTTTATATCAAATTCTTTTTAATAACTTAGATATTAGCAAATCAATAAATAATTTATGAGGAAGAAAATTCACATCTGAAAATGAGTAATTTACTTACAAATAGCAAAATTTAATCCTATTCTAAAAAAATCTATGTAAAACACATAGATTTTTACTTTATAGTTCCTAAAAATAGAGAAGTTTTATAGTTTGAATCAAAAATGAGAGTATAATTAAAAGTATAAGTATAAGAGTAAAAATTAGAAATTATATTTAAATTTTAAATAAAGTTTTTTTATTCTTTATATTTATAAAATATGATTTATGTAAAGGAAGTGTATTATTAAATCTATAAACACATATAGTGAAATAGGAAATTTACGGAAAGTACTTGTTCATACCCCAGGTAAGGAAATTGAATATATTTCACCTGAAAGATTAGACGAATTATTATTTTCAGCTCTTCTTGAACCAAAGCAAGCAAGAGAGGAACACAAAAGTTTTATTAAAATTCTTGAGAAAGAAGGAGTTGAAGTAGTTCAACTAATTGACTTAATCTCAGAAACCTATGATATTTGTTCACAAGAAGCTAAAAATAATTTTATTGAAACTTGACTAGACGAAGTTGAGCCGAAAATAATAAATAATTCAGTACGTGAAAAAATTAAGAATTATGTTCTTGGTCAAAAAACAACAAAAGAATTAGTTTCGCTTTTAATGTCTGGAATTATGGCTAAAGAATTAGGGATTGAATATGAGCATGAATTGGTTGTTGATCCAATGCCTAATTTATATTTTACAAGAGACCCATTTGCATCTGTAGGTAATGGTGTAACAGTTCATAAAATGAAATATAAAACTCGTAGAAGAGAAACAATTTTTTCTGACTTTATTTTTAAAAACCATCCGGAATACAAGGATGTTTATCAATACTCAAGTAGAAATGATGAACATACAATAGAAGGTGGAGATGTTTTTATATATAACTCAAAAACATTAGTAATTGGAGTTTCTGAAAGAACAGAAATGGAAGAAATTGAACTTATTGCTAACAAACTAAAGGATAGAAAAGACAATTTATTTGAAACAGTTATCGCAATAAATGTACCTAAAAAGAAAAATCTTATGCATTTAGATACTTGATTAACAATGTTAGATTTTGACAAGTTTTTGTATTCACCTAATATGATGGGAACTTTGAGAATTTGAAAAATTAAAATAAAGGGTAATGACCATTCATTAGTAGAATTAAATGTTTCTTTAGAAGAAATACTTGAAGAAATAATTGGGAAAAAACCAATTCTTATTCCAGTTGCCGGAGAAGGAGCTTCTCATTTATCAATCGACCTTGAAACACACTTTGATGCAACTAACTATTTAGTTATTAGGCCAGGAGTAGTTGTTGGGTATAGTAGAAATGAAAAAACAGAAGAAGCACTTAAAGCTCATGGAATAAAAGTATTATCTTTTGTTGGTAATCAATTATCACTAGGAATGGGTTCAACTCGTTGTATGTCAATGCCTTTGATAAGAGACAAGGTAGAAAAATAAAATAATAATAATATTAAAAGGAAGTAAAAATGGCTATTAATTTAAAAGGAAGAAGTTTAGACTCTCTCCTAAATTTCACAACAGAAGAGGTTAAATATTTAATAGATTTATCTATTGATTTAAAAAAATCAAAATATCAAGGATTACAAACATTAAATAGACCATTTATTGGTAAAAATATTGCAATCATGTTCCAAAAAGATTCAACAAGAACAAGGTGTGCATTTGAAGTTGCTGGAGCAGATTTGGGTGCAGGAGTAACTTATATTGGGCCACAAGGATCTAATTTCGGTAAGAAAGAATCAATTGAAGATACAGCAAAAGTATTGGGAAGATTTTATGACGGAATAGAATTCAGAGGATTTGCACAATCAGATGTAGATGCTCTTGTTAAGCACTCTGGAGTACCTATTTGAAATGGATTAACAGATGATGAACATCCTACTCAAATAATCGCTGACTACATGACAATGAAAGAACAATTGGGAGAATTAAAAAACAAAAAAATTGTTTTTATTGGGGACATCAAAAATAACATGGGACACTCAATGTTAATTGGCGCAGCTTTTACAGGAATGCATATAACCTTGTGTGGACCCAAAAGTTATCACAAAGAAGTTAGAAAAAATGTTATTCAAGAATGTGAAAAACTATTTAAAAGAAATGGTGGTTCTTTAACATTTAGTGATAACAAAATTGAAGCAGCAAAAAATGCTGATGTTATATATACGGACGTTTGAGTATCATTGGGAGAACCATTCGAACTATTTGATCAAAGAATTGGTGAACTAAAAGATTTTCAAGTTGACATGAAAATGATTAATGCAGCAAAAGGGGATGCAATATTTTTACATTGTTTACCAGCTTTTCATGACGACCACACTGAATTCTCTAGAGAAATTGCTACCAAGTTTGGTAAAAAGTATCCAGTTGTTAAAGATGGTGCCATGGAAGTTACTGACGAAGTATTCCAATCAAAATATAATAAGGCGTTTGATCAAGCAGAGAATAGACTACACTCTATTAAAGCGATTATGCTTGCAACAATAGGTTATTAATTAATGTCTAGAATTGTAGTTGCATTGGGCGGTAACGCTCTAGGAAATAATCCAGAAGAACAAAAGTTATTAGTAAAAATACCTGCAGAAAAAATGGCCAAATTAATCAAAAATGGACATCAAGTTATTGTTGGTCATGGTAATGGTCCTCAAGTTGGAATGATTTTTAATTCATTTGCAGATGCTAAAAATTCAAATAGTAAAACTCCATTGGTTCCATTTGCAGAAGCTGGAGCAATGTCGCAAGGTTACATTGGATTTCATTTAATGACCGCAATAACTAATGAATTTAAAAAAAACAATATTAAGAAAGATGTTGTTTATTATTTAACACAAACAATAGTGGATGTTAATGATAAAGCTTTTCAAAATCCAACTAAACCAGTCGGTCCTTTTTATAAAACACTAGAAGAAGGAAAGAAAAATAATCCAAACAGTGTCATTATTGACGATTCTGGAAGGGGATTTAGAAAAGTTGTTGCTAGTCCAATGCCGATTGATTTTATTGGAATTGAAACATTTAAAAAGACTGTTGAAAGTGGTGCTTGTGTCATTTTAGCAGGCGGAGGGGGTATTCCTACAATTGAAACTAAGGATGGATATCAAGGAGTAGATGGAGTTATTGATAAAGATTTTGCCTTATCTAAAGTAAGTGATAAGTTAGAAGCTGATATTCTTGTTATTCTGACTGCTGTTGATAGAATATTTATTAATTACAATAAACCTAATCAAATGGCTCTTGAGGAAGTAACAATTAAAGAGTTAGAAAAACATATAAATGATAATCAATTTGCTTCTGGAAGTATGCTTCCAAAAGTTCAAGCAGCAATTGAATTTGTTAAAAAAGACAAAAAAAGAATTGCAATTATTGCTGATTTAAATAAAGTTGAGGAAGCTTTAAATGGAACTTCAGGAACCAAAATAGTTTATTAAAATTATTAAAAGTTTTTACATTTTAAGATATAATTATTTGACAATCAATTTTAAAGAAAAAAAGAAAGGATATAAAATGGCGAAAGCAAAAAAAATTAAAGATTCTGATAACTCATATGATGGATCAATAGCAAATGCTCCATTGAAGAAAAAAATTTCATTTTTCTCAGCAATGCTTGTGGTTGTTGGTTCATCAATTGGTGCAGGAATATTTTTAAAATCTAGATCAGTTTTAGATGGTTCTCATGGAAGTTTAGTATTAGCAATTTTTACTTGACTATTAGCAGGATTTGCTGTTATTGCTATGGCTTTAGCCTTAATTGAAATAGCAAGTGCCAGAAATGATAACTTATCATTAATTGGATGATGTAAAACTTTCAATTCAAGGCTAATATATAAGGCATCCAAGAATTTTATGTTTTATATATATTTACCACTCACTTACTTTTTCATGCCTTTATATTTCATAATACAATTGCAGGACGGAATTGGTGTTTGGTCCCATAGTTCCATTGCAACAAATGGAGAAGTCAGTCTTCTTCCATTCTCATTTGGAACAAGTGTTGATTGACTTATTTGATTGTTAATTGCATTTGCAGTAATGTTTTACTTCACAATTGTTTCTGGATATTCATCTAGATTAGGTAATATTCAAAACTTGGGAATTACTGCAGTTAAATTTATTCCTTTGGCAGTTGCTGCTGTTATAGGTTTCATATTTTTAGGTACTGGTGCAACACCAAATGCTCCAGTAACTCCTGGTTTTAAACCAGAGTCTGATATTACAACTTTAACTGCAATGACTCCTGGATTCGGAATGTTTATTGCAATGGCAGGAATTTTCTTTGCATACGATGGTTTCTATGTAACTTCAGGATTGAATTCTGAAATGGCTGAACCTAAAAAGACTCCAATGGCTGTTTTATTTGGTTTAGGTATAGTAACAATTATTTACTTGACTATTGCTGTATCAATGTCTTTAAATGGAGATGGTTCATTCTTTGGTTTCGGAGAATGATTAATGGCAAGTGGGCATGGATGAGCATTTGGTGTTATTAACATTTTAATAGCAATTGGAATTTTGGGAATCATTAATGGTTTCGCAATGTGAGCCCCAAGATTTATAGAAGATCTTATTAAAGAAGGAGAATTGCCATTTTCTTCAAAATATAAGGATAAATTAAATTCTGATAAGCCTAAAGTTGGAATTATGTATTCTTTAATCATAAGTATCCCTATAGTTACACTATTTACTTTAATCGGAGTATTTGGTTATATTCCGGGAGGATATGCAGATATTGGTTATGGAGCAGGAATGGAGAATTTATATAATTTTGCTGATTTGATGGCAAATTGAACCTCACTCTTTACTTTTGCATTCATAGTCGCAGCTATATATGGTTGTCTAAAAAATCGTAAGACTAAAAAAATAGTGACTGAGGAAAAGAAATACTTTAAACCAATGGCTATTGTATCAATTGTAATAATGTCAATATCATTATTCGTGACAGTCTTTGCCCCAATTTTTGACTTATTATATCTATTTTCCTACCCAGAAGCAACTAGCGAGGAGATAATTGGTAGAGTAATGTTGGTAGTTGTGTTAATGCTATTTATATCTCTAACATTTTTACCCACAATCATCGAAGATTTTATCAATAAACGCAAGGGAACCTATGTTGATGATTCCTTAATGGAAGTTAGTGCTAGAAATAGTAATTTAAATCAATAATTTATTATATAAATATTTATACTTTAATAAAAGTACTCCTAATTAGGGGTACTTTTATTTTAACTAGAAATAATAATATATAATTTATTCCATATACATATATGAAAAAGCTTATTTCCAATTATTTAAAACCAAATAATATAGATGATATTATTGGGCAATCTCATTTGCTTGGTAGTTCTGGAATAATTAAAAGAATGATTTCAAATAAGAAAATATTTTCATGCATTTTTTATGGTCCTCCTGGGACGGGGAAAACATCTATGGCTATATCTATTTGCAATGATTTAGAAATCCCATATGAACTATTTAATCCGACGATTAATAAGAAAAGCGATTTAGAAAAAATACTTTTAGATAATTTAAAGAAGGATTCTTACTTTGTCATTATCATTGATGAATTCCATAGATTAAATAGAGATAAACAAGATATTTTGCTTTCTTACCTTGAATGGGGTAATTTAATAATTTTTGGTACAACTACTGAAAATCCATTTTTTGTAGTAAATCCAGCTATTAGAAGTAGGTGTCAAATTATCCAACTAAAGCAATTAAATAAAGATGAAGTGTTAGAAGGATTAAAAAAGATATCAAAAAAATTGAAAATGAATATTTCAAACGATGTTCTCAAAATGATTTCAATAAATACAGACGGAGATTTAAGAAAAGCTATTAATACACTGGATGTAATAGAATCCTTATATAAGAATTCAGAAATTACGAAGGAGATTTTAGATTCAATTAGTCCATTGACATCATCGCTATCATCTGGTTATGGTGATGAATTTTATGATTTACAATCAGCATTTCACAAATCTATTAGAGGAAGTGATGTTGATGCTGCAATCTATTATCTTGCTAGATTGATCAAAGCGGGAGATTTGATTTCTATTTCTAGAAGAATAATCTCCTCGGCATATGAAGACATTGGTCTTGCTAATCCAACACTTCTTTCAAGAGTTGTTATTGGAATGGAGGCTGTTGTCAAGGTTGGATTTCCTGAAGCACACCAAATACTTTCTTCAATTGTTATTGAAATGTGTTTATCACCCAAATCAAATTCAGCGTATTTAGCAATTAATAAGGCTTTGAATAGCTTAGAAACTGGTGATTTATATCGTATTCCTAGCCACCTAAGAGATAATAACTATAAATCTCACACAAAACTTGGACATGGTGGTTATAAATACCCTCATGATTATAAGAATTCCTGAGTTAACCAACAATATCTTCCAGATGAAATTAAAGATAGCAAATTCTATGACCATAACAAAGATAGCAAATTAGAAGTTAAAATGGTTGAGATTTGAGAAAAAAATAAAACAACTAAATAATAAAATAAAACTACTACTCTTAACAAGTAGTAGTTTTATATAATGGGAGGCTTAAAGCCAAATGGTGGAGATGCCGGGAGTCGAACCCGGGTCCAAGAATAAAACAGAGCTATCCATCTACAGTTTGTTTTATTTACTAATTACAACTTTCTAATATTTAAATAAACAAAAATTAATTAGGAAGAGGTTGATTTAAAATTCTTTGGGTTTTAATCAAATCCACCCGCATATCCTAAAATAATATTATTAAAGCTTAGGAGGGCAATAATAACAACTAGTTGCTAAATTAAGCAAATACTAGATTTGATTGGTTTGAAGAAAACGCTAAGTTAGAGTAATCTTCGTTTGTTTGTTCTTTTCCGTTTGAAAAAAGCCTTAGTATTTATAGTCTACTACACTACTGCAGAATAACAAGCCTTAAACTTGTCGAATCCATTACATCCCCGATTTTATAAAATACTTTTTAATCTTTTTTTCTCATCACGTTCAATTATGTATGATCGCTTATCAGCCTTTTTTCTTCCTTTTCCAAGTCCGATTTCAAGTTTGATATTTCCACCTTCTCATAATAAAGCTAATGGAATTATAGAGTATTTATATTTTTGTTGTTTTGTTAAAATTTTATTCAGCTCACTTTTTTTAAGTAAAAGCTTTCTTGCCCTTGTCTCATCTCCTTCTACCAACATATATTTAGATATATGCATATTAGAAACAAACAATTCATTCTTTAAAAATGAGCAAAATGAATTTCTAAGATTCACATTATTTGCTCTGATTGATTTTACTTCTCAACCCAATAGAGCAATACCGCAAACATATTTTTCAATTATCTCATAATCAAAATTCGCAATTTTATTTTTACTTATAACTTTTGACATCTGAACCTATTTTAACAACCATATTTTATCACATATATAGACTTAAATTGTACATATAGAATAAAAACTATTGGTTTACGATTATTCCATCAACTTTACCTTCTAATTTTGAGGTGGCAGTAATCTTTATAAAAACAGTATCTCCAACAGTATAAGTTTTTTGGTCATTATATAGTTGAAGACCGTTATTTGACATATTGTAAGGACCCATTGGGATGTTTGAAATATGAACAAATCCACAAACCTTGTCTTCAAAATCAACAAATATTCCAAATTTTTTAATTGAAACAATCATTCCTTTTTGGATCTTGCCAATTTTATTTTCATAAAATTCTGCCTTCTTAACATCATATATTTTTCTTTCAACTGAGACTGCTAGTTCTTCTTGTTTAGAAGATTGACTACAGATTAAATCAATTTTATTTTTCATTTTACTTGCATAATCTTTATTCTTTTTAATAATCACTTCTCATATTATTCTATGTAAGATTAAATCAGGATACCTTCTTATTGGTGAGGTAAAATGAGAATAATATTTGGAGGCCAATCCAAAGTGACCAATATTATTGGATTCATATTTCGCTTTTTGCATTGTTCTTAAAAGTGATATTTTAATCAAATCATCAAATCTAATTTTCTTAGTTTCTTCAATAGATTTTGAAAATTCTAATGGACCACCTGACATAGGAATTTTGACATTTATTTTCAAAATATTTAGCATGTTTTGAAGTGAAACTAATTTTTCAATACTAGGAGCTTCATGAATCCTATAAATATTAGGGACTTCTAAATCACTAACTATTTTAGAAACTGTTTCATTAGCAAACACCATAAAATTTTCAATTAATATCTCTGAAGATTTTCTACTTTTAGTTAGAATTTTTTTTGTTTTTCCTTTTTCGTCAAGTTCAATAATGGGCTCTTCAATTTCAAAATCAATATAACCTTCATTACTTTTCTTTATCGATAAAATACTTGATAATTCATAAGATTCTTTTAACATATTTATTAAATCATTATGCTTGGAAATTTCCTCATCATTTTTATAATTGTCAACTTGTTTATATGTTAAACGATATTTACTTTGAATTATGGCAGGAAATAATTTGTGGTTAATTGCCTTTCCAAATTTATCAATTTCTACTTCGAGAGCTAGAACAAAACGATCTACATTAGGATTGAGTGAACAAATTCCATTCGATAAAACTTCTGGTAACATTGGAATTACCTTATCTATTAAATAAATTGAAGTACCTCTTGAAAAAGCTTGCTTATCAATTGGACTATCTTCTTTAACATAGTAGGCAACATCTGCAATATAAACTCCTAAAAAATAATTACCATTAGCTAATTTTTTGACATTTATTGCATCGTCAAAATCCTTTGTAGACTCTCCATCGATTGTTACAATTAATTCACTTCTTAGATCAATTCTTCCAAACTCATCAATATTTTCAACTACATTTGGAACATTTTTTGCCTCTATTAAAACTTCGTCATTGAAAGTATCATCAATTTCCATTGATTCAAGCAACAAGTTTATGTCTGCATAAGGCTTGTTAATATTAGAAATATTTTTAACAATTTTTAATAAAATATAATTAGTACTTACATCTTCAATTTTTGCCTTAATAAAGGTATCTTCTTCAAGCATATCATTATTTATAAATTTGAATTGATTTCTATTTTTTTGGTTTAATGGAAAAAAATCTAAATATTTTCCATTTCTTTTTATTGTTCCATAAAGAAAATCATTTTGCCTTTTTATAATTTTAACAACACTTCCTATAAGGGAATTAGCCTTTATTGTATCCTTCATGATGATGACTTCAACTTCATCTCCGTCCATGGCCCCATGAATATTATTTGAAGAAATGAAAACAGATTCTTTATCATTAATATCAATAAAACCAAAACCCTTAGCATTAACTTTTATCTTTGAAATAATTTTATCAATAATTAAAGGAATAAAAAAATTTTTCCTCATGTTTTGCATGATGACACCATCTTTTATTAAAGAATTGATAAGCGAAGTAAGTTCTTTATTTTTTTCAATTGGTATTCTAAAAGTTTTTGCTATTTCAATAAATGTTACTTCTTTATTTTCTGTAATAAACTTTTTAAGTTCATCAATATTAAGCAACATTTATATTCACATAAATTCTTACTATTATGGCAACAATTATTAATAAAAAGCCAGTGATAATCATTGATCATTTAAGAAATAATTTATATCCTTTTTCCTTTGAAACATTAAATAATTCTAGGTCAGAAGAACCCACCAATGCTCCGGAAAAAGAGTTTGAATCAGGAGCCATTAAAAACCCTATAAAAATTAAGAAAACAGATATTACTAATAAAATTACCATTAAAATTGTTTCAATCATTTGATTTTCAACTCCTTAAATTATTAATTTAAATTATATACTAAAATGGATTATATTTTTTTATTTAAAATGTGCACAATTTAAAAGAAAAATATCAAAGTAATGAAAAAAATATTTACTATATATTTGTTCTTTATTTAGCTAATTTAATTTATAATTAAATCTAGTGAATGCCCAAATGGTGAAATGGTAGACACAGCAGACTCAAAATCTGCCGAGCGCGAGTTCGTGAGGGTTCGAGTCCCTCTTTGGGCACCATATGTTAAGGAATTGTAAACAGCAATTCCTTTTCTTTTTTAATTCATACAGTTGAATTTATTAGTTAATCCTTTATTTCTTTTTTAAGAAGCATTTCGATTTCCTCTTTATAAATTGGCCTATTATCAACTCATGGTGTTTCCAGTATTGTACATATTCCCTTAAAAGCAGGGTGAAATAAAAATTTCTGAAGTGCCTCAAAACCAATGAATCCCTTACCAATATTTTCATGACGGTCTTTATGAGAGGATAAATCATTTTTTGAGTCATTCAAATGAATCACCTTGACTCATTTTAATAAATCCATCGTTTCCAACTTTGCCACAAATTCTTCTAAATTATTTTTTATATCATAACCAGAATCTCATATGTGACAAGTATCTAAACAAATTCCTAAACGAGAACTATTGATTTTTTCAATAACAAATTTAAGTTCTTCTAATGTAGAACCAATTTCAGTTCCTTTACCCGACATTGTTTCTAAAATAATCTCTGTATCATTTGTTTGAGATAATATTTTTTCTAAGGAATCAATTAATGTGCTTATTGCAATATCCTTTCCAAAATCTAAAGATGCCCCTGGATGAAGCACTAAGTATTTTGCTTTTATATAGTTCATTCTATTTAATTCCTCAACTAAAAATTCTACGGCAAATGAAGATTTTTTTGGATTAGATGGATTTACAATGTAGGGAGCATGAACTATGATATCTTTTGAATCAATGATATTAGAATATTTTTCTTTATATTCCTTGTATTGGTATTTCTCTACCGGGGATCTTAATGTACTTTGAGGTGCGCCAAGATAAATCATAAAAGTGTTGGCCCCATAAGAAATAGCTTCTTCAACTGCTCCAACTAAATATTTTGGTGATTTGAAAGAGATGTGAGAACCTAATTTAATCATGATAATCCTTTCTCGTTTTGTTATTTTAATTAGCAAATTATTCTAAGTATATCAAACTGTTAATATATATTTAAACAAAAAAAATATCCCTAAATAAAATTTGAGATATTTTAACTTTTACTTAGTTTTTACAACTTTTTTATTTACAGTTTTACTTTCTGTTTTTTGAGAAGTTTTAGGTTTTACATCTTTTTTAGCTACAGTTTTACTTTCTGCTTTTTGAGAAATTTCTGACTTTAAAGTTTTTTTAACTTCTGGTTTGCTTGTTGTTTTTTTAACCATTCTTGTTTTTGTTGATTTAGGGGTCACAATACGTTCAGGATAAACTGATACAATTTTTCTATTTCTTCTATCTTCATATTTTATATATCCATCAATTAGTGAGTATAAAGTATCATCATTACCACGAGCAACATTTTGACCAGGATGAATTTTAGTTCCTCTTTGTCTAAAAATTATTGATCCAGCATTTCCATATTGACCATCACTTAGTTTTCAACCAAGACGTCTTCCGGCGGAATCACGTCCATTCTTACTAGAACCAGCTGCTTTTGTTTTTGCCATATTCTATCACCTAACCCTTCATCTCGATTATTTTTACACGTGTATAAGGTTGGCGATGTCCAAGCTTTCTCTTGTGTGTAGATTTAGCATTGTGACGATAAACAACAATTTTTTTGTGCTTCCCTTGCTTTTCAATAACTCCTGTAACAGAAGTTTTTTCTAAAAATGGTGTACCAATCTTATTTCCTAAAACTAAAACTTCGTTAAAAGTTACTGTTTCTCCTGCTTCTCCATCTATTTTTTCAATATAAATAATGGAATCTTTTTCTACAAGTAGTTGTTTACCACCTGTTTTAATTATTGCAATCATTGCATCTCCTAATTTAAATTCTCATCCTCGAGGCGACATTTATAGTCTTAAAGCCTTTTTAGTATGGTTACAAATAAAGTAACTTAAAAAAATTATACAAAATTATTATTTAAATTTTCATTATTTATATATTTATAAAATAAAATTACCTTTAAATCATATGCAGTTGGCAATTACTCTCATTCTCCATCTGAATATTCTGAATAATCTGAATAATCTTGAGCTTCCTGATCGTTGAAGTATTGATCAACGTCATAACCATAACCATCATTTTCATAACCATAACCATCATTTTCATAACCATAACCATCATTTTCATAACCATAACCATCATTTTCATAACCATAACCATCATTTTGATAACCATAACCATCATCATAAATTAGCTCTTCACGATTCCTTGAGTAATATTTCCGTATGAAAAATCCTCCAGCAGTCAATGCAAGAACGGCAACAACAGCTGATACAGAACCTATAATAATATTTGTATTCTTATTCGAAGCGGGATTTGGATCAGGTTTTGGATCTGGTTTCGGATTTGGATCAGGGTTGGGATTTGGATCAGGGTCCGGATTTGGGTCGGGATCTGGATTAGGATCGGGATCTGGATTAGGATCGGGATCTGGATTAGGGTTTGGATTATTATTAATATATTCTATAGAAGATATTTGATCTTGTGAAAACCCATATAATCCCTGCTCAATAAACATTTTGTAGCCATCACTAATAATAATCTTGTTCAAAGAAGTAGTATTAATAAAAGCATCTCTTTCTAATGAGAAATATTGAGGTTCTGACTGAATTTCAATTGAAGTTATTTTTGAATTTTCAAATGCATTTCTACCGATACCTTCATATTTAGAAAGCATGTCTCAAGTAATGTCAGAACTGATTTTTAACAATTCTCTAGCGATTATTTTATCAATTATACCACTTGCAGGAATGCCTGTCAAATCAATATTATCTCACTGTTCTTGAGTAAAACCATATTTAGACTCGATTGAGTTTTGAGCTAATTCATAAGACATAGTTATAGAATTTAATGAATCAGTTGATGAGAAGGTATCATCGGCAATTGTTGTTAAAGCCCTTGGTAAATCAATAGAAGTTATTCCAGAAAATGAAAAAGCAGCATTTTCAATACTTAATAATTTTGAGTATTTTTCAAAAATTATTGTTTTTAAATTTGAAGTTCCATTAAATGATGAATTCCCAATAATTTTTACTGAAGCAGGAATTTCAATATAATTTAATAATTTATTTTCAAAAAATGGTGAGTTACTTGATATTATGTTTTGAGAACCAATTTCAGTTACATTCGGAGCTAATAATCTTCAATCTTGTAAAGTAATTCTTTCCTTATCTCTTCACCCAATATTTATAACATCATCCTTAGTTAAAGTTGTCCCTCGAAACATGATTGGTCTTCAAACAATGGTATCTCATTGTTGTTGTGTAAATCCATAAAGTGGAGTTGATGAATTTTGTCTTAAGGATGATAGAATTGAGACATTATTTCCCTGTAGTGATAGAATGTTTCCAAAAACATTTGTCCCTATTGAAATTAGTGAATCTGGGATATTTACCGAACTTAGTGCTGTACCTTCAAAAGCATTGTCACCAATTGACGTAACTGAAATAGGTATTTCAAATGATGACAAGGAACTATATCTAAAGGCATTTTCTGATATTCTTTCTAATTGTGAACCTTGTTCAATGATCACAGTTTGTAAATTGCTAGCACCAAGAAATGCAGAATGCCCCACAAGTTTTATAATTTTCGGTATCTCTATAGATCTTATAACTCTGTTTGTATTAAATGGAGCATTATTTGCATTAAAATTGTCACCAATACTAGTTACATTTGATGCTGAAGTTCTTCAATCATTTAAAGTTATTGCTGATTTTCTATCTCAATTTAATTTTAGAAAATCTTGTTGAATTAAAGTGTCGCCTAAGAATCTTCAACTAAGTTCATCTCATTGTGCCTGAGTAAATCCATGTTTTGGTAAATTTAAATCATCTCCTCTAAGAGTTGTTGAAATTGAAACATTACGCCCATTTAATTGATGAGTATTACCAAAAGCAAAATCTTCAATGATTTTCACACTATCTGGTATTGTAATTGAAGTTATACGTGAAGATTTAAAAGCATGAAGCCCAATTTTTTCTAATTGAGAACCCTCCTCAAACGTCACCTTTGATAGAATAGTTAGTGTAGGAACATCGGTTGCAAAGGCATAGCTTCCTATTTTCTTTATTGTATTAGGGATTTCTACTGATTCAAGATTCTTTGGATTTGCAAATGGCGCAGTGGCATGTAACGACCCCTCATTTCCAATCTCAGTTATATTTGGAGCTCAAGTTTTTCAATCTTCCAAAGTTATTTGTGCTTTTTCTTCAAAACCAATTTGAAGAACTGCACTCCTATCCAAACTTAGTCCATCAAAACGAACATTCCTTCAACTAATAGCATTCCATTGTGCTTGGTCAAAACCATATTTTCAATTTGCAGGATATTCTCCCAATAGAGATTTTGGCATTGAAACGTTAGCTCCATTTAATTGAGGGTTATTACCAAAAGCAAAATCCTCAATTATTTTCACACTATCTGGTATTGTAATTGAAGTTATACGTGATGCTTTAAAAGCATGAAGTCCAATTTTTTCTAATTGAGAATCTTCTTCAAAAGTCACTCTTTGCAAAACTGAAAATGGAGAATTATCAGTTCCAAAAGCATAGTTTCCTATTTTTTTTATTCTATTAGGTATTTCTATTGTTTCAAGATTCCTTGGATTTCAAAACGGAGCAGTGGCATATATTGAACCTTCATTTCCAATTTCAGTAACATTAGGAGCATTATTTCAATCAGCTAATGTTATATTTTTCCTTTGATCTCAACCCAAAAAAACAACAGCATTTCTATCAAGAACAGTTCCTTGATACATTCTTTGATTTGATGAGTTAGAATTGGAAGCATTAACTAAATTAACATTTTGATTGTTAGAGTTGTCTGATTTTTGTTGTTTGTTTACACCAGTAAAACTCAATGCACTAATCCCAATAATTGAAGTTAATCCTAGTACTATAATGATTTTTTTTAATGTTTTTTTGTTTTCATTCATCTTTATACTTCCTATTATAAAATAGTTGTTAAACTTATATAAAATTATATTAAATTATATTACAAAACAAAATTATTTCATTATATTTAAGAATTTATAATTAAAAAAATCCTCAAAACTAATGATTATTCTTGATAATCTTCATAATCTTGATATTCTTGATAATCTTCATATTCTTGATAATCTTGATATTCTTGATATTCATAACCATTACCACTAAATGTTAAATTGTTATTAATAAGCAATCCATCCTCATTTTTAGGATTCCTTTTTCATAAAAAGTACCCTCCAAAACCTACTGCTATAATTCCGACAATGCCAAGCGTTAAGCCTACAATCAATCCTACATTATTACTTCCTGCTACTTCCGGATTTGGATTAGTGCCTGGACCTGGATCAGGGTTAGGTACTGGTCCGGGATCGGGATTTGGGTCCGGATCTGGATCTGGGCCAGGGCCTGGATCTGGTGGAATGATAATTTCATTAGTATATTTTATCATTTCTTTTTGTTCTTTTGAAAACCCATATCTATCTGCTTCTATAAATGATTTGTGACTTGCATCAATTTTAATATTAATTAAAGATGTAGTGTTACTAAAAGCACCATTCTCTATTAAGAAATATTGGGGTTCTGACTGGATTTCAATTGAGGTTATTTTTGAATTTTCAAATGCATTTCTACTAATACCTTCATATTTTGAAAATGTACCTCAATTAATATCAGAGCTAATTTTTAACAATTCTCTAGCAACAATTTTATCAATTATACCACTTGTAGGAGTGTCTATCAAAGTTATGTTATCTCATTGCTCTTGAGTGAATCCATATTTTGTCTCAATCGAGTTTTGAGTTAGATTGTAAGACATAGTTATAGAATTTAGTGACTTAGTTGATGAGAAAGCACTATTTCCAATTGATGTCAAATTTCTTGGTAAATCAATTGAAGTTATTCCAGAAGATGAAAAAGCATTATTTTCAATACTTAACAGTTGTGAATTTTGTTCAAAAACTATTGTTTCTAAATTCGAAGCATTATTAAAGGAGAAGCTGCCAAGCATTTTTACTGAAGCAGGAATTTCAATTGAAGTTATTCCAGAAGATGAAAAAGCATTATTTTCAATACTTAACAGTTGTGAATTTTGTTCAAAAACTATTGTTCTCAAATTCGAAGCATTATTAAAGGAGAAGCTGCCAAGCATTTTTACTGAAGCAGGAATTTCAATTGAAGTAATAAATTTATTTTCAAAAAATGGTGAATCTTGTGGTTGTGTGTTTATAGAACCAATTTCAGTTACATTTGGAGCTCATGTTTTTCAGTCTTGTAATGTAATATTTTCCTTGTTTCTTCAACCAAGATTTGTAACATCTTCCTTGGTTAAAGTTAATCCCTCAAATTTAACTGGTTTTCAATTAATATTATCCCATTGTTGTTGGGTAAAACCATATAGTGGTGTTGAAGAATTTCTTCTTAAATTTGAAGACATTGAAATAGATCTACCTTGTAATGATCAGGTATCTTTAAAAGCATTATTTCCAATTGATGTAACTGTATCAGGAATATTTATATCTAAAAGGTCTGAATTTTCAAAAGCATTATTTCCAATTGTTAATAGTCCTGAGTTTTCAAAATTGATTGATGAAACAGATGATCCAATAAAAGCATTGTTTCCAATTAATGTAACTGTTGAAGGTAATGAAATAGACTTTAAAATTTTATTGTTTGCAAATGGAGAATTTTCAATATCTAAATTTTGTTCACCTACCTGATTAATGTTCGGTGCTCAATCTCGTCAATCTGCCAAACTAATATTTGATTTTTTTGCTCAACCATTACTAATAACACTACCTTTTGTTAAAGTTGTTCCTTCAAATCTAAATGGTGTTCAATTAATATTATCTCATTGTTGTTGGGTAAAACCATAAAGTGCAGTTACTGAATTACCATTTAGTTTTCCAGACATTGAAACTTGACTTCCATTGAGTGAATGGATATTAGCAAAAGCTCCATAATTTATGGAATTCACTGTATGGGGAATATTTATTGAAGTTATAGCTGTACCTTCAAAAGCATATTTTGATATTTCTTTTAATTGAGAATTTCGTTGAAATTCTACCCCTTGTAACTTATCGGCATAAAGAAATGCACCAAAACCTATTGATTCTATATGGTGTGGAATAACAATAAATTCTAATATTTTATTTCCCTCAAATGGTGTATTTTTCGAATTATCACTTTCACCAATTCAAGCAACATTGGGTGCATCATCTCTTCAATCTTGTAAAGTAATTCTTTTTTTCTTGTCTCAACCTAAACTTATCACTTCATTTAAAGTTAACATTTTTCCAAGATGTAGTCAATCAATATTATCTCATTGCTGCTGGGTTAATCCATATTCAGGAGTATATAATGCAGCCCCTCTAAGTCTTGGGGGCATAGTTATATTAGTTAATAAAGTGTTATCATCAAATGCCAAAGATCTAATATGAGTTACAGAATCGGGGATTATAATTGATGTCAAACTAGCATGCTCAAATGAAAAGAAACCAATGAATTCCAATTGTGAACCATTTTCAAAAATAACTTCCTTCAATGGACCAAGCTTGGTTATCCTATCTGAAAAACCAAATGCATATGTACCAATTTTTTTAATTCTTTTTGGTATTTCTATTTTTTCAAGAAAAGAATGATTGAAAAATGGTGCTGAATGATGAGTAGAGTTCTCATTCCCAATTTCAACAATATTCGGTGCATTTTTTCAATCTTCTAAAGTAATAACTGTTTTGGTTTCTCATCCTAAAAAGTAAATAGCATCCCTATCAAGACTTCATCCTTCGAATATCCTTGTGTTTGAAGTTTCAGTATCAGTAACAGATTCACTTACATCACTTACATCACTTCGTTGTATTTCGTTATTTATAATAAGAGTAGCCATTGGAAGTATTGACATAGACAATAATCCCAAGCTTATTAATAATTTTTTAGTCATTAAGTTCTCTCCTTGTTAATTCCCCGAGATATTAATAAAATTTATCTTTATATCTTTTTTTAAGAATAATCATATTAATATATTAAATTATATAAGAATAATAAGTAAAATTATCTTTTGATTATTATTTATTACTTAAGTTCTATTCTAAAGTTCATTTTTACTGAAGTGAACATTTTTTCAACAATCGTTTTTTTGTCAATGTCTATTTGTCCACTATCTACCCTTCAAAAAATGAAGTCCATATAAATTAAATCTCTATTCTATAACTAATTTTAAATGGATTAAATCAACTTCTAATAAGAATTTCTCTTTCCTCGGGAGTTCCGTGTCTACCTCTAAGATGTATTTCATAAGCAAACTCTCCTGCTTCAGTGCTTCTAATGGCTTCCAAAGAATTAGCTGGTTTTTCACGATAGAATACTGAAAAAGAATATGTTACTACCTTTCACTTTCCATGAAATACTTCATCACTTGTTTCTTCCTTTAAATCAATAAAGAGATCGTGATCTACATTTTGTTTGCCCAAGAAACTAGTGTATTGATTATTTACTCTTTGTAGAAAACCATCTCTATCAATTAAGTAAGATGGTGTTCCATCTGGTCATTGCAAATCACCAACATTTTTATAATAGTTTTCTGTTGATTCCATAAACCTAATTACTTCTCCATGTTGCTTTTCAATCTTATCAATCTCAACTTTAAAACCTTCAATCATAACATCTATTTCTGCTAAATGCTTATCATTTATTACTTTTAATTCGGTTTCTAATTGTTTCACATATGAAGATAGTTTTGTAATTTCTGCATTTAGATTATCAATTGTTTCTTTTGTATCTTTAGATCAAATATCCATTTGTTCTTCATAGTAAGTAATTCTACTTTCTAATTGTTCTATCTTTTCTTTTAATTCTTTAATGGTAGTACCACTATCACTTTCAGGTGTACAACTTATCATAGTTGCTATTGGTACTACTGCTAAGGGTATTAACCCTAAACCTAATAATTTCTTTTTCATAATTTCTCCTCTTAATTAGATTTTGCTATATTTTTTTTAAATTCTACGCATATCACTCATTTTGATTTTAAGTGAATGGTTCAATTATCTCATAATTATCATTTTAATCTAAGATATGTCTTTGATATTTTCAAAATCATCAAATTTATACGTTTAAATCTTAACTATAATGACATTCCAATTAATCCAATATTTTTAGGTAAAACACACATTTTAGTAATCAACAAATAAATATGAACTAGATTTTTTAACTAATTCACATATTATATAAGTTATAATTATTTAATTAAATATTAGGAGGGACTAATGGATATTGAAGCTAATTTAGGGTTTTATCTAGCAGTCTTTACATTTTTTAGTATTATTGGAATTTTATTTTTTAGTAGTAAATTAGGAAAAATATTTAACAACTACTATGTTATGGCATTTTCTGGAATAATCTTTTTTGTATATTTTTGAGTTATTAGATATCATGAAGATGTCACTAATCTTATTAATGGAACTTTTTTAATTAATGGAGAGCATAGTAATAATTTAGAGGCAAATACAGGAAATATTAGAGTTTCCAAGGCCTTCTTGCTCGATTTATGTCCATTTATTGCCCTTTTAATTTCTATAATGTGAACTTTTGATAGAGAGCGAGCTTTCTTAAAAGTCCTTGCTCCTTATGCCTTTTTTGGAGGAGTAGTAACAATTTTTGGTCAAATTAGTCAAGAGGGTGTTGGGGCAAGTAACAATCTTTATGTTGTCACAACTTCATGAGATTTCATTTTTGGTAATGAAGGGTATTTTTTAATGCATTATTTTTCAATAATATTCGGGTTAATTATATTGATGAATTCAAAAGGTTTTGGATTATATGGAATTGGGGGAGCTGTTGCTTTTCCGATGGTTTATTTTTCTTACGTGATGATAATTGTAACTCAGTTTAATGTAACACAAAATGCCACAGGATTAGTTGAAGGTGATTGAACTGAAAATGGGCAATATGCAACAGTTTGAAAAATTTTTGGTGAGCTACCATTCCCTTATATTACAATTCTTTGTTATTCTCTCGTAGCAGTTTATATATTTTTATGAATTTATCTAAGAAATATATTAATATTTGAAAATAAATGAAAACATTTAAAAATGATCGCCTTTCCGAGGTTAACAACATCTATTAGGGGTGTTGTAAATAAAATGAATCAAGGCATTTATAATATATAAATTAAATGTATGTTTAAATTAATTTATAAGGAAAAAGGAATATCAAGTTTTAAGGCAATTTCACTATTTGCGAAGGAAAATAATATAAAAAAAATTGGTCACACAGGAACATTAGATCCGATTGCTACCGGACTTCTCTTGGTTGCAACAGATGATGATACAAAATTGATTGAATACATAACCAATAAAGATAAAACATATATTGCTGAAGCAACATTTAATATTGAAACGGATTCTTATGATAGTGAAGGAAAGATTATAAATACTTATGACAAAAAGATAACATTGGAGATGATTAAAAGTGTTATTCCCAGGTTTTTAGGAAAAATTGAACAAGTACCTCCAATTTTTTCTGCAAAGAAAATTAATGGTGAAAGAGCATATAAGCTTGCAAGAGATAATAAAAATGTTATTTTAAAACCTATTTCAGTTTATGTTCACGAATTTAATATTATTTCCCTGAAGGACAACAAATTAACCTTTGAGATTACTGTTTCTAATGGGACATATATTAGATCAATAATTCATGATTTAGGGAAGTTACTTGAAACAGGTGCTTTTATGTCAAAATTGGAAAGAACTAAAATACATGGACTTGATAAAACAGACGTTGATATTGACTTTAAAAAAATAATTGATTTACCCTTTATTGAAATTGATAAAAATATATTAAGAAGTCTACTAGAAGGGAAAAGGGTAGTTATTAACAAGAAAGATAATAAATATGGAATACTTTCGATTGATAAAAGTGATATTATTGGTATTATTGAAATAAAAGATGGAGAAGTTCTTAAACGAAAATTATTTGGGAACAAAATAAGGATTAATTATGTATAAAATGATTGTTTTTGATATTGATGGAACATTAATGAAGTATAAAGAACCAGTGCAAAAATTTGATGAAAAAACATCAAAAATGTTTAAAGAGCTTAAAGATAATGGTTATGTTGTTGTATTGGCATCGGGTAGAGATCACATTTCAATTGGTAATTTACTTTCTTCCAAGAATATAGATTATTTTATTGGAGCAAACGGATCTTTTATCCATGATGTAGAATCAAAAAAAGATATATGAAGCACTACTTTATCTCTAGATGATTTTAGAGAATATAAAAATGAAGTTTTAGATAAAAATATTGATGAAGTTAACAACATTGTTTTGAGTGATGATAAAAATATTTTTGCATACTCTGTCGAACAAATTAAAGATCATTGATTTTGAAGTGGTTT
>JBOFPM010000011.1:0-126199 GCA_051659905.1 Metamycoplasmataceae bacterium | reverse complement strand
ACTAATTTTTTGTCTGTACTCAATTTCCTCAATCAAAGATAGTTTTTGTATTGTTTCCTCATGCATAACTCTATGTTCAATAGGGATATTAAGCATAGAGATAAAAAAGAAATGTATTGATTGCATCGTTTTTTCTTTTATAAAAAGTTGATCTTGACCAATAATCTTCACTCCAATCTTCTTTTTTATTCATAAATTCCTTATCAATAATCAACTTTTGATTTTGATCAAGTAATTCCAATATGCTTTCAAATACTGATTTGGATTTTAGTATTTCAATTTTATTCTCTTTTATTTTATTCTCATTCATTAGTTTTTCACCATTCTTTTGGTTTACTTCTAATAGTTTTAATTTCTTGTACAAAAGGCACATCTCTTTTACAATAATTTTTTTCTTTGATAATGGTATCAACTCTATTTCTTCTATTTTCATTTCTTTCCTCCATATCTATATTCCAAAAAAAGCATTATTTTAGAAAAAATTATTTCAGTTTATTTAGTTCATTCATAAATGAATGAAAATTTATTAATAAAAAAATAGGTAATGTGGATAACTATAGAAATTGTTGATAACTTTTTAAATTTACAAAAATCTAATTGGAATATCTATAAAAATAAAAAAACTATTCACGATTAGAATAGCATTTAGTTCAAGTATTTATTGGACATATAAATTGATATGGTGGCCCCGGTAGGAATCGAACCAACGACACACAGAGCTTCAATCTGTTGCTCTACCGACTGAGCTACAGGGCCTTAAAATGGCGGTCCAGACGGGGATCGAACCCGCGATCTCCTCCGTGACAGGGAGGCGTATTAACCACTTTACCACTGGACCTGGTTGCGGAGACAGGACTCGAACCTGTGACCTTTGGATTATGAGCCCAACGAGCTACCAACTGCTCCACTCCGCGATATTAAATAGAAAAAAATTCTATTTTAAAAGGTAAACAAATTAAATGGTTAAATTAATTCATTTAAATGGCGGGCAATGAGGGATTCGAACCCCCGCGGGCGGTGAAGCCCCTGCTAGTTTTCAAGACTAGTCCCTTCAGCCAGACTTGGGTAATTGCCCTTTTGGTGGACCCAGCCGGACTCGAACCGGCGACCTACCGGTTATGAGCCGGGTGCTCTAACCAACTGAGCTATAGGTCCATTCCTCTAATAATGAACATGGAATTCCAAATTGGTGGCGCCAAAGGGAGTCGAACCCTTGACCTTCCGGGTATGAACCGGATGCTCTAACCAGCTGAGCTACAGCGCCAAATGGTGGAGAGGAAGGGAGTCGAACCCTCTACCTCCTGCGTGCAAGGCAGGCGCTCTAGCCAGGTGAGCTACCCCCCCATAATAATGGTGAAGAAGACAGGATTCGAACCTGCGACCACTACGTCCCAAACGTAGTGCTCTACCAAGCTGAGCTACTTCTCCATTTTGATATAGTACATTTAAATATAATGCTTTTTAATTATATATAAAAAATATTGATTTTAATTTAAAATATTTAAATAAAAAATCTTATGCAAAATTAATTAAAAATTGAATTTTAGTTACATCTTTTTTATTAAAAATCTAGCAATTATTACTTAATCTTAAAGTACCTTTAATGATTATCTGTACCCAATTAAATAATAGGTGTATAATGATTTAATTATGAATTACAAGCAAATCTCAAAAATTACTATTTATTCCATTGTAATGTGTTTATTTGCATTGTTTGGAATTATTATGTTTTCAATAGAATTGCCTAATTGAATTAAGTATGACTCAAGTTTTCTAACTGATCCAACTAATTTCATAGATCCTTCTATTGAATTAATGCCTGTTTCAGTTCAAGCATCAAGACTATGACAAGTAATGTCACTAATAATTTGCATACTGATGATAATTTTAAATTCTTGAGAGATTAAAAAAATGGAGCAAACAAATTATAAAAAGTACTATATTTCATCACTAGGAATTTTTACTTGATTACTTCTTCCTTATACTATATACATCGGTGTAAAAGAAGGACTTTATAGTAAATTTTTAAATTATAATTCTCAAGATAGAAATGAAAAATTACAAATGTCATTTAACGCTTTCAGAAGTGGTATTTCAAAAAATGGCTATAGAGATAAATTATTTTGAAATACTTTTTTTGGGTACTTTGTTTTCCTAATTACTTTAGTTGGTTTTGTCACATGCTTTATTTTGTCTGAGAATATATTTAAAATCGAAGAACTTTATCCAATTTCGGAAGAGGAATTGAAGCCCGGTTTTACAATTTCAGATTACTATAACAATCTTAAAACTGATTCTATATTCATTATTTACTCTACCTTCACTAGACTAACTAATATTTCATGTTTTATTTTTATGTTATCTTTTGTATTATTTAACAAAAAGAATCCCTTTAGAAATAACTCAATTATGATCGCTATTTCATCATATATATTTGTCGTTTTAGTTATATTTTGAGGATATTTGTTTCCACAATCATTAGCTAACAATGATTATATTTTTGATTTTCAATGATTTCAAACAATTTGAACACATGCGGTAACACCAATTCTAATTATTGCATTCTCTATTACATCAATATTGATAAGTAAATCTGCACCTACAACTTTTAAAGGATTTACTTTAAATGCTATTATTTATCCATTATTTTATGGTATATATATTTACTCAATACCCTTTTACACTAGATTTAGTGTTTATGGTGGTCTTACGAATATGAATCCAAATATGGATTCATCAGTTGGTATTGAAGGCATTTCAAAAACAGGGAATTACTTAATGATATTTGCCTTTATTGGATTAGCATTTGTATTTATATTTGTATTTTTTTGTTTTTGATCGCTTGCTTTTATTGTCAACAAGAAATCTAGAAATAGCAATAAAGTAATTTAATTATTTTTAATTTTAGATAAAGCGTCAATTCCAAAAAGAGCACAATCATCTCCATATGGATCTTCCAAAAATTCAACCTCATTAAATTGTGTGGGAAGGGAATTATTTTGTGCTCACTTAATTGCTTCATTAATATATCACTTGTTGTGTCTTGCAACAGATCCTCCAATGACAATTAAATTTGGATTAGTAATAGATATTACTATTGCCAAAGCGCTACCCAAGGTTTCTATTGCTTCATCAATAATTAGCTTTGCATCATCATCTTTTTCATATAATTCAAACACTTCTTTAGCAGAAAGAGATCTTTTCATAATTTTTAATGCTCTTTTTTCAATTCCTGATCCTGAGGAAAAATATTCACATGAACCTACAGAGAGATGATTTTCTTCTTTATTAAAAGAAGCTGGCATAAATGCTATTTCTAATCCCTGAAAAGAAAATCCTGAATATATTTCATCCCTATAAATAAGTCCTGCACCAAGACCGGTTGAAATTGTAAAAAACTGTGTTACGTCCTTATTTGTTCTCTTGTAAAATTTATGAACAGCATAAGCCATTGCATTTGCATCATTTTCAAAAACAATATCTTTTACACTGGTGTTTTCCTTTATGAAATCCTTTATATTAAAATTTACTCAATTAGGGATATTGGCTCCAGAAACG
This sequence comes from Metamycoplasmataceae bacterium, assembly GCA_051659905.1. GTDB lineage: Bacteria > Bacillota_I > Bacilli_A > Mycoplasmatales > Metamycoplasmataceae > UBA710. The sequence goes on along the minus strand of JBOFPM010000011.1, from coordinate 122,641 downwards.
ATAACACCCTGCTCAAAATTAGCAACCCCAGGCAAACATATTCCTAGGTATTTAATCTTGTGCTCATTAAGCAAATTAATTAAAGGCCTTAAAGATTCTATAGGGCTAGATAAATTTGTTGGAAATGATTCCTTTAAAATTATTTTGCCTTCTTTGATGATTGCAAATCTTGAATTTGTTCCACCAATATCTATTGCTGCATAATTATTCATATTAACCCTTCTAATTAAATAAAACTACTTACTTTTGTTATTATTTTTTTGTTCTTATTTCCTTTAGACGAGCAGATTTACCTTTTAGATCTCTCATGTAGTAAAGTTTTGCACGTCTAACTTTGTTTGAACGAACTACCTCAATTGATGCAATATTAGGATTATTTAATGGGAATGTTCTCTCAACTCCAATTCCATAAGAAATTTTTCTTATAGTGAATGTTTCCTTTGAACCACTATTTTTCATCGCAATAACTAGTCCCTCAAAAATTTGAATTCTTGATTTTTCTCCCTCTTTAATTCTCACATGAACTTTAATGTTATCTCCCGATTTAAATGACGGGAAATCATCACGATGTTGAGAGTCTTCTATTGCCTTAATTTTGCTATTTATCATTTTCTATCCTTTCTAAAAGATCGGGCCTCTTAATTCGAGTATTCTCTCTTTGTTTTTCTCTTCTTCATTTTTCAATATTTTTATGGTCGCCACTCAACAATACTTCAGGAACTACCATATTTTTATATTCACTTGGTCTAGTATATTGTGGGTAATCTAACAAATTATTTTGGAAAGAATCATTTCTATGCGATTCTTCTTTTATAACTTCTGGAATTAGTCTAATAATAGAATCTGCAATAACCATTGATGGTAATTCGCCACCTGTCAATACATAATCACCAATGGATAATTCCAAATCAACCAATGATCTTATTCTTTCATCAAAACCTTCATATCTGCCAGAAATAAATGTTAATGTTTCTTCTCTTGATAATTCTTCAGCAATATTTTGTGTAAATGTTTTTCCTTGAGGTGAAAGCAATACTACTTTACCTTTTTCTAACAAAGAATTTAATGCATTATCAATTGGTTCAATCATCAGCAACATACCATGTCCACCACCATAAATTTCATCATCAACTTTTCTATGCTTATTGTTAGCAAAATTTCTAAAATCAATTATATTAATGTCAATCAATTTTTTATCTATTGCCTTTGATATAATTGATTCTGACTTAAATGCTTCATAATATTTGGGAAAAATTGTTAGAAAATTTAACTTCATTATTTTTTGACAGTAGTTTTCTTAGCTATAGGTTTTTTGGTTGCCACTTTTTTTTCAGCCACTTTTTTTCCAGTCGTTTTAGTCGATGCTTTTTTAGTACTTAATTTTCTTGTTTTGGGTGATTTTCCTTTTGATTGCTTGTCTTTAGATAACGCGTATTCTTCTCAAATTTTGTCTTGCTTTAGTAAATTCTTTACAGTATTTGTAGGTTGAGCACCACTATCTAATCACTTTACAATTAATTCCTTATCTAATTTTAGTTCTTCTGATAATGGATTAAAGTAACCCAATTCTTCAATAAAACGCCCATCCCTTGGGGCTCTAGCATCAGCTGCAACTATTCTATAAAAAGCATTGAATTTATTTCCCATACGTTTTAATCTTAATTTAACCATTCATCCTCCTTCAATAATTATTATAATAAATAAATTTTAGCACAAAAAATAAATAAGTGTCAAGTATTTTTGCTTGACACTTAAATATACTAAGAATTAATTTTTTTATCAACCATTATTAACTAGCATCTCTTGAAATATTATTTGTAAAAATGCTTTTAATTCTCTCTAATGTGCTTTCTATAGATTTTATAATTTGTGAGATTGGAAAATAATCAAGTTCATGGTCATCTTTAGTCAATTCTCTTCTTATTTTTTTTGTTGTTTCATGAGTGTGTTCAATAAAATCAAAGTACATTTTTTCAGTTAAGTCAAAAACGTCTTTTATTTTTTGTTTCTTATATATTTCTATATATTCTGAAAATAAATCTAAATAATTTTTGACTACTTTTTTAATCATAAGAATTTGTTCATTACTAATTTGTTTTCTAACAAATATTTTAGCTATTGACAATGAATAACTAATTGATTTTTCAATATCTTTTGAACAATAAATAATTGAAATAATAAATCTTAAATGATTCGCTCTTGGATCATCCTTAGAAATGGTTCAAATACATTCATCAACCAAATCTCTAGCTTTTTGTTCGGATTCTTTTGTATTTATTGAAATTGAGTCTATTAATTTATGACCATCTTCTTCTGAATAAATATAGTTTCATAATTTACTGTGAGTTTCATATGAGTAATCCAAAAAATCAACAACCATTTTTTTTAAATTTTTTTCTGATTTAATTAGTGCATTATAATTTGTAGCCATTATCCTATCCTTCCATTAATATAGTCTTTTGTTTCTTTATTTTCGGGATTCAAAAATATTTTCTTAGTTTCACCTGTTTCAATAATTTTTCCTTGATAAAAGAAAAATGTTTCATCACTTATTCTTTGAGCTTGTGCCATGGAATGAGTAACAATAATAATTGTGTATTTTTCTTTCAACTGTAAAATAAGTTCCTCAATTTTGACAGTTGAAATAGGATCTAAAGAAGATGTAGGTTCGTCCATCAACAATACTTCTGGTTCCATCGCAATTGCTCTGGCAATACAAAGTCTTTGTTGTTGACCGCCAGAAAGGCCAGTTCCTAGATCATTCAAGTTATTTTCTACATCTTTTCAAAGGGCGGCTCCCTCTAGCGATTCTTTAACTATTTTATCCAAAACTTTTTTGTCATGAATCCCATTTGATTTTGGACCATACGCAACATTATCATAAATTGAAATAGGAAATGGTGTGGGTTTTTGAAAAACCATCCCAACTCTAGTTCTTAAGGTAGTTATTGGAATTTTTTTTGATTTAATATTTGTTCCATCAAAAAAAATGTCTCCTTCTTGTATAACTCCTTCTATTAAATCATTCATTCTATTTAGACTTCTCAAAAAAGTAGATTTACCACAACCAGAAGGGCCGATTAGTGAAGTAATTTTATTTAATTTTATGTTTGCCTTAATATCAAATAATGCTTGCTTTTCGCCATTTCTATATCATAGAGAAAAATTTCTTACTTCAAAAACATTTTCCTTTGAAAACGTTTCCTTAGTTTCTATAATTCCTGTATCACCTTGTTTTCTTTTTTTAAATTTATCTAATAATCCTAGATTTTTATTTTTTTTCATCATTAAGCCACTTCTTTCCCTTCGATTCTATTTACGTTATTTCTATTAAAATAGTCCTTCAAATAATCTCTTATTTGGTGCATCCTCTGTTTTATTTTATTCCTTCCTGGAATTATTACATATACAATAAATACCAATGTGAACACTAGTAACATTGCTATTAGTGCTGCTTCGTATTGAATTCATTTTGCACTATCTGAATTTGAAAATAATTGGGCATAAATATGAGTAGTCAATGTCGTTCCAGGTCTATTTAAAGCTATATCAGATGATGAAGACAATCCTGCCGTTAAGTATAGTGGGGCCGTTTCAGAAAGAATCCTCCCTATTATTGAAACAATGTTACCAGTTATAGAAATCAATGCCATTGGTAATATTAATTTCTTTATTGTTTCACTCTTGGTATTTCCAAGAGAATAAGAATTCATTCTAATTTCATCAGGAATATTGATTAAAGATTGTTCTATTAATCTTATAAAAGTTGGAATAATCACTATAACAACAGTTAATGCACCAGCTATTAATGAATTTCCTGTTGTTCCAGTATTAGTTAATCCTAATGTTTGTATAAAGAAGAGTAATCCAAACATTCCAAATAAAATTGAAGGTGTTGAAGAAAGTGAATCTAATAAAAACACTACTAATTTTTTGAAAAAACTTTTTTTAGAATATTCATTTAAATAAATTGCAATAAATAATGCAATTGGAAAACTAACAAACAAACAAACCAAAATTAATAATAGTGTATTCAAGAAAGATTGTCCAACAGTATTTTTTGTATTAAGTCACATCGATGATGAATCCATCGTAGTAGCATTTATACCATTTACAACAATATCACCAACTATTCACGCAAGGAAAGCAAAACAAATAGAAATACAAATTATTTCAAGAGAAATTTTATAGTAATAGTAAGCATTGCTAAATTTATAATTTGTATTTCTATCTTTGATGTAGTTCATTGTTGATGGTAAATCATTTTCACTAATTACATGCTGACTTTTGAATGAAATTTTTTCAAAAAACATTGCAATATGCCTAGGCACAAAAGTGAAAAAATTTGCAATAGTATTCTTTATTTTTGCCACCTTAAGATTTCTAGATGTTTTCTTAGAGTTGGTTACAATCATAATAATAATATTTAAAATCATCGAAAAGAAAAGCATAATAAGTCCAAATGCATATAAAAGTGGTCTTATTTTTTCTGGATCAGAATCAGCAAACATTGTTGATGAAATATATGCTCCTAATGATTGCGATGATGAATTTAACATTCCGAAAAAATCATTTTGGAAAAATTCATTAGAGGGTTGAGATTGAAGAATCATAGAAACTGCCATAGATTCTCCTATCGCTCTCGAAACAGCCACCACAACAGCAACAACAATTCCGGACCTAGCTGCCTTTTTACAAACTTTATAAATCGACTTAGTTTTTGAATTTCCTAATGCCAATGAATTATCTAATATATTACTATCAACTGCATTTAGAGAGTCAAGTGTCATAGAAATAATTGTTGGAATAACCATAAATGCTAGCATTATTGAGGCATTAAAAATAGAATTTCTTGAAAAACCAAATAATGTGTTGAATAATATTCCTAATGAATTTACAGCAAATAATCCGAAAATAACCGATGGAATTCCAGAAAGAGTTTGAAATAATATTATTATTTTCTTCCTCCACCTCTTATGTAGCCTATATTTAGTAAAAATGGCAACTTTTATTCCGATTGGAACACTTACTAAAATAGCAATCCCTGAAGTTAAAAGTGTTACAGAAAAAGGAATTCAAAATGAATTATTTTCAGCCTTTGTACTAAATAATATATCAAATCCAAATTCATTAAATCCCTTGATAGCCATATAAGTTATGAAACCAATAAGAGCAGAAAAAATCACACCTAGTAACAATGAAGACCCCATTGATAGATACTTAACAAATAAATTTATGTTTTTCTTTTTTTTGAAAAGTTTAATATTATTATTCATTAAGTGCCTTTTCCTTTATATCCTTCTTATTATTTGATTCAAATATATCTCAATCTGTTGAATCTCAAAAGTTTTCAATATTATTATCAACACACATCAACCTTTTTATTTCTTCCTCAGTTAACTTAATGTATCCACCTTCCAAAATTATTTGAGCAGGAATGGAATCATAAAGAATTCAATCAATTAATTCTCTTGCTGCTTCACTTTTAAATTCGCTTGGTTTATTTTGATTTCTTAAAGTTGATATCATTAAATTTAATGGTCTATATCAATCATATCCTTTTGCGATATTTTCAGTATCAATAGAAATTCCATTATATGTTGCAACCTTAAAACCTTCTCGCTCTATTTCTTTAATATTATTATTAATAAATCCAGCAGAAAGATAAACCATTGATCCGGCTTTATTTTCATTTCTAAAGAAAGATCAAGCTTGGAAATTAGATTCTGCTGTTGTTTTAGTAAATCTTCCATATGCTCCATTATTTAAAGAGTTGTCTAAAATTTCTTTTTCCTCAGGAGTAACTTCATATTTCAAACCTGAATCCTTATAAAAAGCATCTGCTGTTCCCGATACAACAGAACCACCACTTCTTGCATAAGGAAGAATTATTGTTTCATCACCAGCAACACCAATATCTTTATATTTTAATTGCTGATGACCTGCAAAGGCAGTATAAATATTCTTGATAGTGTTTATATTGATGTCTAATTGTATATCTGGCTTACTTGGCTTATAAACAAGTCCCATTCCATCTCAAGCTATTGTAACAGTTTTAATTTCTCTATCAATTCATTTTATTTGGTCATCACTTCATTTATCTTTATCCAACTCCTTGATTATTCCAGGGTTTTTAGATGCCATCCCAATCTCTTTTGTTCCATCGATAATTGATCTTATACCAGCACCAGATCCACCGGCTTGTGTCACCAAATCGGCTGGTGTATATTTATTTGAAAAAGCCGACATCAAAGGTTGTACAGCCGAAGATCCTGCAGCATTTATCAAAGGAGTTGTTGACAAAAAACCTGAAGTCAAAACAATTGTTGTTGCAACACCCAAAAGTGAAACACTCATAATTCCGACTTTAAAATTCAGCTTTTTCATACATCCTTTTCTAATACTTCTAAACTCTAATTTCAAATTTATAAAATAATTATAGTATAAAATTAGAAAATATTACAAGAATTACATAATAATTTCCAATTCTGAACCATTCATGAAAACCTTATCAATAATGGCGCCCCCTAGACACTTTCTCCCATTATAGAATACAACTTGCTGCCCAGGAGAAATAGCAGACTGTCCACCTGAATAGTACACAGTTACACTATTGCTTGACTTATCAATTTTAACAGATACTTTTGAGTCATCTTGTCTATATCTAAATTTTGCAGTTAAATTCTCTGACTTAAATTCATCACTTATGATATTTAAATCTGTAGCAATCAATTTGTCAGAAAGAAGATAATGTTCTTTGGATAGTGGTGCAGCATAAATAATCTTTTTTTCAATATTTTTGGATACAACAAAATATGGTTCTTCCATACCACCAAGATTTAAACCTTTTCTTTGGCCAATAGTATAATACATGACTCCTTTATGTTTCCCAATTATCTTATTTGTGTCAATGTCAACAATATCACCTTTCATTGAAGGAATATAATTCTCTAAAAATTCTGAAAAGTTTCTTTCTCCAATGAAACAAATGCCAGTAGAGTCCTTCTTAGATGCGACATTTAATTTTGCAAATGCTGCAATTTCCCGGACTTTCTTTTTGGTCATTTCAGCTAGTGGAAAAATAGATTTTGAAAGTTGATCTTTTGAAAGTTGTGATAAAAAATAGCTTTGATCTTTTGTGTCATCAATTCCTCGATATAGTTCACCATCTTTGGTCATCGCATAATGACCTGTTGCTAAAAAATCTGCGCCTAGTTCATTAATTGCATAATTTAATAATCTGTCAAATTTTATATATTTATTGCACAATATATCAGGATTTGGGGTTCTGCCCTTTTTATATTCACTGATAAAGTTTTCAAAAACTGATTCTCAATACTCATTAACAAAATCTACTCTCTTAATTGGTATATCGATTATTTTTGCAGCTTCTAATGCATCTTGATAATCCAACTCTTGTGGACAAATCGGATTGTTTATTTCTTTATTTCCCAATGTATCATTATTGGCAAAGGAATCTCAATTTCTCATAAAGACTCCGATTACTTCATGACCTTGTTTTTTTAATAGATAGGCAGCAACTGCCGAATCAACTCCTCCACTTAAACCAACTACAATTTTAGCCATTATTTTAATACCTCTCCTGTATATTTTTTTGAATTGATAGTACTTTTTTTACAATGATAACTTACATATTAAAGTTAAATGTAGTCAATGTTTGAGTGCATCATATAATTGGAGGATTTCATTTCAAAAAAATAAGTTGCAATTGTTTATCACTTTATTAATTAAGTTAAAAGAAGGTAGAACTGAAAAAATCTATATATCAACTAAAATATGATTATTTAGCTAATTAAAATAATCTTTATTTTATAAATTTTTCTTTTATTTATTTTTTTTCTAAAGCTTCCTTAGCTTTGTTAAAAACTATTTTAAAAATATCAGGATGATTAATAGCTAATTCAGATAACATTTTTCTATTAATTTCAATATTAGCAGCCTTCAATCCTTCAATAAATCTTGAATAAGACAATCCCATTGGACGTGTTGCTGCATTGATACGTGCAATTCATAATTTTCTAAAATTTCTCTTAACTTGTTTTCTATCCCTAAAGGCATAAACCCAACCTTTTACAACTTGTTGTTTAGCAACCTTATAACCAATTGATTTGTGCCCTCAATATCCTTTTGCAAGTTTCAGTCACTTCTTACGTCTTCTTCTGGTAACCGTTCCACCTTTTACTCTCATAAATTTCTCCTATTTTTTTATGTTTTAGATTAATTAAAATAATCCTTTAAATCTTTTTAAATCGGAAGGATGCATCATATCAGATTTACGAGATTGTCTTTTTTGTTTTGTTGTTTTATTTTGTGCTAAGTGAGATCTATAAGCTTGACCTCTCTTAACTTTACCTGTTCCAGTAACCTTTACCCTTTTAGTTAAAGCACTTTTAGTTTTCATTTTTGGCATGACTTTTTTCCTCCTTTTCCTTGTTTTCTCTTTTTAATTGAATAACTTTCTTTTTATCTTGCTGTAGAAACATATCTAAAAATCTTCCAGAAGTTAAAACGGGTTCTTTTGTAATAACTGCAATATCTTCTACTTCCTTATAAAAAGCATCTAGTGCAGCATGTCCTAACTCTGGCCTTTGAGATTCTCTACCTCTAAACTTCAAAGAAATTTTAACAATATCACCATCAAGCAAAAATTCTCTTGCCTTTTTGGCTTTAGTTTTTAAATCATTGATACCTATCAAAGGAGTAAGACGAATTTGTCTGTTTTCGGTTCTAGATTGTTTTTGCTTCTCTTCTTTTTTCTTTTTCTTGCGATCATATTTAAAGCGACCATAGTCCATAAATCTTGCAATGGGTTTTGGCGTTGTTGAAATTAAAACTAAATCTAATTTTTGCTCTAAAGCACTCTCTAAAGCCTCTTCCCTTGTCATAACACCTATCTTTTCGCCATTAACTCCAATAATAAAAATTTTTGGAAATAATATGTTTTCATTGATAATATGTTCTGGTCCTGGCTTCCTTTTTTTTGGATTCGTTGATGCTGATGTATCAATAATGATTGACTCCTTAAATTAAGTATTGAAAATATTTTATTTTTCATTAATAACTATTAATTTTAAATATTGCTATAGCTAAACCCAAGATATAAATCATGAGGTGAGAAATTAATCTACTTTCTGCAACAAATATTATTGCTTCATAATAATAACACATATTACTTATTTTTATTTAAATTCTTAGTATGCAATTCTACAAGATTCTCAAGAAGTGAAACCACAGTTAGTGGTCCAATACCACCTATTGTTGGTGAAATGGCGGATGCTTTACTTTTTATGGATTCAAAATCTACATCACCATATATCTTATTAGAACCATTTAACTTACTTACGCCCACATCAATAATAACTGCATTTTCTTTAATATTTTGAGCCTTAATCAAATGTGGGGAGCCTGCTGCAACAATTAAAATGTCTGATTTATTTGAATTTTCTATTCCAGTTTCAATATTAAAACTAGTAACAATAGCACCTTTTCTAATTAACAATTCCTTTGCTGGCCTACCAACTAAATTTGATTCTCCAATAACTCCAATTTTTTTATTTTTTATTTCAATATTATAGGCAGAAAGCAAATACATAATTGCCTTTGCTGTCGCAGGTATAATGCATTCTTTATTTTGATAAAGAAGATTATTGTTTATTTGCGATAGTCCATCAATGTCTTTTTTAAAATCAATTGAATCGAGAATCGCTTGTTTGTCAATGTGGTTTGGAAGTGGTAACTGAATAATTAATCCATTTGTTTTTTGACATTCCTTTTTTACTAGATCAATTAATTCATTTTGTTTTACTTGCTCACTTAGCTTGACATGCCTACAAATAATTCCAATATTTTTAGCAACTTTCATCTTTATATTGATATATTTATTACTTTCAAAAATATCGCCCACTTGAATAATTGTCATCCTAGGTTTTGTTTCAAGCAATGTTATTTTACTTCTAAGAATTTCTATTTTTTCTTTGACTATTTTTTTACTATCTAGAATTATCATTTAGAGTTCCTCAATTTTTTTGATGAATAATTTTAGTTGAGTTAAATAATTTTCATACTTTTGCTTTTCTAAATCAATCTTTGACTTAGGTGCAGAAATAAGAAATTTATCATTTGATAAAATTTGTTTTGATCGGTCTATTTCAAAATTTAATTTTAGTATTTCTTTCTCTAGTCTAGACTTTTCAATTTCAATCATTTTCTTAGTTAGTTTAATATAAATTGTTACACCATTTTTCGAGTATGGTGAATTATTATTCTTCTCAATTTTTGAGTTTGCAATTTTATTAACCAATTCTACAATTTCCAAATTTTTATCATATGACTCAAAATAGTATGATACCTGTTCCCTATTGCTAATATTAAATTCTGTTCTAAATTCTCTAATTAAAGAAATTATCGAAATGGCATCATTAATATAATTAACTTGGTATTTCTTAGTTGTTTGAATTAGGTGATTTAATAATTCTTTTTTTGTTAAAATTTGAAATAAATGATCTGTTAAAAATGGTATGAATGGGTGTAACAATATTAATAAATTTGATAAAATGTTAATAGCATTTATTTTATTAGGTTTTATTTTTAGAAATTCAACATATCAACTTGAAAAATCGTTGTAAATAAAATCACTTATTTTTTTACCAATTATTGAAAACTCATATTTGGCCATATGTTTCTTAATATCATTTTCTAATAAATTAAACTTTGTAATAATCCACTTATCAGTGTCATTTAGTAATTTATTATTGTCATCTTCCATTGAGATGATATATCTTGTTATGTTTCATAATTTATTATTTAGAGATCACGCTGGCTCCAACTTACTTTTGCTGAAATTTATATCTTGGCCAGGAGTTGAATTTGTTAGCAAAAATCATCTCAATGAGTCAGAACCATATTCCTCTATAATGTCCATAGGATTAATTCCATTTCCTAAGGATTTTGACATTTTTTTACCATCTTCATCTCTTATTAGTCCATGAATCAACAAATCCTTAAATGGTATTTCATTCATGAACTCTAAAGACTGAAAATACATTCTTGCAACTCAAAAAAATATAATGTCATAACCCGTTACTAATAATGATGTTGGAAAATATCTTTGAACTTTTTCATTATTATTTGGCCAACCCAAGAAAGAAAATGGGCATAGTGCTGATGAAAATCATGTATCAAGAACATCTTCATCCCTAATTCAATCATTACCAGGTGACTCCGACTGAACTTTTAGTTGATCTCCCTTATATCATGCAGGAATTTGATGCCCTCATCATAATTGTCTACTTATTGTTCAATCATGAACTTGACTCATTCAGGTTTTTAAAATATTTTCAAATCTTATTGGGAAAATATTCACTTTATTTTTTGAATTAATATTCTTTAATAGTTTCTTGCTAAGTAAATCCATCTTGACAAATCACTGTGGTAGTACCAAAATTTCGACTACTTCATTTGATCTTTCAGATACTCCAACATTGTTCTCAATTTCTTCTATTTTAATAATTAGCTTTTTTTCGACTAGTTTTTTTTCGATTTTATCCCTTGCTTCAATACGAGAAAGTCCTTTAAATTCCATTGCTAAATTATTCATTAAACCATTTTTATTTATACATTCTTTTATTTCTAAATTATTTTTAAGAATGATGTCAATATCAGCAATTGAATGAGCTGAAACTTTCATAAAACCAGAACCAAAATTTGGATCTATATATTCATCTGTAATTATTGGAATTAACTCATTTGTCAAAGGATTGAAAACATTCTTATTTTTAAATGCTAATTTTTGCTTGTCCTTATTATTGAAAGCGATGGCAACATCACTAAAAATTGTTTCAATTCTAGTTGTAGCGATTGTGATAAAACTATTTTTGTCCTCCAAAAAATACTTAATATAGTACATCTTAGACTTTGTTGGTTTTGAAATAACCTCAATGTTAGAAAGTGCTGTTTGCAATTTGGGATCTCAACTAATTGCTTTAACACCTTTATAAATTAGACCCTTATTGTATAGATCTATAAACACTTTATTGACTGCATCATTTGATTCCTTGTCTAATGTGAAACGTTCACTTGTATAGTCAAGAGCAAGGCCAAGCTTGGCTCATTGTTCCTTTATTATTTTTGCATATTCATCTTTTCAAGAGGTCGCTCTTTTCAAAAATTCCTCTCGTCCAATAATTTCCTTTGTTTCTGAGGTTAATCTCAGTTTTTCTTCAACCTTTGCTTGTGTAGCAATTCCCGCATGGTCCATTGATGGCAGAAACAAAACATCAAAACCACTTAGTTTCTTATAACGAATTACTGTGTCTTGAATATAACCATCTCACGCATGTCCTAAATGTAATTTTCCAGTAACATTTGGGGGTGGTAAGATTATAGAAAAAGGAGGTTTTGACTTATCATGGTGTGAAAAATACATATTTTTAATTCATTTTTCATTTTTATCTTTTTCAACAAGTTTATGATTATAAATTTTATCCATGTTACTCATTTCTAATTCTTATTATTTAATTATAAACAAAGATTTTTATTTTATTTAAAATAGAATTAATGAAGGTATTGTTATTATAAGTAATAGAAATCCGTAAATTATTAATATGATAGAAATAAAACCCATGTCAAATTTAGAAATCGGATGCTCCTCAATATTATTTTCTGCAGATAAAATCCTAAGTTTTTTCTCTTCCTCAATGGTAAATTGTTGCCTCTTTATATTCTTAATTTCTTTAAATTTAAATAGATCTCAAGTCTTCCTAACGAAACCCTTACCTCCCTTTGTGAAAATTAAAATCAAGATTGGTATTCCAATATAAAAAATAGAAACAATAGATATAACATCAAACCAAGCTCTCTCAGTCCCTAATATAACACTAACAATTACTGCAATGGAGAGGAATATCAAAAAACTAATAACTAGCAAATTGCTTCTATTAAATTTTGACTTTATTACTTTAATGTATTTATTACTTCTTGACATCAATAATAAGACTTTCCTGAATTTTGTGGTTATCCTTTCAAATTCCTGAAACTACTGAAATTTCTTCCTGTTGTTTTGATTTTGTTGTTTCAATTCCCATTCACTCTTCATATTGCTTTTCTGTCGAATAAATAAAATGATCCTTACTACATTTTCAAGTTGTAACTAAATCTCCTGAGTTTTGTTGCTCCTCTAAATATTCCAATTCAAACCCCGATGACTCAAATGGTTTATTTGCATTTGAAATTTTAGGAATCGAATTGAATAAGTTTATAGTATAAGGATGTATTGGATTACTATAAACTTTTGACGTTTTACCATATTCAACTATTTTTCCTAAGTGCATAATATTTATTCTATCAGCAATGTATTCCACCATTGATAAATCATGAGCAATAAATATTAGGGCCATATTTTTAGTTTTACATAAGTCCTTTAGTAAGTTCACAACCTGTGCTTGAATTGATATATCTAATGAAGCAATCGGCTCATCTGCAATGATTAATTTTGGTTCCGAAATGATTGCTCTAGCAATAACTATTCTTTGTCTTTGTCCGCCAGAAAATTCATGAGGGTATCTTCATGCAAATTGCCTAAGAAGACCAACATCCTCTAGTGATTTGTAAATTTTTTCTTTTAATAATACTTTTTTGACAAATTTTTTAGATAATTTATTTTGAATAACTCCTACCAAATGTTGCATTTTAATAAAATCGTCTTTTAAATTATGTACTTCAATATTAAATGATTTAAGTGATTCGTGTTTTTGCTTAACTTTATTGTCATAAAAACTTATTTGTTGTGTTATTTTTTCTTTTGAATAATTTTTTTGAATTAAAAACTTCTTTAACTCTACTAAAAATTTTTCATGAGTTTTATCAAATTCTAAATTTAAAATTTTTAGATTAATTTGATGCTTTTTATTGATCTCCATTTCAGATAACACATCTCTTTGTAATATTTTCATTTCTTCATTAAATTTCTCTAAGTAAATTTTTAAGTTTCAATTTAATTCATCAACAGTATTTTGATAGTCTCTTTTTGCAGACAAAATATCAATCTCAGATTTGTGTGGATCAGTTTTAATTCTAATTGTTCTTGTTTTTTCATCAATAGAAAGTTTTTGATCCGTAGATGCATTAATTATTGCTTTTTGATTTTCAATCGAAATATTTATAAATGATAATATTCCAAAGTTAAATTTAGAATTTATAATTCTTTTGACTTTTTGAAGATATTTTTGATCACTTTTAACAACTTGATTAACAATTTTCAATAATGATGAAACACTCTCATTCAACGAATTAATTAATTCGTCAACATCACTTAATTTCAAATGAGTAAGTTTATTGATATTCTTTCTAAATTCTTTATAAACATATTTATAAACCAAATAATTCTTTTTTGCTTCATTATATTTTTCATAATCTGATGTTTTATTTGCTGTTTCGTTAAATGTCATGTATTTATTTTTATATTCTAACAAATATGAAAAAAGCATGTTAACAACATTAGAGGTATATTCAACTGTTTTTCTTTTATCTTCAATTATTTTTTTTCTTAAACTTTCTTTTTCTTTAGTAGTTAAATATTTATTTAAAGATTGTGTAGAAAGTTCAATTGTTAATTCAAGTTTTTCTTTGTAGTTCTTCAACTTACTTTCATAACTATTTAGATCATTATTTCTATATTTTTTTTGCGATTCATAGTATGATTTTAATAATTTTTCATTATTATTAAACATTTTTTTGACATAATAAGATTCTTTTAATTGCCTTGAATCAAGAAAACTAAAATATGAATTGAATATGTTATCAATTTTATTATTTTGAAAATCAAATTTTAAATTTAAAAGTTGGTCTTGTCATTCATTCAGAAATTCCTGAGATTCATGATTTAAAGCTTTAATATTTGAATATTCAATTTTTTTAACTTCCATTTGAAAAGAATACTTGAAGTTTTGCATAACATCTTTTCAATCAGTAAAAATATCCTTATACTCATTTTTCATTATTTTGTTAACTATCAATGGTTCTTTAAGGATTGAATAAACATTTTGCTGGCCATCTAAAGATGCATGAGGATCTTGAAATATCATTTGCATATTTTTGTGAAGAAATAAATTTCTTTTCTTAGAAATTTTTCTTCCTGAGATAATCTGATTATCAAGTGAAATATAACCAGAGAAATCACCATATAATCTAATCAACAATCTTCCAACCGTTGTCTTACCAGATCCAGATTCTCCAATTAAACCCATGATTTCACCTGGTTTAACATTAAAACTTACATCATCAATCGCTCTTATGGTTCCGTTTTTGGTATGAAAAGACTTTTTAAGACCTTTTACAACTAGTAAGTATTCATTATTTTTGTTACTATTATTTTTCATCAAACACCTTCTTAAAGTAATTAAGTCTTGTCTCTAGTTGAGGAGTTAAAACAACCTCAGGAGACCTTACATCTAGCAATCATGTAGCTGCAAAATGGGTTTTTGTTATTTGAAATAAGGGTGGTTCCTTTTTAAAATCTATTTCTAAAGCAAATTGATTTCTTGGAGCAAATGGGTCTCCAGATGGTAAATTAGCCATATCAGGAGGAGTTCCTGGAATATTAAATAATTTTTCATCCTTATCCTCAGGAATTGATGAAATAAGTGCTCATGTATAAGGGTGTGCTGGCCGAGTAAAAATATCTTTTTTAGTTCCTGCTTCAACAATTTTTCCTGCATACATTACATAAATATAATCACAAAATTTTGCAATAACTGAAATATTGTGTGAAATGAAAATTATTGAAATATTATATTTCTTTCTTATATCATCAAATAATGACAATACCGATGCTTGAACAGTGGGGTCCAAAGCTGTGGTTGGTTCATCTGCAATAATTAGGTCTGGCTTTGCTGCAACAATCATTGCAATTACAACTCTTTGTTTCATACCCCCACTAAATGTGTGCGGATATGAATTAAATTTTTCTTTCGCATCTCTAATTCCAAATGATTCAAGTAAATCAATTAGATAATTTGTCTTTTCTCCCAAAGAAGAAAACTCTGTACTATCTTGCAAAACATCAAGCAGTTGTTTTCCGATAGTTCTTGTGGGATTAAGCGAAGTCAATGGGTCTTGAGGTATATATCCAATTTTCTTACCTCTAATTTTAGATCACTCTTTTTTCTTTATATCTTTTAAAGAAGTATCTCCTATCTTCATTTCATCACATTCAGTAATAGAAAAATCATTAATATTCATTAAGGCTTTTGACGTAACTGACTTTCCAGAACCAGATTCTCCAACAAGACCAATTATTTGCCCCTTAAGTATTTTTAAATCAATTCCTCTAACAATACGAACTATTTTTTTTCTATTAAGTTTGAATGAAACATTTAGATTTTTTACATTCAATAAAACTTCATTATTTTCTGACTTAATAAAAGTAGACTCTTTAATTGAATTGATGCTTTCAATTTTTCTGGCAGCTCTTAATAAATCTGTATTTGTGTGATTTTTCATTATTTACCTGCCGATATTCTTGGATCTAATGCATCATGCAATCCATTAGCAATAAATTGAATAGATAAAGAAATACTCAGTAAAATAATTGAGGGTAATAATAAGATTCAAAAATTATTTTCAACTTGGCTTCTTGCTTCATTGAGGATGGTCCCTAAATTAGGTTCACTACCAAAAGGAATGAAGCCAAGAAATGCTAGAGATGATACAAACAATATCACAACAACAATTCTTTGGACAAGTGTTGTTGCTAATTTACCAATTATTGCTGGTAATGCATGAATAAATATTTGTCTATTTGTAGAAGCACCAATTGATTTAGAAGCCATAATATATTCCTGATCCTTAACCGTAATAATCCACAATCTTGTTTGGTATACTGGGTTTGTTCACCCAATAATAACCAATGATAAAAATAGCGTTCCAAAGTTTATATTTTTAAACAAAGAAACTAACAACAAAAATCAAATAATGCTCGGAACATTCTTGATGATATCTATAACTCTTGTGAAGACATTATCAATTCATGTCCCAGCATGAAACCCTAAATATGCACCAATAATAATTCCAATAAATGTTTCTGAAAATGCTACTAATAATGATAGCAACAATGAGTCTCTTGTTGCAGTTCAAGTTCTAGTTCAAATATCAAAACCTTCTTGAGTTGTTCCTAATATTGTTGTAAAATTTGATGATTCTCCAAGTGTTATATTTATTAAATCATATTTATTATATGTTACTAGTCAGTCACCATTAGGAGTCAATTCTATCTTATTTTCTATTGGAATAGTGCCCAAAATCAACTCAATAAGATTGAGCTGACTCCTCGTCAATACTTCTGTAACAACAGGCGCATATGATGGTGGAAGGTTTGAAATAAATTGCGAGTCAATTCCCAATAC
The DNA here is from genome assembly GCA_051659905.1 of Metamycoplasmataceae bacterium. Classification (GTDB taxonomy): domain Bacteria; phylum Bacillota_I; class Bacilli_A; order Mycoplasmatales; family Metamycoplasmataceae; genus UBA710. The sequence continues at coordinate 105,221 of JBOFPM010000011.1, read as the reverse complement.
AACAGAATTTGATCCAAATGGAGAAATCAGTGGAACTATAATCGCTATAAGAAGAACTGTTATAAAAACAATAGATGAAATTAAAGCAAAATAATTTTTGAAAAATCTTCCAGCAATATCAGCAGAAATTCTTTTTTGCTTTCCGCTCAAAGAACTAATTCCTGACAATCTTTCAAGTTCAACATAACGAAATAAATCATCATTTAATGATTCATCTAAATTTCTTTTTTCATAACCAAATTCAGTATGAATAAGTGCTGTTTGATCTTGTGTTTTTTGTTTTAAAAAATCTTTATATTTTTGATCATTGTTAGTCATTTTTAGCCCCCATTTCATCCTTAATTAGCAAATCTCCTTGTGTTGTAAAATTTTCATTTATTTTTGATTTTTGCATCTTCATAGCTTCTTTATAATTTTTACGAACCTTAATTCTATTTAGAAAATTATTTATGTAATCTATTTTACTTTTCTCAACAAACATGATTCTTGGATCAATAAGAATATAAGAAATATCAAGAATTATTTGAACCATTAATGATATTGATGAATAAAATATTATTGAAAACATAATTATATTAATCTCGCCATTAGGAAAAGCTTTGATTATAACAGATGAAGATCCAGGTATATTAAAAAATTGTTCAATAACAACATTTCCAGCCAATAGAACAACAAATGAAGGTAGCAAGAAAGAAATAATAGGTATAGATATGTTTCTAAAAATATGTTTAAAAAATATATCAACTGTTGATAAACCTTTACCTTTAGCAATTAAAACTTGATTTGAAGTTAAAATTGAAACAAGTTGGTTCCTAACTAAAATAGTATATGCAGCAAGAGATCCTAATGTAACTGTAATAATTGGTAACATTAAAGACTTTAATGATAATAATCATCCAACATCTTCTGGTAATTTAAAATCAAATAAAATTAATCCATTGGAATTTACAGCTATTAAAATCATTATTGGAGCAATAACAAAAGAAGGTAGTCCAATGAAGGTTACTACAAACACATTTATTACCGCCTCAATTCATGTTCCTCTTTTATAACCTGCCAATATCCCTAAAGTAATACCAATTAAAGATGAAAATATTAATGCTGGAACTGTAACTAAAAGTGTATATCTTAATGGTTCAAAAAAGAATTTAGGAATCGATGTAGACTCGCCACCTTGTGGCACATATATTCTTCCAAATGTTCCATTAAATATATCTTGAATATATCTTCCAAATCTAACAAGGATGGGGTCATTTAAGCCGGCTTGTTCAGCCAATTGCTCAGCATTTTCAGGATCACCTCCTGCAAATGGATTTCTAGAAAAAGAAGCCGTCAAAAGATAAGCAAGAATTACCAAAACTATCAAAGTTATTGTAGCTAAAATTATTCTCTTAAATATATATTTAGTCATTTTTGTCACCCAATCTTATATCAGATAAATATAGTATTCCTTCTGTTGTTGTTGGAAAAAAATACTCAGGTAAAACTAGTGATAATGAAGTTGTTCTAGCATCAGCAATTGAAATATCACTTTCCATTGCAAAACCAGAGATAATATTGAGCTCTATTATCAAATCTGTAATTTCATTTTCATCAATTTCCTCTTGATACATCAAAAAGAATTTAGCTAGTTCGGTTCCAACTTCAAATCCAGCAGTAGCAAATTTAGCATCAATATTGTTATTATCGTCATTTGTAAAATTTACCCAATCTTCAACTTTCAATCCTTGTGGTAAAATAGGATTTAAATGTTCCTTCATTCTAATTGAAAGTTTTGTAAATTCAGGATTTTGAGCTCTAATAGTTGTATTAGAAGGATCAGAGTAAAGTGAAAAAGCTCCGAGTAATGAAATTCCTTTCCCGTGAGATATACCATCTAAAAAACTACCAATTCCTTCATAGTCATATCCTCATCCATTAAAATCAGAAACGGCCTTATTACTATTAACAGCATCAATCATTTCATCACGGTTATTTGGAACAAAAACAGTAGGATTTATTCTCCCCTTATCATCTAAGGACCTTAGAGTTTTAGCAACTAGTTCTAATTGATCAATTGTTACTCTATTTCCAACACCGTCATCGTATGGATATACAATACTTCACTCTAAAGGGGATGTAACATTGTTATCATCAAGAATTTTCTCAACCAATCTCTTGATTTCATTAAAATTAACATTCTTGTATTGATTTTCAATACTATTTGAATTATTCAGGTATGAATTTTGCATTTCTTCTTCTGTTATTACAACTTTTGAACCATCTTCTTTAAAATAACCAATATTATTTATTTTATCACTAAAATCAAATGGTGTTTTATCTGTAGAAAAATTATATTTAGCATTTGGTGCCGTATTATTTAATCATAGTTGCTTTAATCCTTTTGAAGAATTATTTATGAAAGTATATCAATTAACTGAAGCATTAAATAAGGTTCTCAGTTGGTATCCAGTTCCATTGAAAAATGAGTTTGTTGTATTTGCTACCCCATTTTTTAATTCTTCTATTGAAGAACCATAAATTAGTCTGGCATATTGATCATTAAAATAGTAACTACCACTATCGTTAGCAGTGAATTTTCTAGGATCTGTAGAAACTAATGTTCTTTGAACTAAAGTAGATTTATTTTGTTGTTTAACTTGCAATAATCCTCTTCTAATTGCGTATTGTTCATCTCCATTAGTTCCAAAAATTTTAATTTTTTGTTGTTGAGTTAAAGAATGATATGGCATTTCAGAAACTGTACCTTCAAAGAAATTATTGAAAAGTTGTTCATTAAACGAAGGAGAATTTGAATGCTCAAATATAATTCTTTCAAGAGTATTTTCATCTTTTAGAAATTCACTATTTGCAAAATGGGCATTTTTTTCAAAAACAATTCTATTATTTCCCCCACTAACAGGAACGTAAGCTGAAGCAAAAAGATTATCAATTCTTCTTTGTCCATATGTATATATTCCAAATTCATGTGCTTGACCAGTAACTTTTTTTTCTTCAGCATCAATTGGATATTCTATATTCTTATTTTCTTCAGCCAACTCTTCAATATATTCAGATGGAGCAGGGGATAAAAGATAAGAATTTAAAAGTGTTTTAGATAAAAAGGCAGCGAAATTTGGGTTTGTAGCTGTTGGTATAGCATGAATAGTAAACATATCTTTTTCACTACCATCAATTTCAATTTGTGTGACTGCTGTAGCTTTGTTTCTCAACATAGAAGAACTTATGCCGAATAAACCTAAAAGATAATCATTTGGATATTCCTTTTCATCAGTAAATCTTGTAGCAGTACCAGAAACATTAATAAAATATCTATCTAACTCCGCCGATCCTCCATTATCACGTCTATATTTTGTGTCATACAACCAAGTTCTCATATAAGAATAATAAAAATCATCAGGTTTAATTTTATATTGTGTCCTATTTCCATTAGCATCTACTCAAAAAACATTTTCTTTAACTGTAAATCCAAGAGATATCATTTCATAAGACCCTGATGAACTCGGTACCAAAACACCATCAACTAAATTTGCACTTCCGAGCATTAAATTACTAAAATTGTCACTATTTACAGATCTTTTATTATTAGATTTCAAAGAAACTGTTTCAGGCTTATCTTTAGATGACAGTGATGGATTAATTTCTGCAACATCAGTATCAAAAATTGCTTTAGCAATGTTTCCCGTACTATCTTTAAATGTTAAAACTACTTCCTTCGCTAAATCTAAAACTAATCTTTCTCTAGAAGATTCAGAAACAATCAGATCCCCAGCAATACCATCTCTTACGAATTTTGTTTCGCCAGTTGTTTCTACTCTAATTAAATTTGAAGTCATTATGGTTTGAGGGGCTTTATCTTTTGCAGGTCCATACGTTGAAGTAACATCAAAGTAGTAACCATCCAATGTTAAATTGGAGCTATTTCTAATTAAATACTCTTTTTTTGATGCAATATTTCTTAATTCGCCAGCAATAAAGTATAGTGTTGCACTAGTACCAAAAACTATTGCGAATCCTGCCGAAACCCCCAACCATAATGCTAAATTTTTTTTACTTGTTTTTGTCATATCATTCTCTTTTATTTTTTATTTTATTATTTTATTATTTTCAATTACATTTTACCTAATAATAATAATTGGCTTGCTTACCCATAATTAAAGGTGTAACAATCTTTGTTGCAAAGGATATTATTAATAAGTTCATTCAAATCTTAATTGGAGATGAAGCAAATGAAGCTATGAATGAAACTCAAAAGTTAATACCTATTGTTCTTTCATCTGCCCAAGAAACTAATGGCATATTAATGAACTCAGTTAATACAATAAACATTAGCAATGGAACCATCTTAATATAATTTGAAGGTTTCATTGTAAATCTACAGATTAATAGAAAGGCAATAATTAATATAAAACCAACTCAAACAAACACCAGGAAAATTATTGGACTATGTAAAAATTGAAATTCTTCAAAGGCAGACATTAGAAGCTCTTTTGTCAAAAATTTATTCAACAGTATTGTAAGAACAGTTAATACCGTCAATGTAAATAATATTGAGGATATAAGATTGAAATTCAAAGATTTAGTTTCTTTCGTGTTTTCATCTTTAAGAATTATAATTTTTTTGTCAATATTTTCAATTTTGTCAATAATTTTTTTCGATTTTTCTAACTCTAATTCATTATTATATTCAACAATCAACTTATGGTTCAATTCAATTTTCTTAATGTTAAGTTTTTTAATTTGTGTTTTTTTTGTAAATTTTGGATTGAATTTAACAAAATAAAATCAAGCAAATATTCCAGGAACCATTCCTGAAATAGCTAGCACAAGCGAATATATTGGATTATAGAAAACAGGGACAAATAAAAAAGTCATAATATCCGTTATAAATCCTATTGTAAAACCTATAATTGGTCCAAATAAGAATCCTGTAATTTTAACTGGTAAGCCAGCTAGAGAAAGTTTTAAAGCGGGTAAAGAAGATATCGCTGCGGCTTGTGCGCCTATTACAACGAATGCTATAGATGTGGCTATCAAGATTGCAATGAATGCAATCTTTTTTGAATTTCATCTTTTCATGCCTTTCCCTTTCTAATATTATTTATTATAATGTAATAATTGAATTTAAATAAAAAAAGTTATATATTAGTATTTTGAAATTAAATAAATTAGTAATATTTTTTAACCTACCCGACTTTGACAATGGTTAATATTTAGTATTTTGGCAACAATAATTGATATAGGTAATTTTATAATCTAAATTGTAAAATAAAATTAAAAGTTATTAAAAGTTGTATGATTGTATATATGAAAAAATTAGCAATAGTATTAGATTCATTCTCGGGTCTATATAAAAAAGACATCGAGAAGGAAAATCAAAATATATACTTTTTATCTTTACAAGTTGAAATAGAAAACAAAGTTATTCAAGAAGGCATAGAGGTTCCTTCGGAAGAACTAATAAACAAAATTAGAGATGGAGTTAAAACATCAACTTCGCTTCCTTCATTAGCCTTTATGCAAGATATGATTAAAAAGTTGTCATCTGAATACCAAAAAGTAATATTTTTACCTATTCCAACATATATGTCTGGTACTTCAAGTACATTGGCAGCATTTGCAAAGGATTATAAAAATGTTACTATTTTTAATAACCACTTTGTTGGAAATACTTCTTTTGAAGTTGCTAAACAGTGTATTAAAATGATTGAGAGTAATTCAAATTTTGATCAAGTAATTTCTTATATCAAAAAAATTGATGATATGTCAATTGGGTATGTAGTTCCTAGCGAGTTAAAATCAATTATTAATTCCGGAAGACTAAAGGGAGTTAAAAAGCACTTAATAACTGCAGGTAATTTTTCATTAATAATTAAGGTTTTTGATAAACTAGCTTTATCAGGAATTTCTAGGTCAAGAAAATCTGCTATTAGAAAGACATTTGCGAAACTTGAAAAATTTTGTTTAGAAAACAAAATAAAGGAAGGTTATGTATATAAAATTGTGTATGGTTATGAGGATACTCTCTTAAAAATTGCCAAGGAATATATAAAAGAAAATTCATTGGAACTTGCCTTTGAAATGAAAACTTCGTTATCAACATTTGTACACACTGGTTATGGTTCTATATATATTGGTGTTACACCTAAAATTGGTTAGGAATTTTTTTTTCTAACTTTCATTTTTATAAGTTGCTTTTTTTCATAATAATTAACAAACATATTTGCTGGTATCACAAGAAATACCAATGGAATAATTATTAGTATTCTATATCATTGATTTTCACCTTCTAGTCATGAACTTAAAAAAATAGCCATAAAACAAATCATAATTGGAAATGTGAAAACGATAATTGATATCTTCAAAATTTTTAGATATACCAATAGTAAAGTAATTGTTGTTATGACTAAAATAAATGCAATGGCAATCAAAATATTATATCCAATTGCAAATGGAGCATCTTCTTGAAAATCTTTTCCTAAAAAAAATCAGATGAAGAATGAAGGGATTGCAACAACAAACAAAGTGTATAAAGGCTTGATTCAACTTTTTGATTTTGCATTTACTATTATGTTTTTGTTTTTCGGCTTATTTTTCAAGAGCTAAATTCCTCACATAATTAATAAGTTCACTCTTATCAATTGATTCTATTTTTTTTGATCCATAAAACCTGATAGATAGTTTATTATTTTTTGCTTCTTCGCTACCGATAACTATTTGAATTTTTGTCTTTAGGATTTGTGCTTCTCTAATTTTTTTTGATATTCTTTCATTTCTATCATCAATAGTTACATAAATTTTTTCATTTTTCAAAATTTTGTAAACTTCATCAACATATTCCTTATGATTATTGTCAACAGGAATAATTGCAATTTGTTTTGGAGCTAATCAAAATGGCAAATTTCCCTTTGTTTGCTCGAGTATTATTGCCAAAAATCTTTCATAAGTTCCTATAAGTCCTCTATGAATAATAACGGGCGTTTCAAACTCACCGTCATCATTTATATATTGTAAATCAAACTTTCTTGGAAGTAAGAAATCCAACTGAAGTGTTGACATTGTAATTTCATGTCCAAGAACTGTTTTGATTTGAAAATCAATTTTTGGACCATAAAAAGCAGCTTCTCCCTTCATCTCTACATAATTTATTTTTAATTCATCAAGAACTTTTCGTAAATCATTTTCTGCGGCTTCTCACATTTTGTCATCATTAAAATATTTTTCCTTATTTTGAGGATCTCTAACAGAGAAAGAAACATAATCGATTTCTATGTTGAAAGTTGTTAAAGCTTCCAAAATTAACTTATAGTTTCTTTTGAATTCTGATACTATTTGATCTCTTCTTGCAAAAATGTGACCCTCTGTAAGTTGCATACTTCTCACTCTTTCCATTCCTGTAAGGGCGCCTGACTTCTCATGTCTAAATAAATTTGATTGCTCAGAATATCTAATTGGCAATTCCCTATATGACCTTCTAGTTGACTGATAAATTAAAATATGATGAGGACACGTCATAGGACGTAGAACTAAATTTTCGGCTTCAGCAACTATTGGAGAAAACATATCATTCTTATAATGATCTCAGTGACCAGATTTTATATATAATTCTTTTTCGCCAACAATAGGTGTTGAAACCTCTAAAAAACCATATTTATCATCTAATTCTAGAATCTTTTTTTCAATCCTTCTTTTTATTTTCATACCATCTTCAAGTCAAACCGGAAATCCTTGACCAGACAATCTATCAAACATAAAAAGATTAAGATCTCTGCCGATTTTTCTATGATCTCGTTCTTTTCTCTCAGTTAACATTGTTAAAAATGCTTCTAGCTCCTCTTTCGATTCCCAAGCAGTTCCATAGATTCTAGTAAGTTGCTCATTACTAGAATCACCCCTTCAATAAGCACCTGCTAAAGACAATAATTTAAAATGTTTGACACTCTTAATTTTAGGAACATGACCCCCAGCACATAAATCTACAAATAAATCCTTATTCAAATTTGGATCATTAATTGAATAGAATGTTATTTCCTTTCCTTGTGATTTAAACTCATTATTGAGTTCTTCTTTAAGAGGTTGACTCTTAAAATCATATTTATAATCATTTTTCTTTTGCGACATAACAAATGAACTGGAAACTATTTTATTCATTTGTTTTTCTATTTTGGCTAAATCTGCTTCCAATAATGGTTTCGCGAATTTGAAATCATAATAAAATCCTTCATTAGTTGCAGGACCAAATCCTAAAATAGTATCTGGAAATATTTTTAATACTGCCATTGCCAAGACATGGGATGCAGTATGGTTTAAATTCTTATTTATCTTCATTTTGTTTCCTTTTTATTTATCTACCTTCTTAGTTAAATGGTTTAAATCCTACGCTTTTCATTATTTTTCTTAAATTTTCACTAGCAATTGAACTCGCTTTTAACGAACCTGATTTTGAAATTGAAGGCAATTCTGCTAGTCATTTATTATAATTTTCTTGAATATTTTCCAAAAATTCTTTGACAACATTTCCAACTGCTTCTTTGAATTCTTTGTAATTAGATTCCTTAAAAATTTGCTCCGTTTCAGCTATTGATATATCTTTAAGAGATGCATATATTGTCAATAAGTTTTTTATGCCTGGTTTTTTATCCGAATAATAAACTTTGTTTTCACTATCAGTAACTGCTTTTTGAATTTTTTCAAATGCAATAGCAGGGTCATCTAATAAAAATATAGTTGAATTTTTATCACCATCAGATTTTGACATTTTAGATTCAGGATCCTTCAAGGACATTATTTTGGAACCTAGCTTAGAAAATAAAGGGGTTGGTTCATTAAAATTTAAATTGTATTTTCGGTTCAACCTGTTAGCCAAAGTTCTTGTTAATTCTAAATGTTGTTTTTGGTCGATACCCACAGGAACAAATTCAGGATTATATAATAATATATCCGCAGCCATCAAGGTCGGGTATACAAACAAACCTGTTGGAATATTTTCAGTTTTATTTTCAGTTTTAGTTTTGGAAGATTTGTCCTTAAACTGTGTCATTCTAGATAATTCGCCCATATAGGTATTTGTAGTTGTTATTCAACTTAACATTGTATGTTCAACAATATCTGATTGGAAAAAAATTGTTGCTTTATTTGGATCAAGTCCACATGCTAGATAAATTGCGAATATTTCTTTTCTATTTTTATCTAAATCATTTGGTGTAATTGAGGTTGTCAATGCATGAAGATCTGCAACAAAAATAAACATTTCATATTTATCCTGATGTGTAATAAAGTTTTTTATTGCTCCAATATAGTTACCTATTGTTAGAGATCCTGTTGCAGTAATTCCGCTTACCATTCTTTTTTTCATATTTATAAATAAAATTATATATCATTATCTATATATAATCTAGGAAAGAAGTATGTTTATGACAAATAAGGAAAAATTTATATATTGATTTTTAATAATAATTACATTTGGACTAATTCTTCTCTATTGAAAGACAAAAAAAGTGGAAACAAAAGATGAATTGTCAAGAAGAGAAAAAATAAGCATTAATATTAATAAATTAGTTTTATATTTAGGTGGTTCTAAAAATATTAAGTCTACTACTTCTACGCATACAAAAGTTAAAATTTTTTTTAATGATAGGGATAAGATTGAAGTACAAAAAATAAAAGAAATAGATGGTATATCAGGTATATTTATGACTTCAAATTATATTCAAATAATAGTTGGGAATGAGGCATTATCAATTGAAAATTATTTAAATTTGCTTATTGTCTAAATATCTATTTTTCATTCCTTTGTCATGGCATGAACGACATCTTGCTTCGTATTCGTCCTTATCACCAATTTTAGTTAATTCAGTATCTTCTGATTTTCTATAAGATTTCGATGCTGAGCTTTTGCACATCAAACAAACTGCAACTAGTTTAACAACTTCATCGGCAATTGCTAACAAATAAGGCATTATTCCAAATGGTTTCATTTTATAATCAGTATCAATACCTGAAACTATAACTAACTTTCCAGAGGAAGCCAAATCTTCAATAATGGGAATTATGTCTTCATCAAAAAATTGAACTTCATCAATAATAATTGCATCATATGATTCATCTCAAATAGAAAGGATATCTTTCCCGTTTCTAGCTATTGCTGTTGGTTTTTCTGTTCCTGAACGAGACTTTATTTTATCATCTGCAAACCTTTTATCCTTCTTTGGTTTAATTACCAAGGATTTCATTCCTGCATATTCCAAAATTCTAATTCTTTTTATTAATTCTTCTGTTTTTCCAGAAAACATTGGTCCAGTTATGACTTCAATTAATCCATTATGATATCTTTTTAGCATAATAACTCCTTACTCAAACTATTGATATACATATTTATCATAATATAAATTTATATATATTATAATAATAATTAAAATACTTAACCACTTAAGGAGAAAACAATGTTAGAAGTAAGAAACTTATCAAAGGTATTCATTGATAAAAAATTATTTCAAGATGTTAATTTAAAATTTACAGAGGGAAATACATATGGAATAATTGGTGCAAATGGCGCTGGTAAATCTACATTTTTAAAAATCATAGCAAAGGAAATTGAAGCCACAACTGGTGAAGTAATTGTTGATAAGGGACAAAGAATATCAACTCTTGAGCAAGATCACAATAAATACAATGATATTGTTGTTACTGACTTGGTGGTTATGGGCAATAAGGACTTATTTAACATTCAAGAGGAAAAAAATGCCATTTATCTTAATCCCGATGCAACAGAAGCAGATTATACTAGAGCAAGTGAGTTAGAAGAAGAGTTTGGAGCAAAAGGTGGATGAAGTGCTGAAAATGATGCTCAAATCCTTCTAGAAGCCTTAGGAATACCTAGAGAAAAATTTGGAATGATGATGAAAGACTTAAAATCAGGAGAAAAAGTTAAAGCTATTCTTGCAAAAGCTCTTTTTGGCAATCCAGATATTTTAATTATGGATGAGCCAACCAATCACCTAGATATGAGAGCCATTAAGTGATTAGAAAACTTCATTATTGAGTACAATAAAATTGTTATTGTTGTTTCTCATGATAGCGAATTTCTTGATAATGTCTGTACTAACATTGTAGATATTGATTTTGGTAAAGCTAAAATGTTTACAGGTAATTATTCTTTTTGGAAGCAATCTTCTGAACTAATTGCTGAAATGCAAAAAAACACCAACATTAAAAAGGAAGAGCAAATTGCTAAACTAAAATCATTTATAGATAAATTTTCTGCCAATGCATCCAAGTCAAAACAAGCAACATCAAGAAAAAAATCTCTAGAAAAAATTACTCTTGAAGAAATAATTCCTTCAACCAGAAAGTATCCTTTCATTAGATTTGTGGTGGATAAAATTCCTGGAAAGCAAATTCTTGAAGTTGAAAATTTAGGATATAAGGATACAAGTGGTCAAATTCTTTTTGACAACTTATCATTCAATGTAAAACCAAATGACAAAATTGCAGTAATCGGAGATGATGATATTGCTAAAACTAAATTTTTAGAGATTCTTGCAGGAAAGGAAAAAAACTTTACTGGCACTTTTAAATGAGGGGCGACAATTAAATATGATTATTTCCCAAGTGATAATAATTCATATTTTGAAAATGACTATATTATGTTAGATTGATTAAGAGAATGACCACTTAAAAATGAATTAGAAGCTAATAAGGATATTAGCGACCAAAGAATGCGTTCTTTTTTAGGAAAAATGCTATTCAGTGGGGATAGTGTTTTTAAACAAGTAAAAAATACTTCAGGAGGAGAGAAATCTAGATTAATGTTTTCAAAGATTATGCTTACTGAATCAAATTTTCTTCTATTTGATCAACCACTAAATCATTTAGATACAGAATCAATAGATGCCGTTGTTGAGTCATTTAATAAATATGAGTCTGCAATGATTTTTACAACATATAATAAAGCTTTGATTAAAGAAGCTAATGTGATTTTAGAAATTAAAAATGATGCATCATATATTTTTAGAGGTTCTTTAGAAGAATATGAAGGAAAAATGGGAATTAGCTAAACACTAAAGAAAATTTATTTATCATTTTTAAGAAGATGTATTGTACTTAATTAGTAAATAAATTTTTATAGTATTTCTCTTCAAAAGTGTGGTTTTATTATAAAGACGCTGTTAATATTGTTGATCCATCAACAAATTTATGATTAGGAGTTGCAACTAATCTAATTTTTCCAGGTTTAGTCCCTTGCCCTTCTTCAATAACAACATATAAAAACCTCTTATCAGGATCTTGTCCTTCATCCAAATTTAAATAAGCTTTTGTGACACCTTCATAAACTAAATTTAAAGCATCTACCATTTCTTGCTCTGTTTGAGCAGTGCGAGAAAATTTCATGATAGCTTCATCAATCATTGATTGTGTAATATTATTTTTTAAAGAAATATTAATTGTTACTGTGGGAGCATTTGAAACAACTGTTGTCAATGTTTTCTTATCTTCGGATGCAGATGTTGAGAAAATGTATTGCTTGTTTCCATCTATTAATCCTGTCAAAATAATTGTTGGAGCTAATTCAGTTCCACCATAAGAGATTTCAAAATGCTCTAAATTGGTTGTAGTTACACCAATAAAAACAGAGTTCAAAGCCACTACTAATTCATCATCTTTTTCATTTCCGTCCGGTAAAGAACTGGCAGTTTTAATTTTTTCAGTAGCAGATGTTATTGCTTCTTGTGTTACTGTAGTTCTATTTGAAAGTAATTCAATACCCAAGTCACTTTCAACAATTGAAGATGAACAAGAAACCATTGCAGTTACTGGTAAAATAACTAATGATAATGTTCCCAATCCAAATAATAATTTTTTCATAATAATTGATATCCTCTTGTTGTTTTAGATTTAATTATAAATAAAAGAAATCTAGTAATTTTTATACTTTAATTATACAACATTTTTATAATTTTAATAAAGTCTCTTAAATATATTACTACTTCTTCAACAAGCTAGGGTTAATACTAATAACTTCTGAAAGTTTATTACTTTCCTTAAAGTTAACAGTTACCTTAAATAGGTTTGCTAAACGCTCTATTTCTATCCCGCTAACTAATTCCAATTTTTCGGTATTATCATCTGATTTTTCAATAATAGATCCTAATTCATTGGCTGTTTTAAAGTTGAGAAGTTCAGCTTCTGTTATAGTTGCCAAAACTGTTAAATCTAATTCGTAATTTAAAGTTCCTGTTTCAGAGGGATATATAAATGTGTTGTTAAGAGCACTAGATGGGGCAAAGAAGGTAGTGTCTAAAGTTATATTTCTTTGTTCAAAAGGAATTAATTCACTAAAAATATCACTTAATTTTAATTCATAACCAACAAGTCCACCCAAATTATTTAATTCTTTATCATTATTTAATTTTGCTACTCTATCAAAAACTCCAAAATCGTCAAAATCCATATCATCATCATTTTCACCTAAAAAATATTCTTTTAGTTCTTCAATATCAATCCCAGTATTAGAAGATGTCGCACCATTAATCATTTGTTTTATTTGTTCAATTTGTGCTTGAGAACTTACAGTTGGTTTTATTTTTCAATCAATTTCCTTTGTCACAAGAGTTTCTCCATCACGAGTTTCTGTTTCTGATTCATATGTAACTTCTAGTTTTACAGTTCTTTTGTCACTACCAATGCTTTTAACTACTATTTTTTCCAATTCAATTTCAACTGATGAATTTTCAAATTCAAAAATTTCATAAAAATCTGTTAATATTAAATCAAAATCTCTTTGAAGTTGACTTACAGTTAAACTGTCAAATAATCTGTTAACAATTTCTACCGCATTCATGTTGAATGTGGGATCAAGAACTTTTTCCTTATCATTTACTCTATTTTTTCCTGCTATTTTTTGTTCAACCTTAAATTCCTTTTCAGTTAGACTAGTTGATGGTTTTGTTGTTGATGAACATGAAATAACTGCAATTGCTGGAACAAAAGTTAGTAATGATGCACCTAAACCTAATAATATTTTTTTCATTTATTCTCCTCGATAAAACTAAAATTAATAGTAAAGATTAGTTTTGATATTAATACTTTAAAATTATATCAAAAAAATATAATTCAAAATTTTATTTATTTTATTTATGATTTGAGTTTGTCTTTATCATTTAAAAAAGAGCATACCCTTATCTTTGTTTTTCTATCACTTAAATATTTAAAAATGTTTTTATGGCTTCAAAATTTCTCTAATTTTTCTTCAGATAAATTTTCTAAATTTTCATTTAATAATTTTCCTAGAATTCTAAAATAATAGAATGTTGTAAGCGAAATAGACATAACTCCGTAGATTAACTGTGTTAAGGAAAAACCTATCATTCCAGGAAGAAAAGATTGTAGATGAACTCCTAAAAAATAACTTCCTAATCCATAGGAAAGAACAAAGGAAAAAATGATTGATGAGAACAAATAAATGCTACCACCAAAATTAAAATTAGTAAAAATTCTTAAATTGATACCAAAATTTATTGTTGCTTGAGCAAAAATAGAGATAAGAAATCCATCCAAAACAAATTTTTTTATAACTTCTAAATATGTAATATTTGGATTATGAGGGAAGGGAATTGATGATTGATTTTCTAAGGGAATAATTTCCTTTGTTCATGTTTGTTCTAAAAATAGAGAATCAACAATGTTACTTATAAAAATATAAATAATAAAACTAGCAGCTAAAAAGAAAGCTGTTCCATATACATTGTATTTATTACTTACCCTAAACTGATCTAATGATGAAGTTAAATTTCCTTTTATGGGTTTTGTTGATGATAAATTTACAGCCCTTCCAATCGATTTAGGTACAATAACTAAAAGGTTCAAGATACTAAAAATTATTATTCTTGAAAGTATTATTAATGATTCACCATTTTCAAAAAATAAATAACTGTGAACTTCTCTAGAAATCAGGTTTATGAATGTCATTTGTAAAATGACATTAAAAGAATATACCAGCATAAATGTCGATAACATTCAAGACATTTTAGCAATATCTTTGGCAAATAATCAATTGAATCTCATTTCGCTTATCTTTCACCTGGCAACTTTAGCTTTAAAGATTATACTCATAGTAATAAATTTAATAATTGTAGAAATCAAAGTACCCATAGAAATTCTTATGACTGGCGAAATATTCATTAGATTTATTAGAAAAATTGCTGCTAACAGAATATCTAAAAATGAAAATAAAACCTCAATCATTAATATGTATTGAAGTTTGATGCCTGACTCTAGTGTCATAAAAATGAAATATGATGAAATTCCAATAAATAAAATATATACTGACATTATTCCAATGTATATTTCTGAATATGATTTTAGGAATTCACTTTTGTTACCAACATCACTAATTGAAAACTCTGAATAAAGCATCATAATAACAATAAACAAAATGGAAATTAAAAATGAGAGAAAAAATGAGACGTACATTCCGGTATTAATAATTTTTTTCTTATTTTCTTCAAAATTTTCTTTTCCTCTAGATGATTTAATAATGAATGAAACTTGAACATTAATTAAAACAATTATATTAATTGAAAAAAATAACATTGGCTGACTATAATTGATTGCCTCTGCTACCAATGATCCATTGATACCCTCAAAATTGAACTCTCTAAAAAATAATGGCAAAACACTATGGATAGCAATTGGGAGCATTGAAAAAAAGAATAAAAAGAAAATCTTCAGAAATGACAATAATACTGTTTTTTTAAATGTCATTTTTTTAGATTTCATGCTTGAATAGATATTAGTAATTTACTTTCATTTTCTTTATAAAATAAATTTATATTCTTCAATTATATTATAAAATTATTTGTTTAATCAATATTTACAATTCTTGCCTTTATAGTAGACTTTGTCCCAAAAGCAAAACCACGAAGTGATCTTAGTGTAATTGAATTAGTTGTTGTTTCTGTAGTGAAATTAGAAAAATTATCCATTGTTACCCCAACAAATAATCTATTCAATATTTCAACCTTCTTTTCAATACTAATATTAGGCTCATTGTAGTCAATAACTGCAATATTAATATCTTCTTGCGTAATCAAATTAGTTGTCCTGATTGAAATTCTTAAATCAACAATTGGAGTAGATGAACATGATATTAATGTTATCAAAGGAATGATAGCTAATGAAAAGGAAGGAAATAAAATTTTCTTCTTCATTGTCAACCTTCTTTCTTTGAATAATTTAGAATTAATTATAACACAAAATTTACATGTATTTATTATTGTATATTTACAATTTAATTAATATTCTAAGCAATATCAACATAATATATTTTTCATAATTAATGAGCGTTAGTTAAATAACTAGATGATCATAATATCACACTATTACATTGGGGGTTTGAAACCTGCAACAACAAAAATAACATCAAAATCTGATGGGCCTTGCTCCTCTGTAAGGGTAATAGAAACATGAAGTTCAGTTTCCATTCCAACTGGTACACTTGCTGAATTAATTTTAAAAGAATATCCATCCGCAACAACAGGGACGTTTGCAAAGGCCTGTAAAGCCATCAATTTTTCAGTATAATTTGTTGCTAATTCAATAGTCTTAGCTGCTTCATGTGCTGAAATATTATTGTTTAAAGTATAATTAATGTCAGCAAAGTTTCATCACTGATAATCCACCGGACTAAGCACTTCAAAACCATAAACACAAAAAGCAACATTTCTATAAACTGATGGATTTGATATTTCATAAACTTTCCCATAAACATCTATTGCACTTGATATATGATCTCAAGGGATAGTTCTAGCTGATGATACTTCAAAGGCAAAACCACTTGATAATGTAGGGATAATTGCAAATTCTTTAAATGCTGCAAGTTTGGCGGCAGATCCTACTGCTGAATTAATACTTTGTGTTGCTTGCACAGATTTAAAGTCACCCATGTAATGGTCTCTCTCTTGATTTTGAAATTTTGGTACCTCAGCATCTATATTAGGAACTCTAAATCCTGTGACATTATAAACAACAGTTAAATTGTTAGTTGGTTGGTTTTTTTCAAATATCCTAATGGTAATTTCAATTGATGTACTCATTCCTTGATTAAGTCTTGCAGATATAATTTCCAAATCAAATTTATCTGACACTATTGGAACAGGAGCAAGATTTCGTAAAGCTACAAGTTTACCTTCATTACTAGACGATGATTCAATATTTCGAACAGCTTCACTTGAATCAATTTGAGTGCTTGTAGTTTGTACTGATTGTTTAAATTTTTCTCCCTCTATTTCTATTTGGGTTAAATCAAATTGAGTGATTTGATAAAGAACAGTTAAATTGTTAGTTGGTTGGTTTTTTTCAAATAAATTAATTGTAACATCAACTGTTGTTGTTGTTATTTGATTAACTTTTGCAGACATTACTTCGAACTCATATTCATCCGATATTATAGGAACACTTGAAATAAAACTTAAACTTCTTTTTTTATCTTCAGGAATGGTTGCTAATTCAATAAGTTCGACTGCTCCAATTGAATGAATTTCCGGTCTTTTAGTTATTGATGAACTTCCAAATTTTGCCGCCTCTGATCTAATAGTAGGTTTAAATCCCGTTACAACAAAAATTACATCAAAATGTCATGGTCCCAAGTGTTCAGTTAAAATTAATGACACATGAAGTTCAGTATCACTCACAGGTGGCACAGTTACTGATTGAATTAGAAAGGAAAAATTATTTGAAACTGTCGGAACATTTGCAAAAGTTTTTAAAGCTTCGAGTCTATCTGTAGAACTTGATGCTGACTCGACAATTTTTGCTGCCTCATCTGCTGTAATATTGCTATTCAAGGTTGTGCGAAGATTAGAAAATTTTACTCATTCATAATCTATTGCTCTAAATGGTCAAAAGCCATGAACTGTGAAAGTAACATTTCTAAAGTTAGGTGGATTTGATATTTCAAAAACCTTAACTGTAATATTAGTTGCGCTTTCTTGACTAACATCATATCCAGTGCTAATCTCTGCTGACAAAATTTCAAACCCAAATTCTGGAGACAATGTAGGAGCAACTGCAAAGGTTTGAAATGCTCTTAATTTTGCACTAGCACCTGCTGCCGAGTTGATAGCTTGTGTTGCTTGTACTGCCAAAAAATCTTGAGATGCATGTAATGTACGTCTACTAACAAATTTTGATGCCTCTATTTCGATAGGACTAACAGAAAAACCTGTAACTTGATATGTGACATATTCATAATTTGCTTGTTTATTTTCAAAAACTTTTATTACAACATTAATTACACCAAATAAATTAGGGTTAATATTTGCTGATAAAACTTCAAACCCGAATCCACTCGATAGAGTTGGCACTTCTGAAATAGTCTTTAGAACTTCAGTCTTGTCAAAAGGGTTTGGTGCTAAATTAATCATATTAATTGCATCTGAAGCAGTAGTACCTTGAAGGATTGTGTTTGTTGAAACATTAAACTTTTCTACTTCTTTAGATAAAGGGGATGGAGAAGTTACATTTGGTTTTTCATCTTCTGGCGAAGCAGAACATGAAATCATAAATGACAGCGGGACAATAGAAGATGTTAATATAACTAAATTTAATAATTTATTTTTTGAATTCATAATTATTCCTTTTTATCATTTTTTACTATATTTATAATTATAAAACTTATTTATTTTAAAATTTCAAAATAAATTAAATATTTAATTACTACATAAATGATAACCATAGTTTCTTTTAAAGGCTTTATATTTAACTTATTTTAGAAATTAGTTTAATAAGCTAATTTTTATTTAAATATACAAACGGAACTGCTGGTTGTCTTAAACCTGTAACTTGAAATGTCACATCAACATTATTTTTTGGGTTAGCTTTTTCAAAAACATTAATAATAATATCAATTGTTGTATTTCTATCAGTGTTAATACTTGATCTAATTACATCAAATCCAAATCCATATGCTACCTTTGGAACAATTGCAATTGTCTCTAATATTTCTAGTTTTTCTTTTGAATCTATACCTGAATTAATACTATTAACAGCACTCGTTGAAGTTATTTCTGGTTTTATAGTTTTGGCTGGTGTCTCAAATTTTAATGATTCAGTTTCAAGGGACGGATTCATTAATCCTTCGACTTGATAAACAACATTTTCATAATTTGTTAAATCCTCAAGATCCATAACCTTAATATTAATATCAACTTTTGTTATTGCTACATTATTAACACTTGCAGAAATGACTTCAAAACCAAATCCTGGTTCTAATTGCTTAACATTAGCAAAAGCTTTTAATGCCTCAAGTTTTAATTCTGGAGTCGGAGCTGATTGAATATTATCTACTGCTTCTAGTCTTGTCATTTCAGGATTTGTTGTATCAACAACTGTTTTAAATTTTGCTGCTTCAGTTTCAAGAGAGATTTTTGTTGTTGAAGACTGAGAACATGAAACCATAGTTCCTATTGGTATCAATGATAAAGCAGAAAGTCCTATTCCTAATAATAATGTTTTTTTCATATTAATATTTAACTCCTTTTTATCTTATTAAAGAATTATATCAATAAAATAATTTAATGATGTATTTAAATTCTTATTTTTTTAAAGATAAAAGTCATAACTATTAAGATATTTTCCTATGTTTGATTTATTATTTTTTTATTGTTCTCATATAAACCGTATAGTCATAACATAAACAAAAAAAACAACTTAAGAGTTTTCAAGTTGTTTTTTTTTGTTTATGTTATTCTAAATCAGAATTTATGCTAATAAAGATTTAATCAAGCCCATCTTAGTATTAAAGATTTAAGCTGTGAAACCTGTAACTGAAAATTTTACGGTTGCATTTTCAGAAGGAGTAGTTTGTGAAACTTTAATTTCGACATCAATCTTAGTTCCACTTGCTTCCACCTTCATAATTTCGTAAGTAAATCCATCTGATAATGCTGGAATAGTAAAATATTTTGCTAATTCAGTTTTCTTAGCTTCTTGAGTTGATGCATCATTAATTGCTTTTGCAGCAACTGTAGCAGTAATAGTAGCATCTTTTGTTACTGCCTCTTTAAATTTCGCTGCTTCAAATTCTACAGCTGACATAAATTTCGTAATTTCAAATGTAATATCTTTAGTATTTGCTTCTACTTCTGTTTCTTCAATAGTTACAGTAACATCAAGTGTTGTGGAAGTTTTAGAATTAACCTTTGCATCTTTAACATCAAAAGTAAATCCTGTTGATAATTCTGGTGCTTTATAATATTTTGCTAATTCAGTTTTCTTAGCTTCTGGAGTTGATGCAGTAGTGATTGCTTTTGCTGCTTCATCTGCAGTAACGCCATTATTGATTGTCTCTGCACTTTTGAATTTTGCAGCTTCAGTTTCAATTGGTGTTGATGATGAACATGAAACAACTGCAGCAATTGGTAAAATTGCTAACAACGATGCTCCTATTCCTAATAATAATTTTTTCATAATAATTTAATATCCTTTTTTTCTTTTTTTAATTTTGTGTTCACCCCTAATTTAAAGTGACACCAATGTTTTAAATCTTTTTTATCTAATAAATTATTTAAAAATTAGTGTATTAGTTAAACACTAGTAGAATTATATCATTTTTATTTTCTTTGATTAATAAAATATTATTTTTTAAAAAATATTTTTACTTAAATTATTTTAACACAAATTAGTTGATTATTATTTTAATTTTGAATATGAAAATTTATATAAAATTATTTACTTACAGATTTTCTAAAAAATCTTCTAGTTCACCAAAATTTATTTGATCATGAACATTAGTATTCCTACTAATATATATTACTTTATTGTTTTTGTCAAGAATAATTATGCCTCTATTTAAGAGAAAAATTTCATCAATTAAAAAACCTGTTTTCATTCCGAATTCTCTATTTTGGTAATCACTAACTGCTTTAATATTATTTATATTATGAGCACCACATCAGTCATTTAATGCCGTAGGAAGATCTAATGAAATCGCAACAAAATCATATTTATTATGTTTTTGTGCTATTTTATTCATTCTACTAGTTTGAATATCACAAATTTTGGTATTTATCGACGGAAAAATTGAAAAAATTGTGATATCTTTCAATGATTCAAAGTTACAAATATTAAACGCTGTATCAACTGCTTTAAACTTAAGAACATCTCCAATATTTAGTTCTGTTCCAAGTAGATTTCTTTCTTTTTCTTTAAATATTGTTTTCATCTTTTTACACCACCCATAGAAAATAATTATACATTATTATGATACTAGAAACTAATGAGGCTAAAATAATATTAAATAAAAAATATTTGGTGTCCCAAATATTAATTATTAACAAAATAATTTTAAGAATTATTTATTATTATTTTCTTTAGATTCAACTACATTGCTTATTTCTTCATTAGAATTGGTTGTTCTTATTGATTGTGTACCTGATTCTTTTGCTGCAACTGGTGTTGGTTGAACTGGATTTGCTGGTTTAGCAATTGGTGTTGGTTGAATCGGTGTTGTTGGTTGAATCGGTGTTGTTGGTTGAATCGGTGTTGTTGGTTGAATCGGTGTTGTTGGTTTAGCAATTGGTGTTGGTTGAACTGGTGTTGCTGGTTTAACAATTGGTGTTGGTTGAACTGGATTTGCTGGTTTAGCAATTGGTGTTGGTTGAACTGGTGTTGGTTGAACTGGTGTTGCTGGTTTAGCAATTGGTGTTGGTTGAACTGGAGTTGCTGGTTTAGCAACTGGTGTTGGTTGAGATTTCGATGATCTATTAAATCAACCAAATAAAGATGTTTTTTTCTCTTGCTGAACAACTGGTGTTGCTGGTTTAGCAACTGGTGTTGGTTGAACTGGTGTTGCTGGTTTAGCAATTGGTGTTGGTTGAACTGGTGTTGCTGGTTTAACAATTGGTGTTGGTTGAACTGGAGTTGGTTTAACAATTGATTGAGGTTTATTTTCAATTTTATCAAAAGGTAACGCCTGTTTAGCAATAGAACTTGCTTTTTGAACTTCTTCAATATTTTTCTTAATAGACTCTTGTATTGCATCAATGCCTGGTAAGACACCACCTTCTAAAAATTGCAATGATGCTCCTCCACCTGTAGAAATATGAGAAAATTTCTTTTCAAGTCCAAGATTAATTATTGCTGCTGCAGAATCTCCTCCACCTACAATTGAAAACACATCAGGTTGAGCAGAAATTATGTTTGCAATAGATTCTGTACCTGTTTTATAATTGCTAAATTCAGCTACCCCCATTGGACCATTTCAAAGAACGGTTTTTGCACCTGATAAAATATTTCTAAATACCTTAATTGATTTAGGACCAATATCAAGAGCCATATATCCCTCAGGAATTTCTAATGAATTATCCTTATTGTATAAAGGAGATCTATCTGAAAAATTCATAGAAAGAGCAGAATCTATTGGCAAAATAATTTTGTGAGAATATTTTTTCATATATTCTCTTGCTAAATCAACTTTGTCCTTTTCAACTAAAGAATTACCAATAGATAAACCCTGAGCTGCACAAAATGTATATGCCATACCTCCACCAATTATTAAATAATCAACTTTATCAATTAAGTTGTTAATAACTTTGATTTTTTCAGAAATTTTTGCTCCACCAATAATAGCAACAAAGGGTTTTTTATTTCCATAAATTGCTTTTGCTAGCATTGAAAGTTCTTCTTGAATCAAGAAACCTATTGCAGATTCGCTAATATTTTGAGAAATTCCCACATTAGAAGCATGCTCTCTATGAGAAGTACCAAAAGCATCATTAATGAAAATATCTCCTAAACTTGCTCAATATTTTCCAAGTTCTTTTGAATTTTTTGATTCTGCAGAATTATTTAAATCCTCAAATCTTGTATTCTCTATCATTAAAACATCTTTAGGTGCCATTTCCTTGATTTTTGTCTCTAAAACTTTCCCTCTTGTTTCAGGAACAAAAATTACACGTTGTCTTAGTTGTTTACTTAGTTCTTCAGCAACTATTTTTAGAGATTTTCCTTTTTTGTCTTCATTAGTTTTTACTCTTCCTAAGTGTGAAAGCAAAATTACTTTTGCACCAGATTGAATTGCATAATTTATTGTAGGTAAGGCAGCCAAAATTCTTTTGTTTGATGTAATAACTCCATTTTTAATTGGAACATTAAAATCTACTCTAATTAAAACTCTTCTACCATTTAAATCTAGATCTTTTATTGTTTTTTTCATGTCGGTTCTCCATTGTGGTGTTTTTTAAAAATATTCTCACATTTATTTAAGTATTATAAAGTATTTATTAATTTATTTTAATAATTTTAGAAATTAATTTTAATATCTATATAAATAATTGAAAACTTGAGTAATTATTATTTTGTGTAAACGAAATATTTATTGCAAGCAAATATATGAATTAATCAATAAATTCATCGAACTAATAATGGAATAGTTTTAAATTTAAATTTTCGATCTATTTCGAACTTTAATTGAGCTTTGTCAAGTTCTTGCCTAAATTTTCTACAAGTTAATCTAAAAGAAACAACTTCTTGACCCCCATTTGAAATAGCTTTTTTACAAGCGATATAATCACTCATCATTCTTTTTTGATTTCAAGGTTGAGATACCGAATTTCCTTCTCTATTATAGTAGTATAATCCAATTGTTTTTGGCGAAAAAATTAATGATTTAGAATTTTTTATAATTTGAGAAGAATAGTCTGGATCTTGAAAAGCCATCCCCTCCTCAATGTCATTCAACTGATAAAAGATTTCTTTTTTCATAAAATAAACCAAGGGCAAACAAAATGGAGAGTGCATTTGATTTTTGTTTGTTAATTTTCTTTTAAAAATAAAATAATATGGATATAGTTTTATCTTCATTTTTTTTCCATCTCATCTCCTAAAACTTCCAACAAATAAATCTGATTGCTGAATTTTGTCATTTATTATCTGAAAACAATTCTTAGTGTAAAAATCATCTGAATCCAATATTGAAACAATGTCATTTTTAACAAGTCTATTCTTTCTTGCATAATTTATAACTGACCCTCAATGAGCATTCTTCTTTTTGTGATATTCGATTCCCTTGAATTTTTTAATTTTTTCTTCAACTACTTGCTTTGTGTTGTCCGTTGACCCATCATCTACTACCAAAATTTGAATAAGCTCATTATCATAATTTTGTTCAATAATTGAATCTAATGTTGCTCCTATAGTTTTTTCAGAATTAAATGAAGGTATTATTACACTAAATGATTTTTGACTCATGTCTTGACTTCCTTTCTTGTTCTAACTAACATTTAATTAGTATTCACGAATATAAAACTGTCTATTAATTTTTTAGTAACATTAATTATTCTTTTGTCCTTTTGGCATTTTAGAAAAATAAGAGGTCTTCTTAATATGTTATTTAATTCACTTAATTGAGTGCATAGTCTCTTTAATGAAGTTTCATCAAAATGATTGTATTCAATGCAAACAATTAAAAAATTTTCATTATCCTTAAAATGTTTTACATCAAACACTTTACTATTTATTATAACTCCATTTATATTTTCATGACTTAAATAATTAGTAAATTTTGGAAAGTTAACATCTTTAACATTTATGAGAATATATTGGGATTTTATTAAATTAACAAATTTGTGGTACTTGATAAAATCATTTTCCCTTATTTCAAGAACTGCATTCCTACTACCTTGGAATTTTTGATTCAACATACTCTTGTTAAATTCAAAAATTTTCATTTGGTTTTTCATAAAAAAGTTTTTTTCATCAGTAGGATAAATATAGTTTTTCTTAAATGTTTTCAAAAAAATGCTTCCATTTTTATTATTTTTTATGTATGTCATTTTTAGATAAAAGAAGCACAAAAATTTTCACGGTGTTTTGATTAATTTTATTCTTCAACCAAATGAGTCTAGTAAATTAAAAAAATTGTGTCTTAATAATTTTCGAATTTTTAAATCATTTGTAAAGTTGTGTACTAATATATCGTTAAGTAATAGTACAACAAAAAGTATCCCATTTATTGCTCGCCTATATTCTTTTTCATTTTCTCAACCTTCAATCTTGAATCTTTCAAATATTGTATTAGTATTTGCTATCAAATCATTTCTCTTCAAAAAGGAATTTTTTTTGAAATTACTAATGGAATCAGATTTATATTTATGATAATTGTATGTTATGTCATTGATGGCAACGAATGTTTTAGACTTCAAATAAATATAAGGCATTAAACCAATGTCTTCAAAAACTCTATTTGGCAAAAATTGAATATTCAATTCATCATAAAATTTTCTTCTTATTATTGAGGATCATGGAGTGCAAATGTTTGATTTAACATATTGAAAATTTGTCATATTCTTTCTTCTCCTTCAAACAGGAAAATACGGAAGCTTAACTTGGCCATTTCTATATACACCATTTGTTCTACCTACAACAATATCAGCTTTACCATTAAATGAATTATCGTAAAGTAGTTCAATACTATTTGATTTAAAGGTGTCATCAATATCCAAAAGTGTGAAATAAGTTCCTTTAGAAATTTTTATTAATTCATTTCTAGAATTTGAAAGGCCTCTATTTTCTCGTGAAAAAACCTTAACTCTACTATCTTTTCTTTCTCATTTTCTAAGCACATGAAGTGAATTGTCAGTTGACCCATCATTCATAATCAGGATTTCCATATTTTTGTAAGATTGATTGGTAACACTTTCTAAACATTGATCAATAAAATGCTCTCCGTTAAAGCAAGGGATTATAATTGAAATTAATGTGCTCTTCATTTTTGCCTTTCTATTACCCGATAGAAGAAGTTTTATTTAAAATTATAATATATAAAAGAAAAAATTTATAGTTATAATGACAAGGTAAATTTTTCTATTTCGTCACATAATTTATCAGCATTTTTTTCCAAACATAAAACGTGACGTCCTTCCTTAAAAATAATAACATTTTTATGATTTTTGATTCTTGAAAATCTCTTATCACTAAACATAATATCCTCCATAGATTGAATATAAATGAATGGTACTTTCAGATTGTTTTTTACTATTATTCTTCATGAAGGTCTAAAAGAAAAAAAGATTGCAATTGAAATTTTATTATTAGCATATATATCATTTTGATATTTTGAGGCTCTAATTAATAATTCATTTGATGATAATCTAGTATCAAAAGGTATCTTGTCCCTTATATTTATTCCAGTAAAAAAAGTAAACAATGTCTTTACAATAATAGATGTCTGTTGCTTATTCGTGATATTAGGATTTCTAGAAGGCAATTTACCTGGCATATTCCAAACAAGAAATCCTTTCATCAAGTCCGGTCTTTTTTTAGCCATTAATAATGTTGCATTGGCACCTCAAGATTCACCAATAAGAATCACATCTCGATTTTTATATTCAAGCAAATTATTAATGTGTTGCAATATCTTTAAATTATAATTTATCAATCTTCTATAAAATTGTGAAGGCTTTTCTTTATTTTGAACTTGACCCTTTTGATCAAAAGATATTAAAAAATTATTGTCAAAAACTTTATGGTTAAAATATTTTAATCAAGCACGATCACCATTCAAACCATTCATGAAAATAATTACTTTTGAATTCTCATTAATCTTTAATGGTTTATAGACAGAATAAGGAACACCTTCCTTCAAACCTTCAATTTTAAAGTGACCATTTTTTATTCTATTACTTTCAAATATATCCATACTTAAAATATTACTTTATATTTAGAAAAAGAAGTAGAAATATTCATTTAAAATTATATTAAAATCTTAACTTGACTAATTATTGATATAATAATTTAAAAAACATGATTAGGGAGGTTAATATGGCAAGAAAACCATTAGTATTAACAATTATAGATGGATTAGGAATTAGAGGAGAAAAACAGGGAAATGCTTTTGCATTAGCTAAAACTCCAATTTTTGATGATTATTTTAAGAATTATCCTCATTCTGTAATACAAGCATCAGGTGAATTTGTTGGATTACCAAGTGACCAAATGGGAAATAGTGAAGTTGGTCACCTTAATATTGGTGCCGGAGAGATAGTTTATACAGGACTATCGCTAATTGGCAAGGAGATAAAAGATAATACTTTTAAAAAAAACAAAGGATTTGTTGAAGCTTTTGATGATGTTCTTAAGAATAATTCGACATTGCACTTGATGGGACTTCTCTCTAATGGGGGCGTTCACTCATTAGAGGAACACTTATTCCTTTTAATTGATGCTGCACATGAATACGGAATTAAAAAATTAAGTGTGCATGCATTTGGAGATGGTCGCGATGTGTCTCCTAGATGCATTTTGAGTTCTCTTGAAAAATTAGAAAACCAATTAGCAAAATATAATTATAATTTAGCTTCTATATCAGGAAGATTTTATGCAATGGATAGAGATAAAATGTTTGATAGAAACGATAAGGCATATGATGCCATTATTGGTAAGGCTAATAATATTTTTAAATCAGGAACTCAATATGTTAAAGAACAGTATGAGGAAAATATTAATGATGAATTTATAATTCCAGCAATTAATGAAAAGGGTGATTTTGTTAAGGATGGAGATTCGATTATTTTTTTCAATTTCAGGCCAGATAGAGCGAGACAATTAGCACATCTATTCATTGGTTCGAATTTGTATGATGCAAAGCCCAACAAACCTGTTAAAATAAATAAATTTGTTTCAATGATGAAATATGAAGGAATAGATTCAATCATTGCCTATACAGAAATGGAAGTAAAAAATACTATTGGTAAAGTTTTATCTGAAAATGGACTAAAGCAATTAAGATTGGCTGAAACACAAAAATATGCTCATGTTACATTTTTTATGGATGGTGGTTTAGATATCATCTACCCCAACTCTGAGAGAATAATGATTGATTCTTTGAAAATTGATTCTTATGCTGATGCTCCACAGATGTCAGCAGAAAAGATTACTGACAAGTTATTAGAAGTGATGGATAACTATGATGTAATAATTATGAATTATGCCAACCCAGATATGGTAGGACATACTGGCGATTTACAAGCTACAATTAAAGCTGTGGAAATATTGGATGAACAACTTGGAAGAATTAAGAGAAAAATTGAAATGACTGGTGGAGTCCAATTTATTACAGCTGATCATGGTAATGCTGAATTGACTGAGGATGAAAATGATAATCCAGCAACTAAACACACTTCATTTCCTGTAATGTTAATAACTACTGATAAAACACTAAAACTTAAAGATGGTAAGTTAGCGAATATTGCTCCAACAATTTTGGATTACCTAGGAATTTCAAAACCAGATTCAATGAATGAAGAAAGTTTGATAAACAAAAAATAAAACAGACGAATAGTTGTTTTATACTAATATAATTATATTTACAGTGTAAAGCATTTCTTATCTTAATTAAAAAATATTATGAATTTTCATTTTCAAAATTTGCTAAAGTTGTTAGTTTGTCCTTAGGAAATATTTTCGAATCTTCTCCGTAAAGTTTTGTTATTCTCTCAAATGAATATATAGAAGCTTCATCTACAAGTATTTTTGCAATCTCTGTTGATTTTAATGGATCTAATTGATTAGAAGCATGAGTCATGAGAACTAATGTTGAGTACGTTGTAAAAATAAAAACTCTTTTATGATTTGAAGGATTAGGGTCCGAAATATCAGAAGAAAAAACATTGAAAATAGAATAAAATTCGAATGGTATTTTGTGGTCTAGAACTCTAATTCAAGAACCATCATCAGCACCATTTGTAATCTCTTTTACTCCATTCTGAAGTTTTTCCAAGATATCATCACCATCTCTTGGATGACCCTTAAATCAAACAACAATTTTATTATGATTTTCAACTAAAGTTGTTTTTTTAGCATAATTTCTAATTGCCAATAAACTCTTAGCACTACTAGCTACAATACTTGGACTGCTCAGTAAAGTACCAGCAAAAATATAGTTGTCATTACCTTTCATCTTTTCAATAAAAATTTCAGGATCAAAATTTTCAATCTTGAGAACTCTTTTTACATCATCTTGATTTAATTGTCTTATTAGAGAAATGACATCCAAATTTTGTGAATTATAAGGTGAAAATATATCATTGGAACCATACTTATAATTATTTCCAGTAGGTCTATTTAATTCGCCAATGAAATCTGTAGTAGGTAAGAAGTACTTGGTGGAATTAGGATTTTTTGTATCATATGTAATTAATGATGTTAAGAAAAGTAATGCATTATTCCCATCAATAAATTCTTCCTCACTAATCTTTCCTTGCTTCATGGCTTCTCTCATTAATTTTGCATTTTCATAGTTAGAAATTTCACTATCATATAAATTGTTAGAAAGTAAAAATGCTCTTTTTATGGTTTGTTCAAAAAATTCAACTGAAAGTGTTCCGTCAGAAATAAAATTGGTTGATTCCAACTTTGAAAGTAATGAAAACTCATTATAAATTTCTAATCTATTGGCTGGGGTATTAACACCACTTAGATAAAGATTAATTTTATTGAAAAAAGAGTAATCATCAAAATATCCATCAATTTTTTTATCATCACCAAATTCGTTATACACTTCTTCAAGAAATTCAAGATTAAAATCATACTTGGCAAATGTGTCAACTGAAGATTCTAAAAAAGACTGATCGAAATACTTAAATTTCACATTAGGAAATTTATCTTTTTGATTGAAAAAGGTTTCATCCAAATTAAGGGCATCAATTGCAAAAACACGAATTTCCTTGTTTGGGTTTAACTCCAAAACTTTCATAATGTGAGCTACAACCGAAAATCTTGTTATTACTCCATTAGTGGAAATTTTGTAGAATAAAACGGAATCTGTTTGAGCTTTTTCAACTGCATCTTGCTCTAAGGCATTTCTTAAATATCTAGAGACATTTAATTCTTCATCTTCCCTAGTTCAACCAATTTCATTGTTTTTTGTAATTGATGTTTCTACTCTATCAACTAAAATTTGGGAAAAAGAATAACCCAAAAGAGCTGTCGCAGAAATGGTTGATATAGCAATAGCAAGAGAATTAATCATTTTTTTACTTGTCATATTTAATCTTCTCCTTGTCATATTCTTTAACAATTATCCTATCTCTATCAATAGTTGGCATTGATAGCATTTTTTTAAACATAGAAAAACTAATTGCACTATTAACTAGAAATAAAACAACCGCTATAATAAAATATCTTTTCTCATGTTTTTCAAACATTTTAAAAAATACATTATTATTAACAATTATTTTTATTAGCAAAAATGAAAGAAATATTAAGGATACAAATAATAAAAACAGAGAAACCATGAACAAACTGAATCACAAATTATTATTAAGTGGATCTAAAAATATTTGAGCTACTGTGAATATTAGAAAACTTATAATAACTATGTTTGCAAGAGATATATAAAAACCTCTATTAACAATCTTAGAAAAACGTTTTTTTGCTATCATGTATTCTGTACTTTTCATACTAGTTTACTTGTTTCCCTTGATGTCTTTACCAGAATTTTCTCTTGAATAAATGATTGCAAACATTATTCAGAAAAAAATTGGCAATACTCAAAATGCAAGTGAAGAAGTTCAAAATATAAATTCATTTTCTTCATCCAAGATTAATTTATTTTTCTCCACAATTATTTTAGAATAAAGAAGGATATTTACTGCACACATAACAATAAAAATTACAGAAAGCGCAATTAGTGTTGGAACTCAAAACGTTTGAAATGAATCCATTATTATTAATATGGTTCCAGTGATAACTACTGCAAATAATGCAAAAGCAAAAATGGATAAAAGGGCTCCGATAACAGAAATGCCTTTATATATTCTTGATGTTTTTAGTAGTTCAATATTTTTCATAGTAAGATTAATTATAACATTTGTTTAAAGAATTTTTAAAAGAAAGTTATTTTTTTTGAATCAACTATATTTTTATATTCTTTGTTTCTCTAAAATACAAAGTCATAAATATTGCTCAAGAAAAAATAGGTAAAATTCAAAAAATTAAAGAAGAGGTTTTAAAGGCAAAAATATTTTCTTCATTTTTAAGCAAATGTTTACGATTTAGAATTGTTTTAGAGTATAAAAAAACATTTGCTATAAATGCAATAACAAATACCACTGAAAAAGTTATTAAAATCGGTAATCAAAATTCTTGAGATGCATCAAATATAAAGGTTATCAATCCTGCACAAACTACAGTAAATAATCCAACTAAAAATATAGATAAAATAATACCAATTGTTGATAATGTTAATAATGTTGAATTAGTTTTTTTCATAAAGTATTAAAATTATAGCATGATTTGAAAAAATAGAAAATAATTACTTAGATTTATATTTAATTGTTTCTTGGATTGAACCATCTAACTTTCTAATTATCACAGTTGATTCATTATTTCCTGCTAATTCTTTAACTATATCCAAAGCATGCTCTTTAGTACTAACAATTCTAGTAACCTTGGTAGCATTTTCTTTTTTAACTTCCCAACCAACCTTTGCTCCTGACTTATCTTTTCTAGCAGAAACATAATATATATTTCTCCCAATTTGTTTTGTATTTTTTTTACTTTCAGACAAACTGCTTGTTTTTTGTTTTTTTGGTTCTTTAGATAAGGGAACCTTTGTTTCCAATTCAAGTTTTTTGGCACTAAATTCATGATCTTCTTTCATAGTTTCATTTTCCTTTTTATTTTGTTTATCTTTATTTTTTCAATTTCAAAATCCCATATAATATTTCCTCAAAAATTATTTTAATTTTCCCTAGTTTTTTTTGATTTTAACTTTTTAGCTTCTAAAATAAATTCATAGTAATACTGAAGCGCAGCATCTCTTACAAATTCACCTTTAGTAAAAAAAGGAATATTTAATCGAGCCAATTTGTGAAACTTAATATTATTTTGGCCAATTATAGAGAATATATTTATCAATTCAGAAATTTCATCACCAATCAATATCACTCCCAACAATTCATGCTTCTTATTTGTAAATAGTTTTATTCTACCACTACCAAATTTAGTTTCATTATTAATTTTATAATCATTTTTAAATTCATATATAAATTCATTATAAGGAATTTGCAAATGTTCTATTTGACCTTTATTCATTCCAAAAAACGAAATAGATGGTTCAATATTTAGTGAAAATGAAAAATTGTTTACATCAAACTTCGAAGAATTTCCAGCAAAATTTTCTGCCAACAAGCAAGCTTGATAATATCCTTGATTTGGATAAAAATGTAGTCCATTAACATCTCCTATTGCATAAAAATTTTGTTGCTCTTTCATTCTAAAAGAAGAATCTATAATAAATGCCCCACTCATATTTTTATTTAATTCAAATGGACTTTCAATATTAGATGTGTTTGGAACTCTTTCTGTATTAATAATTTTATTAACATCGATATAACGTTCTATAGAATTAGTCTTTAGAGATATTCTAATTACTTTATCTGTAATTTGATTATGATTTGTTACTTCAGATTCTAAACATCATGACATTAAATTATTTTTAAATTCTTTTTTAAGCGTTGCTTCAATTTCATCGTCAAAATCATTAAATGGATTAATGCTCTTATCAACAAAATAAACTTTTACTCCAATTTTAGTTAAAGATTGCCCTATTTCAAGAGCAATTCAATTAGTTCCATAAATAGCAACTGTTTCTATCGAGGGATCAAGTGATGCTATTTGATCTGGATTAATATACATACTTTTTGTTATACCTGGAGTATTTAAAACTTTATACGATGAACCTGTTGCAAAAACTAACTTTTTAAATTTAAATTTTTCATTATTAATCTCAATTGTGTTTTCAGAAATTATTTTTGGAATGCCACTAATAAATGTAACGGATGTATCTTTAAATGTTTCACTATTAAACGAATTATGAATTTCTTTTCTTGCCTGCTTCATTTCTGAATGTAGCATTGAAAGGAACTTAGTTGTCTCAATTCCCTTTCATTTGTTGGCTACAAAAGAAAATAACTTAACTTCTAAACTTCCCTTAATTCCCGGATTAAAAATATCAATCAGTAAAACACTTTTATTGTATTTCATCAATAATTTAGCAAGAGAAAAACCTGTATAACCAGCACCTAAAATAACAATTTCATATGCAGGTAATTCATTTTTGCTTTTTTGTTTTTTTCCCATCTTCATAATTATAAAGTCCTCAAATCATATACTTAAATAAGTTTTATATATTATAGCAAAAAAGTAATAAATTTTAGTAATATATATTTTGATGTATAGATTTTTTGTTGACAATAAAGAGGATAATTATTTTGTTTTATCCAATGAATTACTTAATCATTTGAAGGTTATAAGAATAAAAAATCAAAATATAATTTGTATTTATGAAAGTAAATTCTACATTTGCAAATTGGAAAATAATCTAGCAATAATAATTGAAGAATTGAAAGAAAATCACGAATTTGAAAACAAAGTTATACTTTGTGCTGCACTGATTAATATTAAAAGATTTGAATGGTTGATTCAAAAAGCTGCTGAACTTGGAGCAACTAGTTTGATTCCAATGATTACAAAAAATGTTAATCAAAAATATATTAAGATTTCTAAAACTAAAATGAAAAGATGGCATGAGATTTCTAAAAATGCATCTGAGCAATCGTTCAGAAATAAGATTATGGAAATTACTGAGCCAATTAGTTTCGAAAAGGCTTTAAAGATTGATGCTAAGTTAAAAATTATTGCACATGAAAAAGAGGATAAAGAGAAAGTTTCTTCCTTAAGTACTGATGTTGTAATTTTTGTTGGACCTGAGGGTGGTTTTGATCAAATCGAAATAGAAATGGCTAAAAAATTTGGTTTTAAAGTTGTTTCATTAGGAAATAGAATATTAAGGTCTGAAACTTCATCAATTTTTTTGCTTTCCAAAATAAAATAATGTTATAATAAATAAGCAACATTTACTATAACCAATAAGGTAAATCCATAAACAAGGTAAATAAAATTATAAAAAGAAGGTCTACAATGAGACAAACAACAATTGTTAAACATAAAGAAGTTGATAAAAATTGATATATTATTGATGCTGAGGGGCAAGTTTTGGGAAGACTTGCTGCTTTGGCTGCTACATATTTAAGAGGGAAAAACAAACCTACATTTACCCCTAATGTTGACATGGGCGATAACATTATTGTTATTAATGCAGATAAGATTGTTCTAACTGCAAATAAAGAAAAGGATAAAGTTTACTATTCACATTCTGGTTATCCAGGTGGACTTAAAACCACAAATCCTGCTGAATTAAGAGCTAAAAAACCAATATCAATTGTTGAGAAGGCAATTAAAGGAATGATTCCACACACCAAACTTGGAAGTAAGCAATTTAGAAATCTTTATGTTTATGCAGGTTCTGAACATGAGCAAATAGCTCAAAAACCTGTGAAATTAGAGGTTAAATAATGGCAAAAGATGAAATAGTTTATAGAGGTCTAGGAAGAAGAAAGTCTTCAACAGCAAGAGTTATAATTAAGGCTGGAAAAGGAGACTTTAAGATTAATAAAAGAGATGCTAAAGAGTACTTAAGATCAGATATTTTAATAAAAGATGCACTACAACCTTTTGAAATCTTAGAATCTCTTAATCAATGAGATGTTAATGTTAATGTTAAAGGTGGTGGTCTTGCTGGTCAAGCAGGAGCAATTCGCTTAGGAATTGCAAGAGCATTAATTCTATCTAGTGCTGATTATAGACCTAAACTAAAAAAAGAAGGAATGTTAACGCGTGATGCAAGAATTAAAGAGCGTAAAAAACCAGGTTTACGTAAAGCTAGAAAAGCACGTCAATTCTCAAAACGTTAAAAATTTTTCATTCTTATTTATAAGGTAATTCTTCAAAAAAGTTTTCCTTAATTATGGGAGCGTAGCTCAGCTGGTTAGAGCACACGACTGATAATCGTGAGGTCGATGGTTCGAGCCCATTCGTTCCCACCATATAAAGAAATTTACCAACACATCAATAATATAATACTTTTATTTCACTTTATTAATTTAAGGTTAAGGTAAAAAATTATTTTTAAATTAATCTATTTTATAATTACTTCAAATTTTGGAACTTGTTTCTTTTTATTTTTAATAACTTTGAAAATTACTTTACCTTCTCAATTATAAGTTAAACCTGTTTTGATATTTTTTCCTGTTTCTTCAATGATTCAATCAATTAATTTTTCGTTTGAAGCGAATTCAATTTTAGTTTTTTCACTAATTTCTGTCATCAGTGTATCACCTATAATAATAAATTTATGTCTTTCAATTTTCGTAATTTTTTCTTCTTTGTCATGTTCATCATAAATTTCACCAACAAGCTCTTCAATAACATCTTCTAAAGTAATTAACCCTATAATTGTACTTTCATTATTACTCTTTTTTACAAATGCCATTCCCACAGCACTAGATCTAAACACATCAAGTGCATAATGTAAATTATTATTAATTGTTACTGTTGGAACCTCTATAATATAATCACTAATAAAAGAATTTGATGGTAGATTAAAAATGTCCTTCAATAACAAGACCCCAACAAAATTATTCTTAGTTTTTATAGGCAATCGTGAAAATCCAGTTTTTTGAAATAAATCCTTCGCTTCTTGAATAGTTGCTTTTTTTGATAAAAATGTTATGTCTTCTATCTTCACATAGTGTTTTTTAATTTTAGTTGAATCTAAATCAAGCGCTCGTGTGGCTAATGATAATTCTTTGTGTTCAAGAACTCCTTCTTTATAGCCCATTTTTAGAATAGTTTTCATCTCATCTTCTGTGTTTGTAACTTCTGCTTCAAAGGCAAGTTTTGATAAAAAAAACGTGATTGGGAAAAGAATTCATCTAAAAACTTCTAAAACAAAAACAACTTTTTGAAGATATCCTCATGCGAACCTTTTTGCTAGAATCTTTGGAATTACTTCTCCGAAAATAACAAGCAATGGTGTTGCAACAAAGATTGGTAAGATGACTGATAAGTAATTATTAGATCCTAGAGCTGATGAAAACAAGAATGTAATAAGACTAGATATTGCAACATTTGCAATATTATTTCCAATAAGAATAGTTGCAATAGTTAAACTATAACTATTTACATGTTTCTTAATTAATTTTCCTGTTTTGGGGTGTTTTTTTTTATTCACTTCTATTGTTGCTGGAGATAATGATGTGTATGCTGTTTCTGCAGCAGAAAAAAGTGCAGACAAAACAAACAATATAAATAAACCTAAAAATAATAAAATCAATATTGTCGTATTCATATAATTATTTACTCCTATCTATAAATTTACCTTTAGAAAGATTAAATCCAAGTGTTATTGTTCCAACGGAACCATTTCTGTGCTTAGAGATTATAAAATCTGTTTGTTGAAGTGTGGAATTATTTGTTTCCTCTTTACTCTTAATGTAATAATCCTCTCTGTAAAGAAAGCCTATGATATCAGCATCTTGTTCAATAGCACCTGATTCTCTAAGGTCCGACATCATAGGAGTCTTATCTTCGCGTTGTTCTACTTTACGGCTAAGTTGTGAAAGAGCAATAATAGGTATCTCTAGTTCTCTCGCTAATTGTTTTAATGTTCTAGAAATTATCGAAACTTCTTGTTGTCTATTGTCAGAGCTAGAATTATATGACAAGGGAATCAACTGCAAATAATCAATGATAACTAAGTCCAGTTTTCCTTTATTCTTTAATCTTCTAGCCTTTCAAACTATTTCACTCAATTTTATTGTTGGAGAATCATCAATAAATAAATTAATTTTTTCAATTTTATCTTGGACTAAATATAATCTTGTTCAATCGTTTTCATCCATTTTTGAAGGATTCTTTAATTTATTACCATCAATGTTTCCTTCAATAGATATAATTCTTGTTAATAGCTGTTCTGCTGGCATTTCTAATGAAAAAAATGCTACATGATGTGCTTTAGAAATGTTATTTGCAATGTTTAGCGCAAAGGCAGTTTTACCCATTGAAGGACGGGCTGCAATAATAATTAAATCTCCCTTTTGTAATCCTGAAGTAATGGTATCAATTGAACTGAAACCTGTAACTAATCCTGTTAGCTTTTTATCATCTTGTCTACTAGCAATGTTTTCAACTACTTTTTTGATTAATAATTTTGATTCAATAATTTCATTCGTTTTTTTTGACCTTTCAAGTTCATACATTGTTGTTTGAAATTCATCAACCAAATCTTCATAATTGATTTCTGTTGAATCAAGTTTATCTAAAATTACTTTTGTAGTTTCTTCAATTTTCCGTAAATTGGACTTTGAAGAAATTTTTTCAAAATATTTATTTAAATTGGTTTCATACCCAGCAGCTTCGATTAAATATTGAATATATTCACCATTGTCAATTTTTGAAAAAAGCTTCTTTTCTTTCAAGTAATTAATTAAATTTGCACTTTCAATTATTTCATTTTGTTCAATTAAGAATTCAATTGCTTGAAAAATTATCTTATTCTTAGGGAAATAAAAATCATCACTATCTAAATATGCAACAACTTTTGTAGCAACAGAATTTTTTTGAATTGCTAGTCCAAGAATTGCTTCTTCTATTTCCTTGGAACTATGAATATTTTGCGATTTATTTTTACTCACTTTTGGTCACCAATACTTTTAGATTTGCTTCTATTCTATCAAATAATTTTAATTTGATGTTTGTTATTCCAAGAGACCTTATATCAACATGTGGAATTATATACTTATTTAAATTAAATCCTAATTCTTTCAACTTTAAATTTACTTTCTTTGTTGTGATCGATCCATGAACTATCATATTAGTTGTTTTCAAATTAAATTCCAAAGTTAAATTTTCAATTTTTTCCTTAAGAATAAGAGCCTCATCTGTTCTTTCTTGAAAAATCTTATTTTTATCCTCTAATCGTTTTTGTAACTGTGAATTAGAATTTTTATTAATAGGTTCAGCAAACCCATTTTTTATTAAATAATTTATTCCATATCCGGGAGAAACTTCGATAATATCATTTACATTTCCATCTTTACAATTTTTGATTATAATAACTTTCATTCTACTCCTTAACCCTTATTGCTAATAATTGCCTGAATAACATTATCAGTAAAAACCTCTATAGTCTCCTTTGATTTAGAGTCAGAAAATGCTGCTGCTGCAGAAAAATGACCACCTCCACCAACTTCTTCAGCAATTATTTGAACATTTGTTTTTATTCCACGTGCAGATAATTTAAAAACATCGCTTTCAGACGGGTGACGCTTTTCTTGTTTTGCAATAACAAAAGCTGCTCTTCTTCCATCAATTTTTAGTATTTCATCTGCCGCCATCGAAACAACATCACTAGGAACAACTTCATTATATGAAGTTATTCAATAACCTTCTTTAATTTCTCTTAAATTACCCAATATTTTCTTTATTAATTCATGTGTTTCATTTGATATTTTTAGTATAGCAATTGATTCCTCTGATTTTGCTCCCCACTCTCCTAGTAGTGAAGCAGCAAAAAAGGTTTTTGAACTTGTGGATTTTTGAAATTGATTTGAATCCATATATAACCCATTCATTAGCATTTGAATTGTATTTATTGAAAGAATAGATTTTAATTGACTAAAAGAAATTAATTCTGTAATGATTTCACAAGTTGAAGAAGCTGTTGATTCGATAAAAACATTTAAATCCTCAAGAACTTCATCTAATTTTGAAACCCTGTGATGATCGAAAATAAAAATATTATTTGGAAGAGGTTTAATAAATACTTTTGGATTTTCCACTCTAGTGGAATCAGCACAATCTAAAATTACAACTAGAGTTTTCTTATCTGTAAGTGAATTTGCCTTTGAAGGCGAGATAAAAATTTTGGAATGATTAGATATATATTTATTGATTGACTTTCGAGCAGTGTCATCAAATGTTTGATTTTGAATATATGCTTCTTTATCAAAATGTTTTGCAATTTCATAAATAGCCATTGAGGAACCAATTGCATCAAGATCAGCAAATTTATGACCATAAATAATTACCTTTTGAATTGATGGATCTAATAATCTTTCTTTAAAGTTTTGCGAAATATGTTTTATTTTTGTCCGACTTTCATTAATTGCTATTTCTGATTTTGAACCATAATATTTTGGCTTTTCTTTGTCTGATATAATTGTCACCTGATCTCCACCACGTGACTGAGATTGTCTAATTCCTATTTTGGCCATTTCGTTTAATTTTTCAAATTTATTTGACCCAATTCCAAACCCAATAGAAACAGAAACCTTAACATTTTTTAAAGAGTCATTATTCTTCAAAGAGTCAAATTCATAGAAATTTGTTTCAATCATTTTATCTAAATTAGATTTATTAGTAATTAATATAAATTTACCATTTACATATTGTCTAAATGTTAAATTATACTTTCTAGAAAGTAAATCTAATAAATTTATTACCATTGACTGGATTATAAAAATTTCTTCCTCCGACAGAATTGATTGGAATTGTTGGAAATTATCAATATCAAGTTCACCAATAATCGTTTTTTCTAATTCATGATAATTAATAGCAGT
Source organism: Metamycoplasmataceae bacterium (assembly GCA_051659905.1). GTDB lineage: Bacteria > Bacillota_I > Bacilli_A > Mycoplasmatales > Metamycoplasmataceae > UBA710. Next base: position 65,703 of record JBOFPM010000011.1, on the reverse strand, counting down.
CTGCTCTGAAGTAACATCTTTGAAAGTAATCATTAATTGTTTTGGAAAATATTTAACTTTGTAAAATAAATTATTCCTTGAAATAATTGTTTCATATTCTTCCATAATTGTTGCAATATTAAGAGAAGGTATTAGCTCTGTGATTTGTTTATTTATAATTTTCTTGCTAAATCTAGAATAGATAAAATCAGAAATTCAAATAATCTTACCAGTTGAAGATAAAACTACAATACCCATACCCGAACTTGCAACCACATTTTCAAAATAGAAGTTGACTGATTTCTTGATATTTAAACTTCATTCTCTTGATCATTTATAATTTCAAATAACAAAAATAATAGCTACAATTAACAAGATTGTCAATACAACTATAATCGAAATTTTTATTGCCATTTTCATTTCTAAAGAGGAAATGGAGATAATTGTACCAAGCAATAACATCAATAAAAATGTTGATGTGATGATTCAGATAATTTTAGTATTTTTTTTCATAATTTATATTACATTATAACAATTTTATTAGCAATTTTTAGTATAAAATAATATCAAAAAATAAAATAGTTTTGCTTTTTTTAAAAATAGTTTATTTTCTAACTCTTTCAGAAATGAAAGGAATTAAAGCCATAATTCTTGCTCTTTTAATACTTTTTGATAGTAGTCTTTGGTGTCTTGAACAAGTTCCAGTAACTCTTGAAGGCAAAATTTTACCATGTGAATTTATAAATTTACCAATTAATTCTGTACTTTTAAAATCAATATATTCAATTTTTTCTAAACAAAAAAAACATGGTTTCTTTTTAAATATTTTTTTCGTTGGTTTTTTATTAAAATTATTCATAATTTACTCCTTTATTTTTTTTATTTACAAATCTAATTCTCACGGAACCTCATCTTTATCTTCTTCAAAAAAAGAAGGTTCCTCAAGGTTTTGCTTGTCTGTTTTTACTTCAAAAATAGCAGTTTCATAATCTTCATTAGACTTAGAAGATGATCTAGCTAAAACCACACTTCTTGGTTCTAGATGCTTTACTGAAGAGGGAACTACAGAAAATGAATTAACTATTTCGCCTTTGTCATTTTTATAACTTGAAGATTGAATTGTTCCATCAATTGATAGCAAATCTCCTTTATTAACATATTTATTAAAATAATCAGCAGTTGATCCAAATATAGTTAATGGAATAAAATCAGAAACATCTTTCGAAAAATCTCTACTTATTGCAATTGTTGCTCTTGCATATGTTTTAGAATTTTTAGATTCAAACATCGTTGGTTTGGCAGAAATTCTTCCTACAAGTAATACCTTATTCACTTTATTCCTCTTCCGAAACTGTTAATCTTGGTTTTTTGACAAATGGTTTTTTATTTGTTGCTTCAGTTACTGAATCTAAAGATTTTGAATCGCTATTTGACTCTTCTCTTTTAACATATGGTTTTTTGACAAATGGTTTTTTAATTTTTTTAGGATTTGCTTTTCTATTTAATCCTTTTTCAGAAGTTAAATTAATAACCAAATGTCTTCAAATATTTTTGGTTATATTACACTTTCTAGTGAATTCAATGATTTCTTCACCAGTTGCTGAAACATTTATTGAAACATAAATAGCTGATTTTGATTTATTGATTTTATACGCTAGCTCTGTATTTTCTAATTTGACAACTTTTAAATCTTTAGATGATTTAAAAGTTGAGTCACAAATTTCTTGTGCGATTTGAGCATTTGAACTAGGGTCTAAAATCAACATGATTTCATATTTTGACATGTTGACCTCCTTATGGTCTTATATATCTGGACTAATTTTTAGTCAAGGAGTTTGAATACTCATTAAACATTATAATATATATTCAAAAAATGAGTAGATAAATTTATAATTTAATAACTTTATTTATTTACATTAATAGAATATATAAATTCTCTTAACTTATTAATGTTTTTATTTTTTAGAGAAGAGCATAGATAAATATCATCACTACTAAAGGAAGAGATGATTGGGTCTTCATTAATTTTGTGCCTCTTTGATTGTGTTGTTTTATCAATTTTAGTACCAACTAAAATAATTTTTAATTCTTTATTAGTATTAGAAAGATAGTTAAAAAAATAAATGTCTTCATTTAATAATCCGTGTCTAGTGTCAAATAATAAAAATACATGAGAAAGCTTTCTTGACTCTTCAAAATACTCTTCTAGCATTTTATTCATTTTATCTCTTTTTTCTTTGGAGATTTTAGCAAACCCATATCCAGGCAAATCCACAACCATTATTCCTCTTTCTGTATCAAAATAGTTAATGAGTTGTGTTCTTCCTGGTGTTTTAGATGTTTTGGCTAATTTATTATTATTTGAAAGAGCATTTATTAATGAGGATTTTCCAACATTACTTCTACCAATAAAACAAACTTCCTTAAAGTCATGCTCTAATCAATTTTCTTTTGAAGAAGACGATTTAATAAAATTTCACATATATTTAATAATACTTTATTATTTTTTTTCAATCGCTTTTTTATGCCTAATAACAGTAGAAGAAACATGCTTGTGATCATAATCTGGGAAAAAAATTATTGTTTCCAAGTTATTATTAATAAAATTATTGGAATTCGCTAGATTTAATTCATATTCAAAGTCCAAATTATATCTGGAACTCCTAATTAAAAATTGCGCACCCAATTCTAAAGCTAATGTTCCTGTTAGTTTTGATTTATTAATCAAGACAATAACTCTTTCATTATTTTTAAAATATTCTTCAATAATTTCCTTATTGTATTCTAAATTATTGGGATTTTTTTTATCAGGATTTAATGTCACAATAATGTAAACAAAATCAAATATCTTTAGAGCCTTATTAACTATTGATAGATGTCCTTTATGGAATGGATTAAACGAACCAGGATATATTGCTATCTTCATTTATGTAATTTTTATAGAAGTCCTGGAACAACTAAAGCACCAATTATTCCTAATGCTACAACACTTACTAAAATGGCAATAATTAAAATTGTTTTAACAACTGGTTTACTTGATAGTTTCGAAGTTCTTCTTGTTCCAGCCAATGATATCGATGAAACAGTAATCATACCAACAGCTATCAACCCAACTAAAATTGGTCAAACAATTTGAACATTAAGGAATGGATTTATTTGAAATAATGCATTTTGTTCCTCAACATATCTATCTAAAATATCTATTTTTGTTTTAATTTCATCAGAAAGCCTTAAAGTTTCACTTACATTTCTAGAGAAATATGTAGTATATAAATCAATGTCATTACCCGCTTTTTGAATACGTGATCATGTGAAAATATTTGTATAAGAAATTATTCCTGATTCTAATATATTAACAATTTTTTGCACATCATCTGCAGGTGATACAATACCCTCTGGAGTATTATATTTTCTATATGTTAAAGAGTTATATATATTTGCCGAAGTAATTAGAGAATTAAGCATATTAAATTCGTAATCTCTCTCTAAAATTGAAACTCTCTCAACAGCTGTTGGATTAAATTTATTGAATATTGTAGAAATTGCTTCTTCAATATTAACACCATTTCATTCTAATTTAATTTCAGCACCTGTTATTAAAGCATTTTCAGTTATTGAGTTAATCCCAAATCCGAAAACTGAAAGTAATCTATCATAAATATTTACTGAATCAACTTGAGTCTGAGCTACAGAAGATGAAAAATTAGTTAATATTTCCTGATTATTGCTTAATTCAGTGAATAAATCTAAAATTGATTCACTTCCACCATTATCTGATATAGCTCCAAAAATCGCACTTCCAAAGAATGTTGTCTCACTAGTTCCATATGATTTAGAACCAAAGTATAGCAAGTCAAATAATGATTTCATTTTTTCAGAACCTGTTAACTGCGCTTTAGTTTCTAAAACCTTTGGATTTTGACTTGACAAGTTAAATAATCCTTTTTCCAAATAATCAAATGTCATAAATGAATCTGGATTAACTATTATTGATTTATCACTTACATCAGAATCTAAATATTTTTTAATTTCATTATAGTAAAAACTATTTATCGGATCAGTAAGAGAAGTTCTCATTTCAGAGAATTTTATTCTCACAAGTTCAGCAAGTTGTTGTTCAATTAATAAATCTTTAATAGAACTATTACTTTCAAGAATTTCTTTAACATTATTTATAATTATTGTTCTTTGTGCTTTGTTGTTTATTGATAACAATGTTGATCTAACAATACTTTGTGCAGTACCACCGCCAGTAGGACCCACTTCATAAATGTTTCTTCTATTTTCAATAGAGATTGATGGAATTAATTGTGCCAATATTTCTTGGTAAATTGCATATTCTTCAACGATGTTTTGGTACATTTCTCTACCTGTATAATCATTTGACTCATTTCTTCAAGTAATATTTTGATATTTATTGTCAGTTACTTCATAAGAAATTTTATTATAAAACTTTTGACCTAATTTTTGACTACCAACACTACCAGTTCCACGAGATCATAAATCATAAATTCTTGCTAGTTCAGCAATTACTTGATTTTCTGTATTAACTCATTTAATAGTATTTGTTGAAGAAACTTCAGCCTGTGGAGGTATTGCATCTATGAAACCTGGGTCTTCAAAAAATATCTTATCAGTTATTCTATTCCCAAGAGAGATTGTAATACCACCTGCAGAAGGAATTGGAGCACCAGAAATTGCTAATGCCATTAAATCATTTAAATAAATACTTTGTTTAAAGAAATTTCCTGATTGTGATTTTTCTGTTTTTAAAGACATTGATAAATCGCTCAAACTAGAATCTGATATCGCAATTTCCTCAATCATTTCATCTGAAAATTCAATATTTTTTAAACCAATATTCGTTGGATTTCCACCAACAACACCCACGTTTATAGTTTGTCTAATAGTATCCGAAACTTGATCACCCTCAAAAGCAAATAACTCTCTATAAACATTTAAGTCAGCATTTTTGTAAAATAAATTTAAGTTAAAATCAGTATCATCACCAACAAAGAATTCATATTTTTTACGAATATTAGTATTTATTACATTTGAACCAGGAACATTTACATCTGCATTTGTTGCATTAGTCATAAGTAGATTTGTTGAAAAAAACTTAATAGTACTTGCTGTGTCTACTGTAGGGTAAATTTCAGTATTATCAATTTGAGAATTTATAATACCAAAATTGTCAATACCTTCTACTCTAATGTTATCTAGTTGTTCTCCATCCCTTAATCTAGCAACAACTAAAAGTTTTCCATCATCTGTTTTTGATAACACAAAATTGTCTAAGAAAGCTCTAAAATTGTTTGTTCCAACACTATTATTTCCCAAGTTTGTTCATCTACCAAAGATTTCTAAATTGTCTACATTTTCTTGCAGTGTGTTATTAGCTATTTGGTTATTTTTATTTCTAATAATTAAACTACCTCTGGCAGCAATACCAGTAAATAAACTAGAAGAATAACTAAAATCTATTTTAATGTCATCAACTAATGAAGCATAATCTATTTCTGCAATAGTAACAACTGTTCTATATTCATTTGGTAGATTTATACCAGTTTGTAATCCTGTTTCTAAGTTAACTTTTCTGGCTGATTTATTTGACAAGGATCTTATTCTATAATTAGAACTTTGCCCAGAAACAAAACCTGATAATATTCTAATGTTTTTATCTAATTCTTCTTGAGTACCAGCAACTTGCTCGAATTCTTGGAATCCCAATGTATCTCTAATGTTTTCTCAAACATCCATTTGACCCGATGCACGCAATGATTCTCTAATAATAAAATTGTCTGAGTCAGCTCAATCAATAAGATTGTTAATTGTTTGTAAGATGTATTGGTAAGCAGGAACTGCAGCAAATCTATTAAACACTTCTAAATTAGATTTTATTCTTTGTCATTGTGCTTTTGCTAAAGGTATTTGAATAAGAGTGTCTGCTCCTTGATCAGGATTATCAAAAGTGAAAGTTTCAAAATAAAACTCTGAATTAACTAAACTATCTCTTGAAGTTTCATTAGTGCTTCTATTATTAAAATCATCAATTTTAATTTGATTGTTATTTGCTTGAACAGCACTTGGTAAAAACAACAATGCTGCAGAACCAGAAAGTGCCGCTACACCACCTATTGTTTTTAAAATTAAAGATGTTTTTTTATTTTTTAATATGTTCATAATTATGCTCCAACCTGACTATTTTCTTTCATTTCCATCGCTTGTGCTTTGGCAATATTCTCATTTATTTCAATTTCATTATCAACCTTATTAAATTCATTTTTCTTATATTTTATTTTTGTAAAACTCAATATTTTAACTCCTAAGTTAATTGAAGAACCTATCAAGGCAGGCAATATAGTAAGAATAATGATTTCAGCACTATCAAAAATATTAGATGCCGCTTCGGCTGGGAATGTTGATTGGAATAATGCCATACCCAAAATTGCCATTGCAGATATAACATTTATAATTGTTGAAGACGTGTTTTTAATATTAGGAAAATTAACACCAATTACAATTGTTGAAATATTTATAATAAATATTGCCAAGAAACAAGAAGAAAGCGACATAAATATTGAAATATCAACACCTTTTGATAAACCTACAATAACAATTGTTTTAACCAACAGGAATCATGATATAAAATCCATTAATATTGAATTATCAATACTTGTTAATAATTTACTTTTACTTTCTTTACCATTCTTACTCATTCTTTTGAATGTTATTATTACTATTAAATAAGCAATTAATATGATGGCATCAAAAATAATTGAAATCATCGATAATATCTCGATAGTATTATTTGATCATATACCAATAATTGGCAAAGCTTTATTTATCCCTAAAACTGTCAAAGTTAAAGCTGGAATTAAAATCATTAGGAAGGAAATATTTCTAAATAAGTCTATCTTTTGAATTTCTTGATCTGTTTTATCAGACAAAATAAGTTCCTTGAATGATTTAACATATGTAAAGGCAAATGCTGTATATAAGAACCCTGCAACAAATACTCCTAATTGTATTATTAGAAATATCATTTTCATGTCAGGCATCATACTTGCGGCTCATGAAATAATTGCTAAAATTGGTAAAATTGCTAATGTTAATAGTGATAGTTTTACTTTTAATCATGAAACAGGGAATGATCCTTTTAATTTATATATATTGAATAATAAAAATCCTCCACCAATTATAAATCATAGAAGTATTCCAAGTCCAAATATTAATGTATGAATAGTTGTAGCGTCATTTATTTCCTGAAGAGTTCCATTTACTGGGTATGAAAATATTGATGTAGTTATTGATATTGCAGATAATATTAATGCATTTACTAGATGGACTCAATAATAATTAACCGTAAATAATTTTTTTAATGACCCCTTATAAATTCAAGAAATTACTCCAATTGATATTAAAACTGCAAATAATCCGATAAAAGTATTAACTAAATCTAAATATTGGAAATTTTTATCACCTAAGTCACGAGCACCTGTTAATAAAAAAGAAAGAGATAATAATGCAATGAACAATGAATACATAAAATATGATAATCCTTTTAAATAATTATCTCACCTAATTTTCTTAGTTAATATATCTTTGTTTTGAGTTATATAATCCTTATCTCTTTCTAGATCTAAAGATTTTGTTGTTTCATATGCCATATTTTCTCCAATAATGTTTATGTAATTATAACATTTTAATTCATAAATGTATTTATTTTTTGATATTTGGTTTTAATATCTTTCCAAAAAAAACATTTTAATTAAGGCTTAAAACCTGATGTTATATTGAAGTAATACCCTACCATTGCATCAGGGTTTACTTTACTAACCATCTCGACATATACAGATATTGCTGATTTTCCACCTAGTTGTATTTCTGTAGGATAACTTACAACATAATTATAATCTGGATATCTTTGCAAATCAGAAGAGGCAAATTCAAATGCTTCTAAATTAGGAGAATTAATTATTTCACTAATTGTTTTATTAGAATAAGCACTTGATATACGTGGATTTATTGCTCATTGACTATAAGGAGTATTAGCAACAATATTATTCAAATGTGCTTGTTGAATTGATGTTAACCCACTTAATGTTGTTTTATAAGTTCTAGTAGCTTGATTTAATCTTTGAGTAATTAATATTGTAAATTCTAATGATTCTTCTTTTATATCATCTTCAATAGTTGAAACATCATGAATTTTGTAAATGAAATTTGATGAAGGTGTTAATCCAACAAAATCTAAATATTTTTCTGGATTGTTATTTCTAATTGAATCAATTATTTCTCTAGCGCTAGGAGCAATTGCTTCAAGATTATTTAGTTCCAAAGACAATTCACTAGCATTTTCAATAAAATTTGAAGAGTAAAAATTTGAAAGATCTCTAACCACAATTGCTGCACTTTCAACAATTTTTAAATCATCATTAACAGAAAACAAAATAACTGTTTTTTGCTCCCTAATATTTTGCTTAATGTCATTTATAATATTTGCTTCTGGGATTGTTGTATTGCTAAGAGTAATATATTCTCTGACAAAATCATTAATTTCTGCTTCTGTTGAATATAAATCAAGTACTTTGCTTGGTTTCAAATGAGCTCCATTAAATCGATAAATAAAATTACCTGATATGTCTCTTGTAAAATCTGAAGAATTAATCACAATACTTTCAGGAGCGATTGACATATTCTCTTCAGGGATATTTGACACACTTATATTTTCATTATACAACGGAAGATTCCTATTAGTTTGCTCAACAACTGATCTTGCAGAAACATCTTGAGTGGCAAATTGTTCATTAAGAATTAAATCATAGTTTGATGATTCTATATTATTAATAGACACTTTTACAGTTATTTTTAATTTTCTATCAATGGCTTCCTTTTGAACCACATCATATCTTAGGTTATTATTATAACCTTCTGCATTAGTAAAATCAAAATCACTATTTGTTGAATAATTAACCATTCACTCAGAAGAAAAATTAGTTAACTTTGGATCAATTATTGGAGATATTTTTTTTTGAACAGCCTCATCAAGTTGCTGTAACGGAGTTTGAAAATTTTCTTTATAGTAGTTAACCAATGCTCAACCACCCATACCTGCTCCCACAAAAACAACTGAAGAAGCAAGTCCTGCTATTATTAATTTTTTCTTTGTTGATGTAAACATTAAAACCTCTTTTAATAATATTAATTTATAAATTATATTACTTTCTAGTGATATTTTTTTAAAAATTATATGTTATTCCTGAATTTATATCATTATACACTATGTTTTCCATACTTCCTGGTTTTATTTTAATACCTGATGAAGGGAAAATAAATGATTCTAAAACTAAAATACTTGATAAATCAACCTCAATTATAGTCCATGAATTCATTAAACTTCTTAAAAATGAGTTGGGAATAAAATAAATGGTATCTGCAAATTTAATTTCTTTAATTTTTAATCCATTCAAAGTTTTAATGTTGTTTTCAATCTGGGTTCTGGAAACCATTTCATTAAATACAACTACCCCAGTTAGAAAGTCATAACTTCATGGCAATTTTTCTTCCTGGGAGGATGGTTGAAATGGGACCCTTTTAACATTTTTTCAAATAGCACTATCGAATGCATTACTGTGAACAAATTTTATTGTGTGGGGGATATTAATATTTAATAAATTTCTGTTTCCAACAAATGAACCACTAGAAATTTCTAAAGTTGATCCGGCTTGAAATGACAAATTTCGAATATTGTTGTTTCTAAATGCATTATTTCCTAATATCTTTAGATTTGGACCAAACATTAAATTTCCCTCAATTCCATTGAATTTTTGTATTTGAGAATCTCAAAAAGCTCCATCAAGAATGGAAGTAACATTTTCAAGACCATAAACATCATCAATTTTTATTCCATAAAAAAGATTTCTCGGAATTTCAACCACCTCATTATTACTACTCATTATTGTGAGTTTTTTAACTGAAATAATGTTGGTTGAGTCGAGTCCGATCGAGTCATTAGGTAAATCTGGATTTCATATTATTTCATCAATAATATTATTAGTATTCCACAATTGGAGATTTAACTGATTTATGGCATCTGTAAAAGAGTGCCTTCCCTCAAAAACATTGTTAAAGTTAATAGTTATTTTTCCATTATCATTAGTTACTAAATTTGGAATCAAAAATTGTTCTTCATCATCTATTTTGATGTTTGTGAATGAGTCGAATGAGTTTTTATTTATTTTTATTCTTGAATTAAGGTTGATTGATATTAAATTACTATTATTTACAAATGAGGATTCTCCTATCAAATTTACTTTAGGTAAATTTATAGATAATAAATTGTTTTTGTGAAATGCAAAATCATCAATCACTATTACCTCTGGCAAATTAATGGAAGATAGTAAATTGTCATTAAAAGAACTATGGTTTATCATTATTACTTTAGGCAAGTTTATTTTTGTTATTTTATTTGATTTAAATGCGGATTGACCAATAGATGTCGCCTCAGGTAATGAAACACCTTCCAATATGTTATCAGCAAAAGCAAACGAACCAATCAACTTCACATTTGGTAGAAACAATTCTCCTCCAATGTTTGTTTTATGAAAGGCATAATCTCCTATTTCCATTATTTTATCATTATTGTAATTAAGTTTTGTATTTGATAAGTTAATTGTTGAAAAAGCGTGGTTGGGAATTTTTTTTGTCTCCATTGGGAGAGTTATTTCATTTATTTTATCATCTAAATAAATAATATTTTTATAGAAGAAATCAACAAAAATATTATTACTATTGGACAAGTTTAGGTGACCATTTAATACTACTAGATTTTCTGGAATATCTCTTTCTATTTTAATACCTATCAGTGATGAAAGAGAAATTGTCCTAATAAAAATGTCTTCAACAACAATTGTTTGACTTGAAATATAAATTGTATTCCTAAAACCTTGATTTTGTAGTTTAAAGATTGAATCAAAATCAGAAAATGAAGGTGTATCTGAATTTTCCAAATATAATTTGCTAATTATATTCTCTTCAGGTCTATCAATATCAAAATAATAGTTTAGCTTTTTGTTGTAATTTGTTAGTCCTGCTATTGTCTCACTATTTCTTAAATCAAGTGTATCATTAACAACTAATTTCCTAATATCTGGATTTAATTCTCTTTCGATTTTCCTATTAATTTGTTTTAGAGATGACATATTTATTGAAATAATTTCTTTTGGAATAATTAAATTGCTAATTGTTCAATCACTAAGAGAAAATTGACTATGAATATTTGTTTTATCTTGACTGAACAATGTTACTTTATTAACTTTTATTGGCATCCTTAGTTTACTAATGTTACTAATTGACTCTGTTTCACCAAATAATTGAGCAGGCAATATTATATGTTCAATTGCTAGTTCTCCATTATTACGAACTACTAATTTTAGTAATTTAACAAGATCATCTATTGTTGCTATTTCCTTCCTTTTAGAAAAATCTAAAGTCTTTAACTCTTCAATATAGTACATACTTAGTCCTAGCTGCCTAATTATTGAATTTCCGTATTTTACGTGAGAATCAAATGAGTCGTCACTAATTTCAGCGATATGATTTTCTGTATCAAAATTTAAAATTTTGTTATCTCTAAAAATTTTAGATGGAAGAGTTGAAACTCCTAAAGGTAATTTGACAGACGTTATGAAATTACCTTGAAAAAGACCAAAGTTTTTACTTTCAAAATTGTCTTCTGGTAATTTTCAATTTCTAAAATTAGAAAAATCTAAATCTCCATAAATGGCTTGACCATTAAATTTTTGATTAAACTTTATTATTCCATCAGTTGTCCTATTTATAAAAACTACTTCTGAATTAACTCCTAATGAAGTTAATATGCTTGTATCAACACCATTATCATCTACCATAAATACAGAAAGTGGTTTTGTTGGACTCATAAAATTATTGGTTACAGAAACAGACATCTCTTCTTCCTGATTTCCCGTAAAACCAATTGTTGAGATGAATGTTCCTATTACTAATTTTTGATTTCTTGAATCATATCTGAACGATTTAATGTCATCATTGAATTTTATAATGTATCCTGGAGGACAAATGAAATCAAGCAAATTGTTTCATTCACTTGACTGACCAGGTTTTGGAAGTAGTAATTCCAAGAAAGATTTTAATGTATATTTATTTCTTATAGAATTATTTAAATTCAGTGATTGTAAATAATTTCTTGATTTTGACACATACTCAGTTCGAGATATGAATCCCGACATGATTGATTCTAATTCAAGGATAACTTTGCCATTTTTAAAATAAACAACATCAAATCTTATTTTATCTCCATCTGGTTGAGACTTTGAATAATTAAACTTAGCACTTATTGATGTTTGATCCAATAATTCTTGTAAGTTATTTGTTATTTTGAATGCACTTATTGATGTTTCTGGGTTATCAATATATATTTTGGCAGGAAGCTCTTTTGCCCTACTGTCAACGGATGTTATTGCTTGATTTTTTGTCAAAAATTCTTTTAATAATTCAACATCATTATTGAAATCACCCGTTTTATCACTACATGATGTTAAAGCAATTAGTGGAAAAAAAATCATAGCAGTGGGTATTATAGAAAATTTGTTAAATAGTATTTTTTTATATTTACTTCTATTCATAATGTAATTGTCCAAATTTAAATCCTTATAATAAAAATTTTAATTATTTAGAAAACAATTGGAAATTTTGAAAATTATCAAAAAATCCTATGTAAGATTCACTTATTTTTGTGATTTCTATCGATGGATTAATAATAGAGAAAACCTTATATTTAAATTGTAATGTACCCTGACTGATATTAGGAATAATTTCAATTATTTCAATATTATATGAATAATTTCTTAGATTCTGAAGAGGTAAAAAAATAATATTATTTATGGAAACATTTTCAACTAAAAACCTTCCATCTGTTGTGGGGTTTGGTTGAGAAATGTTAAAGTTATTTCTATCAAAAAGTGTGCCTTCATGCTGTTTATAAAAATTGACTAAATTTGTCTTTTCAACCGATTCATTGTTATTCAAAGCAAAAATAGAACCTACTATAATTGCCGGAGTTCCTACTGCTATTATTGTTCCCAATCCTACAAAAGTTAACTTCATTCTTTCTCTTGTTATTTTTTCCATATTTAAATCCTTTATTAACTATTTATTTTTATAGAATCGCTACTATAACTGAAGTAATTGCAAATATTGAAAGTAAAATAAAAACAAAAGCACTAACTATTATATTACGTTTTTTTCTTTTTTCATTTCTTTCAAACATAAGCATTCTCCATTGTTATTTAATTTTAAATAATTAAAATTATATCACAAAGTATTTTATTTAATTAGAAATTATATCTATGTGTATCTATAAAATATGAATAAAAAAACACTTATTTAAAAGTGTTTTATATTGTTTAAAAAAATTTAAGAAACTTTGTTTTCTTCTAATGAAGCTTCATATTTAGTAATAACTTCTTCAACAACTCCCACATATGAGAATAATGAATCTGGAATGTGATTTAATTCACCTGATAGGATTCTTTCCATACTTGCCAATGAATCATCAAGAGAAACGAATTTACCTTTCATTCCCGAGAATTTTTCAGAAATTACAAATGGTTGTGTTAAAAATCTTTTTGCTCTTCTTCCAATTCTTACATTTTTCTTATCATTTTCAGTTAAGGAATCAAACCCAAGAATATTAATAATATCTTCTAATGATTTTAGTTTTTCTAGGAATCTAATTGTTGATTTAGCAACATTTATGTGTTTCTGAGAAGTATACTTTTTAGATAATAATTTTGAAGATGAAGCTAGAGGATCAACTGCTGGATAAATTCCTTCAGCAGCTAATTGTCTACTCAAAATAATTGTTGAATCAAAGTGAGCAAAAGCAGCAACTGCAGCCGGATCAGTAAAATCATCTGCAGGAATATACATAGCTTGAATAGAAGTAATATCTCCATCCATTGTAGAATTTATTCTTTCTTGTAATTTACCCATTTCAGATATTAAGGTTGGTTGATAACCAACAGCTGATGGTGTTTTCTCTAAAAGTGTTGAAATCTCAGAACCTGCTTGTACATAACGGAAAATATTATCCATAAATAATAGAACTGACTTCCCTAAATTATTCCTAAAATATTCAGCAACCTTAACACCAGTAAATCCTGCACGGAATCTTAACCCTGGAGATTCATTCATTTGTCCAAATATAAATGTTGTTTTACTTAAAAAACCTAATTCTTTAGCTTCTCTTCATAGTTCATGACCCTCACGAATACGTTCCCCTATTCCAGTGAAAATTGATAATCCATCATGGTGTTTGATAAATGTATTAATAAGTTCTTGAACAACAATAGTTTTACCAACTCCAGCTCCTCCAAGAAGACCTGTCTTACCACCCTTTGGGATTGGTAATAAAATATCAATAACTTTAATTCCTGTTTCCAATATTTCAGTTTTAGGAATAAGATTATATCTATGTTTTTCAAATTTCTCACTAACTTGCATTGGAGTATAATGTTTACCAGTCAATTTAAAACTTGGATTATCTAGTATACGCCCAATTGGATCAACAACACGACCCAAAATTGACTCACCTATTGGAAGAGAATATGGTTGATTCTTTGACTCTAGTTGCATACCAATTGTCAAACCTTGTTCTTTACCTAGAACAAAAGCTGAAACAAGTTTTTCATTAATAATATCTGAAATTTCTAAAATACGTTTTTCACCATTTGGTAATTTTGTTTCAAATATTGAACTAATAATTGGTTTTTCTAAAGATTTTGTGATTTGTATTTTATAAACTTGAGATTTTATTTCTACAATTACACCTTTAATAACAATAGGTCTATCTTCTAATGCTGTAATCGCATTTGTTGGTATAAATTTGTCATTCTTTTTCTCTTTTGAAAGAGATTTTCTAATAAACTTAATGTCTGTTTGTGCTGTAAGAATCATTTTAATCATTCTTATTTTGTCAGTACGATTAATTTGTAAAATATTATGGATATCACAAATAACATTTAATTGTTGTTCATTCATTAAAGCTAGTTGTTCAGGTAAATATATTTTATACTTAGTATTTTCAGTCAAGTGATTAAAAGAATTTTCAATCTCGCTATTTATTTTGTCTAAAGTTGGCGAAACAGAAATTGTTCTTGTAGATGTTGACTTTTTATCAGACATTTTTAATGTTTGAGTTTTACCTGTTTTTATTGTTTGAGTTCCTGCAACTTTAATAGCTTGTGTTCTAAATGTTGAATATTTTTCTTTATTTTGAACAACAACATTAATAAGCATATCATCATTCTTAGAATCAAAATCAAGAATTTTTTCAATGATAGTTTTTTTAGTTATTTTACCTGGAGTTGATATTTTACCTAGTTTTGCAACTTTTTTCAAGTTATCAATATTTAGTCTTTTTAAGAACTCCTCTTTTTCTTTTTTAGAATTAAATTTCATATGCTATCCCCTTTTCATATCCTCTTCTTTCATAAGATAATAGTACCCTTCCGTCATTTCTAATATCTTTGAAAGCCTTAATAAATTCAGGATTATTACGTAATCATTTGTTTTCAGATAAAATGTGGTATTTTAATAGTGGTAAAATTATGTGCTTTAAATATAATTGAACAACGTCATCTGTAATTGATTTCTTATTTAAAAGACTAGCAAGTTTTATACCAAGAACATCCTTTGATAAAAATACTTTAAGAATATTTTTGATCACATAAACTTCATTCAATGCTTCATTATCATTATTATAGAAAGATAGGAATCCATTTTTTAATAAAAAGAACAAGATTACTGAAGTATTGTAATCAATAACTTCATATTCATTTTGGTCAATCATCATTTCAAATGCTTTACCTTTTTTATTTCTTTCTTTATCTGCAGGAGATAAATTAGAATTAAATGATGATAATTTTTTCTGATCTTCATATTCAGAAATTAGACGTTTTAAACCTGAAGTAGCTTTTACCATTGAAGGTGTTTGAACCGCTGAACCTAAACGAGAAACAGAAACTGTTATTTCAAGAGCAGGTCTTCTACCCTCGTTAAACACTGTTGTAGAAGTATAAATTTGACCATCTGTAATTGAAATTAAGTTTGTAGGTATGTATCCAGAAATATCCCCAGCTAATGTTTGAGCAATAGGAATAATGGTAATTGAACCACCACCAAATTCCTCAGAAAATTTACCACATCTTTCAAGTAATCTTGAGTGAGTAAAAAAGATATCTCCAGGAAAGGCTTCACGACCAGGAGCTCCACCTATAAGAAGTGAAAGTTCACGGTAAGCATCAGCATGGTTAGTTAGATCATCAAAAATTAAAAGAATGTCTTCACCTTGTTCTTGGAAATATTCAGCAATTGAAGTAGCAATATAAGGAGCAAGATATTTTGCAGTAGCAGTATCATCAGATGCAGCAGTTAAAATAATAGTTTTATGCATTACACCTTTTTCTTGAAGTGTATGATAAATTTCTACAACTTCTTCACGCTTTTTACCAATAGCAACATAAATATTTTTAATGTTTGAAAGATTTTGAGCAATCATGGCTGTAACTGCCAATGATGTTTTACCAGTTCCTCTATCACCAATAATTAACTCTTTTTGCCCTCTACCAATCGGCAATATTCCATCAATAGCTGATGTACCAGTTACCATTGGTTCATTTAAAAGTTCTCTTGCATATATAGGTTTTGCTTCAGCAAAAACATCTCTTGATTCAATTTTCTTAACATCAGTAACTTTACTCTCTGAAATCATTGGTAATCCATCAACATCAATAACTGATCCTCAATAGTTATTAAAAATATCAGCTGTATATTGTGTTCCTGTTGCAATCGCTTTTGAACCTATTTGTAATGCGTTGTGTGCTTCCACTTTTAGTAAAGCAACATTAGCTTTTGACCCCACCGCTTTTAGAACAATACCATTAACATTCTTGCTGAATTTTATTTCTTCCAAGAATTGATAATTGTGTTCTCCTTCAACTGTAATAATATTATCTTTGATAGCTATTACTTTTAATTCTTTTTGTTTTATCATAAATACCCCTTTTTTTATTTCCTTAT
This sequence comes from Metamycoplasmataceae bacterium, assembly GCA_051659905.1. GTDB lineage: Bacteria > Bacillota_I > Bacilli_A > Mycoplasmatales > Metamycoplasmataceae > UBA710. Next base: position 48,603 of record JBOFPM010000011.1, on the reverse strand, counting down.
CTCTCATGCAACTATTGATTTTAATAATACCTTCTTAGATATTTTTATTGCTTCATTTTGATGTTGCAATAGTTTAAACACATTATTATTATTTTCATAATTCTCTACTGAGAAATAATTTGATAATTGATTATATGCCTTCAATGCTGGTTGGTTTTTTGATAATTCTAATATATCTTCCAATTGCTCTAAATTAATTGCTTTTAAATTTGAAAAATTCTTATAAACATCTACTAGCATCTTATCAGGAATTATATCAAATTTACCATTCAACATAACCAAATCTCCAAACTTATTAGAAATCCTCATTACATCCTCTGCCATAACAAAATTTGTTTTTACTTCAGAATTCCCTAAATCTTTACTTTTGTATTTTACAACTATTGCTGCTACATCATAAATCGCAATAACATCTGTAAGATTCCCTTTGGAAACAAAGTTATTTCCTAAAATTAGTTGGATGGGCTTGTGATCTATTGTCAAAATAGTTATATCCACAATTACCTCACTATCTCTTGAATAAATTGAATTTAGTAAATCTGGATTTATAGAAGTTGTTAGTTGCAATTCTCTTTTATTTAAATTATCCATTATTCACCAACCCCCTTTACTTTCAATATAGGAATCTCTTCCTCTTCTTTTCTAAGCTTGAAGGCTGCGTATAGCAATAACGATTGCATTGTAGAATCTTCTTTTCTAGCTTTATTATAAAGTAAAATTAAGGCTTCTTTTTGTTCGGTCAATTTATTTTTTTTCTCTTCCAATAATTGAAGTTCTAAATTAAACTGTTCAATATTACTTAAAATTTTAGTTTCATAAATACCTTGTTTAATAATTGTCTTAGTTAATTGTTCATGTAAAACATAAATATCAGGGTTTCATTCGGCTTTACCAATATTTATATTAGAAACTATTCTTTTATGAGTTTCAAGATATTCAATAGAATCTCTTAACGAACTATTAACATCTTCTTCACTATTATTTTTTGACACGTTAAGTTTATTGGCCTTTATAGCAATGTTTTCAAAAGGAAGAATTTGTTGAGAAACAAATCTCTTAACATTAGTTTTAGAAACTTGAGCTATCATCAACATAGCTTTGCTAAATAAGTTATTTTTCAAACCAATTTCAATCAATGCACTAACCTTTTGAGAAAATTCATCCAAATTTTCAAAAGTTGAATAATCAAAATGTTCAATAACATTTAACTCAAGTTTTTGACACATAAGATTAACATGTGAACCAAATGTAATAATATAGTCATTAGGAGTAACTATTTCAGCCAAATTTTCTTCCATTTTTTTAAGCATATTTAAAGAATAAACATCAATTTTCTTTGGATCAACTAAGAAATAAATTGTTGAATTTATTCTATTTTTCTTATTTTTTTCTATATCACTTTCTGAATCTTCGAAAAATGATATTCCTTTTTTTACAAATCAACGCTCTTCTATTGCATTTAGTAAATTTAAATTGGATTCCTTTAAATTTTGAATGTTGTCTAATTTATTTATTTCTTGTCTTAGTAATTGTAAAACACGTGTTTTAGATGTTTCAACATAAACCAAAAAAAATGATAATTTATTTGTTTTATCTTTGGCTTCTTTTAGTTTCATACAACACTCCCTTTCCTTATATATTTATAATTTAAACTTTATTTTTTTTGGTTGCTTGATAACGAAAGAACTAGTTTATTAAATACATTTGCAGCGTGTTCATTAACAAATAATGAAGTGATTCCACTAATACCTCTAACCAAAAGTGTCCCTTGGAAGAATTCTGCCTCATGCCCATTATTTAATGCATTATCTAACAATTTTATAAATGAATCAATAATTAGATAATTGTTACCTTCATCCTTAACTAATGAATTTCATTCCACAATACCAATTGGTGGCAATAATTTTGGATTAGCTATTGCTACAGGGATAATCTTAGATTTATCAAAACGAATAACATCAATAATTAGAATTGGATTCAAAACAACAGGATACCCTAAGATTATCTTTTGCATAATTGTATCTAAAAATGTTGTTAATGTTTTTTCAACTTCTTCAACAGAGATAACAACCCCATCATAAATAAAAATATGAGTTTGTAAAACTAAGTCTTTAATTGAGAATTTTGTATTTCTTTGAGTAATTTCATTGTAATTTCATACAGATTTATTTAAAACTAAGTTGTAACTTTCATATGAATCAATAGAAGACAACGGCTTAGCATTTAAATCATTAAAATGTTCCTCCAAAGCTTTTATTTTTTCCACTCTTTTTTTAGAATCTTCTTCAATTAATTCTTTTTCAGTTTTAACAACTGAGAATGACATTTCTTTTGTTTGTGAAATAATATCTTCATATGATAGTGTTCCTGCAAATTTTTTGCCTTCTTGTGCCGACTTAGGTTCCAAAGACACTTTATTTCCCAAACTATTTTGTTTATTGTCTTCTATGTTTGTGTTTTTATCTTGCATATAATTCCTTTTTTCGATTTTAAAAATTCTTTTAAATTCATAAATAAATTTTTTATATTATAACATACATTTAATTATTCAATAAAACATTTCTTTTAAAAATATTATATTAATTGTTTGATATTTATCAATTTATCAATTGTATGACTTGTTTGAAACCTTCCCGAACCTACTTTAACTACCATTGCAAAAGTTAAATCCTCATTTGTTGTGGCAGAAACCCCTGTTATATCAATCAATATGTTTCTAAATGGTTCAATTGAATATTGTCTAACAAATATTGGAGGGAAAAACAAACCTCCGGATGTTGAATTATTCAAACTTACAATTTCTTCAGCATCTTTACCAATTATTGAACCCGGATTTTTTAGCGAGGGAATAAAGGCTGATTCACTATTTTTAATATTATTTCCGATTTCGGTCGCTAATGTTGTATTTCTACTATTGTGAGTAGATATATTACTTTCTGTCGGGTTTCTAAAAGTTGCATTAATTTCATAATAATAATAATATTTGTTAAATGATATTTGGTATGTTTCTCTTGCATAAGAAATGAAGGTTTGATCAAAAATTTGATTATTTTCTGGACTCACCCTTATTTTATAAATGCCCTTTTTAGGATTAGATTCATCAAAATCGGCTTGTTCAACACTAAATCTGTACTTCGTTTCATTAGTCGATGTTGGAGATGGTGGTTTAATTAATCTTTCGTTTACATATGCATCAACCGCAGATTCTTTAGTGGCGCCATTTTCAATAATTACAGGTCTATTATTTATTAGAGACTTACTAGAATAAAAATCTATATTAAAATTTTTTGCCTTATCAAATATATCTTTTCTAACTGCTTGAAATTTATATGTTTTTTGATTCCCATTTTCATCAATTCCATTATAGATATATCTAGCTGCCGGTTGAGTTATCGAAATCGGCTTGTTGTCAGGACCAATATTTTGACTTTCCTCTTGAATAGTAGTTTCTTCAATGTTGATTGTAAAAATTCTTGGCCTAGTGACAAATGAGTTTGAAGTCTTTAATCCAACATTTACATTTACTTCAAAAAAAATGTTTCCTCTGCTATCAAAGGATACAATATTTTTCTTCGAAAAATCTCATGAATAAAAGATTCCATAATCTTCATTAGTTTCAGCGCTTTTTCCTTCTGGTAACACAAAGATATTTGCTAATTGATCATTATTAAAAGAGTTATGAAATAGATTATCATTTTCATCTATTTGTTCAGTGTTAGAACCCAAATCTAGTAAGTTTATTTTACTTAATTGTTCTTCTGTATTAGAAATTTTTAATTGGACATTTTTATCAAATTCTAGGTCTAATAAATCATTCTCAACTGATTGATCCTTACTAGAACAAGATAAAAAAATGGTAAATGGAGCAATTAAAATGATAGACATTCCAATAAATAGAAATTTCTTTGATAATTTGCTAATCATAATTACTCCTTTTGATTGAAAATATATAAAAAATTATATCACTATAACAACACACAAATCTGGAAATTATCTCAATAATCTAGCAACATACATCAAAATATTGACAAAATCAATAAATAATCTAAGCCCAAACATAAGCCCTATTCTAACTAATTGATCATTTTCTATACCGCCAGCCGCTTCTATTTGATCTGAGGTTCTTTGTATTCATCAAATATCAAATCCTATCCATAACGAAAAGATAATTATTCCTAAAAGTGAATATCATTTTTGAGTGCTTTCCCCACCAAAAAAAATTAAGAAAACCGAAAAAATCATTAAACCAATGGTTGCAAAAATGAGGAAGGGTGCAATTTTGGAAAAATCAAATACTTGAAAATAGCCAAGCATTCCCATTAATATAAAAATCGCTGATGGAATTAAAAATAGTAAAAAAACATTTTTAAAACCTTCGACTTGTGTGTCAAAGCCTGAATAGTATAAAGTTGTTGAAACAAAAAAACCTTCAACAAAAACAAATGCTATATATAACAACACTAAAGACGCTATATTCATTTTATGCATTGAAAATGACAATGAAATTATTAAAACCATATTAACTACCAAAAGAATTGTTCAGCCTGAAGAAGAGTTTGCAATTCTTGAAACTAATTCTCCAATTTGTGGCACACTAATAACTAAATAAGTCATCAAAAAAATGATAGCAACACCAAGACCCATTCACATCAAGGAATAAGATATTAGGCGGTTTTTAGTTGAAGATCTTTCTTTTGATTTTTCAAATATTTTTGGGAAACTTTTTTCAAAATTCATAACTTACTCTTTTAACCATTCAAATTTATATTCATTAATGTCATATTTCAATTTTAAAAATATCATTGCTATAGCTTCAAATCCTGTATGAACCGCTATTACAGGTGGTATAAGAGCTTCCATGAATGGTTTTTTATTCTGTGTTTGTCTTGAAATTTCATTAATTATGCTATCCTTTTCAGAATTTTTTGAGTGCGAAAATAATAGAATCCAATCTTCTGATGAACTATTTAATTCATTATACTTATCAACAATAGTTTTTATAACTGTTCTATCAAAAATTCTTCCCTTACCTAATTTCTCTAATTTTCCATTTTTTAAAACAATTATTGGAACGATTTTTAAGAGTTTGGCTAATTTAGCTGCTGATGGCGATAATCTTCCACCTCTAACTAGACTATCATTGAATTTAGGAAAAATAATTAAGTTATCTAAATCTCTTGAAGTTTTATGTTCAATAATATCAATACCTTCCTGAATTGAAATTTCATTGTTTCTAACACCAATTTCTAATTCAACTAATTCAGGAATAACAGGGTAGCAAATATTTTCAGAATTAATAACATGAACATTTTGGTATTTTTGAGAACCTAATAAGCAATTTTTATACTGAGCAGACAAGTGCTTTGAAATAGGATAAATAACAACAAATGTGTCTGGTTTTGCTATTTTACTCAATAATTCTTCAACTTGAGCAACAGATGAACAAGATGTCGAAACTTCAGATTCATTCTTGCAAATTTCAAAAAAATTGTTAGAATCTAAAGTAACACCATCTTCGTACTCTTTGTTATCTATATTGGTGAAAAGTGGCAAAAAATGTCACCCTCTTGCCTCTGCTTGCTTTTTTGTTAATCCACTTGATGAATCTACTACTATAACTAATTTCATAAATAATATTATATAACAAAAATTAGTTATAATTTATCTAAATATTTTTTATTAAAAACGCCTATAAAAGGGATGTTTCTTAATTTTTCATTAACATCTAGTCCAAATCCAACTAAAAATTCATCTGGAACAATAAAACCTGAAATATCAGGTTCAATTTTAACTTTTCGATTTGTGGGTTTATCTAATAATGTTATTATTTTCAGTGATTTAGGGTTTCTTAGTTCTAAATTTTCTTTTATTTTTTCTAATGATTTTCCACTATCAATTATGTCCTCAACAATCAAGACATCCTTATCTCTAATGTCTGTAATTAAATCCATAATTATCTTTATGTTACCAGTATTTTGAATTCCCCCTCCATATGAAGATACCGTCATAAAATCTAATGTATGTTCTGTCTTAACTGTTTTAATTAATTGAGCCAAAAAGGGGATAGACCCTTTTAATAATCCAATTAGAATAAGATTCTTTGAATCTTTGTAAGTCTCATCAATTCATGATGAGAGTTCTAGTATTCTTTTTTCAATCTGTTCCTGTGTTAAAAGAATTTTTGTAAATCTATTATCTTTGATATCCATAAATATTAACTTAAATAATGATGTTCATAACTTTTACATCATATTTTTTTGGTCCTTCAACAGTTACAATATCTCCCTTTTTTGCTCCTATAAGTGCAATAGCCAAGGGGGATTGATTGCTTATCTTGTTTTCAAATGGATTAGTTTCATAAGTAGTAACAATAGTGTAATTTTCAGTTTTAGATGACTTTCCAATCTGGATTTGAACTGTTGTTCCAATTGAAACTAATGAATTAGAAGATTGCTTTTTTAAGATATCAGAATTTTCCAATAAATCTTCCAATTCTCTAACTCTATCTTCTATAATTCCTTGCTTTTCTCTAGCTGAATCAAACTCGGCATTTTCTGATAAATCACCCTGTGCCCTAGCATCTTTAATTTCTTGAATTACTTCTACTCTATCAACTTCAATTAATTTCTTAAGTTCCTGTTTAAGTTCATCAATTTTTTCTCTTGTAAGTAGTGTTTTTTGAGATTTCATATCTTCATCCTTATGTATTATCTTATTCTGTTATTTTACAATTAAAATAAAACCTTTATATCACTTAAGAATATCATAATTTAAGTTACTTTTGCTTATTTTGCTTATTAATTCCTTTTTTCAAATCTTATTTTTTGCAACATTTGCAATCAAAAACATACCCTTTTCTCTTAAATTATTAATATATTTTTCATAGATTGGTAAATAACTGGATTTTGAAGATAATAATAAAATCATATCGTATTTTTCATCACTATTTACATCTTCTAAAATGTTTAATTTATGATCAAAATTAAATTTTGAAATTATATCTTTATATTCTTGTGAATCAAATTCATTTCCAATAACATTAATTTCCGATCCAGTTTTATTCGATATAGAAATTATTTCATAAGCTGTTTTATAATCTAACATCAAGATTTTTTTAAAGTTATTTCTTATAATTGTATTAATTGTAAATTCAACTATTTCATCATCTAATGGAGATTCAATGGCGTCTCTCAAGTCAAAAATTGGTTCTCCAAAATCTGGTCTTTGGATTACTTTTAAGTGACCTTCCACTACTGAATCAGAAGATAAAATATCCAATGATTGTTTTTTGATAGTTTTTTTTATCTTAACAACTTTATATAAAATTATCGATATTATTATTATTGCAATTGCTGCTACAGTAACAACTGAATAGATTAATATGTCCCTTGTCAGTACTGTGATTTCCATTAACTATCTTCTTCTTCTTCAAAAATATCATTGTCTTCATCTTCCATGAACTCATTGAATATTTTCTCAACTATTTCTCATTCGTCATTTTCTAACATTATTAAGGAATCATCGTCTGCAATTTTTGCAGGATGAACCGTATCTCCAATTGCATATAAAATATAGGTATCCCCATTTTCCTCAAATGTAAAAACTACTTCTGCTTCAATTGTAGATTCGTCTTCAAGAGTTATTGTCACAAATTTTTCTTTATCTTTCAAAATTAACCCTTTCCTTTATGTATTTATATAGCTACTTTGAATTTAAGTCATCACTTATTGGTTTTGTATTATATATTATAATTGAAATAGAGTATTTTTAGTATCTATTTAAAGGTATAACTTTATTTAGTAAATTAATATTTTAATTCATTCTATTTTTTTAAAAATTTTTTAAAAAGAAAAGCCATAATTTTAGATTATAGCTTTCTTATAAAATATGTAACAAATTATTGTTATTTTTTAGATTTTTTTGACTTATCCTTTGATTTTTTGTCTTCAAATTCAGGGTCGCTATCAAAACTTGGATCAATTTCAATCTCCTGACTATTGTCTGATTTAGTAGAAGATTCTTGTGCTGATTGATTTGCAAACGTTTCAACAATTTTTTCAATTTGCTCAATTTTAATCTTTAACTCATCGATATTTCTATCATTAATCAGTTTTTGAATTGATTCAATTTCCCCTTGCATTTGTTTTTTAGCTGATTCTTCCATTTTGTCTTTTTGCTCTTCAATTGATTTTTCCAATTGATTAACTAATGTTTCGGCTTTTATAATTGTTGATTGTTCTTCTTTTCTTTTTGCATCAGCTTCCTTATTTGCTTCTGCGTCTTCAATCATTTTTTTAATTTCTTCTTCAGATAAACTTGAAGAGTTTGTGATTGTTATTGTTTGTTCTTTTCCAGTTTTTTGATCCTTAGCGGTTACCTTTGTAATTCCATTTGCATCAATAGAGAAAGAAACTTCAATTTTTGGAACACCCCTTGGTGCACGCTCAATTCCTGAAAGATTAAATTGTCCTAAATTTTTATTATCTCTTGCAAATTGTCTTTCACCTTGAACAACTGAAATTGTAACTTCTTCTTGATTATCTTGTGCTGTTGAAAATACTTGTGATTTGGTTACTGGTATTGTTGTATTTCTTTTAATCAAAGGAGTTGCAATTCCACCCTCTGTTTCAATACTTAATGAAAGAGGTGTGACATCTAACAATAAAATATCATTAATATCACCTGCCAATACTCCACCTTGAATTGCAGCACCAATAGCTACAACTTCATCAGGATTAATTGAATTATTTGATTTTTTACCAGTTGTTAATTCAACCATTTTTTGGACAGCAGGAATTCTTGTAGAACCCCCAACCAATAGAACTTCATCTAAATCAGATGCAGATAATTTAGCCTCCTTAAGAGCATCGGCAATTGGTTTTCTAGTTCTATCAACTAAATGTGATGTCATTTTTTCAAACTCACTTCTTGACAAATCAATTTCGATATTTAGAGGACCTTTAGCTGTCATGGCTAAAAATGGCAACATAATCTTAGCAACATCAGAACCAGATAATTGAATTTTTGCTTTTTCTGCCTCTTCTTTTAATCTTGACATGACCATCTTATCACTTTTTGTGTCAAAATCATGTTCCTTCTTAATTTTTTCTGACAATCAATCAACAACAACGTTGTCTCAATCATCTCCCCCTAGATTATTATCTCCACTAGTAGATAGAACTTCAAAAGTACCTCCTGATAATTCAAGTACTGAAACATCAAATGTTCCACCACCCAAGTCATAAACTAATACTTTTAAATCTTTTTCAGTTTTATCAAGTCCAAACGAAAGTGCTGCTGCTGTTGGTTCATTAATAATCCTCAAAACATCTAATCCTGCTATTTTCCCTGCAGTTTTAGTTGCTTCACGTTCAGCATTATCAAAATATGCAGGCACAGTAATAACTGCTTTACTTATTTTTGATCCCACTTTTTTTTCAGCATATTCTTTCAAATAACTCAAAATCATTGCTGAAATTTCTTCAGGTTTATATTCTTTCCCATTTGCTTTAACAGTTTTACTTGAGCCCATTAATCTCTTAATTGAAGCTATTGCATCTGGATTTGTTTCTAACTGTCTTTTAGCAATTTCACCAATAATTATTTCATTATTTTTAAAAGCAACAACAGAAGGAGTTGTTCTTTTACCATTAGGATTTTCTAATACTTTTGGTACACCATCTTCAACAATAGCTACTACTGAGTTTGTTGTCCCTAAATCTATTCCTATAATTTTTTCTTTTGCCATAAATTTACTTCCTTTACATTTATTTTTACTACATAATATTAACACAAAATTAGCACTCTAGTTAAAATATTGCTAATTTTTTTTAATATGTTAAATTTAATCAGAAATTATAAAATAATCACTATTTATTATGATTATTATTAGTTTGATTTATTAGTAGAAACAAATACATTGGCAGGGAAAATTACCCGTTCATTTAATTTATATCCTCTATTTTTGATTTCTATGATCTTATCTTTATTATATTCCTTTGATTCTACTAATTCTAAAATATTGTGTAACTCAGGATTGAAATCATCTCCTATTTTAGGTTCAATAATTGTTATTCCAAAATTGTTGATAACAGAAAACATTTGATCAACCAGTAATTCAAATCCTTTAACATAACCGATTACTTCAGGATTATTACTTCCCTTTACACCAAATTCAACTGCCATATATAAATTGTTTAATGGGCCTAAAAATTTTTCAAAAAAACTCTGTAACTGATAATCCCTAGTATCAGATAGTTTATTTTCATATGTTTCTTTATATGAAACTTTAAATTCTTCTATTTTTTGTTGAGCAGTTTGTGATATTTCAAGAATTTTTTTATTAAGCAATGCCTCATTCTTGTTAAGTTCATTTATTTTTGCAGATAAATCTTCCACTTCTTTTTGAAGAGATTTTATTTCCTTTTTAGCCTTTTTAATATTTTTTGAATCATTAGTATTAGAATGCTCATCTTCTTGTTGTTCTACATTAAGTTCAGTCTTGTAATTATTTTTACCGTTGTCGTTTTGGAAACCATTGTTATCCGACATATCTTCGTAATCATTGTAATTATGAATTTCTAAATTTAAATTAACTTGTTGAAAAGTTGGTTTATGTTTATTTGGATAATATTTAAAATCTATTACATGATTCCTAATAGTATAATCTAGTCCAATTAAAACATCAGAAAGACCTACAAGAATATCGTCACTTCCAACAACCATTTTAACAGGACCACCATGAGTCATTCAATTCCCATTCTTATCATACATGTCATATTCAAATGTGATGATTCCATTTTTTTTAATTTTATTATTCATATCAATACATATTTTACATTAAAACTAACTAAATACTAAATTTATTAATTACTTAAAATATAGAAAATGGCTTTTTATTAAGTAACACTATTGTTTGAGAAATTTTTCAATCATATTTAATATATTTTTTGCTTTTGAATAATCCATTCTATGACTTCCTATTATTGACATTTCTTTGGAAGAATTACCAACTGTTATTTTTTTGGAAATCATTGATGCATTATATGGTCCAATATCTATTTTTAAATTTTCTCCATCTCCACTTCTACCTTCTATAGAATCTCAAATTGATTCATGTTCAATCAAATTAATTAATTTCGATAAATCTTTCCTCTTAATATCTTCTGATTCTATTATGAATGATTTACCATAAATTTTTCGATTATGATTCACTGCGAAATCAAAAACCTCACTAACAAATGCAACAATTAATTCTTCAGCATTCTTAATTTTTTCTTTTAAGATTTGAGAAAGTAATGACACTTTTTCCCCAAGTTCACTTACTGGGACATCTATCAATCTTTCTTGTATTAGTCTAACAGCAATTCTTAAATCACTATACTTTATATTATTATTTAGTGTAAATATTTTATTTTCAACTCTTCCTGTGGAAGTTATTAAAACAATTATTGATTGATTATGACCAATTTCTGTCACTGTAATAGATTTTAGCAATTCTGATTCATTAATATTGGAAGTAATAAATGTTAACCCAACAAGATCAGAAATTTCTTTAGCAGCCGCATCAATTGTTTCATCAATTGAAATTCACCTTTTTGAAAAAATATCTTTCAATTTTATTTCTATCATTTTATCTGGTGATGAAGTTAAATTATTAGCATAATATTTTATACCTTTAATAGAGGGAATTCTACCACTTGAAGAATGGTGCTTTTCAATATATCCATCTTTCTCTAGGACTACCATGGCATTTCTAACAGTTGCAGAAGAAACTGTTAGATTATTTTGCTTAATCAGTTTTTCACTACCAATTGGTAATCCATATTTTATAAAAGATTCCACAATCATTTTTAAATAAATATCTTGCTTATTTTTACTATTCTTCATACTCATAACTTAAATTATACACATTGCTTTAATTATATTTTGATGAAGTTGTCAATTTTGAAATAAATATTATTATTATGTGAATTGAAAACTATTGTTTTATCTTTTGCAAAAATATTTAATGTTTTTTCAATTGATTCAAGTTGATGCTTATTTAGACAATGCTCTGGAAAATCAAAAAGAATTATAGGTGTATCAAAGTAAAGAGCTCTAACGATGGATAACATTTGTTTTTCGCTATCTGAAAGTTGCATTCCTTGTGAATTAATATTTTTATCCAACATTTCTTTTTTCTTTATTAATTCTTTTATATTAAGTGATTCAACGATTTTATTATATCTTTCTGCATCTGGATATAAAGTTTCTAATTCTAATGAAGATGAGAATAATTTTGGAGAAAATGCTTGGTATGTTATGTGTTTTCTTAAATAATCAATATCATAATTTTTAATATTGATACCATCTAATAATATTTCTCCTGAATCTACTTCATAATATCTCATTATAAGTTTGAAAATTGTTGTCAACCCACTTGCTTTATCACTATATAAAAGTGTTCTTTCATTTTCGGGAATTACTAAATTAAAATTATTGAAAACATTTACTATATTATCATTTTTGGTCTTATAGGAAAAGCTAACATTTTTGAATTCAATATTACCTACAAATGGTTTTTTAATAAGTCCTTCATTATTTTCGAATTTTCAATTATGAAACTCTTTGATCCTCACAATATTTGCATTTAAAATTATTAAATCTGTAATTAAAGTAGATGTTCTTTCTATAGGTATAATTAGAATATTTGCAGCTAAAATTAGTCCCAACAACCCGGGTGAAGATATCTTGTTATCATGCATTAAAAATGATCCAATTATAAGAGTTATTGTTGAAATTAAAATAGCAGATGCGGTTCCAGCTAAATTAAATAGTGTGCTTTTTCTTACATATTTTTTTGTTGAATTATAATAATTTTTTTGCAATGTTTCGAATTTTTCAACTGTTGTTAATGAATTACTAAATGATTTTATCTCTGAAACCATTTGCACATGTTCACCAAGACCTATACTCATAAAGGTTCTTAATGATTTGTTAATTTGTTGGTGGTATACTAGATTTTGCTTAAAAAAGGCATATATTAACAATGCAAATATGTATACTGATAATATAATTATTCCTGCAACTCAATTAACATAAAATATAAATGAAAATCCACCAACAATTAAGCAGAAAATGGTTACTGTGTCTCTAATCAATTTACTTGCATAAATTTTAACTTCTTGCAAATCACTAAAAAATCTTGAGAAAAAAATTCCTATAGGAGCATTATCAAAAGTCTCCATTGACAAGTGGTGAATCTTACTCATCATTTCTTCCCTAATTTGTGTTTCAATTTTCATATTGAAAATACCACTAACATAATTTGATATATAGAAAATGACGATTTGCAAAATTGAAACTACTGACAATATGATTGTTGCAAAAATTAGTGGCTCCCACTTTGTTGCTGTTGCACTTTCATTCATAAATATAGTTATGAACGGCAAACTAATTGTTGTAAGGGAAGACAGTATAGATAATAAAACAATTGATATCGTTCATTTCTTATTTTTTTTATAATACTTTCAAAATAATGATCAAGATTCTTTATAATTGGTTTTTATTTCCTTATTTGTGCTTTTAAAATTTTTACTTCATTTCATTTAATTAAATATTATATTATAAATTGCCATAATAATTATATATAGGATAATTAAAATGGAAATGAATTGGAATTATAATAAATTGGAATTAAAAAATCAACATTTAAATTGTTAAATGTTGATTTTCTTAAACATATTTTATGAGCTTTTCTCGGAAAATTTTAGTTTTTTGAATATGGTGGATTAGTAATGTTTGAAGCATTGTTCAAATACCTCCAACTATTCAATAAATTTGTACACCGGCCTCGAAAATAATAGCCATAAATATAAATATAATCATAATAATATTTTGAGTTCTATTGGCCTTTTTCATTGCCTCTTTCTCAGCAATATTAGAACGTTCATTCATTCTTTTCTTATTCAAGTATCTTGGTAAAAACTGGGATCCTGCTTGGACAATGACAGCAAGTATTATTAGTATTAAGTACTGCCACTCTCCTGCAAATAGCTCCCGCCAAGACGTTTGTGAAAAGTTTATTCCCCAGAGAGATGTTGATTTGATAAAAGGAATACCTTGTATAATTCTTCACATCGCAAGGAATATAGGCATGGAAACAAGTGTAGAAAGGATCGGAGTGAGCATGTTTATATTATTTTTCTTATAAAGCTCTGCTGTTTCTTGCCTTTTCTTTTGCTCCATTTGCTTATTCCCTTTGTAGGCAGCGTATTTTGCATCAATTTTTGCTTTTTTAGGAGCTAATTCTTGTTGCTTTGTTTGAGCAAAAACAGATTTATATGTCAATATTAATGTTAACATTCTCGCTAAAATAACTGATATTATTATTGATAATAACGCTACACCACCATCCAATTGTGCAGGAAGCGATACAACTAATGAATTTACTAAAAAAGATATTGGATAAACAATGAATCCATAGAATGGTCCAAGCCCCCATGCATCAGATCAAGTAACAATTGGTTTCTGACTAACGGTAGAACTACCTGCCAAAAGATTAAATGAATTACTATTACCTGCACCAAACTCTAACTTAAAGGGATTAGTTCCTGATACTGGCCATGCATCTGGATTATCACCAGTTAATTTCAATCTTGGAATTGAATAACCAGATTCGCCCAACAAAGAAAGAATATTTTGTTGATATGTCAATATTGCAATTCTCATCTCATTTGAATATCTTTGATTTGTTGTCTGAAGATTATCAATAAAAGAAGAGTTTGTAGATAATGTTTTAGGAGATGTTACAGGGGGATTGTCAATAACTTTCCCTGACTCCAGTTCATTCAATTTACCTAATCTTCTCTCGGTAATTGAAAGACTTTCATCAACTAAAGGCATTTGATTAGATGGTAAATTGTCTAATTCACTAAATTGATTGAATTGCATTACAACATTAATTAAAGATTGTAAACGATCTCTTGCAAATTTTTCCGATGCAAAACTATTATTTAAATCGATACTTAACACAATTTTTTGAAACTCAAAAGTATATTCAAAACTATTAATTTCAGCCAAATCTTCAGCAGAACTCACGTCCAATGGAGTAACTCCATCAATTTTTAAATATTGGCCTTTATCATTAATCTTAACTGGTTCTAATGAACCTTGTCTAAACGCTTGGAATGTTCCACCTAATCTTGGGTTTTCTCATTCCCTCAATTCACTATCAGTATCAGGCTTAGTATCAGGTAGTTTTTGTATGAAAATTGGAATTTCTATCAAATTATTAACATAATCATACGTTAGACTTGTGGAACGATTAATTTCTTCTAATATATTTGAATTTAAAAATAAAATATTATTATCAACTTCTGTACCTCGAATTAGCTGACCTGTTTCATCAATACTTTTGATATCTAAAGTACTTCCAATTAATTGATCATCACTATTTATGATTCTTAGAGAAGAGGAAAAGTTATTATATTGTCCATACAAATTCTCGTTTTGTGTTTGAAAACTTATTTGTTCTCTCAAATCACTAATGGTTCCATCCTTATTAGTTACTAAAAAATTTTGCTTAGCATCCTCAACCAATATTTGTTCATATAATAAATTTCCATTCTCGTCTCTAATATTGTTTCCATATTTATCTATCAAGGGTTTTTCTAAATTATCAACAATTTTATATGACCTAACAAATGGAGAGATGTCGTCTCTATTTCGATAAAATTCAATACCACTACCAGTAGTTGATGATGATTGAATAGCAATGGACTGGATGCACCCCGTCAATGAAAGACTTAAAAGAAAAACATAAAAAACTATTTTAATTCATTTAAAAGCAAATTTAAAATTTTCCTTAGGTGTCTTTTTGACATTTTTGTTATTTACTGTCCCTTTAAAAAAATCGTACTTGTCTGATCTTTTAATTTGCTTGCTCATTAATTTTACCTTTTTGCTAACCTTTCCATAAATTTTATTATTTCTTTCTTTTTATCAGTATAACTTAACTTCATATAGTCTTTCCTTATAATTAAGATGACTTTATATTTAATATTTTCATAATTTATACTAGATACTATAGCTCTAATTTGTCTTCTTAAGTAATTTCTTCCAACAGCATTAACAAATTTTTTAGGAATAGATATTCCAATTTGAAATGAATCGCTTTCAACATAATATAAAATCAATTCATTGGAAACAAATTGCTTTTTATTTCTAATTATATTTTGAAACTCTTGAGTCTTTTTAACAATTTCATGCTTTTTCATTATTTATCAGAAACAGTTAATTTAGATCTCCCTTTTGCTCTTCTAGAAGAAAGAATTTTTCTACCACCGGGCGTCGACATTCTCGCTCTAAAACCGTGTGTTTTTGCATGTTTTCTTTTGCTTGGTTGATAAGTTCTTTTCATAAGATTCCCCTAATTCTGTAATTTAATTATTTAATAATATGAAATGCATAATACTAAAATAACAATTTATAATATAAAGTATAACAAAAATAAATTATTTATTATCTAATATATATATTTTTCGATTTTTGATACTTATTTTTAATAAGTAGTTGTAATTTAGTTTAAGATTGATAATTATGGATATGAACACTAATACAAATCAATTGTATACAAAAAATTTTCTTTTTGAGTTCGAAAAGGAACTTGATGATCAATTTACCTTTTCTAATTTTATTGCCGAAACAAAAGTTAATATTGCAAATTCTAATTTGGTTTATGTTGTTTTTAAAAATAAGGAGAGTATTAATTATATTAAAACAAAATATCCACAAATAATTAAATCAATAAATGAAAAGGTTTTCACAAATAAAATCAAGGTTGTTTATATTGATAAAGATGGTTTTGCAAATCTTTCAAACACAAATTTGGCAACATTAAATACTGATTTAATAAAAAAATCAAATATTAAGACATCATTTCTTTTCGAAGACTATATCTCTGCAGATTTTAATAAAGAGGCAATAAAGGGTGCAAAAAAAGTAATTGAAAGTAATGAAGTTATTTTTTCGCCATTGTTTATTTACTCAACCTCGGGACTTGGAAAAACCCATCTTATGCACGCAGTTGGAAATGAATTACTTAAAAAAAATAAGAAAGTTTGTTATATTGCTGCTGATTCTTTTACAAAAAAGATTATTCCCTTTTTAATGGATAATAATCAAGAAAAAATAAATAAAATTACTGATTTATATAAAGATTTTGATTTTCTTATTTTTGATGATATTCAAATGTACGCAGGAAAAAATTCCACTCTTGTAGTTTTGTTTAATATTATTAACAATCACATAAATGAAAACAAGCAAATTATAATTGCGTCTGACAAAAATCCTGAATTATTAGGAGGGTTTGAAGAAAGATTTATAACTAGATTTCAAGGGGGTTTGACAATAGAAATTCAGCAGCCTTCATATGATGATTTAATGAAGGTATTGAAAGTTAAATTGTTGAAGAAAAATATTGACCATTCAAAGTGGGAAGATGAAGCGCTAAAATTTATTGTTAAAAATCATTCGAACTCTATTAGAAATTTAGAAGGTGCAATTAATCGTGTTAAATTCTATGAAGATGAAATAGGTAATATTAAATACACCCAACAAGTAATAGGAAAAATTTTTTCTTCTTTGAAACAACAAAAAGAAAATATTACAAAAGAGAGAATTGTTGATATAGTTGCTAAATACTATGGTTTAACAAGAACTGATTTATTGAATAAGAGTAGAAGGAAAGAGATTGTTTTGGGTAGACATATTTCAATGTGGCTTATAAGAGATATTCTTGACGTTACTTATAAAGAGATTGGAATATTTTTTAAGAATAGGGATCATTCCACAGTACTTACAGCAATTGAAAAAATTGATAATCAAATGAAGATGAATGATTCAATAAAATCTGCTCTTAAAAAATTAAGGCAGAAAATTGAATTCATTACATAGAGAATGTAGCGTAAAGTGTATAAGGTAAATAGTACATTACAAGTAAGGTAAATAATCCTATTACCCAAAAAATGGTTGATATCTTATAAAATCTTGTATACTTCCTAATATTTTTATTTTGTACATCTTTACTTTCATAAGATATTACTCTCTTGACTTTAGAATATTTATCAATTCTTTTCTCACCTATTCAAACTGTAAAGAGAAGTAGGGTAGAAAAAAATGTGGGAATTATAAAGAATAAAATTGTTGAAAGTAATGAGAAAATGTTTGACACTTGAGCAACATCTATTTCCTCACCATTTGAATCAATATTCTTAAATAATATTTGAAATATTTGCGTTTGAAGAAGTTGGCTAGTTCCTGATCCTCCAGGAGTAATGGATATTGCATTAGCGGCAATTAATATTGATGAACATATCATAAAGTTAAGGTATTGTCCTCCTCACAATTCAGTGTTTGGTTTCATTAGACCAGATATAATTGCTAGCACTGCACTAAAATTTATAAAATATGGTAGCATTCTTCAAAATATAAATTCGCTTGTTAATCAAAAATTTTTAAATATCATTAATGAGCTGGCTCTAGTTTTAATGAATGTATATTGAAAACTGGCAGCCAATGAACTAGGGTCTCTAGAAATTGCAAATGGATTTAAACAAATTATTTGTATTAGTGATTTTATAAAAATGGCTTGCGCCCTTCTACTAAAAGAAAATGTGCCAATAAAAAGAGCTGCAATAACATTTCCAAAAAAACCAATCAAAACAAAAGTCAAAATTGTTGTAGACACAGCACTTCCTGATAAAAAAATATCACTATAAAGAGAAAGTCCCATTGGGATAAATATCAAAGAGACAAGCGCCCCTACAACCTGATAGAGAAAGGATGTTGCAAGAAAGGTGGCAATGAGAGGTTCTCTATCAAAACCTTTACGCCTAAAATATCAATATGAAGCTATATCGCCACCAACAGATAATGGTGTTATATTTGTAATTACAACTCCAATACTAGAGGCAATTATTAAATGTCTTATTTTTATTTTTTGTCCTTGAACTTTTAGCATTCTTCCAATTAATATTGCATTGCAAAAAACAGCAAACATAGAAGCAAATATTAATATGGGTATTAAGAATGTTAAAAGATGGTTAGTTCTTATTAATTTATCCAAGTCCTCAAATATTTTCAGGGGATTACCATCAGTATTATATAAAGTGGTAAATAGTACTATGAAAATACCTATAAAAATAGCCACAAAAATAAAGTACTTTAGAAAATCATATCAACCCATTTTCTTTTTTGAATAGTCATCATTAAATACTTTTATTGTTTCAACTATTTTTTTTTCCTTGACAATTAAATTAATATAGTTTTCATTCTTTTCAAGAGAAATAATTGGTTTTTTTTCATTATTTTGTAATTTATCGTTTTTCTCTGGTTTGAAGATTAGTGATATATATGATACTAATGTGTTTGTGATTTGAGAATAAACAAAGGATATTTTTGTTTTATCTTGCAACTGAATTTTTACAATTTTTGAATTGCTCTCTTCGTCATTAATTTTATCGAATCTGATTATTTTTTGTCCATCAAATGTCATTGTCTTTGAAATTATGTTGAAAATTTTTCTGGCTGTAACAATGTCCATATTCTGTTTATTAACGGAATGTCTAAATATTCCATATTCCAAACTTATCTCTAGCATAACATCGTAAAGCGTTTTTTTCTTACTTTTAAAGAATGATATCATTTCTAAAAATAATTGCATGTTGCGCAATGGATCTGAAATATAATTGCTTTGGTTGTTTGAAATAAAAAAATTTGTTCCATTTGTTGCTAAAATCATATTTGATTCTAAATCTTTGTTTTCTGAAAGCATTGAAGAAAAATTTTTATACTCTTTAACTTTTATTTTATTTTTTTGTGCAATTACCTGAACTAGATCGCTAGCACTAATATTTTTAACAATGTATTTATCTTTAAAATATTCTGGATTATTATTTAAATATTTTAATTGATAGTATAAATATATGGCTGACAAATCATTTAAATCATAAAAAATGTGTTGATTTTTATGTTTTATAGCTATTTCAAATGAATTATTACTTGAAAGAAAACTCAATGCGACATCAGACCTATTCTTTATAGAAGTGAAAATTGCTTTTTTTATGTTTTTATTGTTGCTAGGACTTCTTACTTTTGACACAGTGTATTTTATTTTATTTCTAGAAAAAAAAACATCAAGAAGATCATCGTTCAAATTATAACTATTATTTATTGAAACAGTAATATTAGAAAGGTCTTTAGCATTTGGAAGATTTGAAATATATTTATTGGTATCAAATTTTTCTAACATATCTATTTTTTCATCATATGCCTTTAAATTTAATTCAGCAGTCTCGAGTGTATTTTTATTAAACAATTTAGAATCATTATTTGAAATCAAAGAACCATTATTTTCAAAGAAATTTACTGACAAAATTTCCTTTTGCATACGATATGATGAAAATGAAATTATTCCAGCAAATGAATTATCAATTAATGAAAAACTAGTTGCTAAATTCATAGATTCATTGCCTAAAGGGAAAAAAACTTTAATATTATTTTTCTTCAAAGAAGATGCAAAAACTTGAGAGAAGACCTTGGCATCCAAATTATTATCACTAATAACTAAGAATTTTTTATTTGATATTTTTTTTGATGTAATATAACTTATATATTTGTCTCCAATATTGGAAATTGTTAAATCATTTATACAACTTGATGAAATATCAATTTTTGAAATTATTCTACCATTCACCATGTTCAGAGATAGATGAACCTTGTCTGAATATTCATTTGAATTTCTAATTTTTTTTAAAGACTTAAAAAAAACATTGCTATTATTTTCATTTATTTCACTTAAAGAGTCATTATTCATTTAATAATTATAGATTATTTAGTAATAAAAGAAAAAAAATAACCTAAGATTTTAATTATCTTGGTTATTTTAGTTGATTAAATACAGCTATTTTTTTGGTATTAATTCAAAGATTGGATCTCCAACATTAATTTTACCATTCTTAGCTAAAATTTTAACTTCTCTACCTTTGATAGATTCATTTAAAACTAATACTGGACTAATGTTTGAAGAAGCAAGTTTTTTCAATTTAGAAACATCAACATCAGCAATTGGATCTCCTGCTTGAACTTTATAACCTGTGTCGACATATTGTGTAAATATTTCCACAGGAGCGCCATTTTCCTGAAGGCCAATCGAATTAATCCCTAAATGAACCATTATACTTGTTCCACCACTAGATTTAACTACGTATGCATGCCCACCAGGAAAAGCAAGTTCTACATTTCCTGTTATTGGAGATACAATTCTCTCACTTGTTGTTTCAATTCCAACTCCATTTCCAACCATCATCTCTGAAAATGTTTTATCAGGAATATCTTTTAAACTAACAATCTTTCCAGAAATTGGAGAATAAATAATTAATTTTTCATTACTCATTTCTTCAACATTATTTGAAACTTTAGAAGGACTACTTGTACTATTTAAACTGTCTAATTCTGAAAATAATTTAGCTTCCAATGATGAATCATTTTTAACTTCTTCTTGAATTCTAATGATTTCATTCTTGATTAAATCTGCCCTAGAACCAAATATAGAATATACTGATTGTGAGGAAGGGTTTATAACCCCTGCTGCACCTAATTCCATTAATCTTTCACGATTAACAATATCTTGTTTATCAATTTGAATTCTTAATTTTGTTATACATGCATCAGTATTTTTAATATTACTCAATCCACCATATGCTTGAATAACATTAAGTGCTAAAATTCTATTTTCTGTTAAATTACTATTTTTATTTTTATAATCTGCCTTTGTAAATAATTTTGTATTATCTCCTCGACCAGGGGTCCCAATATTAAATTTCTTGATAGCCCATAGGAAGAAGAAATAGTATATTGGTACATAAGCTATACCGATTAATAGAGAAACTCATGCATTTGATCCACCAGGAATTTGAACGGCACCATAAATTACTCAATCTAGTGCCCCTCCTGAAAATGTCATACCAATATGAGGTGCAAGAGAAGGGAAAATTAATCCTACTCATGTCATCATTCCAAATGATAATGCAGCAAAAAATGAATGGAAACCTCAGAATAATCAAGGAGCTAAAAATAAGAATGTAAATTCTATTGGTTCTGTTATTCCTGTTAAAAATGAAGTTGCTCCAGCAGATGCTACAATTGAAGCAGACATTTTTCTATTTTCTTTAGGAGTAGCCATTACCATTGCGGCAGCTGCAGCAGGTAATCCAAACATCATAAATGGATATTTACCTTGCATATATTGACCTGTATTAACACCTGCTGATCCAATCTCTCCCATTAAGGAAGCATTATCATTATAATGCTGTGTATAAACCGATGTTGTAAAATCGCTAAATTGAATTGTGTAGATTTCTCCACCAAATTCAACCTGTCTACCAGCCAAAAATGAATTTAGGAATGCTCAAATTTGTTGATCTCCTGCATAACTTTCTTGGATTGTTTGACCTGGATTCAAGTTTTGTGCTAGTTGTAATCATGTTTGACCCACATATTGCCCACCAACAATGGCAGCATCTCCTAAATCTAAGAATCCACCAACACTTGTATATCAAAGAGGTGAATAAAATGCATGATGTAATCCTAAAGGAACTAATGATCTTTCAATAAAACCAAAAATAAATGCATTGAATCCAAACATATTAGATCCCAATGCTCCTCCAATAATATTGAAAAGCATTCCTATTAAAGGTCAAATCATTAGTAAAATAAGTGTAATTGGAAATAAAGCCGCAAATGTAACAATTGGTATAAATCTCACACCTGAAAAGAAACCAACTACAGATGGCAATTGAATATCCTTAAATTTATTGTATAAAAATGCAACCGTAAATCCAACTATAAATCCTCCAAAAACCGATGTTTGAAGTTGATTTATCCCCAAAACGGACCCAAATAATGAACTTGGCAGTCCATAATCCTCAAATCCTAAAGATCCAGCTCTATAAAACAAGATATCAAATCCATCTCCATTTTTAACAATAAGAGATGCTTGAATTCCTGAAAAAACTAAGAAACCGACAAGTGCAGAGAGACCTGCAGCACCGGCATCCTTCGTGAAAGCTATAGCAATTGCTATAGCAAACAAAACTGGTAATGCTCCAAATATAACATCACCAGGAAGTTTTATGAAGTTACCTAAAACAACTAGGCCTTCAATATTTGCGTTTGCACCTTGAGTTGCAATTGTTGCACCTATTCCTAAAAACAATCCAGCAACCGGAAGCATGGCAATAGGTAACATTAAACCCTTTGATAATTTGGCAATGAATTCTCTTACAGAACCAGAGCCACTTTTTCTCTTAGGCAATCTATTAAAAAATGCAAATTTTGAATTCATTTTTCCCTTTCTTTTTAATAATTTTATTAATTTTGTATTGTATTATTATTTTCTATATAATATTAGTAACATGGTAACTTTAAAAAACATTGAAAGAATTAGCATTGGAATTCCTGAAATTAATATGGCACCACATTGAGCATATTATATAGCTGGTTCAATTTTTATTATTCTATCAATCACTTCTTTAGTTTACACATATTATTTTATAACTCACCCTATTTCTGATGAAAGATTATTAGAGTGTAAAGGTTTTAAAAAACTTTGACTCAAAAATAGAGTGGCTTTTTGTCTTATGACAGATGTCATTTTTATTTTAATATCCATTTTTTTTATGGTTAATGGATCATAATTTCTTTATTCAGACTTTTTTGATTCCTGTTTTTTCAAATATATTGAATACGAAGTTGAAGCTATTGCTAAAACAGAACCTATTGATAACAATGTGGAACCCATAATAAATAATGTGTTTCATAGAGAATAGTTTTCTAATCTTGCAATATCACCTTTTGATAGATTGATTCTAGCTATTGTTTGATTATTACTTTCAATTATAGATCTAGAGTCTGCAATTATTCCATTTGCAGTGGATTCATTAAGAGCCTTTTGAGCTAAATTTAACTCTTCCTTATTTTCAATAGTTCTATCGTTATTAAATTTGTCCTGAGCTAACTTTACAGCAGCAGCTAAGGGAGCAAGTATTGCTTCTTGTTCCAAAATTTTTGTTTCTTCTGAACTGATTTGATTTTTTAAATTGTTATACTCATCAGAATCTATTTTTGAAGCTTCTATTTCTAAAACTTCTATTAAATGATTTACATATTTTTCTTTTGTATTATATGTAGTAGTATTTTCTTTTTCAAAAGCTGTATTTAATCCAAAAAAACCTGAATTTTGTATTTCTGATAAAGAATTTATATTATTTCCATAACCACCAACAATAAAAAATGATAATCCCAGTGTTGCCACTGACGTTGATGTTATAGTTGTAGCAACTAAAGCTTTTTTTAGATTCATTTTCTCGAATTCCTTTTCAACTTTAATGAAAGGTTATTATTTGTATAATAACCTTGTTTAAAATTATATCACTTAATCCAAGTAAATTTGTAATATTTAAAAAAAACCCACTATTTTTAGTTTAGTGGGTAAATTTCATATTATGTAAATTAAAATAAATGGAGATTAATTAAAGTTTAAAATTTTTGTCACCTTTAAGTTTTGAATTTCTCTTCATGAATACTATTGCACCTGTAATTCCAACTAATAATACTGATGATGCAGTAATTAGTGAAATAATTAGTGTTTGAGTAGATGAATTAACAATAATAGTTAATCCAGAAACTACAAATCTTTCTGATTCCATTGCAGCAATTGACTCATCAATAATTAGGTTATTTTCGATTGCATATTGAGAAGGAGCAATGGTTGCTCAAACTATATCGCCATTTGACAATCCCGCATTTTTAAAGTCTGTTATTTTACGAGGTATTCCGTCTGAACCAGATGCATATCAAACAATTTCAACTTCTTTTGAAATAGGAACATCATTTAATATATTTGAAGTCATTGATCCAAATTGGTTAACTCCACTAAATGTTGGTTGGAATGATTTAAGTGCTAATTCAAATTTTTCTTGTTGCACTGGATCTAATACTATTTCTGATTTAAGTCCAGAAACTATTCAACCTGAATTCTCTGGATATCTTGGTGTTCCATCAGGATTAATGGGATTATCAGTTTGAGAGCTACCTATTCCGTCACGGAAAGTTACTTCTTCTCTACCTTCGACATTAACAACTCTAAATGTTATTCCACTTGGAGAAGGTGCACCTAACAATGTGTTATAGTAATCCTCAATTAAAATACCTGTAGAATTAACTAATTTTCACTCAACTTTATCTCCGTTAACAAGATTATTAATTTTTGTTTCATCTTTAGTTCAAGATGTTTTTAAAGTTTTATCAGGATTTCAAACTTGGTATTCATACCATTGTTCAATACCTAAAATTGACTCATTATTATCTGATTGACCATCAGGATTTGTTACTCTTATATTAAATGAACCACTTCCATTTACAGAACCTGTAAAGTTTGGTCTTAAAAATTGGAATAAGTCTTTATCTAATGGCTTAACAAATAAATTTTTAACAACTATTGACAATGGAGATATTGGTTTTGGTAATAAGAATTTGTCATTTTTTGACTCTAAACTTATTGTGATAATATCTCCGTTTTGCAATTCATTAAATTCTGATATATTTGTGCCAAAAACAATTTGAGAAGAACCATTTTTCTTAGTCAATTGCATCTTTACATGAACTTGATCATTAAAATCTATCTTAATGATTTCTTCTATTTCAGAACCCTTATAAATTTTTTCAGTGTTGTCTTGTGCTATTCTAGTGATTTGTAATTCAGTAGAAATATATGAAGTTCCTGTATAAGGAATGTCATCTCCAATACTTGATTCAAAAACAATGTCTTTTAGTTGATTTTGGTCAAAATTATAATTGATTCCATTGGTTTGGATAATGTATTTAATATTATCCAATTTTATTTCTTTAGTTGGTGGAACAGTACCATCAAATAAGAAGTCTGGATTTGAAGTAGATCCTTCACCAATTCTTGGAAGGAATGAGAACCTAATAAATTGATCTTGGAATAATCTTCACTGTAAATCATTAGTGTCTTCTTGTGAGAATGAACCTTCAATTGATCAATCGTTCATTCTTATTGGTGTTTGTCAATTTCCTGTACGTAAAGGAGGTGCAGGAATTATTGACCCGTCTCTTTCTATAGTTAATATAGGAATAGGATCCCCATTTATATCCAAAATATCCCTACCTAATGCATCCTTGTAATTACCATTACTTGTTGCTCCGGTTGCATCTCTTACAACCAATGGGAAACCATTGATATCTGTTAGATTTCTTCCGAATGGATCCTTATGTATCTCTATTTCCACAGACATAGCCAAGTCAGCACCAAGATAATTTCCTAAATCATCAGGATTAATTGAAGCAATTTCAATTTTTGCTTGACCATCTAATGGAGAATAACCAAAAATGTCTGTATTTGTTAAGACTAGATCATCTGACATAGTTAATTGGCTAGCATTTACAACTAATCCAGAAACTCTAACTTGTGCTGTTCGAGCATCTGGGTCAATCATTTCAAAAATGTCATTATTAACAGCTACTCTTGTCATAACATATTGACCCACTCTTAAATTAGTAGGTAAAACATCAGTTCACTTAGTTGGGTCAACTATAACTTCGTTCATTTCATCATTTGAATATAGTGCATCACTAACATTATATTCTAATTTTAAAACATCAGGTTGAACAAGTGGATATTCAGTATTTAAAAATGTTCTATCAACTAAGATATTAGTTCCACTAACATAAACAGATAAAGAACCTAAACCTTGATAAAATCTACTTCCATCAGGAGCAACAAATCTAATGTCAGGAGGAGATGTTAATGGATTCGAAACTCTTGGTTGAATACTAAAGTTTGTAATTTCAATTATTTTTCCGTCATTTAATAACCTACCATTTTCTCAAACATCATAACCAGGCCTTGCAACAATTTGGAATCAAATTGGTAATGGTTTTCCATTTGTGTCCAAATTAATTGTAAACCCTGGATGGAAGGCCTTTTTAAATCCATTTTGGTCAAATAATATATGTTTTGCAGAAAAATCATTTTCAATGTTTGTGTAATAAATTTCAAATGGTGTTGTTGTTTGATTTTTATAGAAATCTAACATTGATGAAATAGCATCACTAGCAACTAATTCAGGAAGTTTATCAGAACCAGTGATTTCAAAATTATCTGAATTAAATTTATTAATTAAATCTAGGTTAATGTAACCCTTGAATCCCATATTAAGCGTTGATGTAACTAGATTTGTGTAAAAACTAGGTTGTGATGGGAATTGTTCATCAGAAAATGTACCATTAATATTCAATCTATAAATTTTAAAACCTTCATCATTCAATGTATATCTTGCTCTAAGTGTATTTCTAAAAAGAATTAATTCCTTATCATTTTTTGCACCTTTTAATGTTTCAAAAACTAATTTGATTTGAGAGGCTGATAATCATTCTGTTCCTACAGGAATTCCGATACCATCAGGAACTGTTCCACCAAAAAAATATTGAATTTCAATGAATTCTCTACCAACAATATTTTGATCAATTAAGAATTGATCAAATTCCGCTATATCAATATTTATATTTCTTGTATTTCCGCCAATTTTAATTTTTTCTAATCATGCTGATTGAACTTCAATGATCGCAAGAACATTACTTGTATCAATAACGAACACTTTTGCCGGTTCTTCGAATACATATCCAGCTCTTGTTACTAATCTTATTGCCAAGAATTTATCATTTGATGAAATTGTTGTTGGACGTGTAACTGTTCATCTTGGGTCATTATTAGGATCATTAGCATTAACTGTATTATCAGTCGAGTATTGAAGTGTTAGACCCTCCGAAAGAGCTGCTATCAATTCATCAATTTCACTTCCTCAAACGATTCCTGAAGAAGTACCAGAAACAGTTACTGATTCAGCAATTTGGTAGTAATTTGATTTATTAATAAACAATAGAACATCTACTACATTCATAATAGCAGGTCTTTCATCTCTTATTTTGTAATCATCTGGGTCAATTCCTTCAGCTAAAGCATACCTTGCTGTTATTTGCTTTTGAGCTAGAACTATATCTGTTTTATTGTTTGTTAGCAATCTTAAAAAATCAGCTTTATTAAACTCAGTTTTAAGGGGATCATTTGGATCTAAAGCTATTGGACTTCTACCAATAGAATATAAAATTTGAACCTTACCATCATAATCTGGATTTTTATTAATTAGGTTTGTATATACTAAATCGTCATTAATTTCTAATTCTTTTGTATTACCTTTCAAGGAAATTTCATTAATTAAATCACTTGAAGTAACTTGAATTTCAATTGGTAAAGCAATATTTAACTTAAATCCATTTGCTAAATGGGTTAGATAGTCATTATCTAAAACTAATGAAAGTTCTACATTATTTCTCGCTTCAGCCTTAACATTAAATCTAATAAATAATTCATTATCAACATTAATGGATGTTATATTACTTAGCGGTACTCATCCATCACCATGAAACCCTGGAGCCTTAAATTCAACATCAATTGTACTTAAAATGATTTGTGTAATTTGTTCATATGTCAATCCACCAAATTGAACATTACCACTTGGCATAGATGGAAATGTTAGAGTTCCTATGTTTGCAGATGAATTTCCAGAAGGAATAACTTTTTCTGTTTTTAAAATGTTAACATAACTTCTTAAATCAACTTTTGTTTTAATTCCACTTGTATTTAATTGTACCACTTCTTGTGGAGTTGAAGATACTGTGAACTTCATAGGATCTTTGGCAATGAATTTAGCACTAATATTAACTCCAGGAATTACTCCGTTATCAAAAAATAATATTCCAGAAGTTGAGTTTGTATAATCATTAGCATAATTTGTCAGTACTGTACTTAGTTGAGTTAATGAAAAAAATTGATCATTTGGCAATATTGATATCGAATATACAAGTTGTACATCATTTCTAAAAATGTCACTTACAAGTTCTAAAGCCAACCTTTCAACAACTGCGGGAGACTGTCCATTATTTAAATTATCAACATAACCAGATAATATTAATCTATTAACTAAATCAGTAGTGTCAATATTAATAATTGTTGGAATAGAGTCTACACGAACTTCATAACCTTTTGTTGTATCTGAATCAGTAAATACACCTGCGGCATTTATAGAACCTATTTGTACTCTGTCAGTTACTGATTGTGGAACAAATCTAATCGCAAGAGGGAACTGTGTTTGACCTGGAGGAGGGGTTGTTGCAACTATTGAAGTAGGTTGCACAGTTGATCAAACATAAGAAAAACTTCCATCTGGCGCTTCAACATACTTACCATATTCTATTCTTACAAAAGCTGCAATATCAGGAATTGAACCAAGATTTGATCAAATCAAATTAACAGTTGAACCCGTAATGATTATTCCATTCACATCATCAATTTGTGATGTTGCATCAATAGTTTTGGTAATATTAGTTGTATTTAAAGTCTTGGTTGATGATGGACTTGCATTTAAATCATTCGATACTTCTGGAGAATAAAAATCTGTTTGTCCCAATGGAGTAAATTCATATCTCACTCTAAAATTAGATAAATTTAGACTATTTAAGTCAATTGACCTTAAACCACTCAAAGCTCTTTTGAATTCATTTAAACTAAAGAATGTTATTCCATCATAACTATATTTAATTTCAAAGAAAGTTTTAGCAGTTGTAATATCCATCCCTGATACTGTATAAAGTGTTGGATCTTCTACAATTGAAATATTGTTGGTTGTTCCTGAAACACTAAGTTTAGCTGAAGTTAAATCATCAGCCATAACACCGGCAAGTAATTTTTTGGCCACAATAGGCTTGGTAATAATTGGGGTCATAATCCCTGGTGGAGTTGTACCCGATGCAACTGATCCATAAATTTGGAATAGTTCCTCATTAACAACACTTAAACGATATTGCATTTCATTTGTGGTAGAAGCATCTATAGAATCAAGATTGAATTGGGTTATACGTAATCATGGATCGGTATTTGATGACCTAACCTCAAGTTTAACTCCTCTATCTTGTCAATATTGTATATCAAAAACATTTCCTAAACTAAATATTTTAACATCGTTAGCTTGTGAACCTTCTGCTGATAAAGAATCTGATCAAGTAGATAAAACTCTTGAATATGTTCTAATAAATTTACCTGCAGGCAAAGTGGTACTTGAACCTCCTAATGTAAAGAAATTAGCAATGGTTCCTGTATTACTATGATAAATTTGGGTAGAACTTCTATCTCATGTGTATTCAAGATTTCCAATTGTACTATTGTTTGGTCCGGTACCTTTAGGAAGATACATTCTAGCGTAAATATTCATTTCAGTAAATAATATGTCGTTATTTTGAGAGTAATTTATGATAGCTGTCCTAAAATCATCAAAATTTGCTCATTGAATAAGTAAGTTATTTGTAGAAGAACCAAGTGCATATTGTAAAGCTAATCCACTTTCCTCAGCATTTGTTGAAATTCTGCTTGTATAATTTCATTTTAAAACTTGCATTTGAGCAATATTACTATTTTCTTCAAATTCAACAGTAAAAACATCTAACAATCTATCAGTTAAATTTATTGTACCCTTTCAATTAATTGAATCTCACTGATCTTGAGTGAAACCATATTGAGCAACTTTTGAAATTCTCAATTCTATTGGCATGTAAATTTGATTACCTGGTAATTGTGTTGTATTTTGAAAAGCAGTTGAACCAATTGTTCTAACTGAATTAGGCATATCAATACTTTTAATACCTGAATCTTTAAAAACATCTTGTCCTATAGTTGTTAATCTTGATCCTGAATCAAAAACTATTGATGCTAAGTTTTTTGCACCAAGAAAAGCATTATTGTTAAAAAGTATTATTCTAGATGGAATAAAAATTGATTGAAGATTTAAATTATTTGCAAATGGCGAATCTATTGGATTTGTTGAACTAGTTCCAATTCTAACAACATTAGGAGCAAGAGTGTCTCAATCAGATTGTGAAATTGAAGTGGCAAGATGTCAATTTAAGTCTATTACAGCAGGCTTAGTTAAAATTGAACCAGTGAATTGTTCAATTATTCAATTAATGTTATCTCATTGATCCTGAGTAAAACCATATTTAGTTGTTAATGAACCTAATTTCATTCTTGATGACAATGTTACATTAATAAGAGAATTGGCTAAAGAGAAGGAATCATTAGCTATATTTGAAGTGGAAGAAGGAATAGTTATAGTAGTTATACTCGAGTCTTTAAAAACATTACTTCTAATTTGACGCAATAAAGATTTTTGTGCAAAACTTATCTCAATAAGTTCTTTTGCAGAATCAAAAGTATTTGATTGAAGCACGGTTACTAATTCCGGGATAATAAGAGATGTTATTTTTGATTCGCTAAAAGCAAACTCACCAATAAAATTTAATTTATCAGGTAAATTTAGCGAAGGGATATTTGATTTTTGAAATACAGAATTACCAATATATTCTAATTCTGAACCAGGTTCAAATGTCACCGAATTTAGGGCTGTTGTATTATAAAAAGTACCATAATGTATTAATTTTATTTTTGCTGGAATTTCAATTGATTTAAGAAGTGTATTATTAGCAAATGCAGATTGATCAAAAGCCCCACTCGTCGCAGTAGGAGTTATTTGTATAACATTGGGAGCATCATTAATTCAATCTTGCAATGTGATTGATTCTTTTGTATTTCAACCCAGCTTTTCAACCTCTAAACTTGTTAGAACTGTACCTCTAAATGGTTTTTGAAATCCTTTTCATTTAATTGCATCAAATTGTGCTTGGGTAAATCCAAACCTAGTACTTGTTGCAGTTGATCTAAGAGCTTCTGGAATTGATATATCTGTTAAAACTGTACCCTGAAATGCGAAATTTGATATTCTTCTAACTGTATCAGGAAGATCTATTATTCTTAAACCAGAAGTGTGCATAAAATTATCATTAATTTGAAATAATTTTGAATCAGGACCAAAAGTTAATGATCCAAGTTTATGAGTACCTGCAAATGTATTATTATTAATTGTTGTTACATTATCTGGCATTCTAAAAGAAGTTAGATTTCTTGCATCTTCAAAAGCTCTAGAACCCATTTCACTAACAGTATCTGGCAATGATATTGTTGAAATACCTGTAAAAATGAAGGCTCTTTGTCCTATTCTCCTCAAATTTGAACCAGGTTCAAATGTAACAGAAGTTAATCTTGTTGCACCTTCAAAAGTAGCATAATCTATATTTTGTATTGTTTTTGGAATTTCAATTGATTGAAGAGTTGTGTTATTTCAAAATGCTGCATTTCTTTGATTAGGTTTTTGTTCTTCATCTAATGGTGGACTTAAATGAATAACATTAGGAGCATCATTTACTCAATCCTGGATTGTAATTGTTGATTTGGTGTTTCAACCCAGTCCTATAATTTCTGAAATTGTTAAAACTGTACCTAAAAATGGCTTATCAAATGGTCTTCATACAATTCCATTTCATTGAGTTTGGGTAAATCCATATTCTGGTCTAGTACCACTTATTTGAAGAGAAGCTGGCATAGATATGTTAGTTAAACGCCCCGTTCTAGTGAATGCATTATTAGTTATATGTGCAACTGTATCTGGAATAATAATTTTGGTTATCCCTGAATCAAAAAAAACATTATTTCTTATATCTATTAACTTTGTATTAGGACCAAAAGTAACTGTATCAAGAGAACGAACTTGATAAAAAGTATCACTTTCTAAAATTTTTACTCCATCTGGGACCTCAAAAGAAACTAGTTTTGTATCCCTGAAAGAATAAGGACCCATAGCTTCTACTTTTTCAGGTAAAGTTATTGAAGCAATATTTGACTTTCTAAATGAAGACCATCCAAGAGTTTTTAATTGAGAACCTGGTTCAAATGTTACTCTTTCTAAACTAGTTGTATTATAAAATGAAGAGTGTTGTATTACCTTTATTTTTGCTGGAATCTCAATTGATTTAAGAATTGCATTATTTGAAAATGCTGCACTAGGGTGATTACCATCGTCCCCACTAATCACATCTCTATCTTCACTTATTTGAGTAACATTGGGAGCTCATTCTTCTCAATCTTTCAATGTAATTTCTTCTTTTTTATCCCATTCTAAAGCCACAACAGCGTCTTTAGTTAAAACTTCACCTGTAAACTCAACAATATAAGGTTTAGGAGTTTCGTTTTGATTTTCATTTATACCAATTAATTCATTATCATTAGACATTGATGAATTGTCTTTATTGATAATTGAACCAGCACCTAAAATTGAACCCAACCCTATTATAGATAATAATCCAATTAAAACATTTTTGTCATTTTTCTTTAATTTCATAATTCACATCTCCTTGAGTTTTCAAACGATAAATTCTCTATCGAATGAATGAATAATAATAATTTTACCAAAAAATAACTTGAGATAATTAAAATTAAACTATTTTTTTGATAAATTGCTCAAATTAGTTAAAGAATTTATTTTAAGTTAATTGAATAAATTTCCAGTAATTATAAGATTTTTATTTTTATTTTTGTAAGCTAATAATTACTGAAATTTATAAATCATTTATTCTTTTTATTATTTTGTCAATATCGAATCCTTTTTGCTTATAAAGTTCTTCTCCATCCATTGATTTTCCAAATTCAAATGCTCCAATGTGGATGTTTTTTTGATTTTTTTGATGGATTGATAACCATTTATAATCAGAAGAAGCTTCTATGGTTACTAAAGCTTTATTTGCTTTAAATAATTCTTCTAAGTCATTTTTGCTTCATTTTGATAATTTATCTAGGCAAGGAACAGAAACAACTCTTGTATTTTTTAATTTTTGTGCTATTAATTTTGATAAAGACACTTCTGAACCAGATGCTGCAATAACATAGTCTGGATTAGTGCAATCGATTATTGAATACGCTCCTTTTTTAATTTTGTCTATAGAACGATTTTCATCAAATGATTCTAAATTTTGTCTTGATAAAATTAGAATATTTGTTTCAAATTTTGATTCAAACGCTTCTATCAAAGCTGTTTTTGTTTCGATTTCATCACAAGGTCTATGAACATTAACATTTTCTATAGCTCTCAGCATTGGTAGTTGGTCGAATGGTTGGTGTGTTGGTCCATCGCCCCCTACTTGATATGAATCATGAGTAAATGCAAAAATATTAGGTATTTTCATCATTGCACCAAGTCTTATTGCACTTTTCATATAATCAGCAAATACTAAAAATGTTCCCCCAATTATCTTTAAACCTCCATGCAGATTTATACCATTTGTAATTGCTGCCATTGCAAATTCACGAATACCTAAATAAACAGCATTACCCCCTTCGAGAAATGACTTGTCAGAAATGGCTATTTGAGTAGAAGAAGAAACATCGACACCTAAAGAAAACGAATTTGGAGCTTCTTTGTGTAAATTGAAAATAAGATCTTTAATGTAGTTTCTAGTAGCTAAATTATTTTTCTCAAATTTTATTTTACTTAAAATTTTGTTAAAATCGACTTTGTTTTTAACTCAAAGATCTATTTCACCAAGCTCAGGTGAATTATTTAATTTATATTTATTGACCAAAGAATTTCATTTTTCAAACTTAAGCAAACCTCTCTCTGATACAGTTTTTTTAAAGTGTTTGTAAACATCATCTTCCATTTCTCAACCACTAAATTTGGTTTCATAATGATTATTGAATTTTGAAATATCTTCCTCAGTCACCATACCATGATGTCCTTTGAAAGAAGCTTGAGTATTTAAACCTTCTGCAATTATTGTGATAACTTCAATGAAAGAAGGTTTTCCACATCCTTGTGCATTAATAATTGCTTTTTCAATATCTTTTAAATCATTTGATACTTTTTGATAAAATCAACCATTTGATTCGAATCTCATCTTTAGATTCTCAATACTAACATCACTAACTTTCGAATCTAATTGAAATTGATTTGAGTCATGCAATACAATCAATTTATCAAGTTTTAATCTTCCTGCAATAGCTGTAGATTCATAAGTGATTCCTTCCTGTAAATCTCCATCACCGACAAGAACATATGTGTAATGATCAAATATTTTAGGAAAATTATTTTCTGTTTTTCTTTCTAAAAATTTTTGAGCAAGAGCCATTCCTACTCCCATTGCAAAACCTTGGCCCAAAGGACCTGTAGATGCATCTATAAAATTGTTTGGTTCATTCTCGAATTCGGGGTGTCCTGGAGTTTTTGAATTATCCTTCTTAAAATTTTTTAACTCATCTTTTCCTAGCAATCCTGAGAAATGTAAAATTGGATAAACAGACATTGAACCATGACCTGCACTCAAAACAAATCTATCTCTATTAATTCATTTTCCATCATTACTATTTATATTTATAAATTTAGTAAAGAGTGTATATGTGATGGGAGCTGCAGACATTGTCATACCAACATGTCCACCCTTTGCTTCCTGAATTGACTTCAATCCAAAGTATCTCATTGCATTTACATATTTTATTTCATTACTTGATGACATAATTTCTCCTATTGTTGATTTAAAAATTATATAATTCAATTATATTATTAAAAGGTATTAATATTATTAAATTGATTTAAATTAAAAATATTATTTGTTGATTGGTGGTTAAAAACTCTTTTGCGTGTTCTCCTGATTCGTGGGAATGAAGGGAGAAAAGAATCAATCCAAATACAATTCCAATCATTAAAAGCGTAATAGTTGTGTATCATGTTTTTGCATCCATTTTATTATGAAGAAATTCAGGAATGAATTCAACAAGAGCACTAAATAAAATTAATGAACCAACACACACTTTTAGAAAAGAAATAAAAATTATTTCATTAATAAGGGCTTCAGCAGTATATGCCCCTACCAAAATAAAAGGAACTAAAAGGAATGTTCCTAAAAATGAATTGAATGCTGCCCTTCATTTATTGATACCCATTTCCATTTGCCGATAATATAAGACTAGCTCTTCCGGAATGATATGTAAAATGAATGTTACTAAAAAGACAATATTAATAATGCTTATTTCATTATTTTTTTGAATATTGGAAATTAAAAAACCAATAATTAAACCTCCAGGAATTCTGTGCGATAACAAAAGAATTAAAGCAAGCATTTTAGATTTGGGATTAACATCATTTATATTGTAAATCAAGCTAGAATGGTTGTGATCAGCAATCAGAGCACTTTCTTCATTCTTAGATACTTTCTTTCCAATTAAAAATTTTACTAAAATCGACAAGGATAAAATTACAAGAGAACCCCCTCCAATCACTCCAACATTAATTCCTCAAATTGCACCCTGTGAATAACCAAGACCTTCAAAATGAACTGTTAGTTCCTCTTTTGCTTCAGAAAAAAAACCAAAAATAGCTAGTATTATAAAAAAACCTGAAGAAAATGCATACAAATACATTGTTGTTTGTTTACTAATGGTGGGCTTTACAATTGGTAATATTAAACCATAAAATCATGGAATAATCAATACTACTAATGAAACTATTAAAATGATATAAATTAAATTCATTATTTTTTATTGAATTACAATAAACTTTCTACGTAGAATATATAATAATTATACTATGAAATAACAAAATATTCATTAACTGTTGGAAATTATTTTTTGATAGCATCAAGTAAACATTTAA
Organism: Metamycoplasmataceae bacterium; assembly: GCA_051659905.1. GTDB lineage: Bacteria > Bacillota_I > Bacilli_A > Mycoplasmatales > Metamycoplasmataceae > UBA710. The sequence goes on along the minus strand of JBOFPM010000011.1, from coordinate 11,896 downwards.
TTTAATATAAATAAAATATTGTAATTTTAATGATAAAATTTTAGTCATTAGAGTGCAAAGGAGGTGAATTATGGCAAAAAAAGAATTAACAAATAATAAAGTAACACTTGGTGGTTTATTATCATCGTTTATTTTTGGACTTTTGATTGGTGGATTTGTATATTTAATAATTAAAACATTCAATCTAAAAAGCTGAGTATGATATATACTATTTGCATTCCTTCCGCCGTTTATTGGGGCAGTTATTTATGCAACCTCAAAAACCAAAGTTATTAAATAATAATAAATTTTATACAATTAATAATACAAAAAAACATTTACCTATTGTAAATGTTTTTTTACTAAAATATTAAGTTTTAAGGTTTGTAGTTATTTAACCTTTATATCAAAAAATGATGATAAACATTCTGTCATATTTTCACTATTAACAACTAAAATATGTGATTTTAAGCCATGTTTAACATCAAAATCTACTTTGCCTAAAGTATAAAAAACAACATAGTTGTTTGTCATTGGCAGTTTATTTTTAACAAAAGATAAAAATGGAAATTTATTAACCTTTTTCGCATTATTATCATCAAAGAATACAAGATTTTTGTTATTCGACTTGAATCTTATTCCATAGTTTCCATCATAATAAATAAAGAAAAAGTTGATTTTATCCTCATTTTGTACAATAAAACTTGATATTTTTACAAATGACTCATATTCAGGACTTCCTTCATATATTCCTAGTGTTTCCCTATTCTTCACTAGAACTTCATTTTCGTTTTCGTTATTTAGAACGAGATTAAATTTATTATGTAAGTAATCTTCTAGTTTGTCTTTTGTCATCTTGGCCTTCTCTCATTATTTTACTTTTTCAATTATATATAATTTACTAAAACAATTAAATATATTTTACCTTTGATATGTGAAATTTAGAATATAATAAATTTATAGTTAAATTTTAATTAACAAATAGAAAAGGAATTAACATGACTCCACATATAAATGCAAAAAAGGGTGAAATAGCTAAAACTGTTTTGATGCCGGGTGATCCGTTAAGAGCAAAATTTGTTGCTGATACTTATTTAAAAGATGTCAAACTTGTTAATCAAGTTAGAAATATGTTTATGTATACAGGAACATACAATGGCAAACCAGTAACAATTGCAGGTAGTGGGATGGGTTGTCCTTCAATCGGAATATATTCATATGAACTTTATAAATTTTATGATGTTGAAAATATTATTAGAATTGGATCTGCCGGTTCATATAAAAAAGATATTAAGATTTATGATTTGGTTTTAGCAACCGAAGCTATTGGTGATAGTACAGCCTTTACTGAACTAGTATTAGGAGAAGCTAAAAAAATTATGTTGCCTTCTAAGAAATTGAATGATAAAATTGTTCTTTCTGCTGAAAAATTAGGTAAAAAAATAAATTTAGGAAGAATTCATTCTTCAGATGTTTTCTATTCATCTGTTTCAATCGAAAAAAGAATAGAGAGAACTCAATCATTAGTTGTCGAAATGGAATCATATGCTTTATTTACAAATGCTGAAAAATTAGGTAAAAATGCTGCTTGTCTATTGACAGTTTCTGACAACATAATAACGAAAGAAGAATCGAGTGCGGAAGAAAGGCAAAATTCATTTAAAGACATGATGGAAGTGGCACTAGGGATTCTTTAATTAAAATTATTAAAAAGAAAAATTCAATTAAATATGATTACAACTATAGATATAATAAATAAAAAAAAATATAATCAAGAATTATCTAATGAAGAAATTGATTTTTTGATTAAAGGTTTTGTTGATAAATCAATTCCTGATTATCAAATGTCAGCACTTTTGATGGCTATTTTTTTTAATGGGATGACCGAGAATGAAACCGTTGCTTTAACAAAATCAATGATGCATTCAGGAGATATAGTTGATTTATCTTCAATATCTGGAGTTAAACTTGACAAACACTCAACAGGTGGTGTTGGTGACAAAACTTCCCTTGTTTTAGGACCAATTGTTGCTTCTTGTGGTGGAATTGTTGCAAAAATGTCTGGAAGAGGTTTGGGGCATACTGGCGGAACAATTGACAAGCTAGAATCTATCCCTGGTTTTAATTGTTTTTTATCAATTGATGAATTTAAAAATATTATTAATAAAATTGGAATTTCAATTATTGGTCAAACTTCCTCGTTAGTTCCTGCCGATAAATCTATTTATACTTTGAGAGATGTAACTGGAACGGTGGATTCATTACCATTGATTGCGTCTTCGATAATGTCTAAGAAATTAGCAACTGGAAGTGATGCAATATTGCTCGACATCAAGTGTGGTAACGGAGCTTTTATGAAGGATTTAGAGTCTTCAAGAAATTTGGGAAATATCATGATTAAAATTGGTAAGTCTCTAAATAAAGATATTAAAGTTGAAATTACAAACATGAGTCAACCACTAGGTAGAATGATTGGTAATAAGAATGAAATTGTTGAAGCAATCAATACTCTTTCAGGAAAGGGTGAAGCGAATTTTCTAAAATTATGCTTAAGTTCTGCCTCTACAATGCTTGTTCAAGCAGGAATTGCAAAAGATTTAGCTCAAGGGGAAATAATGGCAAGGGAATCTATTTCTTCAGGAAAAGCACTGGATAAATTTTATGAATTTATTGAAGCCCAAGGTGGTGAAGTATTATCAGTTAAAAGTCCAATGTTCTGAAATCCTAAGAATAAAGTTGAAATAACAGCAACTTCAAATGGTTTTCTAGAAATTTATGACTCTTTAGTATTTGGTAATGTTTCACTAAAATTAGGAGCCGGAAGAAAGATACAAGGAGAGTCATTAGATTTTGAAGCAGGAATTGAACTTAAAAAAATTACAAATGATTTTGTTAAAAAAGGTGATGTGATTTTTGTCCTTTATTCTAGCAAAATAATTGATCTATCGCTTGCAAAAGATCTTAATAATGGTTATAGAATAAATACTAAAGTTGTTCCTAATAAAATTATTATTGATAAAATTAACTAAGGGGGTTTTTATGAAATTTGTAGAAATGATAGACCATACTTACTTAAAACCAGAGGGAACAAGTAAGGAAATAGATAAACTAATTGATGAGGCAATCGAATGGAAATTCGGTGGTATTTGTATTAATTCTTCTTGGGTAAAACATGCAAAGGAAAAAATTGGTAAGAAAAATATTAAGATTATTTCTGTTGTTGGTTTCCCATTAGGTGCAGGAGCAACACAAGCAAAGGTTCAAGAAGCCAAATTAGCAGTCGATCATGGGGCAGATGAAATAGATATGGTAATGAATATCGGAAGATTTAGGGATGGTCAATATGATTATGTCTTGAATGAAATAAAGAAAATTAAGGAATCTATTGGTAACAAAGTTTTAAAAGTCATTGTTGAAACAGCATTACTTAAGGACTATGAAATTGAAAAGGCTGCTGAAATTGTTTTAAATTCTGGTGCTGACTTCATTAAAACAAGCACTGGTTTTTCATATAGAGGAGCAACATTTAGTGATATTGAAATTTTCAACAAAGTTATTAAGGGTAAGATAAAAATTAAGGCTGCTGGTGGTATTAAAACCATCTCTGATTTAGAGAAGTATTGTGAACTAGGTGTTGAAAGATTTGGAACATCTTCTTCAATTGCTATTTTATCTGGCAAAGATTTAAAAGATAAATATTAAAAATACTAATTGTTTATAAATATTATTCAAAAGGGTTTTTTATTCTTCGTTTTCAAGAACGTTTGAGTAAAATAAGTTATGATAGAAGCCATTCATTGCAAGTAACTCATTATGATTTCCTTTCTCAATTATTTCACCATCTTTCATAACAACAATAATATCTGAATTTATAATTGTTGATAAACGATGAGCAATAACAATTGTTGTTTTACTCTCCATAATTTTTAAAATACCTTGTTGAACATTGTGTTCAGTTTTTGAATCCACATTTGAAGTTGCTTCATCTAAAATTAAAATATTAGAAGGAGAATAGTGAGCTCTAGTTAAAGAAAGTAACTGAGATTCTCCTGCAGAAAAATCATTTGAATCTTCAATAATTTGATCGTAATTATTTGGTAGAAGATTAATAAAGTGGTTTGATCCTATTTCTTTTGCCGACATCTTTATTTCATCTATATCACTTTCACTTTGATTGTGTCCATAAGCAATGTTTGTTGCAATAGATTCAGAAAATAATGAAACTTCTTGTAGAACAACAGAAATAAATTTTCTTAGATTATATTTATCTAAATCTCTTATATTTTGTTCTCCAATTTTTATTGTTCCTGAATCAAGTTCATAAAACCTTAGAATTAGATTAATTAAAGTGGTTTTTCCACTACCTGTTGGCCCAACAATAGCAACCTTTTGCCCTCTTTTAATGTGCAAATTAAAATTCTTAATTATTGTTGGTCCATTTTCATAAGAAAAATTAACATTCTCAAAAACAATATCGCCATCCAAATTCTCTACCTTGGTTGTTCCAATATTTATATCGTTTTTGACCAATAATATTTCTTGAATTCTATTTGCACTAAAAATGATTTTTTGGATAAATGTTGCAAATCTTGCCATATTTCCCAATTCTCCATTAACTTGTCTAACCATCAAAACAAAAGATGTTATTGTTCCTAATGTTAGTACTGGATTTATTCCTCCATGAGGGATTTCAAATGTAATAAAAATTAATCCTAATATATATATTATTCCATATGAAAGATTTTCAGTTAAATCTATATATGGTCAGAGAATTCCGGTTTTAAATTCTGCTTTCCAAAAATCAGTTGCATGCTGGTTGTTAATAGAATCAAATTCCTTCATAACGTCGTCTTGTTTACTAAATAGATAAATTGCAACCTTATTCTTTGTATGCTCTTCACAAAAGGCCCCTATTTCCCCAACTCTTTCCTGCATACTTGAATAATTAGGTGCAGCAGATTTTGCAATCAAAAAAGAACCTGTGAAAAAAATTATCATCATGATTAATGTTATTAAAGCTAATAAAGGTGAGTAAACTATTAGTGCTCCCACTGCAGCAAGAATAACAAATGGAGATACAAACATAGAAGAAAACATTTGGACAGAATTAGAAATAAATTGATCCACATCTGTTGTTGTTCTAGATATTAATTCCCCAGCCTTATTTTTATCAATGTAACTTATTGAAACAGATATTAACTTTTCAAAAACTGCTCTACGAATTCTTGAACCTGCCCTATATGATAGTGATATAGTCACCATAAATAAAGTGTGGTTTGTAATAAAATAAGTTACATAACTTCCAAAAGCAATCAAAAACACATATAGTATGTTGAGTAATTCCTGATCATTAATTGCGGAACCATTAAAAGAAGAAGAATCAAATGATTTTATAAATTCATCCAAGGTTAATCCTGTAAAAATTGCTGCAATGATAATAGACGCCGCTGAAATTGTTGAAATGAATAAACAAGTGAATACTAAGATTTTATCTGCTTTGAAAAATTCTAAGAATAGTTTCATCATTTTTCCTAGTTGTATTTTCTTTATTGGTATTTTATCTTTTATTTTATTAGACATTAGTAACTTTCCTCTCTTGAAACTCATTAATTTCCTTGTACACTGCACATGTATTAATTAATTCCTTGTGTGTCCCTTGCCCAACAACCAATCCTTTATCTAAAACTATTATTTGATCCATATCTTTAATTGTAGAAATTTTTTGTGCAACAAAAATTTGTGTGACATTTGATTTAATTTTATTAATGGTTTCTAATATTCTTTTTTCTGTAATATTATCTAAAGCGGATGTGGCATCATCAAAAATAAGTATCCTTGAGTTCTTGGCAAGAGTTCTTGCTATTGAAACTCTTTGTTTTTGGCCTCCAGATAAATTTTGACCATTCTGCTCTAGTTTATAATTAATGCCTTCTTTTTTTGAATCAATGAATGGTTTCATTTCGGCAATTCTTAATAATTCTAATACTTCATCATCTGAAATGTTTTCATTTCCAAATTTTATGTTTGATTTTATTGTTCCAGAAAATAAATACTTCTGTTGAAATGAGACAGAAATATTATTAATTAGATCTTTGGTATCTAACTCTTTTAAATCGACTCCATTGATAGTTATTTCACCACTTTGAGCATCGAATAATCTAGTTATTAAATTGATTAATGAGGTTTTTCCACTACCAGTCGGACCAATTATACCTACTCTACTATTTTCCTTTATTGTTATTGAAATATCTTTTAGAACGTGATCAATTGACTCATCATTGTATTTAAAAGAAATGTTTTTAAAGACAATATCTCCTGTTTTAAATTTTATTCCATTTTCATTAAAATGATTATTTTTTAAATCTATTATTTCTTGCATTCTTAATTTGGATGCATATGATCTCGCTTTGAAAATTTTAATAATGATAAATTCAAAAACTGACCACATTATCAAGTATGAATAATTTATAAAAGCTACAATATTCCCAACATTAGCATTTGAATTTGGGGTACTTCATGTTATTATCGAAAACACTAACACCACAATAACAGATGTTGAACCAACAAATGCTAATGAAAATGGTCATCCACTAAATACCTTTTTTTCTGCTTTAGTTGCTGTTTTGACTAGCGAATCATTAATTTTGATAAACCTTTGTCTTTGTCTTTCCTTAAGATTAAAAGCCTTCACAACTCTTGCTCCTGTTATATTTTCTTTGATAATTTTATTTAGTGAATCAGTTAATTTTAGAGATTCAATATAACTTTTTTCAGCATTCATTGAAAGCAAGGAAATAATGATATAAAAAATAACTGCAAAGCCAATTAAAGCGATTGCAGCAATATAATTCAAAACTAAACACATTATTGAAAACGTTGTAAATCTAAATAATGTAGGAATTAAAGTAATTGTAAGAAAGTTTAAATAATTAGCATAATTAATGTTATCTAATTGTAATCTAGTTAGTAATGAATTATCCTTGAAATCTTTTAAGTCTTCTGGTGAGAGATGTTGAATATTTGAAAATACTCTTTTCCTTATATCAGCTAGCTTTGAAGTCGAAAATTTAGCAAGATATCTTCTTCCAATGTAAGTAAAAAATAAACCGAAAAGTCCAGCAATCAACATGAATAATAAATTATAAATAATTTCACTAACAGGAAAATTAGATTTATCATTAAAATCTTCAACAACATTAATAATTTTACTTAATAAAAATGGTAGTGCTGCACCACCCAAAGCTGAGAAAAAACTGAAAATTGAACCTAAAATTAGATACTTATAGTCTATTCTATTCATATTAAATATTTTGGTATTTGATCTCTTCAAAATTCTTCCTTATTTGCGTTAATTATCAATTACTTAGTTACTTCTAAATTAAATTAGACAAAAAAAATTCATCAATTATAAAATAAATGACAAATGATTTTCTCTTTTAAAATTAAATTATTTAATAATTTGAGTAACAGATCCAGCGCCAACAGTTCTTCCACCCTCACGGATAGAAAACTTAGTACCTTCCTCGATTGCTACAGGATAAATAAGTTTGACAGTAAGTTCAATATTATCTCCTGGAATAACCATTTCTTTACCACTAGGTAATTCAATACCACCAGTTACATCAGTTGTTCTAAAATAAAACTGTGGCTTGTAATTTTTGAAAAATGGAGTGTGACGTCCACCTTCTTCTTTTTTAAGAGCATAAATTGCTGCTTTAAATTCTTTATGAGGAATAATTGATCCTGGTTTAGCAAGAACCTGACCACGTTCAATATCTTCTCTAGCAACCCCTCTTAATAAAAGACCAGCATTATCACCAGCTAAAGCTTGTTTTAGGTTTTTTCTAAACATTTCAATACCTGTAACTGTTGTTTTTTTAGTTGGATGAATACCAACTATTTCAACATCATCATTGATATTTAATTCTCCACGTTCAACACGTCCTGTAGCAACAGTTCCACGTCCTGTAATTGTGAAAACATCTTCAATAGCCATTAAGAATGGTTTGTCTTTTTCACGAACTGGAGCTTCAATATATGCATCAACAGCATCCATTAAATCATAAATTTTTTGCTCATATACAGGATCACCTTGTAATGCTTTTAACGCTGAACCAGTAATAACTGGAGCATTATCGCCATCAAATTCATAATCTGACAATAACCCTCTTACTTCCATTTCTACTAATTCAAGAATTTCACTTGCTTCTTCAGGAGAACCTAACATATCTATTTTATTTAAAAATACAACTATTTTAGGAACACCAACTTGTTTTGATAGTAAGATATGCTCTCTAGTTTGTGGCATTGGTCCATCTGTTGCAGCAACAACCAATATACCTCCATCCATTTGTGCAGCTCCTGTAATCATGTTTTTAACATAATCAGCGTGACCTGGACAGTCAACGTGAGCATAGTGTCTTTTCAATGTTTCATATTCAATATGTGATGTATTAATTGTTATACCACGCGCCTTTTCTTCTGGTGCCTTATCAATAGATGCGTAATCTTGAGCCTTTGATAAACCTTTTTTTGAAAGAGCAGTTGCAATTGCTGCTGTCAAAGTTGTTTTACCATGATCAACGTGACCAATTGTCCCAATATTAACATGTTCTTTCGTTCTATCGAAATCTTCTTTTGCCATTTTATATCTCCTTTATATTTAAGTATTTTATAACTTATTTTTTAACAATTTGCTTGATTAAGTAATATTATTATATATTATATTTTATTTAACATTTCATTTTAAATTATGAAATGTTGCTTCACCTTTAAATTCTGCTACAATTCCTAATTCTTCTTCAATTGCTAATAGTCTATTGTATTTTGCAATTCTATCAGATCTTGACATTGAACCTGTTTTAATTTGACCAGTATTTAATGCCACAGCCAAATCTGCTATTGTTGTATCTTCAGATTCTCCTGATCTGTGAGAAACAACTGCAGTCATTCCTGCTTTATGAGCCATCTCAATAGTATCTAATGTTTCAGAAACAGTTCCAATTTGATTTAATTTAATTAAAATTGAATTAATAACACCTTCTTTAATAGCTTTTGCAAGAATTAGTTTGTTTGTAACTGTTAAGTCATCACCCATAACTTGATGTGTTTTACCAATCGCTAAATTTTGAGCTTTAAATCCTTCTCAATCTGATTCTGCAAATCCATCTTCAATAGAAATAATTGGATATTTAGAAACTAATTTATTGAAGTACTCAACCATTTCAGTTGATGTGAATTCAACTTTATCAGTCATTTTTTCAAAACCTTGTTTTTTTGAAGAAATAGCATTTTTTAGTTTTTTGAAAGTATATTTCTTAGTTTTTGAATCATAAATTTCACTTGAGGCAGCATCCATAGCAATTGCAACTGCATTCGCTCCATTAATTGCTGGTTTATATCCTGCTTTTTTAATGGCTTGAACTAGAAAATCAAGTGCTTCTTCATGGTTTTTTAAATTTGGCGCAAATCCACCTTCGTCACCGACTTGAGTTCCATAACCTGCATCATGTAAAAGTGTTGATAAGTTATGGAAAACTTTATTCGCCATTTGCATTGCTTCTCTAAAAGTTTTTGCACCTAAAGGCATAATCATAAATTCTTGAAAATCAAGCGTATTTGAGGCGTGCTCTCCACCATTAATAACATTTAACATTGGAACTGGTAATGTTTTAGCATTTGTTCCACCAATATAACGATATAAAGGTAAATCTAATTCATGAGCAGCTGCTTTAATAACAGCTAATGAAACTCCTAATATTGCATTTGCACCCAATTTTGACTTTGTTGGAGTTCCGTCTAATTTAATCATAGTTTCATCAATTAAACGTTGGTTTGTAACATCAATGCCCAAAAGAGCTGGAGCTATTTTTTGATTAACATTATCTACAGCAATCATAACACCTTTGCCACCATATCAATTACCTTCATATTTTGAACCTTTATCTCTTATTTCTAAAGCTTCTCTTGATCCGGTTGATGCTCCAGAAGGAACTATTGCAGTCCCAAATCCACCCATTTCTGTATAAACTTCGACTTGAACAGTTGGATTTCCACGAGAATCCAAGACCTCTCTTGCATGAATATTTATAATTGCTGACATATTTTCTCCTTATTTTCTAATTTATATCTTATTACATCAATATATTTAATAAACATTATATATCAAAATATTTATTTTTAAAAGTAAAATTACTTCAATCATTTTTTTATTTCATCAACTTTATTTAATTTCTCCCAAGTTAAATCTAAGTCATTTCTTCCAAAATGACCATAAACTGAAGTTTGAGAGTAAATAGGTTCTCTTAATTTTAATGATTCTATTATTCCCTTGGGAGTTAAATTAAAAACATTTTGAACAATTTCTTGAATTTTTGTTTCAGGAATTTTACCGGTACCAAACGTCTCAAGAGAGATGGAAATTGGTTTGGTAACTCCAATTGCATATGATAGTTGGATTTCTAGTTTTTTGGCTACTCCTGCTGCAACTAAATTTTTAGCCACTCATCTAGCTGCATATGCAGCAGAACGATCAACTTTTGTACAATCCTTACCACTGAAAGCTCCGCCACCATGTCTTGCCATTCCACCATAGGTATCAACGATTATTTTTCTTCCTGTTAGTCCGGTATCACCTATTGGACCACCTACAACAAAACTTCCGGAAGGATTTATTAAAATTCTATATTCTTTATTTTTAAAAAACTTTGCTATAGTTGGTTTAATAATTTTTTCCTTCAAATCATTTTCAAATTTATGCTTATCATAATTAGAATCGTGTTGGACTGACATCAAAATATCTCTTACCTCAATATCTCCATTATCCATATATTCAACAGTTACCTGAGATTTCATATCTGCTTTCAATTCCTTGATTTGACTTGATTTTCTAAGCTCTTCAGCTTTCCTAACAAGTTCATGAGCAACAGTTATTGCCATTGGCATAAAGTTATCAGTTTCATTTGTTGCATATCCAAACATCATTCCCTGATCTCCTGAACCAATGTCATCAATCAAATCAACGCTATTTCTAATTTCTGGTGATTGCTTATTTATATTTGAAATAATTGAAAAATCATTTTCAGTATAATTCAAATTCATTAATATTTTTCAAGCAATTTTAACAAAGTCAACATAAGTATTTGTAGTTAATTCACCACCTATAATAATCAATCTATTAGAAGCCATAACTTCAATTGCAACTTTAGCATTTTTGTCTTTCAGTAAGACAGCATCTAAAATTGCATCTGAAATTTGATCACATATTTTATCTGGATGCCCCTTACCAACCGATTCAGATGTAAAAATTCTTGCCATAAATCCTCTATTATTTTTTAATTTATTTTAAATAATATCATAAAACAATTTATAATAAATATATTATATTACAGGATATATTAGAGGTTTATTCATGATTAAAATATTATTAGCAGGAACACCTAATTTTTCGGTTCCTATTTTTGAAGAAATAATTAAAAACTTTGAAGTAGTGGCTATTATTACTCAACCAGACAAGCAATCAGGCAGAGGATTAAAAATGATTTCTCCACCGATAAAAGCTTTAGCAGAAAAATATAAAATTAAATTGTTTCAAGAGGAAAAAATTTCTAATATTTTAGAAGAACTGAAGTTATTGAATTTTGATATATTTCTAACTTCAGCCTTTGGGCAGTGGATTCCCGAGAGTATTCTTTCACTAGCCAAGAAGGGTTCTGTTAATATTCATTGTTCACTTTTACCAAAATATAGGGGAGCAGCACCAATTCAACATGCAATTTTAAATGGGGATAAAGAAACGGGGATTTCTTTAATATATATGATTAAGAAAATGGATGCTGGTGATATAATTTTTGAAAAAGTTATTAACATTGAAGATGATGATTCGAGCGATCAACTTTTTAATAAGTTATCATTAGTT
>JBOFPM010000010.1:0-6719 GCA_051659905.1 Metamycoplasmataceae bacterium | reverse complement strand
ATGTCAAGAGTGGGTAAGGTTCTACGCGTATCTTCAAATTAAACCACATGCTCCACCGCTTGTGCGGGTCCCCGTCAATTCCTTTAAGTTTCACTCTTGCGAGCATACTACTCAGGCGGATCATTTAATGCGTTAGCTGCGCCACTGAATATTCCAGCGGCTAATGATCATCGTTTACGGCGTGGACTACCAGGGTATCTAATCCTGTTTGCTCCCCACGCTTTCGTCCCTGAGCGTCAGTATACATCCAGTAAGCTGCCTTCGCCATTGGTGTTCTTCCTAATCTCTACGCATTCCACCGCTCCACTAAGAATTCCGCTTACCTCTATGTAACTCTAGTCAGTCAGTATCCAGAGCGGGCTGGGGTTGAGCCCCAGTCTTTAACTCTAGACTTAACAAACCGCCTACGAACGCTTTACGCCCAATAATTCCGGATAACGCTTGTGACCTATGTATTACCGCGGCTGCTGGCACATAGTTAGCCGTCACTTTCTAATAAGGTACCGTCAAGTTTGAATCATTTCCTACCCAAATTTTTCTTCCCTTATAACAGCAGTTTACAATCCGAAAACCTTCATCCTGCACGCTGTGTCGCTCCATCAAGCTTTCGCTCATTGTGGAAAATTCCCTACTGCTGCCTCCCGTAGGAGTCTGGGCCGTATCTCAGTCCCAGTGTGGCCGATCAGCTTCTCAGCCCGGCTACATATCATCGTCTTGGTAGGCCATTACCCTACCAACTAACTAATATGGCGCATCCCCATCTTTTAGCGAAGCAAACGCTTCTTTTACAAAGGTATCATGCGATATCAATGCGTATTCGGTATTAGCTACTGTTTCCAATAGTTATCCCAATCTGAAAGGTAGGTTAGATACGTGTTACTCACCCATTCGCTACTAAGTTTAAAAAACTTCGTTCAACATGCATGTATTAGGCACACAGCTAGCGTTCATCCTGAGCCAGGATCAAACTCTCATATAAATTGACAGATATGGTTTCTTATATCCAGTTTTCAAAGAACTATTATTTAAAGTTTCAGAAACAATAAAACATTATTTATATTAATAATGCTTTTTTATAATATCATATATTTCCAAAAATTGGAAATCAAAATAATTAAAAAAATATTCGAGATTTAAATATTTGCAACACTTAGTGATTTAATGAAGAATTTCACCAATAATTTCACTAATAAAATGTATGCAATATTTAGTATACAAAAAAATATTTTATTTTTTTTAAAAAAAACTGTTTATTTTGAGAAATTACTAATTAAATGAAATTCAATAGTTTTATTGAGCTTTTCTTCTTGTTTAATTTTATTAATACTCCATTAAATTGAGCTTTATTTTTTGAAACTTTAAACTTAGAAAAGGAATTAAATCTCATTTTTTCATATACTTCCTGAAAATTGGCTCCAATTGCTGAATCTGAAGGACCAGTCATACCTGCATCACTAACATATGCTAGGTTGTTTTTAAAAATTTTTGCATCATTTGTTTGAACATGAGTGTGAGTTCCCACTAATGCATCAACTTTTCCGTCCAAATAGACTGCCAAAACATTCTTTTCTGATGTTGTTTCTGCATGAAAATCAATAAAATGAAAATCTGATTTATCATCTTCAATAATTTTGTCAATTGCATCAAAAAATGAGTTTGCATACTCCTCTTTTCATGGAGAACCTAACTTATTAAATGTTATTCCCATCAAAGATGTTACTCTCAATGTTATTCCATTAATGTTGAAAACGCTACTTCCATTACCTGGATAATGTTCTTCAATATTTAGTGGCCTAATTACATTTTTATTATTAATAATTAGTTCTATTTCTTTTTTTGATCATGCATGATTTCCTAATGTGAAAGCATCAACACCGATCGCAGACAATCTATCATAATCTTTTTTTATCAATCCTTTTCTTCCTGATACATTTTCAGATTGAGCAATTACAAAATCAATTTTATATTTTACCTTTAAATTTTCAAGTTCCTTTTCAACCTTTTCAATTCCGGGATTTCCAAATATATCACCGATAAAGAGAATGTTTAAATTTTTCATATGTTTAATTATATTATTGTTTTAGTTTTTCTTGTACTTTTTCTAAAATAGTTCCATATAAGACATCGTCATTTTCCAAAAGTAGCCTCATATTAATTTTACCTTGGGCAAGATTATTGCCCTCATAACTATATCAAGAACCTTTTTTTTCAATTATATTGTATGTCTCAGCAAGATCAACAACTTCAGAATGTTTTGATATACCTTTTGAAAAGATAATTTCAGTCATTGCACTCTTAAAAGGTGGAGCTAATTTATTTTTAACGATTTTTATCTTTACAAGATTGCCACTTATTTCATTCCCTACACCGATTGACGAAACTCTCCTAACTTCCATTCTTAATGTTGAATAGAATTTCAAGGCTCTTCCGCCAGGAGTTATTTCTGGAGAACCAAAAATTATTCCGATTTTTTCTCTTATTTGATTAATAAAAATTATTGTTGTTTTATTTTTGTTAAGTGATCCAGTGATTTTTCTTAATGCTTTAGACATAAGCCTTGCTTGAGCTCCAATTGTTTGATCTCTCATTTCTCCATTTAATTCCGCTTCAGGAACTAGTGCCGCCACAGAATCTACAACAATTAAATCAATATGACCACTTTTAGATAAAATATCAACTATTTCAAGGGCTTGCTCTCCTGAGTCAGGTTGTGATAATATTAAATTATCAATATCGATTCCTAAGTTTTGAGCATACTTTGGATCAATAGAATGTTCTGCATCTATAAAAGCTGCTATTCCACCTAATTTTTGGACTTCAGCAATTGCATGTAAAGCTATTGTTGTTTTACCTGATGATTCTGGTCCATATATTTCAATAACTCTACCCTTGGGATAACCGCCCACACCAGTAATATGATCAATAGCTATAGAACCTGATGAAAAAACTTCAGTATCAACATTAGATTTTGAACCAAGAAGCATAATAGCCTCTTTGCCAAATTTCTTTTCTATTACTTGAATGGCACTATTTATTTGAATTGTTCTTTCCGCATCTAGTTGTGTCTTTTTGATTTGTGAAATTGGTTTTTCAGATTTAGGATGATGTATTATCTTTTCCTCTTTTTTTATTTTGCTTCTTTCTTTTTCCATTTTGCCTCCAATATATAATGTCACTTTATTAAAGCGTTATAAAAAAATAAATAAAAATAATAGAAAACTTGTTATTTTCTCAGTTTATTAAAAACATCTAAAGCAAAATCAACACTTTTTTTTCTTATTTCTTCGCGACTTCCATTTAATTTTAATTCATGAACTTCATCATTTATGGAAATAAACACTACTCCGATTTTTTTATTTTCAATAACAGAAGGTCCTGCATTGCCTGTAAAAGAAAAACAATAATCAACATTAAAATATTCCTTACCTTTAATTGCCATTTGCTTGGCAACCTCTTTATTAACTACTCCATGAGAAGTATCAATTCCTAATTTTTCCTTTACTTCATTTGAATAAGCAACCAATGCACCCTTAAAAAAAAGGCTAGCACCTGGAATACTTATTATTTCTGAGGCGAACATCCCTCCTGTAAAAGATTCTATTGAGGCAAAAGTTAAATTTTTCATAAAATTAATTATATTTTAAATATTGAATTTCTTATCAAATTGAGTAAGTGCTTCCTCATTCATTTTAACCTTAAAAGTAAAGTTGCTTATATTTCCCTTAACAAAACAATCAATCTGTATTACTTCAAATATTCCCTTTATTTTTTTTAAATCATCAATAAAAATGTTGATTGATTCACCTTCTTTTAAAGGGATAGTAATATCTCTTTCTTTTAACGGTGCATTATCATATTCTTCAAATTTGCTAATTGATTTGATATTTTGATCAATTAATATCTCGGCGAAAATAAGGTTATTTTTTGATATTTTTGGATGCATTTTTCCAATTCAACCAACAAGAATATTGTTGTCATAAAGACCGGCATTATAATTTGGATGAAAAAAATCAAAATCGAGTTTTTTAATTTCTAATTCTTTTCCATATATTTTAAATATATCGCTTTTTATTTCTGTATATGTTTTTATATCTGTTCCAATACAGAGTGCCTTCCTATTGTTGATCATACCGATATCAAAAAAATTAATATTTCCCATTCTTCTTTTGTTGTTATATTCATAAATTTCTTCAAGTGAGGGAGCAATTGAATTTCTTATTGAATTGTGATTTTGAGAAATATAAGTTAAGAGAGAAATTTTATTTTTAAAGGAGAAGGGATTAAAAGTATTTTTTTCCTCATTAACTAAAGTATAACTTCAAAATTGATAGTAACCCATAAATGAACAAATTAACGAAAAGTCCCTTGTTTGTGAAACACCATTGAATTTTGTTTTCGGTTGTGAATCTTTGAAATTGTTTAATCCATAAAATCTAAAAATTTCTTCAACAATATCTTGCATTCCTTCAATGTCATTACGATATGTCGGAATTGAAATTTTTTCTCCTTTATATTCAAATCCTAAAATTTTTAAAGACTCTAAAACATCTTCATATTTTTTTGATTCAGTAATTTCAAAACCAGCATATTTATTTACATAATCTTTTTCAAATTTAATTGACTTTGGTTTAATTTCAATTTTATTAATATGATCAGAAAAAGAATTTAATTTTGTTGAAATTAAATTTACTGCCAATTGTATAGAACCATGAGAAACGCTCTTTGAAGAATTAATGGAGGAATCATTTGTTATTTTTAATAACCTCGCAGAATTTCTAACTTCCTTTGGATCAAGGGAAGAAAATTCAAAGATTACTTCCTTGTCATTTTTTGAATATTGAAATTCTGGTGATTCTAAAATTCCAGCGATTGATAAAATGTTTTTTTCATTTTTAACTACTAAAGCTTTTTCAAGTTTTACATCATTAAATAAAATGTTTTTTTCATAAGCTAAACTAATATCTCCAACTATTTTCTTGGAACTATAAATTCTTGAAGAAACTCCTGTCATTATTAAAATTAATGATGAAAGATCTCTAATATCATCTTCCATTTTTATATTTGATTTCAATAATAAAATAATGTCATCTAAACTCATTCTATATGAATCAATAGTCACCTCAACTCCTGAAATATAATTATTTTCAATTGATTTCATTTTAATTTTAGAATTTATATTTGTTTTTATTATTGGTAATTCATATGGTTTTGTTTGGAAGTAAGCAGATAACTCGCGGGCCATAATTATGTATGAAATGGCATCGGATCTATTAGTTAATATTGAAATATCAATTATATTATCATGAAGATCAAGTTCCTTAATCGGATCTTTATCTAATGATACTTTTTCGCTTAGGATAAATATTCCTTCTTTTCATTCTTTTCTAACTAATTTTCCATTAAAACCTAATTCATCAAAAGAAGTTAGCATCCCTTCAGAAATGACTCCTTTTATTTCTTTAGCTTCAAAGGTAATACCATTAATTCCAGAACCGGGAACAAAGGCAATTAAATAATCACCTTCTTTAACATTTTTTGCTGCTGTTTGAATAATTCTTTTTTTGTCATTGAATTGAATTTCACAAACATTTAAATTGTCACTATTGGTATTTTTATATGTTTTTAAAACATGGCCGAATTTGATTCCATGGATATCACTCAAAGGATTACAAGATTCAACCTCAAAACCAATACTATTAATCGCATTCAATATTTCTTCTGTTTTAATATTTTTTCCAAGAGAAGCTAGTTCTCTTAGTTTATTTTCTGAAAATAACATTAGTTAACCCTTCTATCTTTTTAGTAATTTTATCATGGAACTAGTATTTAAATTGTCTCAAGAATCTTATATCATTTTTGTAAAATTCTCTTATATCATTTATACCGTACTTAATCATTGCAACACGCTCAATACCAATTCCTGCTGCAAAACCATTTAATTTATTTGTATAGCCTGCAATTTTTAATATTTTTTCATTTAACATCCCCGCACCCAATATTTCAATTCATTTATTTTTATAAAAAACATCTACTTCCATTGATGGTTCTGTAAAAGGGAAAAACGAAGGCCTCATCCTTATTTCCACATCTTCCTCAAATACATGAGAAAGAAGTGACTTTAGAGTTCAAATTAAATTTTCAATATTTAAGTCTCCAACAGAAACTAAATCAACTTGGGAAAATTGGTGAGAATGAGTTTGATCATCTTCATCATTTCGATAAACTTTTCCAATAGTAAATGAGGAAAAACTTTTATTTTTATTTGCTTCTAAGGCTCTTGCTGTTAATCCTGTATTGTGGGTTCTTAATAAGTTTTCTTTATCAAGATAAAGAGTGTCTTGCATATCTCTTGAAGGATGATTCTTAGGGATATTTAATTTTTCAAAATTATATAAATCTGACTCAATTTCAGAACCATAATTTTCAATGTAAGAATTTTGTAGAAATCATTGACGAAATCTATTAGTAATTAATGTTAATGGATGAATAAAAATTTCTCCATTAATGGGTTGAAATATATCATTTACATCATTCTTTATTTTTTTTTCTATCTCAATTTGATCTAACTCTAGTAATTTTATTTCTAATAGTTTTGAAACAGTTTCCTTGATTGTTGTAATCTCGATACCAATCTTTGATTTATCTTCAGGTTTTGCTGATTTTAACTTATTTTGAAGAGCAGAAATGATTCCTTCTTTTCCATAAATTTTATTCTTTAT
>JBOFPM010000009.1:0-40130 GCA_051659905.1 Metamycoplasmataceae bacterium | reverse complement strand
AGGTTGTGAGATTTCATAAACAACTAGGATGTTGGCTTAGAAGCAGCCATCATTTAAAGAGTGCGTAATAGCTCACTAGTCAAGAGATCTTGCGCCAATAATGTAACGGGACTAAACATGGTACCGAAGCTACGGGTACGAAAGTACGTTAGAGGAGCGTTCTAAGGGCAATGAAGCTAGACCGTGAGGACTGGTGGAGCGCTTAGAAGTGAGAATGCCGGTATGAGTAACGATTCAAAGTGAGAATCTTTGACGCCTATTGGGGAAGGTTTCCTGGGCAAGGTTCGTCCACCCAGGGTTAGTCGGGACCTAAGGTAAGGCCGAAAGGCGTAGCCGATGGAAAACAGGTTAATATTCCTGTACTAAACCTATAAAAAGTGATTGGAATGACGGAGAATGATAGTATTAACCACTTAATGGATTGTGGTGCAAATATCAAAGTAGTTATGTTGGCAAATCCGCATAAATAATACAAGATATGATACATAGGGAAAGTTTCGGCTAGTACTGAATAATACGATTTATTCTTCCTAGAAAAGTTTCTAAACGTTTTAATTTTATGGGAACCCGTACCGAGAACGGACACACGTCCCCAAGATGAGTATTCTAAGGCGAGCGAGATAACCAATGTTAAGGAACTCTGCAAAATGACCCCGTAACTTAGGAAGAAGGGGTGCTCACTTTATGTGAGCCGCAGCGAAATGTGAGGGGCAACTGTTTATCAAAAACACAGCTATCTGCTAAGTCGCAAGACGATGTATAGGTGGTGACGCCTGCCCAGTGCCCGAAGGTTAAGTTGAGGTGTTAGCTTATGCGAAGCATTGATATGAAGCCCGGGTGAACGGCGGCCGTAACTATAACGGTCCTAAGGTAGCGAAATTCCTTGTCGGCTAATTACCGACCTGCACGAAAGGCGTAATGATCTCTCAACTGTCTCAACATTGGACTCGGTGAAATTATGGTCCCAGGGAAAGCGCTGGGTACCCGCACCAAGACGAAAAGACCCCGTGGAGCTTTACTATAGCTTTGTATTGAAAATTGATTTAACATGTGTAGGATAGGTGGGAGACTATGATACAGAGGCGCTAGTCTCTGAGGAGTCATCCTTGAAATACCACCCTTGTTACGTTGATTTTCTAACTTGCAACCTATACGGGTTGGAGGACAGTGCATGGCGGGTAGTTTGACTGGGGCGGTCGCCTCCCAAAGAGTAACGGAGGCGTTCAAAGTTACACTCAATATGGTCAGAAACCATATGTAGAGCGCAAAGGTATAAGTGTAATTGACTGTGAGACATACAGGTCGAGCAGGTACGAAAGTAGGACTTAGTGATCCGGCAGTTCATTGTGGAATGGCTGTCGCTCAACGGATAAAAGTTACCCCGGGGATAACAGAGTTATCTTCCCCAAGAGATCACATCGACGGGAAGGATTACTACCTCGATGTCGGCTCATCGCATCCTGGAGCTGAAGTCGGTTCCAAGGGTTTGGCTGTTCGCCAATTAAAGCGGTACGCGAGCTGGGTTCAGAACGTCGTGAGACAGTTCGGTCCCTATCTGGTGTGGGCGTTGGAATATTGATGAGAGCTGCTCTTAGTACGAGAGGACCGGAGTGGACATACCACTGGTGCTCCAGTTGTTTCGCCAGAAGCATAGCTGGGTAGCTAAGTATGGAAAGGATAACCGCTGAAAGCATCTAAGCGGGAAGCCTCCTCAGAGATGAATATTCCCTTGAGATTCCTTGTAGACTACGAGGTTGATAGGTTGGAGGTGTACGTGTAGTGATACATTTAGCTGACCAATACTAATAAATTGATAGGTTTAAAATAATTTCTTAACTTAAATTGAATGTATTTTAGTAAGATTATTATTTCTTGAAATCAAATTACTATTCAGTTTTGAGAGAAACTGTAACAAACAAAAAATAAAATGATTTAATTATCATTTTTTTTATATAATTTTTACTAAGAAGTTATGTTAAAAAAAATAAAAGAAAAAAAGAAAATAACATTAAAGGGTTCAATAAGAATAACTTGAAAGTTCTTCAAAATAATTGCATTTCAATATACAATATTTATTATTTATTTAGCATCATTTTTATTACCATTAATATTTTTAGATGCAGAATTTTTTGAGAGAATGAATATTTTTCTAATAATGTTTATTGCACTATTTCCTGCTATACAATCATTATTTCATATTCACTATACAGAAACAGGATCTTCATTCTCTAGATTTGAGGTCTGAATTGGTTCAGTCTTATTCTTTTTGGTAATCCCTATTATTTTATTATTCGCCATATAATTTTTAATGATATTATCAATTTTTATAAACATTAAGGACGTAATTTTCACTATATTTTCAATAAAATATAGGTTTTTTTTTTAATTATTATTTTTTTCTATATAATTAAAAAGCAACTATGACTTAGAAATATAAGGTTCTTGATACTCGGAGATAAGTTGTCAACCGATATCATGTATTTATATGGAGTCTTGTTCAAAAGAACACAAAGGAGACAACAATGGATAAAATTAATATAAAACTAACTGCTTATGAATCAAAAATATTAGATGAATCAGCAATAAAGATATTACAAATTATCAAACAAGCAAATGGAGATTTTAGAGGACCAGTTCCTCTTCCAACCAAAAGAGAAATATTTACAATTCTACGTTCTGTACATGTTAACAAAAAATCACGTGAGCAATTTGAAAGAAGAACTCATAAAAGATTAATTGTTATCAATAATCCCTCGAAGGATTTGATGGAAAAAATAAAACGTGCGGAATTATCTGCAGGAGTAAATATTGAAATTGTTTCGAAATAGGAAATAATTAAAAAAAATTAGAAAGAGGAAAATATGAAAGGAATCTTGGGTAAAAAGATTGGAATGACACAGATTTATTCGAATCACGGTCAGTCTATTCCAGTTACAGTTATTGAAATTAGTCCAAACATTGTAACTAGAGTATTGACTAAAGAATCAGATGGCTACAATGCTATTCAACTTTCTTCAATAGAAAGAAAAGAAAAGCATTCGAATAAACCGCTGATTGGACATTTCAAAAAAGCTAATACAACACCTAAGCGCTTCGTTAAAGAAATCCGTGAAATGGATGGATTCAAATTAGGAAGTGAAGTTAAAGCTTCAATTTTTAAATCAGGAGAACTTGTAGATATTACAGGTATCTCAAAAGGGAAAGGTTTTGCCGGTTCAATTAAAAGACATAATCAAAAAATTGGTCCTAAATCTCATGGTGGAGGTGGTGGATCTAAGCCAGTACGTCAAACAGGATCACTTGGAGATATCTCTGGAAACAAAGTTGTTAAAGGTATGACAATGCCTGGGCACATGGGAAATGCTAAGAGTACAGTTCAAAATTTAGTTATTGTTGATGTTAATGATAAAGAAAATTACATTTTGGTAAAAGGTTCAGTGCCTGGTCCTAATAAGGGTTTTCTTATTATTAAACAAGCAATTAAACAATTGCCAAATAAAAAAGAAATTCAATTAGTTAATCTAAAAGAAGAATTAATTAAAAATGAACTTATTGAAAAAGCAAAACATTTTGGTGCTCAAGTTAATTCAGATATGTCTATTCAGGAAATGCAAGGAATAATTTCAAGTGCTGAATTAGAATTTAAAGCTAAAGAAGAAGCTAAGGCTAAAGAAGAAGCTAAAGCTAAAGAAGAAACTAAAGCTAAAGAGGAAACTAAGGTCAAAGAAGAAACTAAGGCTAAAGAGGAAACTAAGGCAGATTCAGAAAGCGCCAAGGAAAAACCTTCAAAAGATAAAAAGGAAGAGGTTAAATAATGGAAAAAGTTACTAAAAAAGCAAAACCTGTTGTTAAACCTAAAAAAACAGAAAAAGTTAAAGAAGTTAAGGATAAAAGTCTAAAACTAGATTTAGATAATAAAAATAACCTTAATGAAGTTCCTGTTAAAAAAATGTCTGCAAAGCAAAGAAGTTTGAAAGTTAAAGCTGAATTAAAACCATTGAATAATAAAGTCAAACTTCCAAAAGAAATATTTGCAATTGAAAATATTAATAATCAAGCAATATTTGACACTATTCTTTCTGAAAGAGGTTCAAGACGTCAAGGAACTCATGCTGTTAAAACAAGAGCAACAGTTTCTGGTACAGGTAAAAAACCTTGAAAACAAAAAGGAACAGGTAAGGCAAGAGCTGGAACATTGCGTTCTCCTGTATTTGTTGGTGGGGGTAGAGCTTTCGGACCCCAAGTGGAAAGAAACTACAATACCAAGGTAAATAAAAAAGTTAGACGTTTGGCTTTTCTATCAGCATTGACATTGCTAAATAATGAGAATTTAATTTTAGTTACAAATGATATTAAACTTTCTAAGCCAAAAACAAGTGATTTAATTAAACAATTAGATAATTTGAATTTATTAGACAGAAAACATATTTTGCTAGTTACAAGTGATGAGAATATTTTTAAATCAGCAAACAACACAAAAGTGGAAACTATTAAGGTTAATTCATTGTCTGTTGAGTCATTATTATGAACAGATGCACTTGTGATTAATGAAGAAGATCTTGCAATCTTAGAAGGGATGTTGAAATAATGAATATTAATGAAATAATTAAGTATCCAATTCTTACTGAAAAGACATATCAACAAATGGAAGGTCATGTTTATACATTTGCTGTTGATAAGAGAGCGACTAAGACTGAAATTAAAAAAGCAGTTCAATTCATTTTTGAAGTTAAGATAGATAAAATAAATGTTTTCAATGTACCAAAAAAAGCTAAAAAAGTTGGAAGATATAGTGGGTTTAGTAAATCATATAAAAAAGCTATCATTACATTAAAAAAAGATTCAGCATCTATTAATATATTCCCTGAAGAAGGAATTGCAAAAGATGAAGCTCTTAAAAAACCAAAAAAAGACTTAGAAAAATTGAAAGCAATTTCAGCAGCTGAGAAAAAAATAGCTGAAAAAATTGAGTCATCAAAATCATCAAAATCAAATGATGATAAAAATGAAAAACCTATTGTTAAGCCTTCTAAGGAAACAACTCCTAAAAAGACAGCTCCAAAGGTTGACAAAAAACCCAAAGGTAAAGAAGAAAACTTAAAAGTATCAAAATCTAAAAAAGTTGAAAAATAACAATATTAATAAGGGCTTAAAAGAAAAAAACTATTTTTAAGCAAAAGAAAGAAAATTATGGCAATTAAGAAATTAAAACCAACCACAAATGGTCAACGTAATATGACAGTTCTTGATTATAGAGCTAATCTTAGTGGTGACAAACCTGAGAAATCGCTATTAGTAAATCTTCCTACTCAATCAGGAAGAAATAATCAAGGTAAAATTACTACAAGACACAAGGGTGGAAGAGTTAAAAGAAAATATAGAATTATTGATTTTAGAAGAAACAAAGATGGAATTGAAGGAAAAGTAGTTTCAATCGAGTATGATCCAAATCGTAGTGCAAATATTTGTTTAATAAATTATGTTGATGGTGAAAAAAGATACATTATTCAACCTAAGGGATTGAAAGTTGGGGATTCAGTTTTTTCTGGACCTGATGCAGATATCAAGCCTGGAAATTGCCTTCCTTTAGAAAATATTCCTGAAGGAACAACTGTTCATAATATTGAAATTCAACCAGGAGGAGGAGCTAAATTAGCTCGTTCAGCAGGAACTAGTGCTCAAATTTTAGGACGTGATGATAAAGGTAAATACTTGATATTGCGTCTTAAGTCTGGAGAGGTAAGAAAGTTCTTGCCAAAAGCTAGAGCAACAATTGGTGTTGTTGGTAATGAAGAACACTCACTTATTAATATTGGTAAAGCGGGGCGTAATCGTCACAAAGGTATTAGGCCTACAGTTCGTGGTTCGGTTATGAATCCAATTGACCACCCACATGGTGGTGGTGAAGGTAAACAACCTATTGGACGTAAAGCTCCAATGACACCTTGAGGTAAAAAAGCTCTTGGAATTAAGACAAGAGATAACAAAAAAGCTTCAACAAAATTAATTGTTAAGAGAAGAAAAGAGGATAAATAATGGCTAGATCACTCAAAAAAGGACCCTTCATAGAAGATCATTTACTTAAAAAAGTTGAAGCAATTATTTCTAAGAAAAGTCCAAAAAAACCGATTCAAACTTGGTCAAGACGTTCAACAATTTTTCCAAATTTTGTTGGATTAACATTTCAAGTTCATAATGGAAAGAAATTTATAGATGTCTATGTCACTGATGATATGGTTGGTCATAAGTTAGGTGAATTTTCACCAACAAGAACATTCTCAGGTCACGGAAATGATAAAGGGAAGAAAAAATAATGAAACCACAAGCATCAGCACAATTGAAATTACAAAGAATTTCACCAAGAAAAGCACGTTTAGTTGCAGATCAAATAAGATATGAAACAACATCTGAAGCACTATCGATTTTAAATAACTCGAATAAGAAAGCTGCAAGACTATTTCTAAAATTATTGAATTCAGCAATTGCAAATGCAATTAACACTAAGGGAATGGACCCAGATAAGTTGTTTATTTCAGAAATGTTAGTAAATGAAGGACCAACATTGAAAAGATTTCAACCTAGAGCTCAAGGTAGAGCATTTCCAATATTAAAAAGAACTTCACACTTTGTAATTAAGTTAGAAGAAAAGTAGAAAGAGGTATTTATGGGACAAAAAGTAAATCCAAATGGGTTCCGTTACGGAATAACAAAACCACATAACGCCGTATGAATCGCTAACAAGGATAAGTTTTCAACTTATTTATTAGAAGATATGAAGATTCGTGAATATTTAGAAAAATTTGTTAGAGAGTATCAAATTGGTAATGTAGTTATTAAAAGAACACAGGATGAAAAAGTTTCGGTTCTTATTTATACTGCAAAACCAGGAGTAGTACTTGGTAATGAAGGAGCTAATATTAAATTATTAACTCAAAATATTCAAAAATTCACTAAGAACCGTAATTTGAAATTGAATCTAGAAGTTATTGCTATAGAGTTTCCAGAATTAAATGCACGTTTAGTTGCTGAAGAAATTGCAATTAAATTAGAAGCTAGAGCACCTTTTAGGGTTGCCCAAAAATTTGCTATTAGAAGTGCTTTGAAATCAGGGGCTAAAGGTATTAAGACTAAAGTTTCAGGAAGACTAAATGGAGTTGATATGGCTCGTAGTGAAGGTTATACTGAAGGAGAAATGAAATTACATACTCTTAGACAAAATATTGATTACTCAACAGCTACAGCAAGAACAACTTATGGAGCAATTGGAATAAAGGTTTGAATTTCACTAGGTGATATTTTGGAAGGTGGTAAGTAATGTTACAACCTAAAAGAACAAAACACCGTAAAACTTTTAGAATAAAACATGATAAAGGTGTAGCTTTTAAAGGAAACAATGTTTCATTTGGTGAATACGGATTACAAGCAAAAACTTCAAATTGACTTTCTGCAAGACAAATTGAATCTGCAAGGATTGCCATTACTCGTAGAATGGGTCGTGAAGGTCAAGTTATTATAAGGGTTTTCCCACATCTATCACTAACATCTAAACCAATTGGAGTTAGAATGGGTAAAGGAAAAGGTAATGTTGAGAAATGAGTGGCGGTTGTTAAAGTAAATACAATGTTATTTGAAGTTTCAGGAGTTAGTGACGAAATCGCAAAAGATGCTTTAAGATTAGGTGGTCATAAATTACCTGTAAGAGTTAAGATAGTTTCTAAGGCAGATAGTGAGGCACAAAATGCAATATAGTGTAATACAAAAAAAATCTAAACAAGAACTTTTTGATTTAATTAATGAATTGAAAGCAGAATTATTTTTATTAAGATTTAAGAACAAAACTGGTCAACAAGATCAAACACATAAAATTAAATTAGTGCGTAGAGATATTGCTAAAGCACTAACAGCTTTAAAAAGTCTTGAAAATCCTCAATCATCAGTTGTTGAAGAAAAATCTAGCAAAATTAAAGGATTAAAAAAAGTTTCTGTTGATAAAAAGATTGATAAAAAAACAACAGAAAAGAAAACTGAGAAAAAAGTAAAAGCGACTGAGAAAAAAGTAGAAAAGAAAACTGAGAAAAAAGCGGAAACAAAAACTAAAAAGGCAAAAAGCACAAAAGATAAGGGTAAGGGAGTTAAATAATGGAACAAGTTGTTAGAGAAAATTCTAGAAAATCACTTATCGGAATGGTTGTCTCAACTAAAAATGAGAAAACAATTATTGTTGCTGTTGATATTTATGTGAAGCACCCCTTGTATAATAAACGTTTTAAACAAACAAAACGTTTTGCTGCTCATGATGAAAAAGGAATTGCCAAAATGGGTGATATTGTTAAGATAACTAGTACAAGACCAATATCTAAAACTAAAAGTTTTCGCCTAGAGACAATTAGAGAAAATGCGAAAGAAGGTAAATAATGGTTTTAGAAATGTCAAGACTTAATGTAGCCGATAACTCAGGAGCTAAAATAGTGGGAGTTATTAGAAACATTGGTGGATCAGTTAAAAAATCATCTAACATCGGTGATATCATTGTTTGTTCAATCAAAAAGGCAACTCCAAATGGAATTGTTAAAGAAGGACAAGTTGTGAGAGCTGTTATTGTTAGAACAAAATATGGTGTGAAAAGAAAAGATGGTTCACATATTAGATTTGATGATAATGCTGTTGTTATTTTAAAGGAAGATGGAACTCCTAGGGGTACTCGTGTTTTTGGACCAATAGCTCGTGAACTAAGAGAAAAAGGATACTTAAAGATTGCTTCACTAGCATCTGAAGTATTGTAAGGGAGAATTTATTATGAAGTTAAGAAAAAATGATGAAGTAGTAATTCTTGCCGGAGCAGAAAAAGGGAAATCAGGTTTTATTATTAAAATTAATAATAAGACTCAAAGAGTTTTGGTTAAAGATATCAATATGGTAACAAAACACTTAAAACCAACACAAGAAAAAACTGAAGGTTCAATTGAACAAAGAGAATCTTCAATTCATGTTTCAAATGTTGCCCTTAAGACAAAGCATTCTAAAAAAGGTGTTAATGAACCAACTAAAATTGGATTTAAAATTAATGATGGAAAAAAAGTTCGTTTTGAAAGAAAAACAGGAAAGGAAGTTTAATTTATGGAAACAGTTTTACACACTAAATACATTAAAGAAATCGTTCCTGCCTTAATGAAAGAATTTAAATATTCTTCAGTTATGGAAGTTCCAAGAATTGAAAAAATCATTCTTAATATGACAGCAGGTCGTGAAGTTACTAATTCTAAAGCAATTGAAGAAGTTCAAAATGAACTTGCTCTTATTGCAGGGCAAAAACCTGCTGAAACAAGAGCTAGAAAATCTTTGGCTTCTTGAAAGTTACGTGAAGGAATGCCTATGGGTGGGAAAGTTACTCTAAGAAGAGATAGAGCTTGAACATTTTTATATGAATTAATTAACGTATCAATTCCAAGAATAAGAGACTTTAGAGGTGTTAGTCCAAAAGCCTTTGACGGATCAGGAAATTTTGCAATTGGAATTAAAGAACAAATTATTTTTCCAGCGATTTCATTTGACAAAATAAGAAAAATAAAAGGGTTGGATATTATTATTGTTACAACTGCAAAAACTGATAAAGAAGCATTTGCTTTATTAGAAAAATTAGGAATGCCTTTTGCTAAAGGTAATAAGTAGGTAAATTATGGCAAAAAAATCATTAAAAGTAAAGGCATCTAGACACCCTAAATATAGTGCTAGAGAGTACACACGTTGTCAATTGTGTGGACGTCCACATTCAGTCCTTAAGAAATTTGAAATATGCAGAATTTGTTTTAGAAAACTAGCGCATGAAGGAAAAATACCTGGAATAAAGAAAGCGAGTTGATAATATGGCATTTATTACAGATCCAATAGCAGATATGATTGTTCGTATCAAAATGGCAAACTCAAGAAGACACAAAAAAGTTATGATCCCTCATTCTAATACTAAAATTAAAATTTTAGAAATTATGCAAAGAGAAGGTTATGTAGGTGAGTTTGAAGTTATTACTAATGGTGTCAAAAAAGAAATTATGTTAACTTTAAAATATAAAGGTAATGAAAGAGTTATTACTGATATAAAAAGAATTTCAAAACCAGGACTTAGAATTTATTCAGAAGTAGATTCTATTCCCAAAGTGTTATCAGGTTTTGGAATTGCAATTATTTCTACCTCAAAAGGAATAATTACAGATAAAGAAGCAAGAAAGGCAAATATAGGTGGCGAAGTGCTAGCCTATGTTTGATAAAAAAATATGTCAAGAGTCGGAAATAGAATTTTAGAAATACCAGCTGGTGTTACTATTGATATTAAAGAACCAGTTATTTCAGTAACAGGTTCTAGAGGAACTTTGTCACGTATTTTTTCACCTTTAATATCTGTAAAAGTTGAAGATAACAAATTGACAACAGTTAGAGCAAATGAGGAAAAACACACCAAACAATTACATGGAACAACTAACTCTTTATTATCAGGAATGATTATTGGTGTTTCCGCAGGGTTCAACAAAAAACTTTTAATTAAAGGTGTTGGTTATAAAGCTTCTGTTGCTAATAATATTCTTGAAGTTCATGCTGGTTATTCACACCCTCATACTTTAGAAATCCCTGAAAACATAAAGTTAGAATTACCAAAGCCAACTGAGATAGTTGTTTCTGGTAATGATAAACAAGCAGTTGGAGAATTTTCTGCAAAAATTAGAAAAATTAGAAAACCAAATGTTTATTCAGGTAAAGGAATAATGTACGACAATGAGACTATTCGTCGTAAGGAAGGAAAAGCTTCTTCTAAGTAAGTAGGTAAATATATGGCAAATAAATCAAGAAATCAAGCAAGATTGAAAAAACATCTTAAGATTAGAACAAAAATAAGTGGAACAGCAACAATTCCAAGATTGTCTGTTTACAAATCATTACAAAACTTTTATGCTCAACTAATCGATGATACTACTGGAAAAACTCTAGCTTCAGTTTCAACCATTAAAGATAAAACTTATGGTGGAAATGTTCAAGCAGCACAAAAAATCGGTAAGGAGTTAGGCGTTAAAATCAAAAAACTAAATATTGAAAAAATAGTTTTTGATCGTTCAGGTTATATCTATCATGGACGTGTAAAGGCTTTTGCCGATGCTGTAAGAGAAGAAGGGATTAAGTTTTAGTTATGGATAAAAATAAAGATAAAATAGAAAAAGAAGAATTGGAAAAAAATAAAATTCAATTAACACAAGAAGTTGCAATGTCAGAGGCATCAAAGGTTGAAATTAAAGCATCTTCAACTAAAGAAGTTTCTTCTGCTCCAGCAAAAAAAGAGAAATCTCATTTTGCTTCAAACTCAACAAATTTTGTCAGAAAACCAAAAGGTGAAGGAACAGCGAATTCTAAAAAACGTCAACCTGCTAAAAAAAGAGTTAATGAATTTGAAGAAAAAGTTATTGATATTGCTAGGGTAACAACAGTTGTTAAGGGTGGAAGAAGATTCTCATTTTCAGCAATAGTTATTATTGGAAACAAAAAAGGTAAAGTAGGAATTGGACACGGGAAAGCAAAAGAAGTTCCTGATTCAATTAAAAAAGCAATTAAAAATGCTCAAACAAACATGATCAATGTTCCTATTATTAATAAATCAACAATTCCTCATGAAATTCAAACAAAATACCTATCTTCTAATGTATTGTTAAAACCTGCTCCAAAAGGAAAAGGAATTATTGCATCAGGAACAGTTCGTTCAGTTGTTGAATTGGCGGGTGTTACTGATATCTATACAAAATCATATGGTTCAAGAACTAAAGCAAATACAGCTAAAGCAACATTAAAGGCACTTTCTAAATTAAGAACAATAGAAGAAATTGCAAGTCTAAGAGACATTAGTGTTAATCAAATTTTAAAATAAATATTTTATTTTAGAAATCATTAATCAAAATTTTATAAAATTTTAAAGAAAAGGAGTAAATATGAAATTACATTCACTTAAGCCAAATGAAGGTTCACGTAAAGAAAAAACACGTGTTGGGCGTGGTCACGCAGCCGGAAAAGGTAAACAAGCCGGAAAAGGTCAATCTGGACAAAATAAAAGAACAGGAACTAGACCAGGTTTTGAAGGTGGACAAAATCCTTGATTTAGACGTGTACCTAAAAGAGGATTTAATAACGTTAATCATATTGAATATCAAGTCGTTTCTTTAGAAGATTTAGAATTAAATTTTGAGGCTAATGAAGAAATTACAGTTGAAAAATTAAATGAACTTAAAATTGCTCGTAATAAAAATATGCCTGTTAAATTATTATCTAATGGAACAGTAACTAAGAAATTTAAAGTTAAAATTAATGCTGCATCACAAAGTGCCATTAAGCAAATAGAGAAAGCTGGCGGAAGCGTAGAGGTTATTTAATTTGAAATTCTTCAAATGGATTTGGTCTCATGTTACTCCAATTACCTCTAAGACATCTTTATTTTTTCGTAAACATTTCATTGATAATTTTAGAGATAAAGTACTAACAAAAAAAATCATCTTCACATTGTTGATGATGTCTTTTTTTGTTATTATTGGTTCTATAACAGTTCCTGGGGTAGATGTGGTTCAAGGTCAAGATTTAGATCCTAATGACTTTTTCGGAATATTAAATACCATAGGGGGAGGGGGTCTCAGAAGATTTTCTCTAGTCTCGCTAGGAATAAGTCCATTTGTTTCTGCTTCGATTATTATGACTCTTGCACAAACAAAATTATTTCCACCTATTCATAGATTATCTCAGTCAGGTCCTGCCGGTAGAATTAAGATTAATTATATTACTAGAGCACTAACATTTGTTATAGCTGCAATTCAAGCACTCGTTTTAACTCAATCACTACAATCTGGAACAATTGGATTTGTTGAACTTTCACCTGGATTTAATCAGGTTTGATTCATTTATATAGTTTTACCACTTGTAATGATTGCCGGTTCTTTTCTATCATTGTTTATTTCAGAACAAATAACAAATAAGGGAGTTGGTAATGGAACATCATTACTAATTTTAACGGGGACAATAATTTCATTACCACCTGTTTTTACTGCTGCATTTAGCAAGATGATTCCAGTTGGGGCAACAAATACCGAATTATTAACCGGAATTGTTTACTTCACATTATATTTATTATCTTTTATTGTCATTATGTATTTAATCAATTTTGTTTATCAGGCAGAAAGAAAAATTCCAATTCAACATACAGGTTCTGGAAGAAGTCGTAGTGTTAAAGAACTTTCATATCTTCCTTTAAAACTTAATGCTGCAGGGGTAATGCCTGTTATTTTCGGAATGTTGGTTACTTCATTTCCACTTATGATAATTAATTTTGTGGCAACTTTTCTTGATGATAATTATTTAACAGTTATTTGGTTCCAAAATAATTTTGTGTTAACAGCACCAATCGGATTAGTTATTTTCTCTGTTTCTATCTTCTTATTTACCATAATAATGGGATTACAACAATCAAGAATTGATAAAATAGTAGAGGACTTTAGTCGTCACTCAACTTTCATTCCAGGAGTTAGACCCGGTGAACAAACTGAAGATTACTTAACATCTATTGTTATGAGATTATCAATTTTTTCAGCCTTCTATTTAACAATATTGTCATCATTCGAATACTTAGCACAGATTTTAGGGTTAGAACCTGGAATTGCTTTCGGTGGAACATCTTTAATGATTATTGTTTCTGTTTCTATAGAAACAATGGAACAAATTCGTGTACGTTATAAAACATCCCACTTTTCAAAAAGGGAAAAATCTCAATCTAGCTTGGAAGTTTATAACTTTAGTGAAATGACAAGAGATGTTGAATTAATAAATGAAGATTATGACAGTAATATGGATGAAGAAAGTGGGTCAATCTTATGATAAGTAAAGCCAAAAAAAACATCATATTCCTAGGAGCGCCAGGAACAGGTAAAGGAACAATTTCTAATGAACTAAGCAAGATTATTGATATTAAGCATATTTCAACAGGAGATATTTTTCGTTCTGAAATAAAAGATAAATCTGAATTAGGATTAAAAATAGAAAAATTGGTTTCTTCAGGACTATATGTACCAGATGATATAACAAATCAAGTAGTTAAGAAAAAAGTAACTGAATTGAAAGCGCAAAATATAAATTATATTTTAGATGGATATCCTAGAACAGTTGATCAAGCAGATTTTTTAGCTAGTTTAAATCAAGATGAATTCATTGTAATTCTTTTAGAATTGTCTAAAGAAAAAATTGTTGAAAGACTATCGCAAAGATTGTTTTGTTCAGTTTGTAAAAGAACATATAATACTTCATCAATAAAATCTAAAAAACATCCAAATTGTGAAGTAGATGACAACTTATTGATTACCAGAGAAGATGATGAGCCTCAAGCAATCATTAAACGTTTACAAGTATATGATGATCAAACAAAAGTACTAATTGATTATTACAAGAAAAAATCAATGCTTTTAACTATTGATTCAGATCAAGAAATCCCAATTATGATTTCAGAAATATTGGAAAAGTATAATTAGATAATGATTCATATTAAAAGTGAAAGAGAGATAGAATTAATTAAAAAATCCTGCTCAATTTTAGCAGAGGTTAAAAAAATTATTTCTAGCAAAATTAAACCAGGAGTTTCACTCTTGGAGTTGGATAAAATTGCTCATGATGAAATAATAAGACTAGGTGCCAAACCAGCATTCTTAAATTATCAAGGTTTTACAGGAACAATTTGTGCATCTGTTAATGAGGAACTAATCCATGGAATTCCCTCAAAAAGAATTTTAAAAGCGGGAGATTTAGTCTCAATTGATGTTGGGGCAATATATGAAGGATATTTTTCTGATTCAGCTTTTACAAAAGCGGTTGGAGAAGCAAGTGAAGAGGATCAGTTCTTAATAAAAGTTGCAGAAGAAGCTTTTAATATAGGTCTTAATGAAATTAAACCTGGAGCTCGAACAGGCGATATTGCCTTTGCAATCGGTTCTTACATAAAATCACAAAATCTCTTTACGCCAAAAGAATTCAGTGGTCATGGAATTGGGAAATCGCTTCATGAAGATCCATATATTAATAATGATGGCAAAAAAGGAGCCGGAGAGCTTTTAAGAGATAATATGGTTATTTGCATTGAACCAATGATTCTCCAAAAGTCTAAAAAAATAAAGATTCTAAAAGATGGTTGAACAGTTGTGGCAGTTAGCAAGAAGAAATCTAGTCACTTTGAACAGACAGTTTTGATCAAAAATGGAAAAGGAATAGTTTTGACTTAAAAAAAATCAAAAAGTATTGATTTTTTTAATAAATTTGATATCATTTTTATATAAATATTAATTAATTCTACTTTTGTATTAATAAAATCTTTCTAAAGATTATTAATCCTGGCATATATTTAGTTTTCTAGTATCATAAGACCAGGAATTTCTTTAAAAGATTAGTCTCAATTGCTTTTAAAGAAATTATTTAAAAAATAATTGAATAACGTAGTTTAGATAATTTAAAAAATTATTTAAAATTCATCAAAATAGAAAGGAATTAAATTCATTAATTTAACAATGATTTAAATACAAATATGGCAAATGAAGCGTTAAAAATGGTTGGGAAAGTCACAAAGTGCTTTTCTACAACTGAATATGAAGTTGAATGTGAAAACAACTTAAAAATAAAGGCAAGAGTATCAGGTAAAATGAGAATTCACCAAATTAGAATTCTTCCTGGAGATACTGTTGATGTAGAGATCAGTCCTTATGATTGAACTCAGGGCAGAATTGTTTTTAGACACAAATAATCGAGGAGAAAGATGAAAGTAAGAGCATCAGTAAAAACAATGTGTAAGGATTGTAAAATAATAAAAAGAAAGGGCGTTGTTCGTGCTATTTGTATCCAACCAAAACACAAACAAAGACAAGGTTAATTAATGGCTAGAA
This sequence comes from Metamycoplasmataceae bacterium, assembly GCA_051659905.1. Classification (GTDB taxonomy): domain Bacteria; phylum Bacillota_I; class Bacilli_A; order Mycoplasmatales; family Metamycoplasmataceae; genus UBA710. The sequence continues at coordinate 24,195 of JBOFPM010000009.1, read as the reverse complement.
TACTAAACGTTGAAATTCCAAATAATAAGCGTATTGTTATATCTTTAACATATATTTTTGGAATTGGAAAAAGCTTATCAAAAAAAATATTAGAAGAAACTAAAATTGATGAAAATATTAAGGTTTCACAACTTACTGAAGAACAGTTAAGTGCAATAAGAAAAGTTGCGAGTCAATATATGACTGAAGGTGATTTAAGAAGAGAAGTCGGAATTAACATTAAGCGTTTAATGGAAATTAAATCTTATCGTGGAATTCGTCACAGAAAAGGATTGCCAGTTAGAGGACAAGTAACTCAAAAGAATGCTCGTACAAGAAAAGGACCAAGAAACAGTCCAACAGGTAAGAAGAAGTAGGGGGATGTAGATATGGCTAAAAAGACTAAAAAAAGAGTTATTGTTAGTGGTGTTGTTCACATTCACTCAACTCATCAAAATACGATTGTCACATTTGCAGATGAACAAGGAAATGTTTTTGCTTGATCATCATCAGGTGCTATTGGTTATAAGGGTACTAAGAAAAAAACACCTTATGCAGCAGGATTGGCAGCTGCCGCAGCTTCTGAAGAGGCAAAGAAATTTGGAATTAAGGAAGTAGATGTAAAGCTTAAAGGGATTGGTCCTGGAAAAGACGCTGCTCGTAAGCAAATAGAAGTTTCTGGAATTATCATTAAAGGTATTGAAGATGTTACTCCAATTCCTCATAATGGAACTAGACCACCTAAGAAAATTTTAAAAAGAAGGAGAGCATAATGTCTAAAATAACTAAAATAAATTACAATGAAATAAAATCTAAAAAAATTTCAGATAACAATACAATGTTTGTTGTTCAACCTCTTGAAAGAGGAATGGCAAATACTTTAGGAACATCGATTAGAAGAATTTTACTTTCATCTATTTATGGTGTTTCATCATTTGCAACAAAAATAAGTGGAATCTCACATGAGTATGCTCCAATTCCAGGTGTTGATGTAGATGTTATTACTTTTCTATCAAACTTATCTTCAATTAAATTTAAATACAATCCTGAAGTTTTTAAAGATGACACAATTATTAAGATACATTATAAAAATGATAGTGAAGGAGCAGTAAAGGTAGGAGATTTATCAATTCCTTCTGAATTAGAATTAGTTACAAGTCGTGATACTGTAATTGCTAATGTTGCTAAAAAAGGTTCATTAGAATTTGAATTATTCTTAAGAGCAGATAGAGGATACTATGACTCAGATTTCAACAAAACGATAATCAAGGAAAATAGTTCAAAAATGGATTCAAAAATAAAGAGCGGATCATTTATTTCAATGGATTCAAATTTCTCTCCAATTGTTAGAGTTTCTACAAATGTTGAAGAGTTAAATACTTCATCATATGCCGTTCAAGAAAAATTAGAATTAACAATTGAAACGAATGGTACAGTAGATGCAAAAAATGCTCTTTCACAAGCTGGAGAAATAATGATTGCTCATATGCAAATAATAGGAAACATTGAGAATCTAGACTTAAATAATATTTTTGAAGATGAATCTCCTAAAAAGGAAGATTCAAAATTTGAATCAATGACTATTGATGATCTAGACTTAACAGTTCGTTCAACAAATGGATTGAGAAGAGCTAAAATTTCTAAAGTATCAGAATTGATTTCACTATCAGAATCTGAATTGAAAAACATTAATTCAATTGGTGAAAAATCAGTGAATGAGATTGTTGCTAAATTAGAAGAATTAAAAATCATTTTAAATAAAGGAGATGAATAATGGCTAATCCACATCAACTATTTAGAAGAAATGCAACATGAAGAAAACAAGTAATGCGTTCTTTATCAACAGATGTAATTATTCATGGAAGAATTACAACAACAGAAACAAGAGCAAAAGAAGTTAGAAGACATGTTGAAAAAATGATTACTAAAGGAAAAATAAATACATTAAGTTCTAGAAGGGCAGCAGCAGCATTCTTAAGAGATGTTAAAACAAAAGATGGTGTACCTGCTTTAAAATATTTATTTGAAACCGTTGCTCCTAAGTATAAAGATCGTCAAGGTGGTTATACAAGAATTATTAAATTACCAGCTCGTCAAGGTGATTCTACTAAAATGGCAATCATTGAATTAGTAAAATAAAATTATAATATTTAAATATAAAAAAAGCACTTGAATAAAGTGCTTTTAATTTGAAAAAAATATTTAATAGGCAATATATTTTTTAAGCAATTTTGAAATACTACCAAATTTTTTAACAACTTCTTCAGAAGATAAATCAATTTTTATTTGATGTTCAGCTAAAATAATAATTCTTTCTACAATTTCAGTAATAGCATCGATATCATGAGAAATCAAAACAAGAGATGTTTCATTTTTACTACAGTAGTCAACAATAAAGTTTTGAATATTGGTTTTAATAGCGATATCTAAACCAGTTGTGAATTCATCTAAGAATAAAACCTTTGGATTATTAAGAAGAGCGATAAAAACATTTAATCTTTGTTTTTGTCCTCCTGATAGTTTGGAAATTTTATTATCCAAAATATCTTTTAATTGGAATGTTTCTAAAATATCATTGAATTCTTCGGTATTAATATTATTTATTTCATTTAGCTTAATAATAAAGTCAATAATATCCTTGATTGTTAGACCGGTAGGAAATTCAAAATCTTGGAATTGAACACCCAAGTACTCATGGGGTTTATTCTTCTTGTGATCAAAATGATAAATAATCTCTCCGCTAGTAGCCTTTCTTGTTCCTGATAGTATTTCCACCATAACTGTTTTTCCTGCACCATTAGGACCCAAAAAAGCAATCTTTTCACCCTTGTACAAATTAAATGAGATATTCTCAAAAACAGTTATCGTCCCTTTTAATGTTTTTATTTTACAAGTTAAATTCTTAACTTCAATTATTAATTCCCTTTTAGGAGCGTTTTCGCTATGAAAAATTTCTAATTGATCATATGGATTTTTAGCTTCTGGAGATTCAATTCGTTTTACTTTATCTCAAATATTGGTTGTTATATTTTTCATTCCATCTTCCTTTCATTTAATATTATTTTCTTACTTCTTACTTTATCTGCTTGATCAAGAGAATTTTTTATAAGCAATAAAATTGAATCCAGTAAAAATCACTATTGGCATAACTAAGTTTAGTGCTTTCTGTCATGAGGTAATAATTAATAAAGATCCAAAAGATCCATCTTCCTTTTGATCTGTGAAGTCGGTAATAAAGAAATCACTAAAATCAAAAATACTTTTCGATACTCCATTAACCGGTTCTAATAACACATTATTTAGAAGTGATGTTGAATAATTGATTGGTGAAAATAAACTTATGTATTTGATTGCATCAATCCCACCAATAACCGAAATTGGAATAAAATATCCAGCAAGAGTTATAGTTAGGAGCATGAATGATAATCCGATTAACTGAACTGTTGAAGACTTTTTAGAAACAGAAGACAAAACAATTCCTGTTGCAATCGAAGTTATATATAACATTAATATGGCAATCAAAAATTCTCCTCAATTAATATGTGCTAGCTCTTCTGACACATCTTTATTTAAGAAACATAGAAAGAGAATAATAACAAAAAGAGTGGAAAAACAACACATTAAAAAAAATCAAGCAGAGACAATTAAATTATATTTTATTGGAGTGATACTAGAAGTTGATATCCTTCTTAAAATAACTGATTGTTTTATTTCTACTAACATTTGTGGTAATGATATTAGTGTTACAGGTAAAACTGATAAAGCAATAAATGATGGGAAAGCTTGGACAAAGAATGAATTACCATCTCTACTGTTTCCGACTACAAAATAAATAAGCATGAATCCGGTTGGTAGTAAAAACATTGTTAATGGTCCAACTTTTGACTTTCAAAAGAATTTATTAATTAGGGCAAGGATTGATTTTTCAGCATTAAGATTTTTCATTATGTTTAAAATTATAATACAAAAAGATATTTATAATGGTAAAAATCAATCTTATATATTTTCAGAATTTTGTTTTTTAATCGTCTTGTTATATTCCGATGCAAATTCTTTGAATAATCCTACTATATGTATATATGTTGTATCTTCATTTTTTTCATCATATTCAAGAACAATGTCTTCATCATTTGGAGTTTTAGAAGCTAAACTTATTAGAAACTTGTTGATACCTTCATTTGTTCATTCTTCTGAATTCTCAGATATTAGTAATAATTCTTTTGCAAAACTGACAATGATTTCTTTTGTTCCCATGTTATCTTTTTGTGTAATGTTTAATGTCATTTTATTTTTCTCCTTTTATTTTCATGTATCTTCGTTCTAGAAAATCGACGCCACCCTCAAGATAATGTGCAGAATCTAATTCTCCATTTTCTGTATTTATTGTTGTTGATTCATAGTATTGCTCTGTGCTACTATTTAAATCTGCTACAATAACTTTTTCAGGATTTGTCAATATTCCAATATTTGCATTGTGTGTAACAATAAAGACTTGCTGATCTTTTTTTAGACTAAGCATTTCTAAAATATTTGTGGCAATTGTATGATTATCTAAATTATCTTCAGGTTGATCTAAGAATAGTGCTTTATCCATAGAATTATTGAATTTATATTTAATACCATAAATAGATTTTTGACCCAAAGACATTGTGTCATAGTCCTTACCTTCTGCTAGAACTTTCACATATTTTTTAAGATTTCTAGAGATGCAATTAGAAATTCTTTTTCTATCAAATTCTTTTGGTCCATTTTTAATAAGGTTTAGTAATCATTTTGAGATGTCGCTAATTGATCCACCTGGTGTTGGTAGAACAATTTTTAAGATATCGACTATTTCTTCTTGATCCAACTTAACAACACTATCTATCTTATAAGATAAAAGTGAGTTGTTTACTTCCTTTTCCTTAAAGTTTAAAACGACTTCATTATTTATTAATTCTTCAAATAGATTCTTTTGATAAACAATTTCATTTGCCAGTTTTTTAAAATAATCTTGTGCTTGTTTTTCATAGGCTTTTAAACCTGCCCCACCAAAATCTTTTTTCTTTATTTCTTCAATAGTTTTTTTGTAAGCTGCTTTGAAACACATAGTCATGTTGCTAATTTTACTGATATATAATTCACGTGCTTTTACAATGCTTTCGATTTCATCATAATCTTTTTGGAGTTTATTAATTTTTTGATTCAATTCATTATTAAATACCTCATCGATACTAACGTTGTTAAAATTTAATGTTTTAAATTTTTCTAGCTCAACTTTTTGTTCTCTTGCATTCTTAATAATAATGTTTAAATTTCTTTTTTCAATATCAATCTTTTGACTGATATCTGTATCATTGTAGTTCAGTTTAATAATTAATTTAGTCTTACCATCTGAAGGTGATTTTATCTGGAAGGCATTTGTTCAATTTATTTCATTTTGATTATTCATTATGGAAATTTTTACCATGCCATTATAAAAGTTTTCAATCTTTTTAATTAATTCCAGAATAATTGGAGATTTATCAATTAAATCTTGAACATATTCTTTTTTTTGTTTATCTATTTGATCTAAGTTATTTATGTTTTTCTTTATTGGATCATCTTGAAAAATAACATCATACCGACCTTCGAAATCGGTTTCCATCTCTTTCTTTGTTTTTTTGGTTAATTGATTAGCGTTTATTATTTCATTATTAAATTTAATTGCTTTATCAAATATAAGACCAAATTCCTTTAGGGCATCTATTACACTTTTTGAGATATATCCATTTTGAATTCCTGCTAGTAAGTCAAACAATGTTGATTTACCGCCACCCTTTGGTCCAATAATTATATTGATGTGTTCATCAAAGTTAATGATAAGGGGAGTGCCTTCTAAGGAATTATTAGTTTTAAATACTATTTGTTTAATCATTAATTATTCCTTTCGCAAATATTTTATTTTCTTTTAGTCTCTCTTTTAGAGATTTATATCCAATTGGGTCCAAAGACATTTCGGTTATGAGTTTTGCTTGCTGAGGATAACTTGTCCAAATATGTGTGTCTGAAAAAGCAACGACCGAACATTCTAGTCCGTCTTTAGTTACCTTTAAATAATTTGAATGTTTTAAGTTTGTAACTTCAAAAGCATCATATTCCAACCCCTCCAAATCTTCCGTTTTGAAATGGTCTGATTTTCCTATGTGTGGAATTTTTATAGTGTCAAAGTCGCTAAAAATTTTATTAGCTTTGCTAATTGTAATCCCATTTCTAGGAATTTCAAGTTTTGAAATTTGTTTAATTTTTAACAATTGATCCATTGATAAATTTTCAGGAAATATATATATCAAATTGGCAATCATCCCATTCTTTCTAACAATATTTACTTCAATTCCAGGTAGAAATACCATTCCTCCTGTTTTGCCTAATTTTGTACATTCTAAATATAAATCAACATCAAAAACATTGTGATCTGAAAATGAGGCAAGGCGGACACCAGATTTATATAATCTTGAAACGGCATCATACACAGACTCTCATTTTATCGAATCACCATTTTGAGCCGAAGCATAAGAATGTAAGTGTAAATCTACTCTCACATTCATTCCTTTTGTTTTTTTGTTTTGATAATACATCAATTGAGTAATAATTAATTTTGCTATTTTAATTAATACTAACAATCCTATTTGTGATATCAAATTAATTATATAACACTATGCATAAAAAAAGAACTAATCAAAGTTCTTTTTATTTAATTTCACGTAGATAAACTCTTTTTATTGAGTTACTGGTTTATTTAAATCCTCTAACAATAAAAATAGTTTCAAAATCTCATGGACCTTGTAGTTCAGTAACAACTACTCTCACACGAATTTCATTTAGATTTCCTGGTGCCGCTTCTGCACTTTCAACTCTGTAAGTAAATCCATCTGCTAAATCATTAATAGGAGCAATAAGTTCTAAAGCAGCTGTTTTAGCATCTGAATCTGGTGCACTTGTAATAGATTGCACGGCTTCTGCAACAGTCATATTACTATTTAATGTATTTACTGGATCAGAAAATTTAAGTAATTCTACTTCAGCACGATTCAAGAAAAAGAAATCTCCAACTTGCATTATAATTGTTTCATTATTTGCTGGATTACTTATCTCAAAAACTTTAATTGAAACATCAATTGTTCTACTGTTTTGTTTATTTACACTCGATGATAAAATTTCAAAACTAATACCATTTTCTAATACTGGAATAGTAGGAGCAAAAAATCTCAAAGCAGCAAGTTTGTCTCCAGGAGTTGGAGCTAAGTTAATAGTTAGATTTGCATGTATTGATTTAAAATTTACACCATTAATTCTAGTTGATTGATATTCAGGAAATTTCGCTGCCTCAGTTGAAACATTAAATCCTGGTTGAAAACCTGTAACTTTAAAATTAACATATTTGGCTTCAGTTACTATTGTTCTAGAAACTAATATTGAAACATCGATTACTGTATTTGTTGAGCTAATTCTTGCTTCTATAACTGCAAACTCAAATCCTTGCTCTAAAGTCGGAACATCTGCAAGTTCTTTTAAAGCTGCAAGACTTTCTTCTGGAGTTGTTGCATCATTAATTGTTTTAATGGCCTCATTTGAATTTAGATTTGGTTTTTTTGTTACCACTGAAACATTAAATTTAGCTGCTTCAGTATCTAAATCAGTATTAGGGGCAACAAATCCCTCAACTCTATATGTAACTTCCTCAAAATTTTCTTTATTACCTTTTTCAAAAACCTTAATTAAAACATCAATTGTTGTATTTGTTCCAGGATTAATTTTCGCTGATAAAACTTCAAATTCGAAACCTTCTGATAGGGTTGGAACGCTTGCAAAAGATTTTAAAGCATCAAGTCTTTCTTGAGCATTTTTTCCCGATTGAATTTCTTTTACAGCTTCTTCAGCACTAATAAATCCTACAGCTGTAGTTACAACAGTTTTGTCAAATTTTTCTGCTTCAGGTTTAACTGATACTGGCGTTGAAGAATCGGAAGAACAAGAAATTACTGCTGTTATTGGTAATATTGCTAGTAATGATGCTCCTAGTCCTAATAATAATTTTTTTGTATTCATAAATAATTTATATCCACCTTATTTTACATATATTTATTTTCATATTTTCATTAACATATGATTTATTAATTATAACATTTATAGCTAAAATGGAAATAAAAAAAATATTGGAGAAATTCAAAGTTCTTTAAAATTTTAGTTCCCTTTTGTATAAGATTAATTTTAATATTAATCTTAATACATTAATAAGATTGAAAAAATATTAATTATTACAAATCATCCACTCTTTTATAAAACCAAATTTAAAATACTTCTTTCTATTTTTGGCAATAAGAACAGTAGTATGTTCCTCTTTTATTGATGTAATCTTTTTTAACGAGAGAATCACAATTATTGCATTTTTTATTAGCCCTTCCATAAACATTTAGATAATTCTGAAATGAACCTGCATGATTACTATCAAAGGTAAATGATGAAACAGTTGTGCCATTATTTTTAACTGCAAGCTTTAAGATTCTTTTAGATTCTCTTACAATATCTTTGCATTGATTTGGAGTTATTTCGCAAGCAATTTTAAATGGGGAAATGTTTGCACTAAATAATATTTCGCAAGCATAGATATTGCCAATTCCAGAAACAATTCCTTGTTCTAATAAGGCGGTCTTAATTGACTTTTTAGACTTATGAATTTTTGAAAACAAATAATCAGCATTGAAGTCATCATTCAAAGGATCTATGGCAATTTTTACCAATTCATCTGAATTTATAAATTCTTCCTTTTTATAAATTGTAAATGTCCCGAATTTTCTTGTATCATGGTAGCAAAGATTAACATCTTCTAAATTAAATATTATATGAATATGCTTGTCATTAGTTAGTTCATCAAGTTTCCGAACTCAATACTTGCCTTCCATCCTAAGGTGGCTAACCATCACAAAGTCATTATCTAAGTGAAAAATCAAATATTTGCCTAGTCTTTCAACTTTTTCTATTACAGATCCTATAAGAATTTTTTTAAAGTCGACAACAGAAGCATTTTTAAGCATTTTTTCAGCTAAAACACTAACATCTAGTATTTTCTTATGTTTTATTGTTTGATTTAAATAATTAACAACTGTTTGGACTTCTGGTAATTCTGGCATTTTCTCTCCATGTTGTAAATTATAATATAGTGATGAGATATTTATTTGACAAAATTTTATTACAAAGACGGAATAAATATATAATTAAAAAATAGCATTTTCTATTGAATTTAAAAGAGGAATTAAAAAAATATGGATCCAAGTAAAAAATATTTGAAAAACAAAGTTATTAACCTTGTCTCAATTAGTACAAGAGATAGAACAATTTTCACCCGACTTAATTCTACAGATATTTTTTGTCCAACTGTCTTCTATAATATGAAGGATATTAAATCTCTATTTGAAACTGACAAAACTGCAAATTTATCAAATAAAAATGATTGAAGCAAATTATCAGTAAAAATAAATGAGATAAACAATTCCAAAGATTTTTTGAAATTTCTGAATGATAAATCTATCTTTCTTCCAAAGAGCAAGGTTAACTTGTTATTATCTTCTTTTTCAAAAAATAAAAAAACAATTGTAGAGTACTTAAGATCTAAGTTTGAAATAGTAGATAAAAAATTAGCGAATTTAGACACAATGTCAACAGCAAGAGAAGCAGATAGTGGTGAGTGATGTTTATATTTGGCAAGATATTTCTTAACAGGATGTCTTTCTAATGGGGAAGTTATTAAAGCTCCAATTATGTTTAAACAAGTAAATATTGATTTATCAAATGCTTCATTAAAATCAAGAGAATCAGAAATGCTGATTAATGAGAAGTTAATTGTTTATTTAATTAAGCAAGAAAAGAAAAACGCCAGTTTACTAAAACAATGAAATGAAATCACAAATATTACAGATGCTGTTAATTTCCTGAATGAAAATTTTTCATTCGATTTAAAGATTCCTGAAAATGAAACTGAATTTCTAAATGAGGATATGCCAGATGTTCAAAAAAGAACTTCTAAAAAATTAATTTTGGAAAACACTTTTATTTTAGGTTTTTTCCAACCTCATGGTGGTAAGTTAAAACAAGATTTAGAATACATAATAGATACAGGTGTTGATGTATTTAATGATGAAAAGGTAATAGAAATTTTAAATTCTGAGGAACTTGTTTTGAGCAAGGATAGTAATTGAATTCAAATAAGTCCCCTTAATTTAAGTCAATTATTTGCTCTTAATTTATCAATTAAATCTAATACAATTATTCATGGCCCTCCAGGAACAGGGAAGAGTGAAACAATTGCAAACATTATTGCAAATATCATGATGAATGATAAAACAGCATTAATGGTTTCAGAAAAGAAAGCAGCGCTTGATGTTCTATTAGATAGACTAGGACCTTTAAAAGACTTTGGAATGTTCTTTCAGGATACAAAGGTAACAAAGGATAAAGTTAATTTCTATAATGCTATTAAGAAGTTAAGTGATATTTACTATGAACATGACGAAATGGATACCGATTTTTCATATAGTGAAAATATTTCAAGATTATTAATTAGTGAAAAAAGAAAACTAAATGAAGCTTTCATAATTGCAAGAAGAATGAAAGAATGAAAAATTGGTGACTTTGACTTCAATAATTATTTGGAAATCAAACACTCAATATTAAATGAAAACATACTATCAGTAATTAAGAAATATAACTTACAAAATCTATCGAAATTAGATTTCTTTTCCATAATTAGTTTAGGGAAATTTTTGATGGAAAGAGATTTACTTAATCAAAGAGATATAGAAGACACTCTTAATAATATGAGAGCAGCATTTAATAGATTTGAAGTTGAACTATCTGATATGAATGTGTTTTGAAATAGTCTTACAAAATTTGATCTAACAAGACTTTCAATAATAGAAATCAAAAAAATTGAAAAAAGTCAACCTGAAATTTTGGCACTATTTCAAGAATATCCAGATTTAAAGGCTATGTTCCAAAAGAACATTTTTGCTTATGAAGAATTAGAAAAATATTATTTTGAACTTGAAAAAGAATGTGAACAACTAGGAATTAACCCAGAAATGCTAACTAGAATTATGAAAAATAATATGGGTTGAAAAATATTAGATGCAATTAAGTCTGTTGGACTTATGGATAAAAAATATGTTATTAGTAATTGATATTTGACTAATCAACTGGAAACTGATAATGTCAACAAGGTCAAAGTTGCTAATTGAAAATCAATTATGCAGATAATCGAAAAGGTGTCAAAAAGTTTTTCAAATTTTGATAACTTTTTTGTCTATCTTATGAATAGAGAAACGTTGCATCCCTTGAATGTTTTCTTCTTTATAAAAGGTTTCCATTTTGAAAAACACTTGACAGACTTTATTGAAAATAATTGATTGAAGTTAGATCACATATTACCAATGGTTGTTAGTGAAAATCAAATAACATATGAAAAAACTCAATATGCTACTAAGGTTTTCCAATATGAAGATGCATTTATAAATGAAAAAACTCAATTTTTAATTGATAGATACAACGCCATCAATGAACAAATCTATCATGCAAATGAAATTGATTGAAAAATTATTATGAAAGAAACTTATCATAAGTTGATAATTTCTTGAAAGAGAAAAATCGACCAATCAGTAAACATTGAAGACATCACAGAAATTTTTAGAATAAGTAATTTAAAAAGATTTCCTAAGATTAAATCATTTATGAAAAGATACTTTGATTCATTATTAGAAATATTTCCAATTTGAATTTCAAGGCCAGAAGATGTTTCGGACATTATTGAATGTGAACCAAAGATATTTAACTATGGAATATTTGATGAGGCTTCACAGATGTTCTTAGAAAGAGCTTATCCAATTTTATATAGAACCAATATAAAAGTTGTTGCAGGTGATGATAAACAATTAAAACCATCTTCTTTCTTTAGTAATAGATACAACGAAGAAGAAAGTGAAGATGATGATGAAGAAGAAAGTGAAGAAGTATTAGAAGTATATAGAGTTAGTTATAGTGATCTTGATTCATTATTATTGAGAGCTATTGTTTCAAACTGAAATGAAATTCTTTTAAATAATCACTATCGTTCAGTTTCACAAGACCTAATTGAGTTTTCAAATAAAAATATTTATGACAATAAATTAAATGTTGCTTCATTCAATAAAAATTTTGACTCGCAACCATTTGATGTTATTAACGTTGACGGATTTTTTGTTAATAGAACAAACAAAGAAGAAGCGATGACAGTCTTAGAACTAATTAGTGAAAATTTATCTAAATATAGAAAGATCCTGGTTATCACGTTCAATGAGTCACAATCAGAACTAATTACTTCAAAAATATTATCAAGTAAAAATAAAGAAATGATCGCCAAGATGAGGGCAGCTAAATTAATAATAACCAATCTTGAAAATGTTCAAGGAAATGAAGGTGATTTCGTTATTTTATCAGTTGCTTATGGAAAGCCCTCTCCTGATAGAAAGATGAGAAATGCCTTTGGTCCTATAAATATGGATGGAGGTAAGAATAGATTAAATGTAGCCGTGACAAGAGCTAAGAAAAAAATGGTTGTTGTTAAATCATTTAGAGCTGAAGATATGTCAGTTTCTGCAACTAATGTTAATGCTCAATGTTTTAGAGATTTTATACTTCACTGTGATAACATAGCTGATAAAAAACATGTTGAGAAAAAGTGATTAACATTTGATACAAGTTTCGAAAAAGAACTAAATACTTCTCTATCTCAATTTATACTTGAAAGAGATGGATTTACTATTTTGCCAAAATATAAAATTGGTACAAAAAGAATTGATATTGCCATTTATGATAAATATGCTAAAAAAGTAGCTTTAGCATTAGAACTTCACCAATGAAATCATGAAACCAATGAAATTCTTGAAGGTTTTGATCGTCAGTCATTCATTAAAAATAGAGGTTATGCAGTTTATAATGTTTTTGAAACTGATTGAAGAAAAAATAAGAATAAAATCATTGAAGATATTACTAATCAAATTAAAAGTTATCAAAAAACAACTATTTAACTAAGTCGATTAAAGCATTTTTAACAAATACTGAAGCTCCGCCATCATATGTTTTGTTAGCAATAGCAATAATTTCTGGTCTTGCATCTTTACGAGTAATGGCTGTTCCGGCATAATCCATCATTTCGATATCATTACCAGCATCACCAAATACTAAAATATTTTCAGTATTTATATTATAAAATTTTTCATTTATATATTCTAATCCTGTAGCTTTTGTTACATCTTTAATAATTAATTCAACAAAAGAATCACTTGTATTAGCGTAATCAATTTTGTCACTTATTTTTCTTAAATTACTAATTAGGGCTAATGGATCTTCTAATGATTTTGAAAAGTCAATACAAAACTTTGTTATATTTTCCAGATCGTTAACACTTTCAACAGTTGAATAAGTAAACACTCCGCTATTATCTTCGTGTTCTAAAACATCTTGAGTCATTTTCTCAAACTCACTTGATTCATTTTTAATAAAATAAATATTTTCATTTTCTCCATAACCGAAAATTAAAGAAGAATTTGGAAGAATTTTATCTAAGTATGTAATGATTTTAGGAACTTCATTTTTAACAATATCATCATCTAATGTCTTGTTAACAAGTAATGATTCAGAAGCTGTTGAATATATTTGACAACCGTTCATCCCGATAATGAATGAATCTTTTGGCATGTTTATTTTAAATTTTTGATTAATGTCTAGAACATCTTTGTAATGTCTACCTGTTGCAATTGTGAATTTTTTCCCTTTAATAGCACGGTGCAATTCATCAACAACCTCTTTATAAATAATGTTTGTTTTCGCATCTCTATGATGAATTAATGTCCCATCTAAGTCAGAAACAATCCATTTAAATTCATTCATAATATACACCCCATTTTTAAATACATTATATTATATTTCTAATGATAATTAAATATTAAATTAGCAATTTAAATATTTTATTTTTTTATTTTGCTTGATATTAGAACTTTGAAGACAATTTAATTAATTCTTCTTTATCAATTATCTCATCTGCAGTCAATGAAGCTTTCGCATCAGTTTTTGTTCCATCATAAATTATTGTGTCGATTTTAGTGATTCCTACAAAGTTTAAAGCACCTTCTAGATATTTATCAAACAAACCAAATTTATATCAACCTTTTTCGGCTCCTTGAGCAAGAATTAGTTGGACTTTAATATTTGGATTAAGTAATCCCCTGCTTTCACCATTACCTTGATATTTATATTTAAAGGTTTTATTAGCTTGCATAATATTATCAATATATGATTTTAACGTTGTTGGAACGTTAAAGTTTATCATTGCCCCTGAAATAATAACCTTATCAGCTGAATTTAATTGATTAATTAGCACATCTGATTCTTCATTAAAAAACTCTTTTCAATTTTCAGATGTAATTATTTTTAAAACCTTTTCATTTTTGTTTAAGTCTAATATTTCAACCTCGTCTTTGGGATTAACTTTTTTGTAGTTTTCCACAAATACTTCAACTGCTCTATTTGTGATTGATTTTCCAATATTAAGACTACTTTCTATAACTAATAGTTTGCTCATATTTTATTCCTCTTTTCCTATTTCGTATATTCATCAATTCCAAGTGGTTTGGGAATTGGATTTCTCTTATGTTTAGTATTTTTGTGTAGATTATTAATTTTTTCTATGACTTTTGAATCAACTTTTTTGCTTTTAATGAATGTTTCAAAATCATTATAACTAAAACCTAATTCTTTTTCATCCTCTTGATTATCTCATAATCCTGCCGAAGGAGCCTTATTAATTATTGAATTTGGTAATTTTAATAATTTTGCAATTGCATATACTTCAGATTTATGTAATTGAACTATTGGAAGTAAGTCACAACCTCCATCACCATATTTAGTAAAATAACCCAAATAATATTCGGCATAATTATCAGTTCCTAGAACTAAATATGATTTTTCCTGGGCAATTGCATACAATGTACTCATTCTTAATCTTGCTTGTAAATTGGCTTTAGATAGATCACTAGAAAGTTCTAGTTTTTTAGATAAAAGTTTAAACTCGTCTTTAAGTTCAACTATTTTATAATCTAAACTAATTGTTTTGCATAATTCTATGCCATCTTCTTTATCAATTACTCTACTGGAAATTGGCATAATAACTCCTAGGGAATTATTTGGGAAAGCAGCTTTAGCAATTGCTCCAACTAGGGCTGAATCAATTCCACCACTTATGCCCACAATAACTCCTTTGGCACCAGCCTTATTAACTTCTTCTTTTAGTCAAGAAACCAAGTAGTTATAATATTTTAAATCACTCATCATTTTCCCTATATTTTGTATTTCTTCAGTATTTCATTGATTTTTAAGTCATCAATCTCTTTTAATTTATCTTCACTCTTTTTAAAAGCATCATCAATTTTTTGTTCAGAGTTCTTCATAGTTTCATCGCTTGATTGAACTGTGTGGACAACATTAAAATACTCATTACTTTTATCGATTATTAAATCATTTTGAATTTCAAGATTTGCAATGTTGTTGGCAACTTTAATAAAGTTATTATCTAATTGCTGTTGTCTATTGTCCATCTTATATTTTTCAAGAGCAATTCCATTTGAATTTTTAATAATGAAGGTTGTATCATTTGCGTTGGACATTTCAGTGACAATTGTTGGTTTTAAGCTAGAAAGAGTTATCATTTTTCCACCTCGACTTGCCCTTGAAGAATATGCAATTGTTGAAAAGTTAATTTGCTTAATTCTGTTCTTATCATTTATCAATAAAATCTTTTCATTATTATTGGAAATAACAAATGATGTTACAAAATTTTTGTCTAATTTAATTAATGTATTTCCAGCAGGTCTTAAACCAAATATTGGAACTTCATTTTCACTAAATTTAACAGTAAAGCTACGATCAGTTGTTATTAGAATATCTTCCATTCCATTTGATACTTTAACTCCAATAAGTTCATCTTGTGGTTTTTTAAAACCAATTACTCTGACTGGTTTAGAAATTCTTGAAACATCGAATTCTTTAAAGGGAACTCTCTTACCAATTCCTTGTTTGGTTACCATAACAACATATCCTTCTGTTTCGAAGTTAGCTATATCAAGACAACCAATGATTCTTTCATTGGTTTCAAAGTGAGCAAAGTCAGAAATATATTGTCCTGGCTCTTTTCATTTGCATTCTTGGATTTTGTGAATAGGAACAATAATGCAATTGCCGCGATTAGAAAATACAAGTAATTTATTTGCTGTGTTTGATGAACGCAAGTAAATTAAGTAATCGTTATCTTTAATTCCAAAAGTACTTAATTCATTTGATTCATATATTCTTGAAGAAAATCTTTTAAGGTAACCATCTCTTGATAGTGAGACATATGTTGGTTCTGATTTTATTAGTTCATTTTGATTTATTGAAACTTCTAGTTCTTGTTCATAAATTAAAGTTTTTCTTGGGATTCCAAAATCCTTTTTAATTTGCTTTAAAATACTTATCAAATATAAATCAAATTCATTTTCATTTTCAAGAACATTTTTACAAAACTTAATTTTCTCTAATAAGTCTTCTTTATCTCTTAAGTAGATGCTGACATCTGTTTTATTTAAACGATAAAGTCTAAGTTCGGCAATTGCTGTTGCTTGAATTTCCGAAAAACCTAATTTGGACATAAGATTTAAAATAACACCTTTTTTAGAGTCGGTTGATTCTCTAATAACTTGAATAACTTGGTCAGGAATTTCACTTACTCTAATTAGACCATTAATAACTTCTAATCTCTTAGTATATTTTTTATAGTCAAATTTAATAGCTTTTCTTTTAATGTCTTTAATATGTGAAATATATGCTTGTAGCATTTTGCTAATTCCCAAAATGCGAGGAGCATTATCTTGAATGGAAATCATATTGTAAGAGTAATAAATTTTAAGATCAGTTTTTTGTAATAAGTAATTCATTATGACATCAGCATTTGCCTCTTGTTCAATAAAGATGGCAATTGATATTCCACTTCGATCTGTTTGATCTCTGACTTCTTTAATACCATCTATTTTCCCTGAAAATTTTAATTCATCAATTTGTCTAACTAATTTAGATTTAACAACACCATATGGAATTTCTGTAATATTAATTCAGGTTTCTTTTTTATCAACAATTTTTTCATATTTGGAACAAATAGTTATTCTTCCTTGTCCTCTTTCAAATGATTGTTCAATTCCCTTTGTTCCATATATGATTCCACCTGTTGGAAAGTCTGGTCCTTTGATGTGTTTTAATAGTGAATTTAAAGTAATTTCTGGATTTCTAATCATTGCAATTGCACTATCTAGAATTTCCAATAAATTGTGAGGAGGAATTTCTGTAGCAAAACCTGAAGCGATTCCTCTTGCTCCATTTACTAATAAGTTGGGTAGATATGAAGGAAGAACAACAGGTTCTTTTTCTGTATCGTCAAAATTAGGGGCAAAAGGAACAGTTTTTTTATCAAGTTCATCTAGCATTAAACTAGCGATTTTTTCTAGTTTTGTTTCAGTATATCTCATGGCGGCAGCAGGATCATCATCAATAGAACCTTTATTACCATGCATTTCAATTAGGGGCATATTCATTTTTCAATCTTGACCCATTCTTACCAAGGCTTCATAAATTGAGCTATCTCCATGTGGGTGATACTTACCAATTACATCTCCAACAATCCTTGCAGATTTTTTAAAAGTTTTATTGTGTTGTAGTCCAAGTTCAGACATGGAATAAAGAATTCTTCTTTGAACAGGTTTTAATCCATCTCGAATATCAGGAAGCGCTCTTTGTTGAATAATATATTTTGAGTAACGAGCAAAACGATCAGACATGATGTAATCTAATGATTGGTGTTCAAGTTTTTCATTATTTATAAAATCGTTTTTATTTTCTTTTGCCATTTTTACTCCTTATTTTTATATTTCGAAATCATCTTCCAAGGTAAATTTAACATTTTTGTTAATTCAGTCTTTTCGAGGTTCAACATTGTCCCCCATCAAGATAGAAACCCTTCTTTCAATAATTGCAACATCATCTAGTGTTATTTTAATCAATGTTCTTGTTTCTGGATCCATTGTTGTTTCTCAAAGTTGTTCTGAATTCATTTCTCCAAGTCCTTTATACCTTTGGATCTCAACATTATTATGTTCTTTAAGAAAATTCTTTAACTCTTCTTCGTTTCATAAGTATTCTTGAACCACTTGCTTATTTTTATTGTATTTAAGCTTGAATAATGGTGGTTGAGCAATATAAACCATTCCCGCAGTGATAAGTGGTCTCATATATCTAAAAAAGAAGGTTAATAACAGTATTTGAATGTGAGCACCATCTGTATCAGCATCGGTCATGATAATTATTTTGTGATATTTTGCCTTATTAATATCAAAATCAGAACCAATTCCTGCATTAATAGTGTTAATGATTGTCCCGATCTCTTCATTTTTAAGGATATCTAATAACTTTGCTTTCTCAGTATTGATAATTTTTCCTCTTAATGGCAAGATTGCTTGATATTTTCGATTACGACCAAGTTTTGCACTACCACCAGCTGAATCACCCTCTACTAAAAATAATTCTCTTTCAGAAGGGATTTTACTTTGCGCTGGAGTTAACTTACCAGAAAGAATCTTTACCTCACTTAATTTATCCTTTGTTTTTCTTGAATCAGCTCTTGCTTTTCTAGCTGCATCACGAGATTCCTTAGATTGTCTTGATTTAGCTAAAATTTTTTCTGAAATTCTTTTATTTTCATTTAGTCAAAAGTAAAAATCTTTTTGCATAACATCATCAACTAGCTTTTTAATTTCAGGAGTTGATAATTTATCTTTTGTTTGTCCTGAGAATTCCAAAAATGTTTCTGATATTTTTACAGAGATAATAACAGTTATTCCTTCACGAACATCTGGACCTTCAAAATTAGGTTCTCTAGTTTTAATATATCCTTTTTCACGTCCAAAGTCATTAATAACTTTTGTCAACATATTTTTGAAAGCAGTTTCATGTGTTCCACCTTCTTTTGTTTTAACATTATTAACAAAAGAAATAATAGTTTCAGAATAACTATCAGTATATTGCATTCCAATTTCAACTTCCATATCCTTGTTTTTATCTTTTAGAAAAATAACGTCTGAAATGTTAGTTTTGTTTGAGTTAATAAATTCAACAAATGACTTTATTCCATCATCATATTTAAACTCATCTTTATTTTGTCCAATTTCATCTTTAACAATTATTTTGATTCCAGATAATAAAAATGAAGATTCTCTTAATCTTTCAGCAATAATTTCATATGAAAGTTGTGAGTGTTTGAAAATTTTGTAATCTGGTCAAAATTGGATTTTTGTTCCTCTTTTGGCAGTTGGGGCAAC
This sequence comes from Metamycoplasmataceae bacterium, assembly GCA_051659905.1. Lineage (GTDB taxonomy): Bacteria > Bacillota_I > Bacilli_A > Mycoplasmatales > Metamycoplasmataceae > UBA710. The sequence continues at coordinate 4,771 of JBOFPM010000009.1, read as the reverse complement.
TTCGTGAGTTCTTTCAATAATTGAGTCCCCATTTTCAAAAACAGTAACATATTCTTTTTTGTCACGATATACAGTCGCAATTAGTTTGGAAGAAAGGGCATTAACAACAGAAGAACCAACTCCGTGTAATCCTCCTGATGTTTTATAAGTATCTGCATTAAATTTACCACCTGAGTGTAGTTCTGTAAAAACAAGTTCAACACCTGTTTTTCCTTCTTTGTGCATATCGACTGGAATTCCTCTTCCATTATCTTCAACAATGATTGAAAGATCTTTTTTAAGAGTTAGTTTAATTTCTGTAGCAAAACCAGCTAATGCTTCATCAACGGCATTATCAAAAATTTCCCAAACTAAATGATGAAGACCGTTTATATCAGTTGAACCAATGTACATTCCTGGTCTTTTTCTAACGGCTTCCAGACCCTTAAGTGTTATTAATTTATCAGCATTATAATTAGACATAATTATTATTATATATAATTTATATATTAATATTAATTAAAAGGGATTTTGAATAATAAAGTACAAATTTCTAGTTCTTTAGCTTTACTGCAAAATTTAGTATATCGTCCCCATCATTGTCAGCTATTTTTAAACAATATAAAATAAAGTTTTATATATTGGATATATCAACTGAATCTTTGATTATCATTTTATGATTAAGTTTGATGATTTATTAAAGTTTTAATAAATATTTTAAAATCAACAAAAAAATAGGCAAAATATAAATGAAAAACATTCATTAATTTATTTAAAGCTATTTTTGAATCTTAAAATTTTGATTAGTTCTTTTCTTGTTTATTTTCAAGGAAAAGATGATAGAGTGCGTCTCTAGCGCAGGATAGCAGCTTTTGATGTTCATTTCAATCATTTGCATCTTTTTTCTTCAATTCCAATTCTTTATTTTTCAAACTTTCTAGATTTAAATTAAGTTTTTCTGATGGGTATCTCCCGCTTTTTGAAAATATATTTCCAGATGTTTTTGTCTCCGAAATGCAAATGAAAAAAACATAATCAGTATTGAATAAATTAAGTATATGAGTAGATAAAGAATGCTTTAGATAATTTGTTGCTTCTCTCATATTTACCAGTCCATCGATACAATATTTGTTCTCATCATTTTCATTATCAAATAGCTGAGAATGAATATTTTTACTTAAAACTTTGTATAACTTTATTATATTTTCTCTTGAAAAATTATTTCATTCCTCTGAAAATATTCAATGTTCATTTTTTGGTCCTGAAATAATCATTTTTTCAGGAAAATATTCTTTGTCTATTTTTTCAATTTCTTTCAAAAAATCATTTTTTTTGTCGTGTGTATAAGCCATCTTTCTCATTTTTTTATTATAATTTTTTCTATTTATTGAAAGTGGAGCAAAAAATATATATTCTATTATTTTCCTTAGGTCCGTAGAATAGTGGCTTATTTTTCGTTTGAGTAATTCTTTCGGTATTTCACCACTTTTTGTTATTGATCCAACAATTGAGTCTGATCATATAACAATTTCATTTATTGTTTTTCTAAATTTTTCCATTTCTTTCTTGTAAGTTTTGAAGGCTTCACTGACTTCTATAGGAATTTTATCACTCGTGGTTTTCATACATAATTCTCGCTCTTCTTATTAAATATTATATAGTTTAATCCTTGTTAAATTAATCCTCTTTTGAAATTTTGTTAAAATTTTATATGAAAATATTCATTATCCTAAGAAAGGAGGTTTAAATGTTAAAAAGGTATAACAACGATTTTGTTGAAGAAATAGCTCTAGATTTTGTAAGTATAGGAAATGTAAGTAATGAATCACAGCAAAAAACAATAATTCATGTATTGAAAGAATTTGTTAGTAAAAATATGCAGGGAAAAGAGCAGGAATTTAGAGAGTTTTGAGATAACCCATTTATAGCTGCAGGACCAATTCAAATGATTGCTAATCCTGGTGATGGGTTTGTGAAAAGTAATCATGGTTCGAAGTTAAGTATTCCATTTACAATTATTAATGATAATATGATGATTCAAAGATTTATTGAGTTTTTATTGAATAAAGGAATAAGTGATTTGAATTTTTTAGCTGAAGAACAACAAGAATCACTTAAAGTTAGATTAATTGATAAGTGAAATAAATATTTACGCAACGAAGAACAAACTATAAAATTAAGTGATGAAAGTAATTTATTCAAAATCCAAATATTGTAATAATATGAAAAAAACTTAATTAACATTAATTTAATGTATTTGAGTCCCACAATCATTATTAATTATTAGAAAAAATATATTAATTAAAAATACAAGGAATTCTAACTGGTATAGTCAAACTCTACCAAATTGAGTTCTTTTTTTATGCTTTTTAGTGACTTTTGATAAATTAGAGTAATTCTTTCTGAATCTTAATTATATTTTTAAAAAAAATACTTGCAACCCCCAAGATAAATAAAAGAAATTCTCCTTTAATTAAAACATAAAAATAAAATAAATAAGTTTTTATAGTCTTGATATTGATAATTCTTTATAATTTAACATAGGAGCAATTATATGACAAAAATAAAATCAAGGCTTGATATTTTCAATCTCGCCATTAAAACATTTTTCTGGCTACTATTTGCAATAGGGGTTGGAATAGTTGGTATTGCAATATATAACTTTACAACAGCTGATAGTGCCATTAATGATGAAATTGCGAAATTTCAAGCAACCACAGGTTTTCTTGATTTGACTAGTGCTATCTTATGAACTCAAAATGTTTCAGGGTTAGCATATGATTATAGTAAAAGCTTTGATCTTATTCTTATTGGAGTTTTAGTAATGTTTCTTGCAAGAATTGCTTCTAAGCCATTTTTGATGGGGGGAATATTTTTTGCATGAGCATCTAATGATAGTGAAAGATCAAGACTAATTTTTAAATCAAGTGTGGTTACTAATTTTGTCTTTTACTTCTTAAGTTTTTTTATTGCAACTGTAGCATTGTTTGGGGTTTACAAATTACTAGAGCCGATAACAAGTATTATTAATGAATCTCAAGTAGTGATTGATGAGGGAAGAATTGCAATATCAGGTCTAGCACCAGATACTCCAATGAATGAAGTTAATGATCAAATTACTTTAATCATCACTAATTTCCAAGCGCCTTTAAGTAATTTAACACCAAAAATTATTATCGAGAAAACATTGATTATGTTTTACGTTGCTTGTGGAGGAATCTTGTTATGAATGTTTATTGAATTCATCCATGGTTTCTTTGTGCTATCTTTAAAAAATAAGATCAGCAATATTTAGTTTATTGATATAGGATAAAATAGCTTTATATCTTTAATTAATAAAAACGCATGTTCTTATCTTTATAAACTATTAATAGTGATAGAATAAGCAATCTTTAATAACATATTAATCCATCAATTGTATTCTGATGGATTTTTCTTTAAGTCGCTCTTTAAATGAGCTTTATTTAACTGATTGTACAAGATATAGTAAAGAAGAAATTAAAAAATATTGCAATTGATGCAATATTTAAAATTAATATAGTGTTTAAGTTTTACAATATTTAATTATTTCTTATAACGTTTTATAATAGGAGGAACTATAGGTGGAGTAGGAGTGGTGTCTACTGTAAAGTTTATAGATCTAAGATTTATTGTCCTGTTTTTAAAGATGTATCCATCACCTGTTTTAAGTTTAATGGCTGATCCTGATCCTGTTGAAATTAATTCAATAGTGAAGTACCCTTTTTCAAAAGCGGAATCTAAATCATTACCTATAAATAATTTTTTCAAAGTATTTAATGTAATTACATCTAAATCACTTTGATAAATTGGATCAATCAGAAACTTAGCATCAATATCTATAATTTTTTGGTACGGAATCGAACTTATTTCTTTTTCAAGTGTTCCATTAACATTAAAACCATAATCAGCATTAGCTTTTAATGTTATAACAAAAGATTGTCCATTTTTCTTTTCCTCAACTTTAAAATTATTTAAGTCGATAATTCCACTGAATAACTTATTTAAGAAAGTAGGACTATTGATATCAACTTCACTTAATAGAAACTTATCAATAGTTGGAGTTATTTGCAAAATATTAAGTTCAATCAAGGGTTCTATAGTGATGGTTTCTGATGTAATTTTAGTTTTAGATTGTAATGTACCCGTATTATCAAAAATATATTGTTTATTATTATTTGTTGTTAATTCTAATTGTAATGATGGGCTAATTTTCCTTCTAAATTCTAAATACTTATTATCAAAAGCTGCAACTAAATCACTTCCTTCAAATAATTTATTAAGTGTATCCATTGTAATATTAGCAATGATTTCCAACTCACTTTCAAAAATTATCTCAGTAATAGTTTTGGAAGCAATATTTAAAACTCTTTTGTAAAACATTGAATTTATTGTTTTTTGTGGAGATCCACCAACATTAAAAATATATCCATTTTTTGCACTTAATTCTATAACAAAAGATTGATCATTACCATGCTTATTTACTTTTTCTATAATGTCATAATTTTCAAGACTATTAATATCGAAGAATTTTTTTATAAAATCAATATCTTCAATATTGCTCTCATTAAAAGGTATGGTGAATGGTTTTGTGGGAGTAGGATTTTGTCTAATTGTTATAGGAATAGCTGTGAGTACATCAAAAGGATTTGATACAATAATTTGTTGACCATTTATTGTATACCCGTCTTTAGCTTTTAGGGTAATTGTATACTTGTCGCTAGCAGCAATTGGTTGATTCAAAATAACATCAAGATTTTGAAGGTCGCTGTCA
>JBOFPM010000008.1:0-175776 GCA_051659905.1 Metamycoplasmataceae bacterium | reverse complement strand
CAATCCCAACTCCATCCCCAGGTTTTAAAATAGAAGTTGGTCTTGCAATACTTGATCCAAATAATAGTTTGATGGCTAATTTGGAAATTAGAGTTATAGAAGAATCTACCAACAATTTTCAAGATGTTTACCTAAGAATTACAAGTCCTCGATAAAATTAATTTTAGGTAATATAAGTGATATCAAATCAAAAAAAACTTTAAATAGTTTTTTTTTTTTTTTTGTAAATAGATAGATGACAAGGAAACTATTTTTAATCTCAATTTTATGATTCTTCAACAATAACACTAGAATCTTTTGTCTCTAAAGTTAAATTTTTTCATCAATGTAACTTGTGGAACAATACTTCAAAAACAATTAACTTTGTGACATCAGACACAAAGAATATTGTATATGCAGCAGGGAATGACAAATTAGTGATAGGTATTATTGAAAAAACAAGAATAGATATTCAAATTGTTTGAACTGCTCCTCCGATAGCATCAATCAATGAGGCTATATTTGTTTTTCCTCCAGCAATAATAATTCTACTTCTAGTTATGAATCAAATTCACATAGGCATGTATCCAGCCAAGGGTCAAATTGTGACTTTTAGCTGGTTTAGATATTCAACAACACCTGCACTTGCAATTATTTCTGCCTCCTCAGGCAATTTTCCTATAGCAATTAGTCTTTCGATTGTTCCATTTTTATAGCCATCTGCAAGAAATGTCATTGAAGGAACAATGAAAGAGAAGGAGAATAAAATTGTTCCCATCAAGATTGCCATAATAAAATGAAATCCTTGCAACTCATTGGCATTTGTTTTTGCTTGTTCAAAATTACCATTACCTAGTTCTCTTCCAACAAAAATTGTTGTATTAGCACCTATCGACTCAAAGGTTGATCAAAATATATTAAATATTGCGCCAGAAATTCCAAGAATTGTTGCAGCAGATATAAAGTATAACGGATCACCAATTTCACCAGGAGAATAGTTCGCATTTCAAAATATAAATCTAATTGAAACGGCAACTGATCCAATTGCTAAAAATAAAAAGGAAGATAATCGTCTGATTATTTGCTTTCACATTTGCTTCGAAATCAAAAATAATTTAAGAGGATTTATGATTATTTCTTTATTCTTAAAAAAAATAAAACTAATGTTAAAAGCTAGTAAAAATATTTGTGAAATAATTGATGAGACTGCCAATGATCAAATTCCAGCTTTAAAACCAAAGACAAATATTGAATTCAAAGTAATATTCATTCCTAATGAAATAACTGATGAAATAACTGTTGCTCTACCATGACCGGCCTCTCTCATAATCATTGAGGAAGTATATGATCAGGCTCCCGTCAATCATGTTACTGCAATTATTCTAAGATAAAGTGCCGAGTCGGCAACAATTGCTTCATCAACCTTGAAGCTTCCAACTAAATTAATCATAAACTCTGGCACTATAAAAGCAGGGAAAGCGAACAAGGAAGTTAATCCCAATGCAATTAACATTCTTAACCGTAAAACATATCTAACATTGACTCTATCCTTAGCTCCATAGTATTGACCAAATAATGAAGAACCAATAACTGTTGTTGCTGCAATAATTCCTGTAACTAATGTTGTTCAAGTATTAGCATATGACAATTTATCAATTCCATTATCTATTGGTATTGCCATAAAATTATCAATGAAACTATTTATTGAATAGATCATTGCAGAGAAAATAATGGGCAGGGATGTCATTGTAAATATTATTCATTTTTGTTTGCTTGAAGGAAAATTTTTTCTTATTCTTAATAACATAATTTATTATAATACAACATATTAAAGTTTTATGACTCAAAATGTATAAATAGATATTATAAATTTTAGTATAATTAATAAACATAATAATTTATTTATATTTAGACAAGGAGTAATGTGATTCAATTTTTCGAAACACTAAAACAAGCAACTGATAATTCAGGTAACATTCAGGGTTTTGAAGTGATTCGATTAATGATTGTTCCTGTCCTTTCATTACTTACTGCATCAATGGCAATATGTGTGTTCTCTGCCACATATTTTGTTGTTTTTAGAATTAGAAAATATTTAAAGAGACACAAAAATTATCTTAATTTTACAAATAAAATAACAACATCGATTGAGGGGAGAAAGCTAAATGTTTTTAGACCATATCAAACATCAATGTGAGGACCTAGGCTAGAAGAGAATAAAGAATTAATTGGAAATGTTTTATCACAATATAAAAATGCAGATTTAAAGGATTTAATTTTAGGAACGTACAATGATGAACTTAATTCTGTAAAAACTATAATTAATAAAGATAATAAACTAATTAAGAATAATAATAATTTTGTTCAGTTTCAAAGACTTTTTCATGTGTATGAAAATGAAGAAGTTGTGCTTCAATACTTTAATGATGATTATATTTCTTTCTATAGAGTAAGAAAATCAGGTGTGAATATCGGAATTATAAGTAAAGCTGATTTGAAAGCAAGAAAAATAGTAATTAAAAATGAAGTTGATTTTTCTGAAATATTCAAATTGAAATTGGAAGATATCGCTACTATTTACAAAATATTCTTCATTAGGAGAAATTTTGTTTATAAAAACATTCAAAATCCAAATCCTGATTTTGAAATTAAATTATCACAAATGAGAAAAGTGTTTATTAAATCTTTAAAAAAGAGATATTATTCTTATAATGTATTTTTAGTAGAAAACTTTAAAAATCTTCCAAAATTAAGCAAACTTTTAAGCAATAAGCATGTCTATTTTATTGAGAATGATTTATTGTTAGAATCAGCTGTTCAAAGATCTGATTCAACTGAAAGTGTTTTCTCTGAAAAAATGAAGAAGAGAAAAGAGATAAAAGAAGTAATACACATTAAAAATAGCAAACAAAAATAATTATTGTTGATTCATTTTTGTTACTTTTAAAATTTCTTCCAATAATTTTGGTCTTTCTTGTGAAAGAGCTTCTAATATTGGTAATGAATTTATTTTATTGTCTTTTATCCCAATTGCAAGGCCTGATTTGTTTTCTAATAGTAATTCAACTGCTCTAATTCCCATTCTCGTAGAAAGGACTCTTTCATTTGCTGTGGGTATTCCACCTCTTTGTAAGTGTGCCAATATTGAAGCTCTTGTAATCACCTTAGTTTTTGCTTCAATATCCTTAGCCATTTGATCCAAATTATCATAAACATGTTCTGAAATGATAATAACCATTGAATCTTTTTTTAGAATATTCATTTGTTTATTAACAACTTCAATTATTTCAGCTAGATCCATTTTGTTTTCTGCAGTAATGATAAGTTCAGCACCAGTAGCAATTCCAGAATGAAGTGATAGATCTCCTGCATACCTACCCATAACCTCAACAATCATACAACGATGATGAGATCTTGCTGTATCTCTTATTCTGTCTACATTTTCTACTATTGCAGAAAGTGCTGTATCAAATCCTATTGTGTAATCTGTTGAAGATATATCGTTGTCAATGGTTCCAGGTAATGCAATTGTTTTAATTCCTATCTTGTGTAAAAGTTGGGCACCATGATAGGAACCATCACCACCAATAACAACTAATGCCTCTATCCCATGAGATTCAAGGACTTTTTTGGCCTTTAGTCTAGTTTCTTCTTGTTTGAATTCAATATATCTAGCAGAATATATAAATGTTCCACCTCTATTAATATACTCATCTACTTTTGATTTTGAAGCAGGAACAATTAAGTTTTCAACCAAACCTTTATAACCTTCGTAAACCAAAAAAGCTTCTATTCCATGAATTTTAGCTGACTTAACAATTGCTCTAATCGCACAATTCATACCTTGAGAATCGCCGCCAGATGTCAATATTGCAATTTTTTTAATCATATTAATTTCCTTTTTTATTTTGCTTATTATTAATAATTATTTAAATTTTCTATTATACTAAATGAATCTTTATTATTTAGAAATTAAACTAATGAATGATTCAACATCCAAAGATGCTCCACCAACTAAAGCACCATCAATATCTGGTTGTTCTAACAAGTGTTTAATGTTACTTCCATTCACAGATCCGCCATATTGAATTATTATTTCTTTTGAAGAAGTCAAAGACCTAATGAAAGCACACATTTCTTGAGCATATTCAATTGTCGCAGTCTTCCCTGTACCAATTGCTCAGATTGGTTCATAAGCAACGATTATTTTAGAAAAATCTAATCCTTTTAGTGAATTTTTAATTTGTTTTTCAACAACTTCTTTAGACTTTTTATTTTCATATTCTTCAAGTGATTCACCTACACAAATAATTGGTGTAATTCCATGCTTTAATGCCGATGCTGCCTTTCCATTTACAGAATCATCAGTTTCCTTGTGTATAATTCTTCTTTCTGAGTGACCAACTATTGCGTAACTAACTCCAAAAGATTTTAGCATTTTGGGAGAAATTTCTCCAGTATAAGCTCCTGAATCATACTCTGAAACATCTTGTGAAGATACTTTCATCTCAGTCTTTTTTAGTTTAGAAAATGTTTCAATATTAATAGCAGGAACTGCAATACCATAAATTGTATTCTCTCTTAATGAAAAATTTTCATTAGAAAATTCATTCAAGAATTTTTCTGTCTCACTTTTATCCTTATTCATTTTTCAATTTCCAATAATCACTACTTTTCTCATGTTTTCTCCAATTTAAATTAAGTTGTTTTAATTATAATCAAATTTGAAGGTAATATTATGAAAATTTAAAATTTATATTATTGTCTAATGTTTCTGTGCTTGTTTTTAATAATTTTTTCTTGAATAAAATCTGTCATATTATTTACATCAATATTACATATAAAGGAATTGTTGTCAGTCTTTGATCTAAGTGCAATAAAGGAATGCTTGTAGCCTTTTGTGTTTATAAATAAGTCATAATAAAACTTATCAACAATTAGCTCTCCTCTATTTAATCTTTTTGGTCTATCCTCATTATCATCTATATCATGACTTGTAAATCAAGATATATATTCATATTCTTTATTGTAATTATTTAAAAACATTGTGTAATTAGTTGATGTTGTTAAATTGTAAATTGTTCTTATGTTATCAATAACCATTGCTAGTGCATTTTTAAGTATTATAGATATGTTAAAAATTTTTAGGTCATTAGACTCTAAGTTATCTGATTTAAAGAAAATTCTTATATAGCAATTATCTGCGGGATTACTATTTGGGTTAGGATTGCTTTTATCAATTAGGTAGATAAAAATATCTTGAAAAATATCCATTTCTTTCAATAATTTTTGCAACATAATTCTTAATTTTTCTAGTTCATCAATTGGAAACTCAGAAAAATTAATTAGTAATGATGAGTAATAAGGAACTGTGGCCTCTTCAGATTTGTGATCAGTTAAAAATGAGGGGAAATATTTTTCAATTTCATTAAACAATAATACAGGTGAAAGTAAGATTTTAGATTTTTCTCGAGAACTAACAATTTGGTATTTACCATTTATAACGACAATGTTATATTCTATAGAATCAATTTCAAATTTCATTCTTCCTGCTCTTTTGTCAATATTCTCATAATAAGCAATAAAAACTTCATCATCCTGATCAATATTATAGTTATCTACTTTTCAAGAATTTTTTGTTCCCATATCAAACTCATATTTAATTATTTGATGACCAGTAAAATCAGTAGCAATAACATCATCTCCAAATAATGATTCTCAAATTTTATAATTCTTTTCAACAATTCTTTTTCTGAAATTTTTCTTTTTTTCTTCATCACTCAAATACAATTTATTAGTTGTTGGTTCATCTATATGTTTGTCAATATGTTTGTCAACAATTTCTTTTTCTTTATTTTTATTTTTTAAATTTTCATTTAATTTTACAATATCTTTGATTTTGTCATCATTATGATCATTATCAATAAACTCACTAACATTAATTGAATATGTCCCGTGCATTAGCCTTAATTCATTTTCTTCATCTTCAGAACTTTTTAATAAAAATATTTCAAACTCATTATTTTTATTTTTAACAAACTGATATTCCTTATCATTAAAGAAAAAACTTTTTTTTCAATTTATTGGCATGTATTTAAAGACTTTAGAACTAACAATAATACATTTATTATCTTCAACATAATAAATATCTCATGAACTTGAAAATAAATCTTTTTGAAATAATTTTTTTTGTATCTTTTGCCCGGTAAAATCGAAAGCAAATTCAGTTTTAGATCCGAATTGTTTTTTTCAAACTTCTTCTCATTTCTGCATTTTCCCTCAATTTCATAAGTAAACAATTTAATTAAACTAATATTATTATAACAACTAATAAAGTTTTTTTAGTGTTTTTTTACTTAGATTGTTCATTAAATGCGAACCACAAACCAAGGCAGTTGCTCCAGATAGAAAAGCCTTTTTAGAATTTTTATCATTTATACCACCATCAACTTGAATCATAGTTTGCAACTTATTTTCTTCAATAAAATCGTGAATATTTTTTATTTTTTCAAAAGTTGATTCGATAAAAGCTTGACCTCCAAAACCTGGATTTACAGACATCACTAAAATTACTTCAAAGTAATGAATTATATCTTTAATATCTTCTCACTTTGTTTCCGGCTTTATAGCTAGACCTACTCATGTAATCTCCTGATATTTTTTGGCAAATTTTATAACTTCGTCTCTTTCAACTGATTCATAATGAATTGTCATACAAGTAGCATAGTCTTTAAATTTTTCAGCATAATAAAATGGGTTTTCAACCATTAGGTGAACATCTGACAAGTGTTTCGGAGTTGAATTAATAATGTTTATATACTCTTCTATTTCAATTGCTGTATTGTCAACAAACTTATTGTCCATTATGTCATAGTGAATTCATTTTATTCCCAAATCTAAAAGTTTTACGACAGATTCTATCCTCTTGCTTGAATCCACACTCAATAACGATGGACAAATGTATTTATTTTTCATCCTCAACCTCACTAATTAATCTTAAGTAATTTTTATATCTTGATTTTAAGATATTTCCTTTTTCTAGTTCCTCTTTAATTTTACAATTTAATTCTTTAAAATGAATACAAGTTCTAAATTCACATTCAAAAGAGAGTTTTTTAAAATCGTGAAAGGATTTTGATAAATCGATCTTAGAAAGTGTTGATTCAAGAATTGAAAATCCTGGAGTATCTATTATTTCAAAATCATCAAATTGATATATTTCCACAATTCTTGTAGTATGCTTTCCTCTACCTAATGATTTTGAAATATTTTGTGTGTCCAAATTTAAATCTGTAATGTTGTTAATTGTAGAAGATTTTCCAGCTCCTGATTGTCCTGTGAAAACTGATAATTTACCAACCAATAATTTTTTTAATTCATCAAAATTCTGCTCAATATTATTATTGGAAATTTTCACAACAACATAACCTTGTGATTTATAATCTTGATAGATTTTATCATTTGTTAAATCAGCCTTAGTAAAAAGTATAATGGGCATGATGTTTTGAAATTCAACAATTGCCAAAAATTTATCTAAAATAAATGAAGAAAATTTAGGCTCACATAAGGCAGTTACAATTACTACTTGATCAACATTTGCAACCTTTGGTCTAACAAGAAAATTTTTTCTCTCTAATATTTCATATAGAAAACCATCTGGATTAAATTTTACATTATCACCCACCACCGGATGTTGTGAAGTATTTCTTAAATTTCCTGACCCTCTTGTACGGTATACATTACCATTTGATAAGATATCATAGAATCCTGAATTAACTTTTAAAACTTTACCAATCATATAAATTAAATTACCAGCACAATTAAGTCATCATCACAATTAAAACAATTATTAATATTATTAAAACTAAAAATCCAATAGAAGCAACTAAAAATATTTTTGAGTTAACTATTTCTTTTCAATCTTTTTTATTCCTTGTGTTTGATGAATCTAAATCAATTTTTTGTTCCATGATTCTATTTTGATTTAAGCATGTTGAAAGGTCCTGAGCTAGCTGTCTCATTGATAAATAACGATCTTCTTTCTTTTTAGCAGTCGCCTTTGCTACAACATTTGCCAAAGCTTGTGGTATTGATGGAAAAATTTGGTTGACTGGTTTTATTTCTTCCTTTTTATGTTTCAACGCTGTTTCTAATGCATCCTTACCATTAAAAGGAGGTTCACCAATTAACATTTCAAACAATATAATTCCTAGTGCATAAACATCTGTCTGTGGAGTAGCTCCTTCTTGATTAACAATTTCTGGAGCCATATAGTGAACTGAACCAATTACTCTTCCTGTTTGAGTATATCTAACAGAGTCATCACTTATTGCAATTCCAAAATCAATAATTTTTACTTCTCCTAATGTTGAAATCATAACATTTGATGTTTTTAAATCTCTATGAATAATATTTTGAGCATGTATTTCTGCAAAACCTTTTGCAATCTGAGTTGCAAAATTAACAGCTTCATCCACATTTAGCCGTCCTTGCTCTTCAATATAATCCTTAAGCATCTTTCCTTCAACATATTCCATTACTAAATATTGTGTTTCACTATTATAGCTACCTTCATAGAATTTAACAACATATGGAGATGAAATATACTTAGCAAGTCTAAGTTCTTCCTTAAATCTATTTTTGTTTGTAAGTGGCATATTTGGATCAGTTAGCAAAGTTTTAATTGCAACTTTTTGATTTGTTTCTTGATTTATTGCAAGATAAACTTTCGCCATTCCTCCTGAACCTATTTCTCTAAGGATTTGGTATTTTTCAGGTAAATGAGGGATTTTAATCATGATTTACTCCACCTCCAAAATTATTATTGTAAGATTATCTGTTGATTCACCTCTAATTGCTTGATTAATTAAAGCATCAGTTTTCTCAGATAAATTCATTTGACTTGAAAGGATCATTTCAAAATTCGGTTTAGTTACATAATCATGAATACCATCTGAGGTTAAAATGATTGTTCTTTGTTCATTAGAATTATCAATTGTGAAAGCTTCAATATTTGTTTTCTTGTTTGGACCTAATGCGGATGTCAAAGCTGATGCTCCAGGCAATTTAGCCGCTTCAAATTCAGACATGTTTTCTTCAATTATATAGTAATTCATCAAGTTATGATCTACTGTTATTTGGTGTAATAATCCATCATAGATATAGGTTCTGGAATCTCCTATATTAAAAATGAAAATATCTTTTGTGTCTTTGTAAATAATGGCAGCAGTCACTGTTGTTCCCATATCCTTTTTTAATTCATCTGCACCAGCTTCAATAACCATGTTATTTTTACATTTTTTTATTGTGTTTTTAAATCAATCAAATACTTGTTTTTTGTCAATTGGAAGCGATTCCATTTCACTTGCAAAAGTATTTATTGTTATTGAAGATGCCAAAGATCCACCAAAGTGACCACCCATACCATCACATAATAGTGCCAATGTGGCAACATTTCCTTCCACAACAATTGCTCTATCTTGGTTCTCTTCTCGGACAACACCAATATTAGTATTTATTTTATAATTCATTGTTTTTTACCTCTTTATTTTTCAATTATTCTTACAATTTTGTCAACAGATTCTGATAAATTATTATTAACTATTATAAACATAAAATCCTTTGTTTGTTTTATTTCTTTTTCTGCTTTTTCTAATCTTTGCTTTATGGACTCGTCTGTTTCAGAATTTCTTTGTCTAATTCTTTGTTCCAAAACTTCTAAACTAGGAGGCTTTATGAAGATGGACACCAAATTATTCATATTGTTACTTTCTTTGAATTTTCTAATGATATTTAACGCACCGACCGTGTCAACTTCAATAATAACATTGTGCCCTTTTTTTAATAACCTATCAACCTCATTTTTTAAAGTGCCATAATAGTTTCCAAAATGCTTTGAATATTCTATAAATTCATCATTCTTTATCATTGTCTCAAATTCAATAGCGTCAACAAAATAATAATGTTCTCCCTCAATTTCTGTTTCCCTCTTCTTTCTAGTTGTTACAGAACATGAAAGAGCTAACTTCAAACTTGATATTTTGAAAAGCTCTTTTTCAATGGTTCCTTTTCCGGCACCAGAAGGACCAGTTATTATAATAATTTTGCTCATATTTTATTAAAATTATACTTAAGAAAAATAATATATATTTTAAATTCTTATTTTTATGTTCATATTTTAAGTAATTTAAATTAACTTTGTTTAATTGTTACTAAAATAATTTTTAAGTTATTATTTAAATATGATTTCTTTAAATGGCAGGTTTGTTAAATATATATATCAAAATATTGATAATGATTTTTCCGTCGCTATTTTTAAACTTGATTCTGATTCAATAGATGGTATAAGTGAAATATCACCCCTTAGCCCCAACATAACCATATCAATTAAAAGTATAAGTATTGAAATAAATAAATCATATGTAATTAATGTGACTCCATCAAAGAGCAATAAATATAAAGATAGCTTTGAATTAGTTAATGTTGAAAAAAAAGTTATTGATCCAAAAATATTGCAATTGATTATTTAGCGTCTAAAAAATTTACAGGCATTACAAAAAATATTGCAACAAAAATAATAAATTCCTTGGGGACTAAATTTTTGGATGATCCTAATAATTATCTTTCAGAATTAGAAAAAATTATTTCTGAAAAGAAATCCACTTTGCTTATTAAGCAAATTGAGGAACAAAAAATTTATCAAAAAGTTCAAGAAGAATTTTACAAAAATAATTTATCCATGAGGTTGCTTTACATTATTGAAAAAAGATATAAGGATGTAGAATTAATAAATTTTTTAGAATCTGATACTTATTCTATTTTGGAATGGGATGAGAATGTAAATTTTTTTGATGTTGATAATGTTGCAAAAATTTTTTTAAAAGGTTTTTCAAATGATATTAGATTAGAAAAATACATAAGTTGATCAATATTAAATTTATCTTTCTCATCTGGTTCAACAATTTTTGAAATTAAAAACTTATACTTTTCAATTGCCAAAACTTTTGGAATGTCTAAAGATGAATTCTTAGATTCTGTAAAAAGGCTAGTTGAAAAAGATTTCGTCATTCTCTCTGATGACAAAAGATCAATAACAGATAAAAAGACCTATGAAAAAGAATTGTATATTTCTACAAGATTAATTGAATTAAGTGATAAAAAAATAGAATCCTTCAAAAATGAAATTGAAAGTCATGGAATTGATGATATTCAAAAAGAAGCATTGGAATATGCCCTTAATAATTCGATTACAATAATCTCTGGTTATCCTGGAACAGGAAAAACAACACTTGTCAATATGTTGGCAAGGAATTTAGCAAAAACTGAATTGAATACCTTTAATCTTTTGGCACCCACAGGAAAGGCTGCATATCAAATTTATTTGAAAACTAATTTCACTGCAAGAACAATACATTCATTTTTAGGAATGAAAAAAGGAAGTAACTTTTTTCATATTAATGAGCAAAATCCTTCGAATGCTAAAACTTTAATTATTGATGAGTTTTCAATGATAAATATTAATTTATTTTATTCACTTTTAATTGGGTGTCCAAATTTAGATAGAATAATACTTATTGGTGACAAAAATCAACTGCCATCAATAGGTTCTGGCTATTTATTGAATGACTTTATCTCATCAAATAGATTTAAAACGTTTTTACTTAACAAGATATATCGCCAAGAACATGGATCATCAATAATTGATGCTGCATTATCTATAAACAATAATGAAATGCCAACATTTAATTCAAAGGAATGTATCTTCATTCAAGAAGATGAAAAAATAGCAAAAAATAAAATAATGAGCAAAATTGATGAGTTCATTAGTAACAAAATAAATCTCAATGATTATCAAATTTTGATTCCTATGTATTCAGGCGAATGTGGTATTGATAAATTGAATATTTTAATTCAACAAAAATATTCAAGAGGAAGAGAAAGTCTTGATATCAAAAATAATTTATTTTATGTCGGAGACAAAGTTATTCAAATTGAAAATGATAATGAGGCAAATGTTTTTAATGGAGAGATTGGGTACATATATAAATTTAACCAAAATAAGGAAATTAGTGTTAAATTTGAAGATGGAAAAATCATAAAATATAATCAAACTAATTTTTTAAAAAATATTAAACTTGCTTATGCAATTTCAATCCATAAATTTCAGGGTAGTGAGGCAAAAAATATAATTTTGGTTATGTATTATTCTCATTATGCACTATTGAGTAAAAAGCTCCTTTATACAGCTATAACAAGGGCTGCTGAAAATCTAATTATTTTTGGTGAAGAGAAAGCTCTTGAAGCATGTATAAAAAATGATAATGATTCTAATAGATTAGGAAATATTTTAGATTTCTTATCAAAATAAAAATTGTATAATTGGATATATGAAAGTTATTATTGGTTTGGGTAATCCTGGAGAGGAATACAAGAATACTAGACACAACATTGGATTCCAAGTTGTTGATTTAATTTGCAAGGAGTATGATGCAACTTTGAATATCAACAAATTTGGCGGAACATTCTTTATGGATAAAGATATTATTATCGCAAAACCGATGACATTTATGAATAACAGTGGTACCTTTGTGAAAGATTTAATTAATTTTTATAAGATTAAAGTTGAAGACATTTTAGTTATATATGATGATTTGGATTCTGAAGTAGGTAAAGCTAAGATAAAAGCTTTCGGTTCTTCTGGTGGTCATAATGGAATTAAGAGTATTATAGAAGCACTTAAAACCGATGAAATTAAAAGACTTAAAATAGGAATTGGAAGACCAAAAAATTCAAATGGTATTTCAAAATATGTTTTGAATAACATACCTAAGGTTGATATGGCAATACTTGATAAGGTTAAGACAGAAGCTGCAAAGATTGCAATTAGTTTTGTTTATAATGATATGAGAGTGATAATAAATAATTTCAATGGAAAAGCAAATCGATAAAAAAATAATTGCCGTAAGTGGTGGAGTTGACTCAATGTTTCTACTAAATATGTTAAAAAATGAAAATATTGTTGTTGTTCATGTTAACTATAACATTAGGGATGATGTCGCAATCGACTTCGAAATAGTAAGTAGTTTTTGTAAACAAAATAATTTAAAATTAGAAACCTATTCTATTAATGAAAAGTATGAAGGAAATTTTCAGGAATGAGCTAGAGAAAAGAGGTATAAATTTTTTAAAAAAATTTATGATAAATATGACTGTAATGAATTAATTATTGCACACCATAAAGATGACTTTTTTGAAACGGCTATTATGCAATGAAATTCTAAGAGAAATCCATATTTATTTGGTATGAACAAACGAAATGAAATATTTGGTATGAATATTAATAGACCACTAATTTTTAAGTATTGAAAATCTGAAATTTATGCTTTGGCACATGAATTAAATATTCCTTTCAATGAAGACTGAACTAACTTTACAAATCAATATGAAAGAAATAGAATAAGAAATTCTTTTGCTGAAACATCTAAAACAATTAAGGAAATTATATTTAAATCTTTTCAGTCAATAAATGTTGAAAAAAGCATCAAGAAAATAGAAATAATAAAAAAATACATACAATGAAGTGAATCCTCATTTAATATTGATTTCTTAGAAAATAATGAAGATTATTTCGATGATCTTATTTTTAAAATGTTGATTGAAAATGTTGACCAAATAAATATAAGTTCTAATCTTTTAAAATCTCTCAAAATCTTCCTTACTACAAAAAATGGAAATAAAGATTTTTTACTCTCTAATCAGAGGAAACTAGTTAAATTTAATAATAATGTAATTATTAAATAAAAATGAATTATAATTATGTATAAAAATTACTAAAATGAGGATTACATGAACGAAGAGAAAAAGGGTAAGGCGCCTAAAAAGAAAAATATTGTTTTGATTGTTTCGATAGTTATTTTGATTGCTTTGTTCATTTGATTTTTATTTAGTATTTTTAGTACTACAGGAACACAATTGTCACTGAGTGAATTTTGAGATAAATATAATTTAGCAGTAGCATCAACATCTGATGGAACATATTTTTCTTCAATTACTGTTATCGATTATCAAAGATTAATGGAAGTTACTTTTGTTCAGGAAGTAGATGGTGTTATTTCAACCAGTACATTTTTAGTTGGATTGACATCTTCAGAATCACCATTAACTCAAGACCAGTGAACTTTAGCAATTCAAAATGGTTTAGGTGCAAATGGTATATATAGAGGGCAGGCTGTCCCACAACAAAATGTTTTTGTTCAATTTCTATTCCAATTTGGTCCAATTCTACTGCTTTTAATTGTTTCATTCTTTATATATAGATCACAGATGAAGGGCTCAGGCGGAGGGATGTTTAATCCTGGAAAGAATCAAGCAGAAAAGATTAAACCTAATAAAAAGTTTAGTGATATTGCCGGAAATGTCGAAGTTAAGGAAGAAGTTTCTGAATTAGTAGATTATCTAAAAAATCCTAAAAAATATTCAAATGCTGGAGCAAGAATTCCAAAAGGAATTCTTTTAGGTGGTCCTCCAGGAACTGGTAAAACCCTTGTTGCAAAAGCGACTGCAGGTGAAGCTAATGTTCCTTTCTATTTTATTTCAGCATCAAATTTTGTCGAAATGTTTGTTGGTGTGGGTGCAAAAAGAGTTCGTGAAATGTTTAAAGAAGCAAGGAAAAATAGTCCTGCAATTATATTTATTGATGAATTAGATGCCGTGGGTAGAAGTCGTGGAGCCGGAATGGGTGGAGGAAATGATGAAAGAGAACAAACTCTTAATCAATTATTAGTTGAAATGGATGGAATTACTGAAAACGGAGGATTGTTAGTAATGGCAGCCACAAACCGTCCTGATGTTTTAGATCCCGCCTTACTAAGACCAGGTAGATTTGATAGAATTATTACAGTAGGATTGCCAGACATAAAGGAACGTGAGGCTATTTTAAGATTACATGCCAAAGGTAAAAGAATGGATAAAACTATTTCATTTAGAGGTATAGCTAAAAGAACGCCTGGTTATTCTGGTGCCCAACTTGAAAATGTTATAAACGAAGCTTCTTTATTATCAGTAAGAGAAAACACTGAAGTTATTACTATAGAACAAATTGATGAGGCTATTGATAGAGTTATGTCTGGACCAGCTAAGAAAAATAGAACTATCTCAAAAGAGGAATTAGAAATGGTAGCATACCATGAAGCTGGACATGCTGTTGTAGGTATTAAGATTCCAGGTGGAAATAAAGTTCAAAAAATTACCATAATACCTCGTGGTGAAGCTGGTGGATATAATTTAATGATTCCTGAAAAAGAAAAATACTACTCTTCTAAATCAGATTTAGAAGCATCTATCAAGTCTTTTATGGGTGGTAGAGCAGCAGAAGAAATCATTTACGGAAAAGAGGCTATTTCAAATGGTGCAAGTGATGATATATCAAAGGCAACAGAAATTGCAAGAAGAATGGTTACAGAATGGGGAATGTCAAAAACACTTGGACCTGTTAAGTATGAAGAAGCAGCGGGAAGTCCTTTTTTAGGTAGAGATTATGGGAAAAGTAAATCATTCTCTGATTCTGTTGCATTAGAGATAGATACTGAAATTAGAGCAATAATTGAGGATGCACAAAAAGTAGCTTATAAAATTATTAAGGAAAATATGACATTATTGGAATTAATAAAAACTTCTTTATTGGAAAATGAAACAATTGTTTCTGAAGAAATTGAGTACATTGCCAAGCATTTACAACTTCCTGAAAAAAGAGTTAAACCAAAGAAAACTAAAGCTAAGAAAATCAACTTAGATGAATTAATTGATGAAGTAAGTGAAAAAGATGATCAAGCATCTCAGACTTATGATGAAAATGAAAAGGATATTGATCAAATTGAAGATGAACAAAACAAAGATGTTGAAAAATCAAAATCAAAAGATGAATCAAAATCAAAAGATGAATCAAAAATAAATAATAAGGAAGAAAAAGCCGAAAAAAAGAGCAAGAAAGAAAGTTAAAATAAAAAATAGTTACATACACTATTATTTATTTTGTTTTAACTTTAATGAATTTTTAAATTGTATTTGATTTATTATTTTAACAAATCAAATACATCATCACCAATAGAAGACAATTTAACTTCGAAATTTCTAGCTACAATATTACCCAAAGTTGATAATCCTTTGAAGTCTGGTAATCTTTTTGGTTTTGATTTAAATGATTTTGAGTAAATAGTTGCAGGTAGATGTTCCCTTGTGTGATTTGTTCCCTTAAATGTTGGATCATTCCCATGATCAGAAGTTATCAATAGCAAGTCATCTTCTCTCATTGCATTTACTAATTTTGCAAGTTTAACATCAAACTTATTTATATTATTTCCGTAACCCTCAACATCTCTTCTATGACCAAAATCTGAATCAAATTGAACAAGATTAAGAAAAATGAATTGATTTTCTGTATCTTTAGTAACTAAATCTATTAATATATCCATTCCATTCTCATCGCCTGCCGATTTATAATGCTTACTTATTCCCTGTCCAGAAAAAATATCATTTATCTTACCAATACTAATTACTTCTACTCCCTTTTCAATAAGAGAGTTCAATATATTGTCTTTTGGAGGTAAAACTGAATAATCATGTCTGTTGAAGGTTCTCTTTCATTTACCATTTGAACCAATATAAGGTCTAGCTATAATTCTTCCAACATTTCATTCTGGTCTTGATGAACATATTTTTCTTGCAGCTTCTGAATAACGATATAAATTTTCAAGCCCCATATGTTCCTCGTGACCACAAATTTGTAAAGTGGAATCCTCAGATGTATATATGATTACTGAATCAGTGTCAATTTGTTCTTGAGCTAATTCATCTAAAATAACAGTTCCACTAGCTGCAACATTCCCTATAATTTTTTTACCATCAAAGGCTTCAGTTAATTTGGCAACTAACTCATCAGGAAATCCGTTTTCTACAAAGTTTGGAAAGGGAACTTTCGTTTCTGTTCCCATCATTTCTCAATGACCTATAAGAGTATCTTTTCCGTTAGAAATTTCCTCTACAACAGCTGTATAAGCTAGCTGAGAATTTTGCTTACCTTGATCATGCAATTTGGCAATTGAACCAATGCCTAATTTTTTTCACATTGGTATCTCTAGCTTGAATTTCTCAGAAACATGAAAAAGGGTGTTTGCACCTTTATCACCAAATTCTTCTTGTCTTTTATCTCCACCAATGCCCAGCGAATCCGTTACTATCATTAAGACTCTTTTATATTTGCTCATATTACTTCTCTACTTTCACATTTTAAATTTATACAAAAAATACTTTTCTATATTAATAGTAATTATACACATTTGTTTATAACTTTTTAATGACATGAAAATATTTGTTATTTATTTCATAAATTTTTTTTATTTTTCATACTTGATTTTGCTTCATTGTGAAAATTATCATAATCGATTTTTCCTATTTCAAAAGTTGACAAATTTTTAATTACATTTTTATATCAGTACATTGAAGCTTTTGGAAAACGGGGAAAATTTGGATCATCAAAGTCAACTCCAACTAAACCATATTTTTTTCTATATCCACCAGATGGGGAAAATATATCACAATATGTTCATGCAGAATATCCTATAAAATTTACCCCTTCTTCAATTGCCTTTTGAACGTACCTAAGATGTTCGTTTAAAAAATCAATTCTATAATAATCAAATACTGTTCCATCAATTTTTTCATCAAAATAACCTAATCCATTTTCTAAAATCATCAAAGGTTTTTTATATCTATTTCATAATTCATGAGAACCCACCAATAAATATTCCGGTTTTATTAATCAATTTCAGTCAGTATATCTTTCTCCCGTCGGAAAAACTATTATTGCTTGATCTGTTATAAAAGTAGATGATTTATTGTGTCATATAATATTTTCCTTCATTCTTTTAGGATGTGCAATAATTGAAGGGCGATAGTAATTTCAACCAACTAAATCTAATTTATTATCTTCAAGTAATTTTAAGTCTGAATCCTTTATTATTTCTTCTAAACTATTTTCTTTAATTGCACTTCAAAAGCAAGCAGGAAATTTACCAATCATATTAGGATCTAAGAACAAGTCAAGATTATATTCATTGAAAGTTTTGCAAGCTTCTAAATCATCCAAATCATTTTTGTCGTAAGGAACAGGGGGTGTTCAATCATGATCTATTCCCAACAAAGAACCTTTTTTTATATAACTTTTTTTTATAGCATTATTAAATTCTTCCTTAGCAATAGCCCCAGAAATAGAGAGATAGTAAACTGCCTTTCAAAACTCTGACTTATCTTTCTTACAAGGGGGAAAGTAATCATCCAAGTAACCTAGGACAGTGTATGAAGAATTCTCATCATTAACAAATCAAATATCTGTATATTTTCCTAATCTTTTAAATAAAATTCTTGATAAATTTCTAAATGCTTCTAAAAATTCTCTAGAGGATGTCCCACCCCTCTCTTCTAATCAGAGTGGTGTATCTCAATGATATAAAATAGGAATAGGTTTAATATTATTTTCTATAAGAGATTTAAAAGCATTTTCATAAAATGTTAAACCTTCTTCATTGGCTATACCTGAATCATTAGGAAATATTCTAGCTCAGTCCAAATTATAAACAAAACCATTAACACCTATTTCTTTCATTATTGCTGAATCTAATTTGTATTTATTATAATAATCTGCAGCATTTACAATGGAACCTATTTCTCTCTCTGTTGAACCTGCTGGTGGTATGTAATATTTGTCAATGGTAAATTTATCTCAATTAGAGTGCGTTCTTCCACCTTCTAGTCTTCCGCCCTCAATTTGATAAGAACAAGTAGAGGTAGAAAAAATAAATTGCTTTGGGAATTTTTTCATTTTTTTCCTTTTAATAGATTTGTATACAGCTAAAATAATTATAGTTGTAATTATTATTTAATAACTTAAAAAATATTATTTGTAAAATAAAATTTACAAAACTTATTAGTAGTTATAATTAATTGTAAATGAAAATAAGATTAGAAAAATTTATGTCCTCCCAAAATTTTGGATCAAGAAATCAAGTTAAAAAGATTATTAAATCAAAGCGTGTTTCTGTCGATGGAGAAATTATTATTGATTATTCATTTAAAATTGATCCTTCAAGTAATCAGGTCAAATTGGACAACAAAGTAATTGATTATAAGAAATTTATCTACATCATGTTGAATAAGCCGAAAGGTTATGTTTGTGCCACTAAGGATAATTTCAATAAAACTGTGATTGAACTTGTAGATAAACATAATAATTTAAATTTGCATATTGTTGGTAGATTAGATAAAGATACAACTGGATTAGTTATATTAACAAACAATGGAGAATGATCTCATAAATTAAAATCTCCAAAATCAAATACTGAAAAAGAATATCATGTGACTTTGAAAGACAAATTATCAAATGAAATGGTTAAAAAAATACAATCAGAAATTATTCTTGATAATAAAGTAATAAAACCAATAAAGTTTAACCAAATAACAGATAACGAATGTAGAGTTATTTTAACAGAGGGAAAATATCACCAAATTAAAAGGATGTTTAATTTCATTGGAAATGAAGTGATTGAATTAAATAGAATTAGAATAGGAACATTTAAGTTAGATAATTTTAATATTGGGTTAGGAGAATGAAAAGAGATTGATATTAACTAATTTTATTAAATATATTGTAATATTAATTAGAGGTTTATTATAGTAATAACAATTAATTATATATTTAGAAAGAGAATATGGACTACAAAAATTTTGATGCAATAATTATTGGAGGCGGCCATGCTGGAATTGAGTCAGCATTTGCCCTAGCTAAACAAAATTTTAAGATTGCTTTGATAACTCTAAATAAAGATAAACTGGCTTCAATGCCTTGTAATCCTTCTATTGGAGGGCCTGCAAAGGGAATTATTACAAAGGAGATAGATTCTCTTGGTGGAATGCAAGGTTATTTTGCTGACCTATCAATGATTCAAGTTAAAATGTTAAACCTTTCTAAGGGCCCTGCTGTTAGAGCAATAAGAGCACAAATAGATAAAGATAAATATTCTGACATTATTCTAAAACATGTTAATGAAAACAAAAATATAACACTCATTGAAGGAATGGTAAGTTCCTTAATTGTTTTAAAAAATAAGGTTCAAGGTGTTATTTTAGATTCAAAAGAACAAATTAAATCTAAAATAGTAATTGTTACAACAGGAACATATATGGACTCAAGAGTTCTTCGTGGTAGCGATGTAACTATTTCTGGCCCAGATGGAGATTCTACTTCCTCTTCTCTTTCTGACAATTTAAAAAGTTTAGGATTTAATCTTATGAGATTAAAAACTGGAACACCTGCTAGAATATTTGCTAATTCAATTGATTTCAGCAAAGTTGAAGAAGAGGTTCTAGAAGAGGTTGATTTGACTTTTTCACATTGATCAAATGTTAAAATTAAATCACAAGTTCATTGTTATTTAACTTATACTAATGAAGATACTCACAAAATTATTTTAAAAAATTTAGATAAATCAAGTATGTATTCGGGTTTAATAAATGGGGTTGGTCCTAGATATTGTCCCTCTATTGAAGATAAGGTTGTTAGATTCAAGGATAAAGAAAGGCATCAAATTTTCTTTGAACCAGAAACTTCAATTGGTGATATTTATTATATAAATGGACTTTCTACATCTATGCCTATTGATGTTCAAAAAGAATTTATAAAAACTATTCCAGGACTAAAAAATGCCAAAATTTCTAAATGAGGTTATGCTATTGAGTATGATGCTATTGATTCTCTACAAATTAAAAAATCATTAGAATCAAAAATAGTAGAAAATCTTTTTTTTGCTGGTCAAATAAATGGAACCAGTGGATACGAAGAAGCTGCAGCCCAGGGATTAATAGCGGGTATAAATGCAGCTCAAAAATTGAAAAAAATGCAGCCTCTAAATCTCTTGAGAAGTGATTCATATATTGGTGTTTTGATTGATGATTTAACGATCAAAGGAACAAGTGAACCATATAGAATGTTGACATCAAGAGCTGAATATAGGTTGTTACTAAGAAATGATAATTCTGATATTAGACTTGCAAAATATGCTTTAGAAACAGATATGATTACTCAAAAAAGATTTGATGAAATTAAAGAAAAATATTTGATGATTAGTAATAAAATAGAAGAATTAAAAAATACATATTTATCTTCTAACAATTCATTAGCAAAAAAATTAGACATTGTGCATGGACAATCAATTTATAAAATTCTTTCTAGACCTGATGTTGATGTTGATGATTTTATAAAGGATTTTAAATTTAAAGATAATCTATTAATTCAAATTAGACTAGAAGGTTATATCAAGAAACAAAATATTGCTGCGGAAAAGATGCTTAGATTAGAATTTTTAAAAATACCAAAAAATATTGATTATGATAAAGTTCAAAATATTGCAACAGAA
Source organism: Metamycoplasmataceae bacterium (assembly GCA_051659905.1). Taxonomy (GTDB): domain Bacteria; phylum Bacillota_I; class Bacilli_A; order Mycoplasmatales; family Metamycoplasmataceae; genus UBA710. The sequence continues at coordinate 154,333 of JBOFPM010000008.1, read as the reverse complement.
GCAAAACAAAAACTTATAAAAATAAAACCCGAAACCTTGGGTCAAGCATATAGAATATCAGGAATAAACCCGGCGGATATTGAAATGTTGTTATTCCATATAAATACAAAATAAACTATTTAAATTTCATTGTATCGGTGTTTTTGATATAATTTATGTAAATCTTGAAAGGTGGAGAAAACATGCAAATAAAGCCTATTTATGACACCGGAACAGTTACATTTATTGAAAATCCTTCAAAAATAAATTCAATAAAAATAAGCTCGAATTTTAAGCAAGATCCAAAGGGAGTTATTCCTAATGGTATCTATAAAGTATTTAGACATGAAAATTCAAGATTTCTATTTGTTTTTATTTTAGGATCGGTAATATTGCTTTCACAAATAATTCTTATTTCATTGATAGCTACTGTCTTGAATTGGGGTTGATTTTGATATATTCCAACTACAGTTGTTGGAATATCTTCAATAGCAAAACTAATATATAACTTTATTGAATATCGTGGTCTAAAAAATTCAGTAAATGTATATAGGGATGATCTAGCCTCTGGATTAAAAACGACACCACCTTTTATTTCTAATATATATATTAAACTTTACAAGAAGCAAGTGACTCATAATTGAATAACTATTGCAGTTCTTTTTTATGGTAGTATAATTGTTTTATTGTTCTGATGATTAAAAGACGTTAGTTGATGAATATTTGATTTTAAATTATGAATTAGTGAACTGGGCCCTCAACCTAATGATTTAGTTATATACATTATTATTGGTTTAATAGGATTAATGTGTGTTCACATATGGTTCACAATATTCAGGAAAAAAAGAATTATTGACATACAATCATTTTTTGGTAATGAAGTTATTTCTCAAATTGAAATTCAAAAGATTGTATCCGATATGAATAAATCATATAGAAGAATTTTCTTTTTATCAATTTTGGTTGTATTAGTTATTCCAATAATTGTTAGGTTAATTTTAAACAAAATAAGAAGTAAGAAATAAGATAAACTTATTTTTTGTTTTTTATATCTTCTAAAATTTTGTCAATTTTAAGAGCATTTTTACCAACAGTATCAAGAATAAAATTTAGTTTTGGTACACTTCTACCTAGTTCATATTGAGCAAGCATTGTTCTTATAAAACCTTTGGATTTATTTAAATATTCTAATGATTTATTTTCTGACTTATCAAATGCAACGTATATTTTTAAACTTGAACCATCATTAGATAGTTTGGCATCAATGACTGTTGTATGGGCGATATTAACATTTGTTACATCATGTTGGATTATTTGAGAAATTAATAACATATAATTAGATTCTTTTTTTCTTTTATTTATATCATTCATAATATTATGAAATTAGAACTTCGTCATAAGTTTGAAGTCTGTCTCCCTCTTGAATATCATTAAATTTTCTAATGTGCGTTCCAAATTCTGAACCTTTTTCAGCTTTTTTAATGTTGTTTTTACCATTTTGTAAAGTTTCTATCTTTCCATCATGGATTACTTTATTATCTCTTATGACTCTTAGTTTTGTATTCGCTTTAATAACTCCACTTGTTACCAAACACCCTGCTATGGTTCCAACTTTTGAAAAGTAAAATAATTTTTGAACTAATGCTTCTCCTGAGATCACTTCCTCATACTTAGGTTCTTCTTTTGATTTTATTATTGCTTCAACATCTTCAATAATTTTATATATTACTGATTCACTTTTTATAATTACCTTTTCTGAATCTGCAAACTTTTTAACATTTCCATCAACCTTTAAATTAAAAGCATATATTATTGAATTAGATGTTTGAGCAAGTAAAACATCACTTTTTGTAACATTACCTACAGTTGCCCTAACAATATTAATAGTTACCTCATTGTTCTTTAGTGTTGAAAGTGAATGCTTCAAAGCTTCTGCAGTACCTTGTACATCAGATTTAATAATTATGTTAAATACTTTAGAACTTAAATTCAAAACTTGAGTTTGTCTTAGGTTAAGTTCACTTTTCTTATCGGCAAAAGCCTTTCTATTAGCTAATTCTTTTGCAAATTTTTCATCATCAAAACCAATAAATCTATCTCCGGCATTAGGAGTATAGTTTAGCCCTGTAACAATAACAGGCATCCCTGGAAAAGCCTTTTCTAATTCTTGACCACTAGTTGAGGTGATACTTTTTATTCTTCCGTATTGAGAACCTGCAACTATAAAATCCCTCTTTAATAAAGTTCCATTATCAATAATTAGAGTTGCAATTGTTCCTTGCCCTATATCAACACGAGATTCAATAACTGTTCCAATTGCTGAGCGATTTTTATTAGCTTTTAATTCTAATATTTCTGCTTGTAGTAGGATGAAATCTAGGAGCTTTTCAATTCCCTCTCCAGTCATTCCAGAACCATAAACAAAAGGAATATTTCCACCCCACTCCTCGCAAAGAACATCAAGCTTAGAAAGATCTCCCTTGATTTTTTCAACATCTATTCCTGGTTTATCCATCTTGTTGACAAATACAATTAAAGGAACTGCTGCAAATTTTGCATGGTCGATAGCTTCTATTGTTTGTGGTTTTACTCCATCATCAGCGGCCACAACTAAAATAACTATATCAGTAACTTTAGCACCTCGTGACCTCATTGAGGTAAATGCCTCATGACCTGGTGTATCTAGAAATGTTATAAACTCGTTTTTATGCATAATTTGATAAGCACCTGTGTGTTGAGTTATACCACCACTTTCTTCATTTGCAATATTAGAATTTCTTATTTTGTCAATAAGGGTTGTTTTACCATGATCAACATGACCCATAATTGTGATTATTGGAGGTCTTTTCTCAAGTTCATTTTTTGGATCATTCACCTCAAAGTGATCCATAAAATTGGTTTCATTTCTCTCCTCTTTTTTTTGAAAATCATATTCATATTCGAAACATATTTCGGCAATTTCTTCTTCAGATAAAGTAGAATTTAGATTATATAATTTTCCTTTTTTAAAAAGATTAATCAATATTTCATTTGACTTAATTTTAATATTATTAGAAAATTCATTAACGGTCATAGGTCCGGTGAAAATAAAAACACCGTCTTTTAATTCGGTCTTGATATTTGTTAATTGCGTTTTTATTTGAAGATCATTCGTTCTTCTGTCTTCAGAATTTTTTGCTTTATTAACATTATTTTTATTATTTTTTGCTTTTGTTTTCTTCATATTTTTTTACCTCTTCCTTTAAGTTGTTATATACATCATTTGAAATGTTTGATTTAAATGTTCTATTTAGACTCTTTTTTTCCAATGCTTGTGCAATCAATTTAAATTCGTTTGTAATATATGCTCCACGACCTTGAATATCTTTATTGGTATCTAAGAAAAAATTATTATTTTTATCCCTTACAATTCTGATCATATTATCAATATTAATTATTTTATTTGTAACAATACACTTTCTAAAAATTTCCTTTTTACTCATTATTATCTTCATCAAAATCTGAAAAGTCATAATCATCAAAATTGATATCTGTTGCTAAATCTGAGTCAAATTGGAATGATTTTTCAATATCATTAATTTCTCTTTTTGAAGGTTTTTTAGATTCTGTGTCCTGAATAGAGTTTTTCATATTGTTAAAATTCATATTCATATTTTTATTGTCATTACCATCATTTTTAAAATCAAAATAATTGGGTTTGAATTCATCAAATGCAGAGTCTCCAGAAGAAAATTCATTAATTTCTGTTTTGTAACTGGCTAACTCTTTATCGAATTCATCCATATTTAAATTGGAAAAATTATATCTTCCACCATTATTTGTAAAATTATTGTTATTTTTAGATGGTCTTCTATCAAATTGGAATGTTCTTTGACCTTCGTGTGCTTCGATTTGATCTACTTGTTGTTGATTTACATTTCCATTTCATAGTATTGGGATATTTCTTTCGATTGCATCTGAAAGAGAGATGATATCAATGTTTGCTTTTGTTAATTCAACAGTTAGTTTAACATTAATTCCTTGCTTACCAATTGCTATTGTATTATGTTTGTTAGGAACAATAATCAAATAATCCTTGCCATTTGGTTTTAAATTAATTGAAATAACCTTTGCAGGTGACATAGCATTAGATATATATTCATTAAAATCTTCTGAATACAAAATAACATCAATTTTTTCGCCACCGATTTTTTCAGAAACTGAATTAATTCTTTGACCACCTTGGCCAATTATGGAACCAATAATATCAATATCTCCATCAAAATCAGGATTTTTTCTAAATGCGATTTTTGCCCTTACCCCAGGAACCCTACTAATTGCAACTATTTGAATATTGCCACTTTCAATTTCTGGTATCTCAACTTTTAATACTTCTCTAATTCTACTTGAAGAAGAATTAGAAACTAATACTTGATAATCTCTAGAATTTTCATAAACTTCTTCAATAAATACTTTATGGTAGTCTGATTTTGTCAAGTCAATATTCATATTTCTAAATTTGGTTGGCATTAAACAGTGTGTTCCATCTTCTAAAACAAAAGTTGCTGCTCTACCATTTTCTTCTTCAAGTTTGGCATCAACCTGTTGACCAATAAGTGGGAAATATTTGTTATATATTTTTGATTTTTCAAGATTTAAAATTTCTAATTTAAATGATTGCTCAATTTTACTAAATGTAGTTCTAGAAAAATCATCAAACTTAATTTCTGCAGAAATTCTATCACCCACTCTAACAGTAGGATCTATTAATAAAGCCTCCTCAAGTCTAATATCAATTAAGTTAGATTCTTTATCATAATTCTCCTCGTTGGGAATGATAATTTTTGAATTATTTAGTAGAACTAATCTATTCTCTTCCTCATTAATTGATAAAGTTAATTTTGCATCAGGATCAAATTGAGAGTGGATAATTCTTTCAATTGATTTTAATAAAAAACCAACAATATCATTTATATCCATTTCCTTTGATTTAGATATAAACTTGATAAGTTCTAGTGGATTGTTATTTTTATTTTTCATTTTGTTTTGTTCCTTTTTTTGTTTTAGTTACTTTTACAGATTTTTTTATACTTTCTATATTTTCAATTTTGAAATCAATCTTTCTGAAACAGCCCTTCATATTTATTCTCATACATATCGATTCTAAACCAATCTTGATGAGTTCTCCCTCGAATACATAGCTATTTAAATGTGGGACTATTAAAGATATTTTAATATATTCATTAATATAGTTATCAAGATCTTCAAATTTTATTTCTTTTTCGACTCCAGGTGAATAAATATTTAAATAATATTCTTTGGTATAATCTTCATCAATTTCATCCAAAATTTTAGAGATAATTCTACTTTTTTCCTCAATTTCTGATAAAGTTGAATAATTTATTTCAATATCTAAAAAATTTAAATTGTCTCTGTTTGAAAATTTGCAATCAAGCAATTCAAAATCAAGTCTTTTCCTTAATTTTTCAATCAAAATTACCTCTCATCTTATTAGAATTTTTGCTATTTTTAATAAAAAAATTGCTTTAGCAACTTCCATAATATTTAATTTTAAATAATTAATTAGCATATATATTATAACTTATAACTTATTATATTTGCAAAATAATATTTCACAAAGACGGAACATTAACATGATTTTAAAAATGCTGTAAACAATGGATGAGGATTTAGTGGAGTAGAATTGAATTCTGGATGATATTGTGTGCCTAAATAGAACTTCTTATTCTTTACCTCACAAGTTTCAACTAATCCAGTATTTTTATCTTTTCCTGAAAATGAGAAGTCTCCTGTTTCTAACAAATCACGATATTTAATATTTACTTCATATCTATGTCTATGTCTTTCCCCAATACTTGACACTCCATAAATCTTCTTAAACTCAGAATTCTCTTTAAATTCAACAATAGATTCTCCCAATTTTAGAGTTCCGCCTAGAAAATTTTTACTTTTAGTCTTATCAATTAGATCAAAAATCATTGTTCCTGTTTTGCTAACTTCTGAAGATGTTGCGTCTTTATAACCTATTAATCTGCCTTGTGCAACAGTCATGGCTTGCATGCCCAAACAAACACCTAATGTGGGAATATCATTTTCTCTTGTATAAATAGATGCTTGTACTATTCCCTCAAAACCTCTTAATCCAAAACCTGGTAAAATAACAATTCCATCAACATTTTCCAATTTAGATTTGGCATTTGCCTTTGTTATTTTTTCCGCAGAAATTCATTTTAATTGTAAATCTATCCCTTGATAAATTGAAGATATAAACAAGGCTTCTTTGATTGATTTGTAGGCATCTTCAAATTCTGTATATTTTCCAACCATTCCGATCTGAACTTTTTTTGTTTTCGGCGCTTTTATTAATTTAATAAATTTTTCTCATTTTTTATGATTTGGAGATTCTATCTTTATTTTGAAGTGCTTTAAAATAATATCAGCAACATTTAATTTTTCAAGATATAAAGGAATTTCATAGACTGACTTAACATCATGCATTGGAATTATATTCTCTTTTTTTAAGAAATTTGATTTTGAAATTTTTAAACATATTTCATCAGGTAGTGGGTTGTGGGCCCTTAGAGCAATCATATTTGGTTTAATACCCATCTCTAACAATGATGATATTGAATATTGTGTTGGTTTAGTTTTGAAATCCTTTGAAGTCTCTAGAAATGGGATGTAAGTGGTGTGAATGAAATATGTAATATTTGGGTTGAAAAAACCAAATTCTGCAATAGCTCTAATAAATGCTGTCGACTCCATATCTCCAACAGTTCCACCAATTTCAACAATTAGGAAATCAGGATTATATTTTTTTGCTGTATCAGTTATTATTTCTAATATTTCATTTGTGAAATGAGGAATTATTTGAACAGTTTTTCCTTTATAATAACCACTTCTTTCCTTGTTTATTAAATTTTGAAATATTCTTCCAGAAGTATAATTAGAATCTCTTGTTAGTTTTTCATCTGTAAATCTTTCATAATGACCTAAATCCAAATCTGTCTCTCCACCATCATTAGTAACATAAACTTCTCCATGCTCATATGGAGAAAGAACACCTGGATCAATGTTAAGATATGGGTCTAATTTTTGAATAAATACCTTGTGCCCTCTGGCTTTTAAAATATTACCAATTGAGGCAGCAAGAATGCCCTTTCCAATTCCAGAAACGACTCCACCAGTAACAAAAATAAATTTTGTTTTTCCTAAAATTTTTTTCATAACTTCCCCATTGTATTTTATTTACAATAATATATTATATTCATTTAAATAAAATATTTGGAAGTAAAATCTACTTTTTGATGAAACCAATTAGAATTTGTAGATTCCCACTTACTTTAACATCACTCATATGAGTAATTATAAATGCATCGCCTTTTTTAATTTCTTTTCCTTCAATTATTCCTTGCCCTTGAATAACAACACATTCTAGTCAAAATGCATCAGGATTGGATATTATTTTTTCCTCATCTTTTATTGTTACTCTTTGTAATTTAAATACTTCTGAATCAATAATAATTCCATCATTAGAGTGAATCACTTTAAGGTTTTTATCGATTTTAATTGTATTTAAAGAATCTTCAATATGAAGATCTCTAGGATTACCATCGGCTTCCAACCTATTGTAATCAAATAACCTAAATGTCAAATCTGATGATTGTTGGATTTCATATGTTAGTATTCCTTTTGTTATTGCATGAATGGTTCCCGCAGGAACAAAAATTACATCACCTTTTCTAACTTCTTCATATTTTAGAAATTTGTCTCATGAATTTGTCTTAATATAATCGGCTATTTTATCAATATTACTTTCCTTTGATCCATAAACTAATTTAGCTTTAGGAGGGCAATCTAAAATATATCAACATTCAGTTTTACCCAATTTGCCAAATTTTTCCATTGCATAATCATTATCAGGATGAACTTGAACACTCAAATCATCATTAGCATCAATAATTTTCGTCAATAGAGGATATTTACCTTTAAAATTACCAAAAAGATTCTTATTTTTTTCAAACACTTCACTTAGTTTTTGATTTTTGAATATTCCAGATGAGATTGTAGATTCTTTTCCATCAAGTGCACTTATCATTAATGCTTCTCCAATTTTATCATTTCCTTTATATCCAAAATCTCTTAACCTATTTCCGCCTCATAGTTTATAATCAAAATATGGAGTTAAAAAAATTATTTTCTCTCTCATTTAACACCTCTTCTCTCAAGTAAAATAAATAATTAGTATGAAATAAATTCTACTATTTTTTTATAAATAAAACTTTATTTTACTTTCTAATAATATTACTTAATATTACTAATATTTTAAAGAATGGATATTTGTTTTTTGTTTATTCAAAGTTGTACTAATTTTTTTTCTAAAATTATTTCATTTTGCATCAACATGACTCTTACCTTCAGCAGTTGATAAATTGATTCCTAAAACGAATATCAATGAGTGAATTATTGCCCCAGCAATAATAGTTAAAAAGAATCAAAAGATAGAAATATATTGCATTCCATTCCCAGAACCACCAAAAATATTTGGAATATTTTGACCTAAAGTACCAAGTTCTGTTATTGGAGCACTAACACCCCCTACTATAGCTGTTATTGGTCCTCCTCACATTCCAACATATCCACCAACAAAGAATAAGAAAGATAATCCTCCTGCAATTCCTGAAGCTATCACATTAGCAATTAAAACTTGTTTTGGTCGATTAACAGCAAATGGAATTGCTCCTTCGGAAATTCCAAAGAATCCTAGTCCTAAAGCCGAGATTCCTTCCGCTCTTTCTTTTTCAGTAAATTTCTTTCTTGCTCATATTGTAGCTAACCCACAACCTAGGGGAGCTATTGGTATAGCAGCAGCCACAGCTCCCATTAATCTAGGATCTACAACAATTAAAGCCGTTGCACATGTTCCGGCAATCTTATTTATTGGACCACCCATATCAAACCCTATCATACATCCTAGCAGGAATCCTATCAAGAAATTAACACCATTTATTTTAGCTGCTTCTGATAGACCAAATACAATTGAATTCATAATGAATCCCAATGGTCCAGATAATAGTAATATGAATGGGAAAGACAATACAACAGTTGAAACAACAGGAATAAAAATAATCGAAATAATTGGAGTTATCAGTTTTGGAGTTTTTCAAGTAAGAATTCACTTTACAAGATAACCTGCTGCAAATCCCATAATAATTGCTCCAAACAATGATAATCCAACATTGCTAATCCCTAACTCTGCTGCATCAGAAAAAAAGAAGTCAATTTGTGGAATAGGATTTTTAACTCCCGGAATATTTCATCAAAAAGTAAAACTAGAATTAGCTGCAGCAAAAGTAGAAATAAATCCCGGAGCAAAACCAGCCCTGCCCGTTATAGACTCTGCGATAAACCCACCCATCATTGCTATGAATACAACAAAACCAATTTGTGAAATTTCAAGTAATATTAAGTATACTTGATCATTTTTAATTGAATCGATTGCTCCTAATGAATTCATTATTGCTCAAACAATTCCTGAAAAAACAATAAATGGAATCATTCTTGAAACACCTGACAATAAATGTCCCATAAAAATTTTTGATTTAGATTGACTAAAACTATTCTCGCTCTTTGATGGTTTGGTTGGTTCACTTGAATCACCAAAAATAGGTGATTTAAGTGACTCATCAATACATTTTTCAGGTTGACTAATTGCGTCATTTGTCTTCAATTTTAAAAGTTTTTTACCATGAAATCTTTCCAAGTCAATGTAAATGTCTGAAGCAATAATTATTGCGTCTGCTTTCGAAATTTCTTCATCTGTTAGTTTGTCTTCAATACCTTTTTGACCTTGAGTTTCTATTCTAACTTTATAACCTTTTTTCATTCCAGCATCTTCAAGAGCTTGCTTTGCCATGTAAGTGTGGGCAACCCCTGTTGCACAAGCTGAAACTCCAACTATATTTCCGGTTGTCTTTGCTTTAGATTGTTTAACAACTTCTTTATTTTCTTTAATTCTCTCATTTAAATAATTAAAAATTTGCTCTTCTGTCTTAAAATTATGCATATTTTTTCTAAATTTTGGATCTAGTAATAGTGTTGCAATTTTAGATAATGTATCAATATGTAAAGTTGAAGATTGATCTTCAGGAATTAACAAAGCAATAGCTATTCTTGTAGCCTTACCATCCATTGCATTTCATTCAATGTCGGAATTCGATCTAACAACTATTATAGCTGGTTTTTTTATTGCACTTATCCTAGCGTGTGGTATAGCAAAACCATCTTCAAAACCAGTGGTTGATTCATTCTCTCTTTTTATAAATGCATCTACTAAGTTTTGCTTGTCTTTTTTTGCAATTATATTTAATGAAATTGCTTGAGTGGAAATAAATTCAAAAACATCATCTCTCTTTGCTAAATCTAAATTTAGAAAAATATTTTTAATGTTTAACATATTGAATTTCACTCCTCTTTTTCAGTAATATCAAAAACTAAATTTTATTTATTTTACCATATTGTTGAAATAACTTTTTAAAAAAATAATTTATTTTATAAAAATTCATTTGCTCTTATAAAAGACAATTATGATAAAATTAAAAAGCACAACACAGCAGTTATATATTATTTGGCATTATTTAAATTCAAATAGATTTGAGAGTAGTTTTAGCTGTAAAACGAAAACATTATATTTAAATAAGTAAAATAAGAATATATCCCTCGTTATGCATAGAAAGAGGTACTTTATGTCAAGATATACTAAATCATCATTTAAAAAATCCCGTCGTTATGGTTTTTCAATTTTAGAAAATGGTAAAGAATTTGTGAAAGGAAAGGGACGCCAATATGCTCCTGGACAGCATGGTCAGAAGAGAGTTAAAGTTTCAGAATATGGTTTGCATTTATATGAAAAACAGAAACTAAGATACATGTATGGAATAAGTGAAAAACAATTTAAAAATACATTTGAGAAAGCTTCAAAAAGGCAAGGTCAAGCAGGTGTTAATTTTATGCAAATGCTTGAGACAAGACTAGATAGTTTTGTCTACAGAACAGGACTAGCAGAAACAAGAAAACAAGCAAGACAACTTGTTAATCATGGTCACTTTACTCTTAATAATAAAAAGGCGGATATTCCTTCAATGCAAATAAAGGTTGGAGATATTGTTACTTTAAAAGAAAAAAGTAGAAAAAATGTTCAAATTTTGGATTCAAAAACAAGAAAGGAAGTTGCTGCTTGGGTAAAAGTAGAAAAAGATTTTAATTTTAAATTAGATAGACTTCCTGAGAGAAAAGAATTAAATTCTGATATCAATGAATCATTAATTGTTGAGCACTACAATAAATAATATATTTTCGAATTCGAATGTAATAAAAAATAACCCTAATTTGGGTTATTTTTAATTTATCTTTTTTTAGTTTATTTAACTTCTTTAAAAGCAAATTTCGATCAAGGTTTAATGTAATCTAGTAGAAACAAATCATGTTCTGCAATTTTAGCAACATTATTCTTTCTCTCCTTAAGATCTGGATGATCTCTTTTAACCAAGTGTAATTCACCCTTATATTGTCCAAAATTATCATTACCAATAACGATTGACCCTTTTGTAATTTGTTTTTTAGTATTTAAAGGTTTAAAAGACTCATTCTTATATTTAATTCTTGATTGTGTAGATCTAATTAAATAATCTGATCTATCTCCTCTATTAACATGTTGTTCATCTAGAACAATTTTTTTCTCCAAATCTGTAGCTGATTTTTCAAATTTAATATCCAATGAGATAATACCTTCAATTTCAGATATAGCCTTCAATTCTTCTTCACTTGCAAAAGCATTTGCAATAATAATATCATCAACCAAATCTAACAGCATAAAGTGTTTAACTTGAGATGTTATCGGCATTGTTCTGTGCATTTCTAAAGTACATAAACCATCCATTACTGGTCATGGTCCATGGTCGGCACTATTAGAATTAACAAAAGCCGCGCTTCTAATACCAAGTTCCTTATATTGTTTTGAGGTTGAAATGAAGGTTTCTAAAGAAAGAGCTGAATACTCCATTGGATAAAAGTTATGACAACCAATTAATTTCTTTTTATTGGGAGCAAAGGAAATTATGTTGTCCACATATTTTGTTCCTGATGACATATTTATTTCAATATCTAAATTATATTTATTAAAAGTCATAACAGATTCTTTCAACCCATCGAATCCTTCATCCAATCTAATTCCAGTTGCTCCTAATTCTTTGAAAAATGATAAATCATCATATGAAATATTTAACTTATTAAACACTGAAGGGGCGATATCCAAAACTACTTCCATTCCTTGTTTTGTGGCAGTGGTTATTATTTCATAAAATTCTTTTTTAATATCTTCTCTTGTGCCTTCTGCAGAAAGAAGACAAGTAAAAACTCTTTTGAATCCATATTTTGCAGCTAAGTTGATATATTTTATTATTTCTTCTTTTTTAGCTTTTTCTGGATAAACTGAAATACCTAACATATTTTCCTACTTCATTTCTGAAAGTTTTTTATATAAACTTACAAATTCTTCTGCCATTAATAATAGTGTTTGAGTTGATAACAACTGATCTTCTGCATGCATTAGTAACAACGGTATTTTAATTTCGGTTCCTGCTGCTTCCCTTTGAACCAAATCTGCATGTTGTTTTTCTGCTTCAATAATATTCTTTTCTGCTGATTCAAGTTTTAATTTCGCATCATCAAAATCATTTTTCTTAGCACTATATATTGCTAACATTGCATCTGATTTTGCAGTTCCAGCAAATGTAATAATCATGAAACTTATTTGTCCAAGTTCCTCATATGTATATTTTTTATTTGACATTTTATCTCCATTTATTTGTATTTAATCTCTATCTCTACAAGATAATAATATCATAATTATTAACATAAGAACCTAATAGTTATATGTAAAAAATATTAGATTTTTCGAATAAAAAAAACATATCACTTAAAATGATATGTTTTGTTATTTTTTAAAATGATTTTATATATTAATTAAAGTAATATTAAATAGTCATTTAGTGTTTTCATAAAATCTGATAAAAGATCATCTTTTTGTGCAACCAACCTAGCAATAACACTATTTATTTTATTATTTTCTAATTGTTCTTGAGGAGTTAATAAATTATTTCCGCTTGGAACAATGATTAAAGATTGTTGAGTTGCGATAGCTTCATTTATTTTATCAATTTCACTCATTCCATCAAGAGGTATAGTATTAAGAGCAATCGCATTTGATTGAGATTCTAATCCTAATGAAAACAAAATTGTAACAATTATTAACAATACTCATGATAATGCAATTGAACCCATTGATCATGCTGTACCATTCTTAAATATTAGAAGTGGAAATGCGGAAAATAATAAAGCAATACCCATAACTACCAATGCTTCAACACCACCCTGTGATAAAACGGAACCTTGTAAATCTCATAATTGAAACTCAGATATTTTTTTAATTAATTCTGCATTTCCTAAGGTATCTGTTGAAGTTAAATAATTTGATCATTTATTAACATCTATTCCAATTCTTGCTAAAACATTAGGTGTCTGTCATTGAGCAGCGAATCACAATGATATTAATCCAATAATTAACAATAATAAAGCTGTACCATATTTCAAAATATTGAAATATTTCTTACCTTGTTTTTCAGCAGAAGGAATAACCAATTTATTTCATTTTGAATAAACTATTACTTGTTCTTGTTCTTGAATATTTTCATCTTGAATAACTTGTGGTTCCATTATTTAATCACCTCTTTTTCAACTACTTTTTTATTTAAAATTTTAGCAGAGAATTTTTGTCATCCACCTTTATAATCAATTTTAACTAATTCTTCTCCCTTTTTCTTAGCAGATTTATTAGCCATTAAAACAAATGGAACATAAATACCACAAGCGATAGAGAAGTTTAATAGTGATAAGACAATACCTTGTCAACTAGAAGTTGCCAAGAATCCACCTATCCCTATTGGTGAAGTTCATGGAATCTTAACAATAACTGGGGGTACTCATTGAAATTGTTCTATTGCCAATCATGTTATAAAATATAGAATTGGTTGAATAATTATGAAGGGAATAACATATTTAAAGTTCAAAATTAATGGAACTCCAAAAATTAAAGGTTCATTAATATTGAATAATGCTGGTGCTCCTCCAAATTTAAGAATTTCTCTTGTTTCAGCCTTTTTAGACATTAACAACCCTGCAACAACAAGTCCCAAAGTTGCTCCAATTCCTCCAAAAAACACAAAGGCATCATTTGTTCCATCAGCAAATGCACTTATTGAACCAGATGCTCCACCTGATGATAAATATTCCTGATTATTAGCAAGTGCAACTAAAGCTATTGGAGAGAAAATTGCTGTAAGAACATTTGTTCCATGAATTCCAAAGAATCACAATAATGCTGAAAATGTAACATAAATTAAACCTAAAGAAAGTGATCCGGTTGAGTTTTCAATCAATGAAATAAATGGTGCTTGAATAGCAACTGAAATTGCTTGTCCTATTCCAAAATTATCTCCAACTCCCAATCATGTAAAAACTTGACGGAATATCATAAATGGTGCTTGAATAGCTATAAAAATTAACAATGTGAATATAGTTGGAAATAGCTTTGAAAAAGATCTCGCAACCGCAGGAGGGACCCCTGCAGGTAAATGCAATTCTAGTTTTTTATTATTCTCAAAAACTGAATAGAGTTCCATGGAAAGCATGGAAGAAATAATTGCAACCAACATACCTTCTGTTCCAAATAAATTTGCTTGTCCATATGAAAAAATCATAAATCCACCCAATCCAATTAGTGCAGCTATGAATGGATCTTTAACATTTTTTACTCTTGCAAGAGAATAAGAAATTGTTAAAGTTACAAATATAGATAGATTGTTGAATATACCTTTTCAAATAGTATAAAAAATAAAAGTTCCCACCGTGCTTATTTGGCCTGCAACAGAATCGGGAGCAAATGTTATTGCCCCACTATCAAGAATAATTGTTTGACCAGGGATTCCCATTGTTATTCATCCAAGAATAGATGTTGAAGTTGTATCTCATCAACCAAATATGAATGTCATACTAATTACACCAACAGATGCAGCTATAATTAGTGGTACTATAAGAGCAAATCCATCACGAAGTGCTGACATGTGCTTTTGCTCTGCCAATTTACCCATTCTCATGATGAATACATCTCAAGCATATTTTATCTTTTCTTTTGAATTAGATGTTTTAGTATCTGTCATTTGAGTCTCCTTTACATTTTGTTTTAATTATTTTTATTTAATGAATTATTTTAAATTATCTTTTGCAAGTTTGAAACAATCTTCACCTTTTGCCATTGCATAAATAGCTGGCGGAATAACTACAACAGGAATTGTTCCTGCAACATCTTTAAATGATTGCTCCATAAATTTTACTTGAGGGCCCAGCAAAACAATATCATAATTTTTTATAATGGATTTCGCTTCACCAGATGGTTTTGCTACAACATCAACTGTTTCACCAATTGAATCTGCATATTTTTTTATTGATGCTTCCAACAAGGATGTTGACATACCTGCAGAACATGCTAATAATATTTTCATAATATTCCTCTTTTTCATATTTATTGTTTAAAACTTATGCATTAAACCTTTAGTTAAATATCACACTAATTATACAACTATTATCTAATAATATTCATTTTTTCTGGCAAGAGATTTGTTGCTTTTGTAAAAGAGTAATAAAATTTAGAGTCTAATGTACTTACTAATTATATAATATCTATAAATTAATTCTAAAATATATGAAAATTTATAAATTAGTCAAAATTGCAAATATATTAGACATCATTAGTATTTAATTAGTTCTATAATCAATATAATTTTATATAATATTTAAATGTCTTACTATTCTAGAAATAACGTTTTATTAAACATTTTTACTATTGAAAATATTAATGCCCCTGAAATTGGAGACATTTCTTCAATTGATCCAATGGTGATATTATCAGTTGTTATGATGACTTTTGCTTTAATATTTCCATGTCTAATTTGATTCCTAAGAAATTTTTTGAGAATCGTTTTGAAAAAGAATTATGATTTTTTTAATCGTTCAATTAAATGAATTTTATTAGTTTGTTTAGTTTTATTTGTTATTTCAATAATACTAATTATTCTTGCAGTTCAGGAGATTATATAACCATGAGCAAAAAGGAAAATGTTAATTTAAGAGAACGTAGTGATGAAGAAAGAGTAGAAAATTACTCATCATTAATCGACGAATTTCGTAGACAAAAAATTATTTATGCTTCAAGAAGGATTAAGGCTGATTCAATTGAGGAAGTTTGAAATGCAATAGAAAAGACTATTTCAAAAACTTTTAGAATTAAACGAGAACTAAAAAAGGATATGGAATTTGGAATAAAAATTAAAGGTCTTTATACAAAATTTCTACTAGAAGAGCATAACAAGGAGAAGTTTGAAATTTCAATTTTTTGAATTAATGCTAATGACAAGTACTGATTACATTATCAGATAGTTCCAACCATGTTTAAAAAAACATTTAAAATTAAATTTAAAGAAATTATACATAGAGATCAGACTTTTTTTGGTTTAGCAGATACAGCAGGTGAGTTGCTTTTGAAATTTTCATTTAGAAAAAATACAAATATGTTTATTAAAAGTATGAAAGAAATTATACAACCTAAAAATAAAGAAGATGACACTCCCAACCCTAACTTTTAAATTAAAAAATGTCTTTTGTTTGATATAATTTTAATATAAATTTCAATTATTTGAAATCAACGCAAAAGAGGTAACAATGTCGAATCAATATTCAGCAAGTAATATAAAAGTTTTAAAGGGTTTAGAACCTGTTAGAAAAAGACCAGGAATGTATATCGGAACAACTGGAAAAAAAGGTTTACATCATTTAATTTGGGAAATTGTTGATAATTCTATTGATGAAGCAATGGCTGGTTTTGCTAAGGTTATCATAATTGAACTTGATTCTGATGGATATGTGACAATTAATGATGATGGGAGGGGTATACCAACTGATATCCACCCACAAACAGGGCTTTCTACAGTTGAAACAGTTTTAACTGTTTTGCATGCTGGTGGAAAATTTGATTCAGAAACATATAAAGTTTCTGGAGGACTTCATGGAGTTGGAGCCTCTGTAGTTAATGCTCTTAGTTCTAATTTAAAAGTTTGAATTAAAAGAGAAGGAAATCTATTCTTCCAAGAGTTTAAGGGTGGTGGAATTTCTGAAGGCCCAATTAAAATAATTGGATCAGTTGATCAAAATGATACTGGTACAAGAATTTCATTTAAACCCGACTTTACAATTATGGAAAAAAACGAGTTTGAATTTCCTGTTATATTAGATAGAGCAAAGCAAATTGCTTATTTAAATAAAGGTATTACAATTGAACTTATAGATTCTAGAACAGATGACATAAACAAGAAGTCTTACTACTTTGAGGGCGGAATTAAGGAATATGTAAAAGAGTTGAATAAAGGAAGATCAACTATTCATGAAGAAATTATTTATGCTGAAGGTAAGGTTAAAGGCGATGATGGAGAAGTTATTGTTGAAGTGGCTATGCAATATAATCAAGGTTTTCAAAGTAATGTTGTTTCATATGCAAATAATATTTCAACAATTGAAGGAGGAACTCATGAGCAAGGTTTTACTGACTCACTAACAAGAATATTCAATAACTATGCTGGTTCTAATAAGCTTTTTAAAAATGAAGATGAAAAACTAACAAGAGAAGATGTTCGTGAGGGATTGACTGCCATTATTTCCATAAAGCATATTGAACCGATTTTTGAAGGCCAAACTAAAAGTAAACTTGGTAATAAAGATGCAAGAATGGCAACAAACAAAGTTCTTTCAATTCAATTAGAAAAATTTATGGCTGAAAATCCTGATCAGGCTAAAATGATAATAGAAAAGACATTACTTGCGCAAAGAGCTCGTTTTGCAGCCACTAACGCTAGAGAAGCAACTAGAAGAAAAACAATTTTTGATATTACAGCTCTTCCAGGAAAACTTGCAGATTGTTCATCGAAAAATGCTGAAATTTCTGAACTATATATTGTAGAGGGTGATTCAGCTGGTGGTTCTGCAAAAATGGGAAGAGACAGAGAGACACAAGCAATCTTGCCGTTAAGGGGAAAAATTATTAACTCTGAAAAAGCAAGAATTGATAAGGTTTTTGAAAATGTAGAAATAATGTCTATCATAACAGCATTAGGTACAGGTGTTGGTAGTGAAATTAATATTAACAAATTAAGATACCACAAAGTAATAATAATGACTGATGCTGATGTTGATGGTTCCCACATTAGAACATTGCTATTAACATTCCTTTATCGTTATATGAGACCTTTAGTTGAGTATGGTTTTATATATATTGCTCAACCCCCTCTTTTTAAAATATCAACAGGAAAAAGTTTTCAATATGCTTACAACGAAGAACAAAAGGATGAAGTTATAAAATCTTTGGAAGATAAAGATGCGAATGTTAAATATAATATTCAAAGATATAAAGGACTTGGGGAGATGAATCCCGATCAATTATGAGAAACAACAATGGATCCTGCATCAAGAAAAATGCTGCAAGTTCAAATTAACGATGCTGCAAATGCTGACTTGGTGTTTTCAACACTTATGGGAGATGATGTTGCCCCAAGAAGACAATTTATTGAAGACAATGCTAAATATGTTAAAAATATTGACTTGTAATTTATTTTAGCTTATGTTTAAAAAAAACATTATCGAAAAAAAAATTACCAACTTAGAGTTGTTTTATGATGGGGCACACAATAAAACTTATAAAGGAAATTTTCTTGGAGAAGCTGTTCAAGTTAGAATTTCAAAAAATAAGATTGTTGATCATAAAAATGAGATAAAATTGTTGAATAATCAGAATAATATAATTTTTATTGATGATAAAATGATGATAAAAAAGTGAATAGATGGTCATGAATTAAACAGAAACGATTTAGAAATTCTTACTAAAATTTCTGTTTGCTTAATCAAACATTGGAATTTAAAAATAGAAGGTATTACTTCCTTTAAGTTTGACAATAATGATTACTATAACAAAGATGAAATTGTATTATCACATGGTGATTTAAGAAAAAAAAATATAATAGTTGATAATGAACAAAATGTTCATATCATTGATTTTGAATGAATAAATTATACAAGTTTATATTTTGATTTGGGTCACTTGCATTTATACTGCTCTTTTACAATCGATGATATTGTTAAGGTTTTTAAAGTAGACTATGAAAAACTAAAAAAGGCAATTTTAAGTATCGAAAATTTTAATTTGAAATGAGAGAAAGAAACTTATAAATAATTATTGAAATTAGTATTTTTGCTCATTATCATCGTTTTCTTCATAGAACTCGTCTTCAAAGATTTCATCAAAATTATTTTCATTAGTTCTCACCAAAACATCTGCGGGATATGTATCATCCTGGTCGTCATATAATTCTTCAAAATGAGGTATTTCATCACGAGAAAATCGCACATTATTTGTTTGGTTTATAACATCGTTTGTTTTTTTTCCCTTTTTATTATTAGGAGGGATGCCATCATCAAAAGTAGAGGCATCATAGCTAGTATTTTTATTTCTTTCCTGTTCTTCTTTTTCTTTTAATAATTTGGCTTCAGACTTAATTATTTTGTGATGATCACTTAATCAAAAGTAAACATATGGTAATATTATAGCTCCTGATAATCAATTTCCACACATTGCAGGGATCATATTTATGAACACACTTCTAAATGTTCAATCAGCTAATGTTATTGGAGCATCAAATATACCTTGTCCAACATGTTGAATGATTGGTGAATCAAGATGTGATCAACCAAATGAGAATAAAATTGCATTTGCAGTAACGTGTTGAAATCCAACAATTGCAAACAATCAAATTGGGAAATAAATTAAAAAGATTTTGGCAATAGAGTGCTTTGTAGCCATTGTTGATCAAACAGTACCAGCAACCAAAATATTACATAATATACCAGAGAAAAAAGACTCTCATCATTGTATATGCACTTTTTTAGCAATTATTTGTTGTAAAACAAATAAATGCTTTTCACTAAAAATATGTGAACCTCTTGCAAGTCCTGCTATTAAAAGTGCACCAATAATATTTCCAAGTAATGTTAGTCCTCATTTTAAAACAACAGGAGATATTTTTATCTTTTTAGTTAGAATTGCAATTGAAGTTAAGTTATCGGATGTAAAGAGAGATCCTCCGAGAAAAATTATTAAAAGGAGCCCTACAGGAAAAATAGCAGCAGCAACAATTAATGGTCAACCAGTCATATCAATTTTGGGAGCTATATTATTTTCTATTAAATTTTGTTGTCAACCATCTTGAAATACAGAACTATCTTGCATTCCAGCAATAATCATAATAAATGCTATGTATGCAATACCAACATAAATACAACCCATTATTCCGAGAAAAATAAGCTTTCATCATGCAAGTTTTGTTTTCTTTACAGCAAATTCAATGGCATTACTAAAATTATCTTTGTAATCGTGCATAAAATCCCTTTTAAAATATTTTGTTATTATATTATAATACTTTTTAGTTTTTAAGTGCTAAAATTATTTTATGATAAAGCGGCGGAAAGCGGCGGATATAAATATAACATATGAAAACAAAAATTGAAGAAGGCCACACAAACTTGTCATACAAAGATGGAAACATTTTTGTTCAAGAAAAAAAATACGATAAATTTAATCACAAAATTGATTATAAAATTTTAAATGAATTTGATTTTATCCCTAAACTAATTTCACAAAATGAAACTGAAAATAAATGAGAATTTATAGATGGAAAAATCCCAGAAATAAATGATAAATCATTAGTTCAAATTGCGAGAAATATAAAGAAAGTCCATAATTCTAATTTAAAATTTCCACCATTTAATCTTGCAGCGAGAATAAAGGAATATAGAAAAATATTATATGAAAAAAAAATTACCATTCCTATAATTCATGATTATTACAAAAGAATAAATTATATTATTAAAAATCAAGATAAATCAACACCAATACATTCAGATATTTGGGATCAAAACTTAATTGAGGATTGTAATGGAAAAATTTTCATAATAGATTGAGAGTATGCTCACATGGGAGATAAAAATTTTGAGCTTGCTTACATTATTGAAAGTTTGAGATTGAATGAAAGGCAAGAGTCACTATTTTTGGATGAATATGAGGATTTCAATTATCAATTTATCAACAATCACAAAGAGTTAGTAAACTATTTAATTATTTTATGAAATAATGCTCAACCTTTAAAAATATTTGATGACAAAGAGTTTATTGACAAGTTAATAAAATTCAAGAATCAAAGGGAAATAAAAAAAACTAATGCAAATTAGTTTTTTATATTCTTCCCTGCTTACGAAGTGTTCTCTTTGTTTTTGCCGTTACTCTTAAAGTAATTTTTTCTCCGCCTTCTAGAATTGTAACTTTTTGAAGGTTTAAATTGAATCTTCTTTTTGAAGTATTAAGAGCATGAGAACGCAAATTTCCTGACATTGGTTTTTTACCGGTCATTTCATCTATTCTTGACATATTTGACTCCTTATTAGTTCTATTATTTTATTATACATAAATAATTAATCTTTAAAATTATATTATTTGGCATTTTTTATTGATCTCATAACATTTTTGATGTGGGCTTCTGAGGGTTTTCTACCCATTTGCAAGAACATAGCTCTAATCATTTTTTCAGTAATTGGCGGATTTTCTCTTAATTGTTTCTCAAACATTTTCTTTGTGAAATAAAACCCCAAGAATCCTCCAACAACAAATAAAATCAATGATATCCCTATAATCAATCCGATAGCCAAACCTAAATTCATTTTATACTTTACCTCTATTCAACATTTTTTTTAATTATATCATTTAATTCCTAATCAATATGTGTTATGTCTATTTAATCATCTCTTTATAAACTTCTATTCATTTTTCTTCAAATGTTTCATAAAGCAAATTATTTATTGCAAATTCATAGCAATTATCAGATAATTCTTTTAGTTTTTCAATGGGTAAATTACTAATCTCATCAAATTGACTCGCATATTTTCTTATATTTTTTTTATTACTTCAAAGAAACCCATTTTTATTGTTATTAGATAGGGAGCTTGCTGATATATGTGAGTTTCTTATAATTATTGGAGTTAAAGAACATATTGACTCAACCATAGAACTAGAAAGTCCTTCATAATTACTCAAAAGTATGTTAAATTTGGAATGAAGATTTATTTTTGGAACATCTTCATGCTTAACTCTGCCATGGAAAATTATGTTTTTATTTTTTTTCAATTTATATTCATAAGATCCAAAACCATAAACGTCCAGCTTATTTTTGCATAATTTCATCATTTTATTTATATCGTTAATTCGTTTTTGTTCAGCAGTTACTCTTCCTATATAAATTATGTTTCTCTCAAAACTATTATTTTCATATATTTCGTTTTTAATTCTCCTATTTTCATCTATTGTTTCTTTTTTAATACTAGAATTTAAGATAGTGAAGTATTTTTTTCCAACCCTTTTCTTAAACTTATTTTCAATATAATTTTTGTTATTTTCATCATAAAAAACAATATTTTTTGCCATCTTGAAACAATTCTTAAATCCGGTAACTCATATTAAAAAAATTGCCAAATAAGAAAAAATACCATATCTTTTCATTTCAAAGAAATCTGCTGATTGGTGTTGAATATATAGATATTTGTCACTATTAAGTATTTTTTTAGACCTAACTAGCATTAGTGATGAATCAATAATCAAATCATATTCATCAACTAATTTATCTAAATGGTTTTTTGCATAATATGAAACATTATAGAAATTTTTAAATCATCATTTTATTTTTGATTTTTTACAATCATTAAAAGCTCTCCCTGAAGTTATTATTTTAATATCATCCTTCTTCTCTAAATCTTTCTTAGTCATGTTAAATTCAAACGAATACTCATGAATGATACAATTTTGTTTTTTGAGAATCTTGATGAGCCTATTGGTATACATGTCTGCACCAGATGTAAATAAATGATTATTGCCACTTATAATTAAAACTTTTTTCATGCTTTTTTTAGAAAATATAGATAAAACTTCATTAGGAATTTAATTTAATATCATTATTGTTGTTATGAAGTTAAATATTTCAAAATATAAAAGAATTATACTATTTTTACTAGTTCTTCTTTTGACTTTCAAGATAGTTTATTATTTCTAAAAACGTGAATTATTTCAATATTCTCATTTGCTTTTGATGCATTTCTTCTTCTTCAACCTACTATAAATTTTTCTATATCCTCGATTGTATGATCTTTTGTTAAAACTTCTTTGCTTGAGGTTAATACTGCTTTGTATTGATACATATATGTTAATGTTCCTTCTAAATTCTTTAAAAATATTTATTACTATTATTTCTTATTTAATTATAACTTATTTTTCATTTTTTTCAATTCGTCTCTGAATAATATTTAGTTCTATATATTTAATAATTATTTTTGTTTAACATATTTTAAAAAATGCTATAATGTAATTAGCTTATTTAGGAAATCTAAATGGGTTTTGAAGTCTATATGACCTAAAAATGTCTTTACAATATCATATTGATATTATTCCTTTTGATAATAAAATAAAAAATCTTAGGCGCTTAAGATAAACCATCCTCAAACTTGGGGGTGGTTTTTATTTTACTAACAATTTTGTGTATGTTTTGAACTATATTTCCCATTATAACTGTATTGTTTATATTAAAAAGAATGAAAATGAAAATTAAATTCCAAATTTACTTTAAAATTAATTTATATTTGGAAGTAAATTATTAAAGGAGATAAAGAATGAAAAAGGCGATAAAACAAAAATTATTGAATTTAATTACAATAAACCCTGTTGATTACTGTATAAAAACTAGCTTAACTAACAAGCATATAGACATATTAAAATATATTAAGAAAGATGCTTTTCTTTCCTTTATAAATAAGGAAACTGATCAGTTAGAGATATCTACTGCTTCAGGTGTAGCTTATTTTGAAGAAGAACTTAACACTACAAAGGATGTTAATAAATTCATTGAAATAATTTTAAACAATGGGTTTGTTATTTCAACAACAATGATAAATAGTTTAAATACTAACTTCTCAGCAAATAAGACTAAAGTTATGACGCACTTTATCTCGGAGATGAAGTCTTCAAAAAAAATATTTTTGGGAATTAACAAAATTGCTAGACAATTCTACAATGATTCAGCAATATGACCACTTCACATTTCATATCAATTTTTGAAAGGAAGAATAGGCGATAATATTGCCATTAAGGCGCCAATAATTATTCAAAAAGTTGAAATAGTTGAAGAAAGTGCAAAATTATTTTTGAGAAGGATTGATGATGAAATAATTGTTAACGAAAAGCTTTGTGTTGTTTTAAATAAAGAATATAAGACAAACATGAATTCCAATGAATTATTAAAACCATTGCCATTTGAGGAAACTATATCTAGATTTGAAGAAATAGTAGGTTATTCAATTTCTTATACTAACAATCTAGTAGAAAGTTTTATTAAAGAAGAGTCAAAGGAGATTGTTGAAAAATACTCTGTATTAAATGTTGAGCCATCAATAGTTTTAGGTTTCTTTGAACCAGGAGGTTCTGCACTAAAGCAGGACTTAGAAAAAATTATTGAGTTAAACTTAGATCCTTTTGAATCACAAATGGAAGGCAATTTCAAATCGATTAAATACTATGAGGATCTGGTAGTTAAAGAATCTGATATTCTAGAAATAAATAGACCTTTGAATATTTTTCAAAAATATGCTGTAGCCTCAGCACTTAGACAATCCACTTTAATTTATGGTCCGCCAGGAACAGGTAAATCAGAAGTTATTGCAAATATTATTTCTAATGCTTTGATTAAGGGAAGAAATGTTCTAATGGTTTCTGAAAAGAAGGCTGCTTTAGATGTTTTAACATCACGAATTAACTCCCTTTCTCAATTTACACTTTATCTTTGTGATAATAGAAATTCTGAAGATTTTTATAAAAGAATTGCTTCTTTAAATACCATTCTAGGAACGCAATGATATAGAGAACCATCTCGTTATACAAGAAATGCCACAATTGAACCTCTGAAAATGGATAAAAATGAATTGATGTTTTTCAACAATTACCAGGATTGATATTCTGAGCTAGTTACACTTGTTAAAAAACATTGAACTATTGAAGATTATAATGATAGTATTTTTAACTTGGATTATTCTCAATACCAAGACTTAAAAAATGAAATTGGTGAACAAATATGTAATGAATGATTATCAAATATTTTTATTGAAGGTTTTGGTAATACTACCATTTATCAAACAATGAGCAACTTTTTAATAGAGTACAATATTTCTAAAATTGATGATTTTTTTGAAGAGTATTTGAAGTATAAAAAATTTGTTAAGAAATATAAATTGGAAGATGAATTGACTCCAAATGAAATAATGAAACAAATCAAAAAAATTAAACACAAGATTTCAGGAAACATTAGAACTGTTGAATATTTTCTTTTAGGCGGAAAGAAATTAGTTTCTACTTTTGAGGAATTCTTTGAATTCAAAAAGAAATATGAACACATTAAGGAATATCAAGATTTTATTGAGAAATCCCAAAAACAAAAATTTGATTTTTTAGAAACTATTAATGAATATCTCTCATTTACAAAAAAATTATTGGCCAAAAAACCAGAAATGGGAGAACTATCCAAAAAAGAATTGATTGAATACTCAATGTTATGTGAAAATTTTAAAGAAAAACACAAAAAAGAAATTAATAAATATGATTGATTGTTATTTTTGCAAGAGAATGGTAGAAAAATTGAAAAGTTTTTAACAACCTTTAATGAATCATCTGATGATATTTCTAAATCTGAGATTATTTTTGCAGAATTTGTGACCAATAAAAAAGTTATTAATGATATAAATAATTGTGAATTACCTTTAAAGTCTATTAAAAATATTTCTAAAAATATGAATGAAATTATTGATATGTTTAATGAATTTATAAAAAATATTGACATTCTTGAATCAGAATTTGTTGATGGTTTTGTTGAATTTAAGGAATTCTTTTCTTTTGATAATGATTTCTTGTTAGACCTTGATAAAGTTAAAACTATTTTTAGTTCTAATAATCAATTAATCCTTAAAGAATGATCTTGATTATCAATTCCTTATATTAAAACATTATATTTAGAAAATTTTACCCTGTTTGATCTTTCGAGTGTGGGGAAAATTATGCATCACATTACTGCTCCAATAAATCAAGAGCAATTTTCAAAATTGAAAACTATTTCTCTATGAAATGATATTGTCAAGGAGATTCCAATGTTTTTGGAAATTAAAGGTATACACTTGCAAGACATAATTACTCAATTAAGAAAAGAAGCAATTCGCTCTTCTTCAATTATAGAAGAACTTATTTTCAAAAAATATATTAATTCATTGAGAAATTATTTAACGAAACTTTCTAAAGATGAGAAAGATGAAATTGCTAATGTATTGCGGATAGCATCGTCAGGAACTTACCCTTCAATCACTCAATTTGTAAAAAGATATTATTCTTCTCTTAAAAAATTGTTTCCAGTATGAGTTTGTCGTCCTGATAATGTTTCTGACATGATCCCTTTAGTAGAAGATGAATTTTATTACGGAATATTTGATGAAGCTTCTCAAATGTCAATTGAGAGGTCTTATCCTCTTGTATTTAGATGTAAGATTAAAGTTGTTTCTGGTGATGACAAGCAACTTAAACCTTCTTCATTCTTTATGTCAAAGGGTTCTGAAGAAGATTTTGATTTTGATGATTTTGATGCAGCGGAATCTCTTTTGGAAAGAGCGAAAGTTTCATGATGAAATGAATTTCATTTGAAAAATCATTATCGTTCAGACTCAAAGGAATTAATTGAGTTTTCTAATAAATTTATCTATAATAATAATTTAGAAGTTGCAACAAAGTGTGGGGTTACAGAAAGAG
The DNA here is from genome assembly GCA_051659905.1 of Metamycoplasmataceae bacterium. Taxonomy (GTDB): domain Bacteria; phylum Bacillota_I; class Bacilli_A; order Mycoplasmatales; family Metamycoplasmataceae; genus UBA710. The sequence continues at coordinate 127,263 of JBOFPM010000008.1, read as the reverse complement.
GAATTGATGTTTATGATGTAAATGGTGTATGGAATCAAATGAATCAAGAAGAGGCTGATAAAGTCATTGATTTACTTGTTGAATATCATGCAATTTACGATAAAATTCTTGTTGTAACTTTTAATTCAAAACAATCTCAGTTAATTGAGAATTTACTAGTGGAAAAATCTTCTAAATTTCCTGAATTATTAAAAGAAAAATTAGAGAATAATAACATTACAATAACAAATCTTGAAAATGTGCAAGGAAATGAAGGAGACTTAGTTATTTTATCAATTTCTTACGGTAAAAACGCAGATGGGGTTATTAAGAATAATTTTGGACCCTTGAATTCTAAGGGTGGATCAAATCGTCTGAATGTTGCTATTACTAGAGCAAAATCAAAAATGATTGTTGTTAAATCTTTAAAAGGTGATGAAATTAAGGTCTCGAATATTAACAACAAAAATGCAATTATTTTCAAAAAATTCATTGAATATCTAGATGCCACAAAAGCAAATAAAACAATCGAAATTGTGAATGAAGAAATGGAAAATATTGATGAAATAAATGAAGGAACAATGACATTAGATATTGAAAATAGCAATGAAGAAAGTTCTATAAATCCAGTTGATTTTACTTCAACAATTTCAAAAAATATTTATGGAGATTTGATTAAGAATTTGAGTAGCAAATATGAAATTCAAATAAATATTAAGGTAGGATCTAAACAAATAGATTTACTAGTTTTGAATAAAAAAACAAAGAAAATATTAAAAGCTTTATTGATAGAGAAATGAAAAACTAATCGTAGTGTTAAGGAAATGATAGAAGAAATTGATCGTCAATATTTCTTAGAAGACAGGGGATATAGTGTTTTTAAAATCAAGGAATATGAATGAAACATCGATAAGATAAAGTTAATTGAAAAAATAAAATCTTCGTTACTGAATGATGTTGGGCAACTGGATTACATTATTTGACAATCAGAAAAATAGTTTATTTATTTAAATAATTTTAGATTCTCAATTTTCTAAAATATATAATTAAGGTTTTTGTAATTTTAAAAAATAATTAATATGAATGTAATTTATGAAATATAATATATATTAATAAAGTGTTTTGAGAGGTTTAAAATGAAAGATAATAATGATAATAATATAGAGAGTCTAAGAGTTCTTCAATGCTCTCTAATGGTTTTAACAAATAAAATATATAATATTCATTGAAATATGGCAAACAAAAATTTTTTTTCTTTACATGAAAGCACCGAAGATTTATTTAGGGATTTGACAAAATTTTATGATGATGTTGCAGAAAAAATTGTAATGCACAAGCACTTTGCAATTGGCACATTGAAGGATCAATTGAAATATAGTATCATCAAGGAAATTGAACCAAGGGAATTTAATGAAGATGAAATTTCTAGCATTATTGTTCAAGATCTAACATCAATAATTAGCATATGTGATAAAGTCAAGGGAACTAATACAATACAACCAATGCTTGATGAGATATATCTTTCAGCAGATAAATGAAGATGACAATTTAGTAAAATTAGCAAGCAATAATTGTAATTTATTTTCTATATTGTAAATAATTTTCTAATATTATTTGAGCAGCCAATTTATCTCGATTTTTCTTTTTTTTCAACCGCGACATATTCATATCTATCATTATTTTAGTAGATTGCTTAGAGGTATATCTTTCATCAAATAAAATGACAGGAATTTTAAAGTGCTCTTCTAAATTAATTTTAAATTTTTCAACAATTACACTCATGTTAGATGAGTCACCACTTGGAAGTAAAGGATTCCCTAAAATTATTGCTTCAACCTCTCCCCACTCTTTTATTATATCTGCCAATCTAGTTAAAATTTTCTTAAAATCTTGCTTTTCATAAAAAATGGTCTCAAGAGGTTGTGAAATGATTTGCATTGGGTCTGTTATAGCAATACCACACTTTTTAGTTCCTAAATCTAAAGCTACTAGTCTTTTCATTATATTAGATCTTTTATATCCTTTAGATTAATTTCTTCGGTTGAAATACCTTGTCAAATTATGTTATTTCCCCCACCATTAATTTTTTTTGTTTTTGATATTTTAATAGCCAAATCTTTTGAATTAATAATCTTTGAGGAAATTATTAGAATTGATTTACCATCAAATTTAGAAAGAAGGATGGCAAGAGAATTTTTTGATTTTTCTCTAATTGAAATAGCCATATTTTTTACATTTTCTTTATCTATATTATTAGAAAAGTACAAATCAATACCATTTATATTGGTTGGTTCTAATTCGAAATCTATAGAAGAAGGAATTTTTTTTGTTTTCAAGAGTTCTTTTAATGTTTTCTTAGAATTTTCTATATGATTTTCAACTTCCTTTAAGTACATATTTAAATCCGTTTTTTCACTATATTTGTATTCAATATTCTTATTTGATAACTGATTTATTTTCCTATTTAAAGAGTCCAACAGTAATAATTTTTTTTCAATTTGCTCACTAATATAATTATCAACTAAATAATTTGAAGATATTGCTCTAATTCTATAAATTCCTGAACCTTTGCTTTCTACTGAGATAATTTTAAATTTTTCAATATTCTTAGTCGAGTCAATATGTGTTCCGCCGCATAAATCTATTGTAACATCATCAAATTTAACAACTCTTACATCCTCGGTATTAAAATATTCCATTTCTTCAATTGTCATAATAGCTCCAAGTTTTTTTGCCTTAGTTGTAGTCGTAATAATATATTCGCGTTTTATATTGCTTGATATTACTGAATTAACAAAATTTTCTATCTTTGATATCTCACTTTCTGTAGGTCTCTTCCCAAGTGGAAAATCAAAAGTTAATCTATCTTGATTATTATCTGAACCAAGTTGAATAATTTGGTTACCATAAACCTTTCTGAGTGCAGCAAATAATAAATGAGTGGCTGAGTGGTTTCTCATTAAACCTATTCTAGTTTTTTCATCAACAAATGCCTCAATTAAATCATTTCCATTTATCTTACCTTTGACTTTGTGAATGTGGTTATTGTTTTTATCTTTAAAAACATCAATTATATCTATTTTGTTTCCTGATTGAATTAAATATCCCTTATCATGTAATTGACCACCACTTGTTGCATAAAAAGGAGTTTTATCCAAAACTAAATATCCAACACCATTAATTTCTTTCGCTTCTCCTTTTTCATCTAGTAAGAGCATGATTTTTGATTTAGAAGTTAGGATTTCATATCCAATAAAATCACTAATTTTCCCATTAATCAAACTTAAAGAATTTAACGCTTTGTCAAAATTATTGTATTTCTTGTTTCCTCTACTAATTGCAGAATGCTTTTCTTTAAGCAAATGTAACTCTTCTAGATTAAGTTTTATATTATTTTCGACCAAAATATCATTTGTCATCTCGATTGGAAAACCATATGTGTCGAATAACTTGAAAGCAACATCAACATTAAAAAAATTAGTTGTTATTTTTATTTCTTCATCCAATATTTTCTTACCTTGAATTATTGTCTTAGAAAAATTTTCTTCCTCTGTTTTAATTATTAAAGAAACTTTTTCAACATCAATATCAAATATCAAAGTATCCCTAGTTATTTTCACTAACTTATTTAAAAATGTTTTCTCTTTTATTCCTAATTTAATTCCTGAATAATAGGCTCTTCTTATTAATCTTCTTATTATATATCCTCTTTGTGTATTTGAAGGTTCTGCTCCATCATTAATTGCATTAACTATTGCCCTCATATGATCAGATATTATTTTAAAGTGCTTATTAATTTTTCCTTGCTTCAGGTTGTTTATAAAATAGTTTTTTATCACATATCTTTTTTCTGTATATTTTTCGATTTCTTTAATAATATCTTGAAACAAATCAGTATCAAAATTTGTAGGAACATCTTGCATTATAGAAACGATTCTCTCCAACCCCGCACCAGTATCAATGTTTTTTTGTTTTAATTCAACATACTCATTATTACCCAAGTTATTGTATTGACTGAAAACAATATTTCATATTTCAATATATCTATCATTTTCGATGTCTTCTCTTATAAGTTCTGGTCCTCCAGAATGGTATTTTTCTCCCCTATCATAAAATATTTCTGTATTAGGACCACATGGTCCTGATCCTACATCTCAAAAATTTAAATCTTTGCTTCCTGCAATTAATTGAGATTCATTATATCCTAAAGATATTCATTTGTCCCTAACCTCCAAATCTTCTATAAAATATGTAATATAAATTTTATTTTTATCAAGTTTTAAGATATTTATTATAAATTCATTTGCAAACTCAATTGCTTCACTTTTAAAATAATCGCCAATTGAAAAATTTCCAAGCATTTCAAAAAAAGTGTGATGCCTTGCTGTTACTCCTACATTTTCAATATCATTTGTTCTAATTGATTTTTGTGAATTAACAAGACGAGGGTGTGGTGGGATTTTTTTTCCTGAAAAATAGTCTTTTAATGTGGCTACTCCTGAATTTATCCATAACAATGATGGGTCTTTATATGGAATTAATGATTTAGAAGGAATGAATAAATGGTCTTTTGATTCAAAAAATTTAATTCATTTATTTCTCACATCTTTAGAATTCATATTACTCAATTTTACAATAAAAAAACAAACCTTTGGTTTGTTTATAAACTTTTATGATAATATCCTAAAAATTAGTAAATAAATTCTTTTGTTGAATGCTTATCAGCAACTAGATACTTATCACCTTTTTTAGCACCAAACGGAACTAAAGTTTCTTTAGCTTTCGACATGTCATTCTTGATTTCGTCAAAATATTTTACAGAATCTAAAGAAACAAAGACACTATTAGTAATACCAAACTTACCTATCATGTCCTTATCCTTAACAATTCCTATGATGGCTGTATTTGGTCTATATTTTGCTATTGTTTGTAAAAGAGCCCCTGAAGTTGAACGCACTACAACAAATTTATAATCTCCTGATTGTACCTTCTTAGCTAAATCAAAAGCTGTTTTATTTCTATCATCCTTTGAAGAATTATCATATGCTTCTTGCAATTGAACTGGATAATAAAGTTTTTTGTAAAACTCCTTTTCAGCTCTTTTGTTTATTGTTGACATAACTTGAACAGAATCAACTGGAAAATCTCCTGATGCTGACTCTCCTGATAACATGGTTGCATCAGCACCTAATTCTGTTGCTCAATAAACATCCGTTACTTCAGCTCTTGTTGGTTGTGGTGATTTTTCCATTGAATCCAACATTTGTGTAGCAACAATAACGGTTTTTCCTAACTTACGACATTTTCTAATAATTTTCTTTTGATTGTATGGAACTTCATAATAAGGTATTTCTAAACCTAAATCTCCACGAGCAATCATTATTCCATCAGATGCCTCTATAATCTCATCAATTTTCTCAATTGCTACACTAGATTCAATCTTTGAAATTATTTGAACTTTCGATCCACCTGCAGCATTCATAACTTCTCTTAACTCTTTAACATTCGCTGCAGAATTAACAAATGATGCAGCAATATAATCTACTCCGTTTTTGATCCCAAATCTAACATCTTCCTTATCCTTTTCAGATAGAAAAGGTAGGGAAAACTCTATCCCAGGTAGATTAATTCTTTTGTTTGATTTTAGTAGATGTGAATTTATTGTTTTAACAACAACTGTACTTTTAGAAACTGATGTAACAAATGTCACTAATTTACCATCATCAAATAAAACCTTATCTCCTTTTTTAACATCCTTATCCATTTCATATGAAACTGTTATCTCAGAAGATGAACCGGTTTTTGAAACATAATCATCATTTGAAGTGTGAACAATAATTTCAGAATTTGCTTTAATTAATTGCGCTCCATCCTTCATTTTTCCTACTCTAATTTCTGGCCCTTTTGTATCAAGCAAAATTGAAATTGGAATATTTAGTTCTTTTTCTATTTGTCTAGTTAGAATGAATTTTCCTAACTGCTCTTCTCTATCACCGTGAGAAAAATTTGCTCTGATAGTTGTCATACCAGCAAGTACCAATTCTTTTAATACCTCATATTTCTCTGATGAGGGTCCAATTGTTCCTATTAATTTTGATCTTTTGTCTATGAAATGCACATATACCCCTTATTTTGTTTTGTAGTTTAAATACTATTATATATAAATTAACTAAATAAAAATTTAAAAAGATTAGAATTGGTTGAAATAATGAGGCTAATTAAATTTTCAATTATTATAAAATCACTATTATCATTTAATTCCTAATACTTAAAATACCAAATCTCTTCTTGTTATTTATGTCTTTCAATATAATGTATCCTCTATCCTCAAAATACCTACTATTCAATGGGTTTATTTCAAATAAAAGAGTTCCACCATTCAGAATAAAATTAGATGCATTTTTTTCAATTTCCTTATAAAAAAACATTCCCTCATCATCAGCAAAAATTGCTTTTTTTGGTTCAAATTTTATGACAGAATTACTCATAGCTTCTTTTTCGTTAATACTAACATAGGGAGGATTTGATATTATTAAATCAAATTTCTCAGAAATTTCATCAAACAAATTGGATTTGATAATTCTAACATTAACATTATTTAGTTTCGCATTAATCTGAGTTTGTGAAATTGCATTTCTATCGACATCAGTACAAACTACCTCAATATCTTTATTTCATTTTTTAAGTGCAATACCGATATACCCACTTCCTGAACAAAGATCTAAAACTTTTACATAATTATTTTTTAAAATTAATTCTTTAGCTATTAGAACTAATTCTTCTGTCTCATACCTTGGAATTAGAACTTTTTTATTTACCTTAATTTTTACATCACTCATTTCGACATAACCAATTATTTTTTGAACCGGCATTCCCAATTTGAGTTTTATTTTTTCAAGAATTGAAATACTTTGAGTTAATTGATATCGTTTTTTTTCTAAAAGCAAATCGTTAATCGAAGGCATATTTAAATAATACCTACATTTTTAATTTTTTCCACTTGTTCCTCAGCCAACAAAGCACTAATAAGAGTAGAAAGCTTTCCATCTAAAATGCCTTTCAAAGAGCATGAAAAATTTATTCTATGATCAGTAACTCTATCTTGAGGATAGTTGTATGTTCTTATCTTTTCACTCCTTGCTCCTGATCCTGCCAATTTTCTAAATTGACCTTCTAGTTCTTTCTTTTTTTGTACCTCTAAATCGTACAATCTAGTTTTTAAAACCCTCATTGCAATTTCCTTATTTGAGATTTGAGATTTTCCATCTTGACAACTTGCAACAATACCTGTAGGAATATGGGTTATTCTAACTGCAGAATCAGTTGTGTTAACAGATTGACCTCCTGCTCCTGATGATCTATATGTATCTATTTTAAGATCTGAGTTATTGATTTCTATTTCAAAGTCCTCATCAACTTCTGGCATAACAATAATTGTTGCAGTTGAAGTATGCACTCTTCCTTGCGTTTCAGTTTGAGGAATCCTTTGAACTCTATGAACTCCTGATTCAAATTTCAGTTTAGAATAAACCTTGTCACCACTAACTGAAAAAATTATTTGTGAATATCCGCCAGTATTACCTGAATAGGAATCTAGAATCTTAACGCTCATTGAGTTTTGTTCAGATCACTTCAAATACATCCTAAATAGGTCTCCTGCAAAAATATTAGCTTCATCACCACCAGCCGCACCACGAATCTCAACAATTACATTTTTATCATCATTTTCATCTACAGGTAGAAGTAAAATTTTTAATTCTTCTATATATGTTTTCATTTTTTTTTCAGATTCACTTATTTCTGTTTTTGCCATTTGAATTATTTCTTCATCAGTTTCAGAAGGTTCAGAAAGCATCAACTTAGAATCATGAATGATATTTTCACACAAAACAAATTCATTGAATTTGCTAACAATATCTTTTATTTTGTTCTTCTCTCTATTAATTGAAGTATATAACTTGATGTTATTTAAAACTTCAGGTTTCTCAAGTTCATTAACTAGAGAGTCATATTTTTTCTTAATTTCTACTAGAGAGTCATACATTACTTTTTCCATTATAATTTATTATACATAATATTTATTTTTAGGAATAGGAACATTCAAACAATTTAGAATCATAAAGTGTTTTTAATGTAAAATTTACTTATGAAATTTGTTAGAACTAGATATGCACCAAGCCCAACAGGATATTTACATATTGGAGGTGCTAGAACTGCATTGTTTGGATATTTATTTGCGAAACACAATAATGGTAAATTTATTCTAAGAATTGAAGATACAGATTTTTCAAGAAGTGTTCCCAATGGTGAAGAATCCCAATTAGATAATTTAAAATGATTAGGGATTATTCCTGACGAATCACCTATTAATCCTAATGAAAAATATGGTAAATATCGTCAAAGTGAAAAAATTGATGTTTACAATAAATATATCAATAAATTAATTGAAGATAAAAAGGCATATAAGGCATATGATACGTCTGAAGAGTTGGCAAAACAAAAAGAAGAACAAGAAAAATTGGGTAATTTTTCATTTAGATATGATCGTAACTGATTAAAAATATCAACTGATGAAGAAAGAAAAAGAGATAATAATGGAGATTATGTAATTAGAATTTCATTACCTAAAAATAAGGAATACAAATGAAATGATTTAGTTAGAGGAGATATATCTGTAAATTCAGATGAAATTGGTGATTGAGTAATTAAAAAAAGTGATGGTTTTCCTACATATAATTTTGCTGTTGTTATTGATGATTATGAAATGGATATTACTCATGTATTTAGAGGAGAAGAACATATAACAAATACTCCTAAACAATTAGCTGTTTATGAAGCATTTAATTGAGAACCACCTCAATTTGGTCATCTAACAATAATTACTAATATGGATGGAAAAAAACTTTCCAAAAGAGATTTAAGTCTTCATCAGTTTATTGAAGATTATAAAAATGAAGGGTATTGTTCTGAAGCTATCTTTAACTTCCTTGCACTACTCGGCTGAACAAGTGAAGATGCAAAAGAAATTATGTCACAAGATGAATTGATTGAAAAATTTGACTATAAAAGATTGTCAAAATCGCCTTCTAAATTTGATATACAAAAAATGAATTGATTCTCAAAAAATTATATGAAGAACAAAAGTGATGAAAAAATACTAGATAAATTAATTTTTTCAAAAAATCAGGATAGTAATTGAAAAAAAATGTTTTTAAGTATTTATAAAGAGAATGCAGCAACAATTACTGAATTGCAAAATAATATATTAATGTATGAAATTGACAAAATTACAGGAGATTATGAAGAAAATGAAGTCACTAGAATATTTTCCCAAGAAATTCTATCTAGAGAATTTAATATCGACAATATCCAATTAGCAATTGAAAACACTAGAAAAATAAGTGGTGAAAGTGGGAAAAATCTATTTATGTCTATAAGAAAAAAGGCCACTGGTAAAGAACATGGTCCAGAACTTGCAAAGTCAATATTCTTATTTGGTAAATCAAAAGTTGAAGCTAGGATGAAATAATATGACAATAACATTTAAATCTGTTTACGGTAATGGAGATGACATTCAAGAAGTTAAATTTGTTGCTAATTTAGAAAGATCTAAGGAGGGAGATATTAATATTTTAGAGTTTTTAGAACCTTCAAACAATGTTCAAAATAGGATTGAATATAATGATGAGAAAGTTATAATTTATGCCGGACCAACAACAATTCACTTAGAGAAAGAAAAAAAGATAAAGAATAATTTTGTAACACCTCATGGAACAATTATCATTATTTCCTTTCTTAAGAACATTCTAATCGAAGACAATTTAATATCTTTTACATATTACCTTAATGACAGTGATGATAATTTAATAAATAATTTTAAGATTGACTTGTTAATTTCACAATAAACATTAAACTATATAACATAAGTAAAATTTCAAATAAAAAAAAGCAAGAATTTCTTGCTTTTTATTATTTATTGAATAATTAAATTTTTGAGAATTTTGATAAAGTTCTAACAAATTGTGAAACATAAGAAGTTTCATTATCGTATCAAGCAATAATTTTAAACATTTGTTTCCCATCTTTGTCTTTGATAACTTTTGTTAAGGCTGCATCAAATAATGTTCCTGCTGTTGAACCAATAATATCTGTTGATACAATAGGATCTGTTACATATTCTAATGATGGACTTGCAAGTTTTTTAACAGATTCATTAATTTGCTCAACAGTTACATTTTTAGTCTCTACTTCAAATGTTAAATCAACAACTGAACCTGTGATTGTTGGAACCCTTAATGCCATACCATCTAATTTACCTGATAAATGAGGTAAAACTAAACCTATTGCTGCTGCAGCTCCAGTTGAAGTAGGAATAATATTTACAGCTCCTGCTCTCGATCTTCTTAAATCACTATGTGGCGCATCTACTAATCTTTGATCTCCAGTATATGAGTGAATAGTTGTCATAAGTCCTGAAGTTATTTTGAATGATTTATCAATTGCATCAACAATTGGAGCTAAACAATTAGTTGTACATGAAGCTCCTGAAATAATAACATCATTTTTATCCAAAGAACTATCATTAACTGAATAAACTATTGTTTTTACACCACCAGTAGCAGGTGCTGAAATAGCAACTTTTTTAGCTCCAGCTTTTATATGCTTTTCTGCCCCTTCTTTAGTTGTGAAAAATCCTGTTGATTCAACAACAACATCAATTTTAAGTGATGATCAAGGTAAATTTTGAGGATCTCTTTCCGCACAAATTTTAATTACTTTACCATTTACAACTAGGTTTCCGTCTTTTGCTTCCACTTTACCTTTAAAGCGACCTTGTGCACTATCATATTTCAACAAGTGTGCCAAAGTTTTAGCATCTGTTAAATCATTAATAGCAACGATATTTAATTCCTTTTCCATTCCTAAATCAAAGATTTGTCTAAAAACTAATCTTCCTATTCTTCCAAAGCCATTTATAGCTATATTTTTCATTTTCTCTCCAATATTTGTTTTTTAGGGTAGTGTATAAACTACTATTACTATTATACAACTTTAGAAATAATTAATTTAACTAAAAGCAATGTTTTTGTCATTATTTTACTTTTACATTGTATAAATCTTAATTTTTGATATATATTTATATGAATAACAATAGTAATAGAGGAATGTTATTGGAAACAATAATAAATAAGACGATAAAATATTACAAAGAAAAGAACATTGCATTACTTCACAAAAAAACACTAGATATAAAATTCTCTTCAATCGATGAAATGAGAAGAGTTAAGAATGGTGTTGTAATATCTAAAAGTACTGTTGACTACTATGGAGTATATAAAGGAAAATTTATTGCATTTGAAGCAAAATCTTCAAACACAAAAACAATACCCAAAAACAATTTTAAAGATCATCAACATAATTATCTTCAAGAAATTAAAAAGCATAGTGGATTAGCATTTTATATAATCTTATTTAAACGAACGAACGAATTTTTTCTTGTAGATATTTCAATAATTAACTATAGAAAAAAATCCATAACTCTTGAACACATTAGAAAAACATCAATCTCACTTGACCTTATATTTCCAGGAATTATAGATTTTATTAAATATTTGTAATTTTCGAAACTCTAAAAAGAATCTTTGAAAGGTTTTGCAGGAGCAAACTTAGGAACGCTCTTAGCAGCAATATCAATTTTGGCTCCTGTAGCAGGATTAATACCAACTCTTGCCGCCTTATCAACTTTTTTAAATGTACCAAATCCTGTAATTGTAATTTGATCACCTTTTTTAAGCTGTTCAATAACTACATTGATAAATGAATTAATTGTCAATTCAATATCCTTTTGTGTCAATTCTGTTACGTTTGATAATTCTTGAACTAGTTCTTTTTTATTCATATTTTCTCCTCTTTAAGAATTTTAACTAATTGAAATTATAACATAATTATGTTTTATTTCTAAAAACTAAAGAAATAGGCGTTCCTTTAAAATCAAAATATTCTCTCATTTGATTTTCAATGTATCTTTTATATGTAAAATGAAGATAATCAACATTGTTTACAAACAAAATAAACGTAGGAATAGACCCATTGACTTGTTTAATATAGTTAATATTAATTCTCTTACCCTTCAGCGAAGGGGCGGGCTGCATCTGTTGCATTTCCATTATCACTTCATTTAATATAGAAGTTTTTAATTTTCTTTCAATGTTTATCTTAACAGATGTTATTTCATTCAAGAGTTTGTCCAACTTACTACCAGTAAGTGCTGAAATAAAAACAATTGGTGCCCAACTCATAAATTTGAACTCTTTTCTGAGTTTTTTTTCAAATTCTACCATAGTGTATGTATCTTTTTTGATTAAATCTCATTTATTAACCACAATAATTATTGGTTTTTTCATTTCCATTGCGTAACCAGCAATTCTTGCATCAAAATGAGAGATTTCATTAGTTGCATCAATTACTAGTAATGAAAGATTGCTCTCGTCAAGTGAATTAAATGCTCTTCCTAATGCGTAATGATCAATTGATTCAACCAATTTTGACTTTCTGTTAATTCCTGCTGTATCAATTATCTCAAATTCCTCATTACCAATAATTAATCTTGAATTTATTGAATCTCTTGTTGTCCCGGCTATTTCAGAAACAATTGCTCTTTCTTCTTTTAAAAGTTTATTTAGTAAACTACTTTTCCCTGCATTAGGTTTTCCTATTATTGATAATTTAAATAAACTGCTTTCTTCGTCATTAGATTCATTCAATTCCTTAAAAATTGTTTCAAGTAATTCGCCTACACCATCTCCATGAAGAGCAGAAATAGGTAAGACATCCTTAACACCTAATGTATATATTGAAGAATCAAACTCTTTATTGCCTTCCATTTTGTTGGCAGCAATAATTATTTTCTTCCCACTTTTTCTTATAATATCAATTACAAAAAAATCTTCTTTTGTTACATCCATTCTTCCATCTAAAACAAAAACAACAACCATTGCTTCTTCTATTGCAATTTGTGCTTGAATTTTGATGTCTTCTAAAAATGGCTTTTTCTCGGTACTAATACCCCCTGTATCAATTATAGTGAAGTGTCTATTTAGTCATTTTACTTTGTGATATAATCTATCCCTTGTGACTCCCGGTTCATCAAATACAATAGACGTTCTCTTGCCAATAATCTTATTATAAAGAGTGCTCTTTCCAACATTAGGCCTACCAATTAATGCAACCAAATTTTTACTCATTACTTGTTCTTTCTTTTATTAATTTTAGAATCATATCTTCAACTTCTTCAATACTAATATTTGAAGTGTCTATTTCTATGGCGTCAGGCATTTTGACTAAAGGATCATTTTCTCGATTTAAATCAAAATTATCACGCTTCTTAATATTTTTACTAACACTTTCAGGGTCGTATTTTGTTTCACTCTTTTTTAGTTGATCAATTCTTCTTTTAATTCTAACCTCAGGCGTTGCGGTTAAAAATATTTTTAGTTCAGAATCGGGAATAACTACACTACCAATATCCCTTCCTTCCATAACTATTCCTTTTGTAACTACATATTTTTGTTGCTTTAATACACAAAATTTTCTCACTTCTTTATATCCTGCAACTATAGATGCTGAAATAGAAATTTTGTCACTTCTAAGAAATGGAGTAATATTTTTATTATTTAAAATTACTTGTTCCTTTGGTAGAAGTGTTAAATTAATTTTTTTGAGATTTTTAACAACTAAATCTTCATCTTCAATATCAATTTCATTTTCTATGCAAAAATAAGAGATCGCCCTATACATTAAGCCAGTATTTATAAAAAGATAATTAATTTTACTTGCTATATTTTTTGCAATTGTGCTTTTACCAACACCAGATGGACCATCTATGGCTATATTAATTTTTCTGATAATATTCATAACTTACTTTCCTAAATCAATTTTTGTGACTTTTATATTACTTAATTCATCACTTTTTAATTGTTGCTCTTTAGCAAAATATTTCTTGATAAATTTATCATACTTATTGCAATTATAATTCTTTTCCTCATTTTTTTTGCCACTTATTCTTTCAATTTTATTTATTGTTTCTAAATTTTTATTAATTTCATCAATTCTTTTTTGTGTGTTAAGGTCGATAGAATCAATTTTAGAATGAAAATTATTTTTACTATCAATAAAATCAATATTATGAAATATTGTTGAAAGTTTATTGTATTGTTTTTGAAATTCTTTATTTGTATTAATTAGTGATTCTCTAATATTTTGATTCTCTAATATTTCCTCACGATATTTCATCCATTTTTTAACTCTTGTTTCTTTGTTTTCCATATTTGTTATTTTCTAACTCTTGAAACTCATTCATCATGAAATTTATTTTTATAACTCTTTAAAACTCTTGATATTTCGTCACATTCTCTTTCCTTAAGTTTAGGTATAAATATCATAACATTTAATTTAAAATCTCCATAGTTACCAGTCTCTAAGTTTTTAAATCCTCTTTTTTTAATGTTTATTATTGTTCCAGATTTTATCTCGCCTTTCAATGTAATTTCTTCAATTCCATATGGTGTAGGTATTTTTAGTCTTTCTTCATTTATTATACTTAAAAAAGATACAGGAAAATCTAGAAAAATATCATCACCTATTCTTTTATAGTAATTATGTTTTTTAATAGAAATTATTAAAATTAAATCTCCAGATTCACCACCATTTTTACCTGGCGCACCATAACCTTTAATAAGTAATGTTTGGCCTTCTCTTATGCCTGCAGGAATTTTTATATTAGGTGAACTAATGGTTTTGACAATTCCATTACCATAACACTCGCCACATTTTTTTGAAATTGTTTTCCCTTTACCAGCACATGTTCTACAAGAAACTTGCTCAATCATTTGACCAAAAGGAGTTTGGATTCTTCTAGATTGCTCTCCTTTACCATCACATGAACTACAAATTTTAATGTCTGCCTTAGAGAATGCTCCCGAACCTTCACATTTATTGCATTTTTCATATTTGTTTAGTTTTTCTGAAAAGTCCTTACCTAAAACTGATTCTAAAAAAGTGATCTCAATTTTAGCTTGAAGATTAGAACCTTTTGTCTCAGAACTTGGATTTCTTCTTTTTGAATGGTTAGATCCACCAAAAGGGTTAAAAGCATTAAAAATGTCATTAAAAATATCATTAAAACCGGAATGAGCAAAACCACCGCTAGCACCTTGGTTAAAAGCGTGTTCACTATGACCAAATGAATCATATCTTTGCCTTCTTTCAGTATCAGACAAGCATTCATGAGCTTCATTTATTTCTTTAAATTTTTCTTCCGCATCTTTTGAAGAATTTTTATCAGGATGGTATTTCATAGCTAGCTGTCTATATGCTTTTTTAATTTCCTTAGCATCAGCAGTTTTTGAAACACCTAATATTTCATAATAATCTTTTTTACTCATGATTTAAATATTACCATAATTAATATTCAAATTTTTATAAATTATCTAGCGCTTTTTTGATTAAATCTCTTTTTTTAGACAGATATTCATCATCTGAAATTAAACGAGAATTATACATTTTTTGCAATTCTTCTAACTTTGATTCAACTTGATTTTTATTAGGATTTGTGTGATTTAATAAACTTGTATTTCTATTAAAATCAAACTCAAAAGTATTCATTGAAGGATCAAAGAATGGATTGTTTCTTTGAGGTAAATTTTGATTAATCAAACCGGTATTCATATTAAGCATTCCTGTGTTTTGTTGAGAAGGAATGAATTCACCTGTGCTTAGATTTAGCATTCCTGTGTTTTGTGGTGTAGGAATAAATTCACCTGTATTTAGATTTAACATTCCTGTGCTCATTTGTGGAGTAGGAATAAATTCACCTGTGCTTAGATTTAACATTCCTGTTGTCATTGGATTAAAATTTGATTCATTTGGTTTGATTATTGATGTACTATTAAAATTATTTAATTTATTTAAAGCTAACAAAGCTGTGTTATTTTGATTTAACATACCAGTATTGTTCATGTTAATCATTCCTGTGTTCATTTGATTTGGATTAATAATTGGCCTTGGCCCATTGATAGAATTAGGAATATTCATATTCATAGTTCTAAAATTACCATTAACTAAAGGTGTACCTATTTGGTTGTTCATTACTGGGATTTGATTATTAAATGGTTGTATTGGTCTTGGTCCCATTTGAGGCCCATTCATTTGAGGTCCGTTCATTTGAGGCCCATTCATTTGAGGTCCGTTCATTTGAGGCCCATTCATTTGAGGTCCATTCATTGGTCTTGGTCCCATTTGAGGCCCATTCATTTGAGGTCCATTCATTGGTCTTGGTCCCATTTGAGGCCCATTCATTGGTCTTACACCATTCATTTGATGATCAGCAGAACTAATCATTTGTTTTTCTCTACTTCTTAAAAATTTTGACATAACATCCCTACTTTACTTATACTTACAATGATAATTATAATACTTTTTAAAGGAATTGTAAAAATAATTAACAATATTATAGTGTTTTGATTGTCTTTTCTAATATAATTTTATTTATAAATAAGAAAAATAAGCCGTTTTAGCTCAGGGGCAGAGTACTTCCATGGTAAGGAAGGGGTCACAAGTTCAATTCTTGTAAGCGGCACCATTTGGTAATTGCCATCAAAATATTTATTGAATTTAAATTTAAACATTGATATAATTCATTCTATATGGTTGGAATAGATATTACATCAATTAAAAGGTTTGAAAATAAGGATGAGAATTTTGCAAAAAAAATTCTGTCAAAAGAGGAATTCGTTGGTTGGTTGAACACAGAATTTAAAGATGTTTTCTTAGCAACAAGATGGGCTATTAAAGAGGCTATCTTTAAAAGTGATAATAAATATTCTACCTTCAGTGAAATAAATATTAAAAAAGTTGATAAAAAATATTTTTTTGATTTTTTTGAGATAAGCACTTCGAGAGAAGAGGATTATATTATAGCTATTGCTTTAAAAAATAAGGATGTGTAGGATGAGTTTTAATTGAAAAGCAGTACTTAGAAAACCTTTATGAGATTTAAGATCTAAAAGATGTAAAAGAATAATGAAAAAGGTTAAAAATGATCCGGAAAGATTTTCTTTGCAATGAAGATACGATCTTGTTGCAAAATATGCCGGAAAAATGTTGAACGGATTTAACCTTTCAGTAAAAATAACTGGTATTGAAAATTTGTCAAATAGTGGGCCTGCAATACTTATTGGTAATCATCAGGATTATAGTGATGCTTTCATAGTAATAAAAGCACTGCAAAAAAAAACAGATGAAAAAGATGAGTTAAACAAAATTGCCACATTCCTTGCCAAGGATACGTTAAAACATGATGACTTAATTAGATATCCACTTGAATTAATTGATGTATTTTTTTTAGAAAGAGATAATTTAAGAAGGTCACTTGAGATTTATAGAGATTTTGGGAGATTTGTTAAAACCAATAAGACATATGGAATTATATTCCCGGAAGGAACAAGAAATAAGGAAGGTTCAATCGCAGATTTCAAACCAGGAGCTTTCAAGATTGCTCAAAAGGAATTGATACCAATCATTCCTTTTACAATAAATAACTCTGTGAGCGGAATTAGTTGAAGGAGAAAAAGTAAAATTCAAACTGAAATTATTTTTCATAAAAAAATTCCTGCAAACTCTTTTATTAACCAGTCAACACAAGCACTTGCTGAAAGAGTTCAAAAAATTGTTGAGTCTAGTTTTGTACCCCCTCAATTTAAACATGACGAAATGAGTGAATCATCAAAAATTAAATCAGCAAAAAAAGAACAAAGATATTTAAAAAAAGAGCAGACAAAAATCGAAAAAGAAAATAAACAAATTAAAAAAATTGAAAAACAAGAAAGAAAAGTAAAAGAACAGGAAGAATTAGAAACCTCAAAATTCATTGAGGCTGAAAATAAAAAAAGGCAAAAGAAAGAATCTAAGAACAAGGATGCAAAATGAAAAAACAAGAAATAACAAAAACTTCTGAAGATTTACTGCTAGATCATAATTTTTCTTTAGATAACTTTAATGGTCCATTAGATTTACTTTTAACTCTTGTAAAGAAAAAAAATATCAGCATATTTGAAGTTGATTTAGTTGATCTAGCAACTCAATATTTGTCAATAATATCAGAAATTACAAAAAAGAATATTGATGTTGCAAGTGAATACTTAGTTATTGCATCAGACTTAATATATATAAAATCAAAATTAATTTTAGAAGATAAAGAAGCTGAATTAGAGGTTGAAGAGGATAAATTAAAACTTTTAAAATTACTTGCAGAATATGAAGAATTTAAGAACCTTTCTATAAAACTTAAAGAACAAGAGGAAAAAAGAAAAGAAATATTCATTAAAAAATCGTCAGATACCTCAAGTTTTATCAAAGAAATTGATGAATCTGTGCTTGATGGATATGGAACTTCAATTAAATTGATTACTACTTTAAGAAAAATGTTCGAAAGAACACAAGCCGATAAACTAAGGAGAATTAAATTTGAAACATTTAATTTATCGCCATCAGAAAGAAAAAAACAAATAAGAGAATTAATTGATGCCAATAATTCCAATGAAATAAAATTTGAATTGTTGTTTTCTGTTCCAACAATAAATCATTTTGTAATTACATTGATAGCGGTTCTTGATATGACTAGAAAAGAAGAATTAATTCTCAAGCAAATTGATCAGTTTGAAGAAATAAAGATATACAAAGGAGAAATGTACTAATGACATCAAGAGAAAAGGTAATCGAATCACTACTATACATAAAAGGTGATGAAGGTATAAAAAACGATGATATTAAAATGGTTTTTGTGCTAGAAACTATTGCATCTGCTAAAGAAATGATGAAAAAGTTTATGGAAAAATTCAATAATGGAGAAAGAGGAATTGCTGTCGAAGAATTTAATGGTATATACAAATTAGTAACTATTCCAGAGGCAAAAGATTTTATATCTGAATTAATAACAGGTGAGCAAAGGCAAAAACTTTCAGATTCAGCAATTGAAACTGTCGGAATAATTGCTTATAAAGCTCCTATAACTAAATCATCAATAAATGATATTAGAGGAAAGAATTCAGATCATGTTGTTAGCGTTTTATTGCTAAAGGGTTTGATAGAAGAAGTGGGGATTTCTAAATCTCCTGGAACCCCCATCTTATATGGAGTTACAGACAAATTTTATGATTATTTTAGAATAAGATCATTAAATCAATTACCTAGACTTTCTGAGTTTAATAATATAGATTTTGATTCTAATGAAGAAGATGAAATTGACCTTTATTCATCACAAAGAGATGAATAAATGAATCTTATAAAGTTGAAGGCAACTAAAAATGATGAAGGTAGAACGTGCTTTAAGTATGTTATAAAAATATTGGATAATGTTCCGATTTCAAGAATTGAAAAACTTTTTAGAAAAAAGGATATTAAAGTTAACCAAGAAAGAATTTCAGAGAAAGATTATATCATTAAGGAAAATGACATAATTTGAATATATGGATTAGATGATGGTTTTAAAATTTCCAACTTTATTGAACCATCAGTAATGTTTGAAAAGATTTTCGAAGATGACAATATTCTTGTAATAAATAAACCAATTAATATTGCAGTGCATGGAGAACCTAATTGTTTGGATTTTCAAGTTCTTACATATTTAGGTTACAAAAAGATAGACTCTTTTAAACCATCGCATATCGGCAGACTTGATAAATCCACTTCAGGAATTATTGTCTATGCTAAAAATTACCCTACTCTTGTTCAAATGAACAAAAGAATAAGCGACTTTGAAAAATACTATGTCATGAAATCTGATTTCCCATTTGAAAAAAAGCACTTTATTTTTTATGCTAATTATGATAAAAAAAATAAGAGATATAAATTATCAAATGATTTGCCTGGAGAAAAAATGGAAACTATTTTTTTTACACAAGGAAATAGAAAATATGCAAGAATAATAACTGGAAAGAAACATCAAATAAGAGTTACATTACAGCATCTAGGTTACCCAATTAAGGGCGACAGGAGATATGGAGGAGATTTTGGTAAAAGAGTTTTCTTACATTCAAATAAAATTGTTTTTCATAATCTAGAAAATGAATTAGAATATTTAAATAGCACAATGTTTGTTTCAGAACCAAAATGATAGTATTATTAATGCTAAGGAGTATTCAAATGACGAGAGAAAAATTTATTTCAATGACCAAAAAAATTTTTATCGATATAGATGAAAATGTTTTGAATTCACTTCAAAATGAATTTTATTTTATTCAAGAAAATATGGAAAAAATAAAAAATATAAATATTGAAGGAATTGAGCCAATGGCTAGAATTTCAAGTCCTATAAGTTTTTTAAGAGAGGATATTGAGGGACCTGCTTTGGAAAAAGAAAAACTATTATCTAATGCCATAGAACATAATGATGATTATGTTATCATGAAGAGGATTTTGGAATAATGATTATAAACAAAGGTGATTTTGAAAAGGCTCGTTTGGAATTGTTAAATGATAAAAATAATTCCGTTATAGAAGTATATAAAGATGAAAATAAAGAAAATGGACCCCTTTTTGGTGTCACTTTCACCATAAAGGATGTTTTTGCAATGGAAAATTCAGAAACAACTTCCTCTTCTAATTTCTTGTTAGGATTTAAGCCCCACTATAATGCAACATCCTTTCAAAAATTAATTGATGCAGGGGCTTCTGTTGTAGCAAGGGTTTTTTGTGATGAATTTGCTATGGCTGGAACAGGTACATATTCTAGAGGAGGAATTATTACCAATCCCCTAGACAATAATAGAATAGTTGGTGGTTCTTCTTCTGGTTCTGCATCCACGCTAACTAATAACATATCTTTTGCATTAGCTTCTGATACAGGAGACTCTGTTAGATTACCTTCATCTTATATTGGTAAAGTTGGCTTTAAACCTTCATATGGGGCTGTCTCAAGGTGAGGATTATTTGCTTATGCTTCAAGTTTAGATACAGTAAGTTGATTCACACACAATGTGAATGATTCATTTGAAGTAGCAAAAGTCCTTTATGGCATTGATGAAAAAGATTTGACTTCTGTTGATATTAAGTTAAAAAAAATATCTAGTAAAAAACCAAGAATTGTTTCATATTTAAATTGTTTTGAATATTTAAATGATAATGTTGCATTGGCATATAAAAAGTTTATTAAAAAATTAGATGAAGAAGGGGTAATGGTGAATAAAATAGAATTGAATATAGATTTATTAAATGCAATAAAACCTGTTTATGACATTATTTCATTTTCAGAAGCGTCTTCAAATTTGGCAAATTTAACAGGAGTTGGGTTTGGAAAAAGAATTGAAGGAATTGATTGAAAAGAAACATTTTCAAAGACAAGATCTGATGGCTTTGGATTTATGGTTCAAAGAAGATTGGCTTTAGGATCTTTTTACCTTGAAAAGGAGAATCAAGAAAAATTATTTTTAAGGTCTCAAAAAATTAGGAGACTAATAAATGATTGGTTTACAAAAATTCATAATGAGTGTGATGTTTTAATATATCCTTCTTCACCGGAAATTGCACCTTTAGTTAAAAACTTAGGTAAAACTGATCAAAATTTTATGCATTGAATTCTTGCAAATTCAAACCTAATTGGTAATCCATCTATTTCTTTTAAGTTGGGAGAATATGATAATATGCCTTTCAATATTTCAATTGATTCAAAAATTTATAGTGATGAAAAACTATTTTCTCACTCTTTGTTTTTAGAAGACTTTTGAAGAAAGGCGACAAATAATGATTAAAAATTTAGAGGTGGTTATAGGAATAGAAATTCACTTGGAATTAAATACTAAGACAAAGCTTTTTTCAAATGCAAAAAATGATTTTAATTCTTTGCCTAATACAAATGCCACCGTTATTGATATTGGTTATCCCGGAACACTTCCATCAGTAAATAAGGAAGCAGTTATTAAAGCAATAAAACTTGCAAAATCTCTTAAAATGGATATTGATAATGAGTTACATTTTGATAGAAAAAACTATTATTATACCGATATTCCAAAAGGTTATCAAATTACACAACAATTTAGACCTATTGGAAAAAATGGAATTTTATCTCTATCTCTAGGTGAAGGAAGAAAAAAAGATATTAAAATAAATAGGATACACATCGAAGAAGATACTGCAAGACAAATACACACTGACACCGAAACATTAATAAATTACAATAGGGCAGGTGTTCCACTTATAGAAATTGTTTCTGAACCAGAAATTAACTCTGCTGAAGAAGCAGTTAATTACATAGATTTGATTAGGACAATTGCAATATTTTTGGGTATTAGTGATTCAAAAATGTCAGAAGGATCCTTGAGAGCAGATATAAATATATCACTTAGAATGCTTGGTGATAAAATGTTACAACAAAAAGTTGAAATTAAAAATATTAATTCACTGAATAATGTCAAAAGGGCAATTGAATTCGAAATTGAATGTCAAACTAAAAAAATTATGGATGGTTTAGAAATCAAGCAAGAGACCAAGAGGTTTGACGAAGCTTCATCAAAAACGATTACTATGAGAGAGAAAAGTGATGATATTGATTATAAGTATTTTAAAGACCCGAATATACCTCCCATAATTTTAGATAGGGATTGAATTGATAACATAATGATTGACGAATTACCTTGAGAAAAAAGAAAGAGATATAGTGATGCAAAAATTCCATCACCATACATTGATTTATTAATCAATAATTTGAATGCATCTCTTTTTTTTGATTCAATTGAATTTGAAGATAGAGCTACACTAGCAAAATTCTTTTTTTCTGAAGTAATGCCGTTAGCAAAAAATAAAGGTTTGGAAGTTCAAAATATTGGCATTAAACAAAAAGATATTACAGATTTAATAAATTTATCAATTAAGGGAATTATTTCTGGAAAGCAATTAAAAGATTTTTTTCCTAAATTAATTAATCTTAAAAAATCTGTAATTGATTTAATTGAAGGAGAAGGGTCAAAGCAAATTTCTGATTATGAAAGTCTATCAATAATGATAGATGATATAATTAAACAAAATCACAACCTTAAATTTGAATTTATTGAAAGAAAAGAGAGATGCATCAAATTTATAATGGGACAGCTAATGAAAATAACAAAAGGACAAGCTAATCCAATTATCTCAGCTGAAATTGCAACTAAAATTTTGGAGAAATATGTGGAAAAAAAATAAGTTAAAATCTGGTTGAGAATCCTTAGAAAAACCAAAAACTCCAAAACAAAACTATAAATGAGTTTTAAAACACACCTACAGAAATACTAAGGAAGTGACATTTTTTGATAAGATAGTGAAAATGATTATTTTAGTTTCATTAAAATTAACATTGAATAAAAGAATACTAACAAATTCAATCAAAAAGAGAGAGTTTATAAATACGACATATGAAAATATGTCATCACCAAAATTTAACTTTATTCCTGCGGGACTAGGTCTTTATTTATTTTTCTCAATGATTCCAGTTTCGATAATTGTTATTTCAACTATTAGTGCGATATCTAAAATACCCTCTTTAACAGGTGGTAATGATTTAGGTTGAGATATTATTCTTAGACATGATATTCTAACAAAAATAATTCCTGGGGTAGACTCTCTTCTAATAGTTATTGATACAGATGATGTAAACAATATTTTTTTTAATACTACTATTATTTTATTATTACTTTCCTCAATTTGATTTTCATCCAAAGGTTTATCAAAATTTATAGACAGTCAATCAGCAATTTATGATCATATTGATCAGACTAATTTTATTATAAAAAGATTGAGAGGAATAATGATGGTTCCTATTATATCTATTTTTTTTATTATTTCTCTTTTGTCATTAATTCCATTGCTAGCATTATATCAAAAATATTGACCACCAATTTCTCCAACAGAGCGGATTTTTGGATGGGAATATGAAACACTATTTTATTTTACAATGCTAATTTATTTGACTGTTTGAAGTTATATTGGTGTTGGATTACTATTTAGATTTTCTCCATTATTTAAACTTAAGTGAAATGAAATTTCTCCAGGAATTGTAATTACTATTATTCCAACAATAATTTTTATTATGTCATTTGGATATATATCCTCGCTTATCGACTATACAAAATATGGTGCCATTGGAACCTTTCTTTATTCAATAACTTTTGTTCTTGTTCTTTCATATTTTCTTTATGCCGGAATTTTAATAAATGCTTCTTATTACAAAACATTCTTTTCTCAAAGAATAGTTCCTAAAAAATGATTTTTAACAAATAGATTTTTAGAAAAATTAGATTTTTTTAAAAGGAGAAGGTAAATATAAAATTTATTGTATTAATAAAATTAGATTAGACCATCCAAACTTGATAACTCTTCATGTAATGGATCATATTTTTCAATATCTACCTGTTTTTTGTTTTCATTAACATTGGAATTATTTGAATCAACAAATTTGAGTGAACGCCTAATATTTTCTATGATTGCAGCCCTTATTTCTTTAGGAGAATTTTTAGATACTTCTATTACAATTCCATCTACATTTATTTTTTCTGTTTCATTAGGCATAATATTAATATTGTTAAGTAGAGATATTAGTGTATTAAAAGCTATTTCATTACACATTTCATTAAATTTTGCAGAACCTAGCTCAGCATAAACTTGATAAGGATTTTTTTGAGAATACTGAACAATATTTGTTGATGACCTCAATTTATCCATTATATCAATATGATATTGTCACTTAGAATCAATAACTTCAATAAAAGTTGTTCTTTCATTGGATCTAACTCATTCTATTGATGATTTTTCAATTGAAATTTTTCTTGAATTCATGTAAAGTTCTGTAATTACTTTTTCAAAAAATAATGGTATTGACTCATTTGTTAAATGTTTAAATTGTTCTTCAAAAAAAGAAAAACCTGCTTCCTTCATAAAAGTTTCGTTTATATAATTAGTTAATTTACTGTAATCAACTAAACCTGTTTTCTGAAGCACCCCATCAACATATATTAATTGTTCGCTAGAACTTTTAATAATTTTCTTGATAATGGGCAGTAAATCTGTTTTCGATAATATAATATCTCTTTGCTTATAAAGTAAATCTCTTTGCTTTCTAATAACGTCATCATAGTTCAATACAGATTTTCTACTATCATAATTAAAACCCTCTATTTTTCTTTGTGCTCTTGCAAAGGCTTTTAAAATTGTCTTTCCTTCTATCTTATTTTCTCCAGAATCTTTGAAGATTTCTTTTCACTTGTCTTGTAATGAGAATCTTTGAATAAGTTGATCTTCTATAGAAAGAAAAAATTTTGACTCTCCTATATCTCCTTGACGTCCTGCCCGGCCTTTTAATTGATTGTCGATTCTACGAGATTCTGCTTTGTTTGTTCCAAATACAAATAGTCCGCCTGCTTCAACAACTCCAGGACCTAATTTTATATCAGTTCCACGTCCTGCCATATTAGTAGCTATAGTTATTGCATGTAATTCTCCGGCTTTAGCAATTATTTCTGCCTCTGTTTTATTTTGTTTAGCATTAAGAACAGTGTGAGGAATATTGTGCTTTAAAAGTAATTCATGTAAGTATTCTGATTCTTTTACTTCTGCAGTACCAATAAGAATTGGTTGTCCAGTTTTTCTCAATTTTTCTATTTCACTAACCATTGCTTGGAATTTATATTTAAAACTAATATAAACCTCATCAGGATGATCAATTCTTCTTATGGGTTTATTTGTTGGTATAACGTTTACTCTCATATTATAAATATCTAAAAATTCTTGTTCTTCTGTTTTTGCAGTTCCTGTCATTCCAGAAAGCTTCTTGAACATTCTAAAGAAATTTTGATATGTAATAGTTGCCATTGTTTTAGTTTCTGGTTCTATATCTAACTTCTCCTTAGCCTGTAAAGCTTGTTGTAAACCCTCAGAATATGATCTACCTTCCATTATTCTCCCAGTGAATGCATCCACAAGCTCTATTTTCCCATTTAAAACTATATATTCTACATCGCGTTTCATAATAATTTGTGCTCGTAATGCGTTTTGAATTCGATGAACAATTTCTGAATTTTGTATTTCATAAATATTTTTTACATTGTAAAAAGTATTAGCTTTATTAACACCATTATGATTAAGAAAAACTGATTGTGTTTCATGATCAATATCATAATCTGATTCTCTTAAAGAATCAACAAATTGACTGGCTGTCTCATATAATCTTGAATCATTTGTTTCTCCACCAGAAATTATTAATGGCGTTTTGGCTTCATCAATCAATATTGAATCAACTTCATCAATCAAAGCAAAGTTCAAACCTCTTTGAACTTTTTGATTTTGGTTTACAACCATATTGTCTCTCAAATAATCAAACCCAAGTTCTGAGTGAATAGAATAAGTTATATCACAAGCATATGCTTTCCTCTTATCAACTTTATCTGCTTTTGGTTTGTTTATCCCTACCGTTAATCCTAGTCAATTAAATACTTCACCAGTTTCTTCAGCATCACGTGTTGCTAAGTACTCATTAACTGTTGAGACAATTACCCCCTTTTCTTGAAGTGCATTTAAGTATATAGGAGCAATGGAGGCAATTGTTTTTCCTTCACCAGTTTTCATCTCTGCAACTGAACCCATATCAAGTATAATTCCACCCAATAATTGAACATCAAAGGGTCTTTTCTTCAAGACTCTAAATGTTGCTTCTCTTGCGACTGCAAATGCCTCATTTCTAATGCTCTCTAAGGTTTCGCCTTTTTTTAATCTTTGTTTAAATACTCTTGTCTTATTCTTTAATTGATCATCAGTTAAATTTTTTACAGTTCTTTCAAGTGCATTTATTTTTTTTAATGAATCTTCAGCAGATCTAATTTCAGCAGATCTAAAAACTAATGATTCTTTTTTTGTCATTTTTTTGTGTTTTTTTTCTTTTTTTATTTCTAAAGATTTTTCCTTTTTATCATTAGTAAAATTTGTTTGAGTAACATTCATATATATAATTTTATATAAAAAAAACTTTTTATAATAAAAAAGTTTCTCTTGTATTATTTGCTATTATATTTTATCAACATATCTATCACTAAATCATTAATAATTTGTGGTTCTATTTTTTCTTTTGGTAGCATTTGTTTAATCATATTTATATCTTCAATATTGTAAAGTTTTGATAATTTTTGGTATTGCTGCTCATAGTCTTTATCTTTTGCTTCAATTTTTTCAATCTTCGCTAAATGTGCAAATAATAGTGAAGTTTTAATGTTCTTTTCAGCTTCAATTGTTAACTCTTTAGTGATATCATTGCTTTTCATATTTGTCATTTGTAGATATTCTTTTTTAGTAATATCTTGCTTCTTTAAATTTTCTTCAAATCTTTTAGATAATATTTGAACCTCTTTTAGCATAAGAGTATTAGGAACTGGGATTTCATTTTCACTAATTAATTTTGAAAATATCTCATTTTTAAATTTTATTCTTGCTTTCTCAAGATTTTCTCTCTTAGTTAAATCTAATAAATATTTTTTTAATTCAATTGGTGTTTTTACGTTTTTGATATTTAGTGTTTTTATGAATTCTTCATCTAGTTTTGGAAGGTCAAATGTCTTTATTTCTCTAATATTCAATTTAAACTCTGCTTCTTTGTTAGCTAAATCTTTAACATGATAATTTTTAGGGAAAGTAACTTTTATACTGTTTTTACCTAATTTTAACCCAACAAGCTTTTCTTCAAAACCAGGAATAAAACTTCCTGAGCCTATTTTTAGTTCGAATCTTTCTGACTCTCCACCTTCAAATGGTTTGTCTCCTATATAACCCTTAAAATCAAAAATTATGGTGTCACCCTTTTCGATTTTGATATTTTTACCTTCTTTGGGTAATAATACTGCTGTTTTAGATAAAAGTTTTTTTCTTGATCTGAAACGTCTTTTTTCAGCTCGGAATCAGTTGCCATCTTATCTAACAAAACTCCTGTTTTTTTATAATTTTTTAGTTTAAAATCGGGAAATAAAGGATAAATAAAAATGATTTCCAATTCATCGCTAGTTACCTTCTCAACTGTGTAAGTAGGATTATCTAAAATGATTTCATCTTCATTTATTTCTTTCGAAGCAACTACTACATACTTGTCAAGTAGTGATAAAATTCCTTTTTCTCATATTTGACCTTCACTAATTAATTCTCTAGCTTTAGTCAATGGAACTTTCCCTTTTCTAAACCCCTTGATATTTAATTCCTTAGCAAGTAATCCAAAAGATTTGGTTTGAACAGTTTTTCATTCTTCAGTTGGAATGGGAACTGATATTCTCATTTCTGATGTTTTATTATCAATTGTTTTTTTAACCATATTTAATTTATCTCATTTCCGTGATTTTGCTAAATGCAAAACTATTTAAATAATTATACTAATTTTTAGAAATTGTTTCAAAAATTTTAGTTGCTACTTTATTATTTTTAATAACATCCTTTTCTCCCAATAATGCCCTAGCAACTAAAATCATTTCATCTACTACATTGACATACTTAAGAGTTAAATTTTCAGGAAAAATAATTGATATATAAATTAAGAATGATTCCATTGCAATCCTCTTAACTACAAGATCTTCAATATTTTTACCTTCAATTTCTATTATATTTTGAATACAATATTTAGAATCAAAAATTGATTTCATCTTTGAAGGATTAATTGTTTTTCCATCAACAGTGAAATCGTGGTTCATTTTTTGTGTTATTAAACTTTCAATAAAAATGGTCTTTGCATTATTAGCAATTTTTGGTGAAACTAATATTTTTTGTATTGCATCCTCAAAACCAACTCAATTAAATTTTGAAATTTGTGTTAAAGCAAGTGATTGTTTACCGCTTTTTGATTTTTCATCATTTATTATTTGCAACAACTCTTCTCTTGACATAGTAATTTTTTTCTCATCGAAATCCTGAGAATATTCTTGAAATAATTTATTCATCTCTTCTTGATAATCACTTGGAATATATGGCATTGACAATTCTTTTTTTAATAATAAAACTGCCTGATTTAAATCAATCTCTCTTATTTTCTTAATTTCTTCAATTATTTCTTTGTAATAGTTCTTTTCATAATTCATAATAATATTATGATATATTATTTATTTAAAAAAAAGTAAAAAAAAATGGCGATCACGGGAGGATTCGAACCTCCGACCACATGCTTAGAAGGCACGTGCTCTGTCCCCTGAGCTACGCGACCATTTTAATAATTAAATTTTATCATAAATTAACTAATTTTTAATAGGTTTAAAATTAATTGATTGTGTTTCTTAGCCTTTTAATGATTTTATAATTTTTTTTGCAATATTTGTATTTACAACTTTCTCAAGCTCTTCCAAGTTAGCATTGTAAACATTATTGTATGTTTTAAAATGGTTTAAAATTCTCAGTTCAGTTTTTGGACCCACTCCCTCAATATTGATTAGATTGCCCTCCAAACTATTTTTAGAACTTTTATTTCTATAGAATGATTTAGCAAATCTATCAACTTCTTCCTGCATTCCACTCAGAAAATGAAATGCATAGTTAGGTATTTTTTCTTTAGTACCATTTTCTAAGATGATAAAACTTGTTTTATGTTGCTCATTTTTTACTAATCCAATTATTGCTGTATTAATATTTAAATTTTTTAAAATTACTTTTGCCTCATTGAGTTGTTGTATTCCTCCATCAACAATTAAAATTTGAGGAATTAATATTTTATCCCTAAAATATCTTTCTAATCCCTGTTTTATATATTCAACATCAGCCT
Source organism: Metamycoplasmataceae bacterium (assembly GCA_051659905.1). Lineage (GTDB taxonomy): Bacteria > Bacillota_I > Bacilli_A > Mycoplasmatales > Metamycoplasmataceae > UBA710. The sequence goes on along the minus strand of JBOFPM010000008.1, from coordinate 97,487 downwards.
TCCTTGAATTTGAGACAATGTTAAATTTTCTATATTCACTTTTCTGGGGAATTCCATTTCTATAAGAGATTATTACTGAAACTGGATTTGTATTTTTAAGATTTGAATTATCTATCATTATAATGTGATTTAGTTGTTTTATTTTTGTGATATTTTGCAAAAATTGAACACCTTCTGAAATTATTCTTTTTCTATTCTGATACTCTAAAATTTTTAGATTGGTATTAGCCTTTGCATTTATAATTGCGGAATTAAGTATTGAAAGGAATTTCCCTTTTTTTGGATTAACTACTTCGCAATCAAAAAAAAGACTATTAGAATCAATTTCCAAATTTGTTATTATTTTCCTTGGAAGTTGTTTGTTTTTATAAAATTGATTAATAAATTGTCTAATTGTTTCGGAAATTTCAATATTTATTTCAATTGTTTTTACATCACTATTTATTAGATAGCCATTTCTATAGAATTGGATGCAGAAAACTAAAAAATTATCATTAATTACTCCGGCAAAGACATCCAAGTTCTTGTTATCCTTAAATTCGACAACTTGGACTTGTTTTTGCAATTCTAGAAACTTTATAATATTTTTGTATTCATTTGCTCTTTCAAAATTTTCATTTTCAGATGCAAAATTCATCTTTTGTTCTAATTCTGACAAAAGATCAACATTATTTTTTGATAGAATTTTTTTTGCCAACAAAAACTTTTCAGCTCAGAATTCATTTGAAGAACCTTTCACAGGTAAACCTTTGTGATATAAGCATTCGCTTTTTAAAAAATTTAATATTGCCCTAGAACTACCATTGTTAGGATATGGTCCATAAAACAAATTATTTTTGTTTTCATTATTAACAATAAATTTAATAGTAATTGATAATCCTTTATTGTCAAGCATAATGTTTATATATGGATATCTCTTATCATCCATTAATAAAATATTGTAGAACGGTTTGTATTTATGAATTAGGTTTCTTTCAAGTAATAATGCTTCATTTTCGTTATTGCAAATAATAGTTTCATAATTGCTTATTTTTTGAACCATTTTTTTTGTTTTGAATGAATTAATTGTCCCATTAAAATACTGTGACATTCTTTTTTTTAAGTTCTTAGCTTTACCAATGTAAATTACATTGTTATTTTTATCTTTTCATAAATATACTCCTGTAAGTTGGGTCACATTATCTAAATTCATATTACAGTAGTTTATTAATTTCCTCAATCATTATTTTAAGAGGGGTATATTCATACTTTATACTCATAATTTTTCCTTCTTTCATGAAAACATGTGTAGGGATTTTTAATACTTTATATTTACTTTCTTCATCCCTAAATAGTTTTGATTCCTCTGCATCAATCTTAATAAAATTTACTTCTCTATTTTCAGCGAAATGATCTTTTAATTCGTTAACAATTGGCTCCATCATGATACAATCTCCGCATCAATCAGCACCAATAAATAAATACATAATTTTTGATTCTTTTATTAATTTTTGTGCTTCACTTCATTTCATTTGTCTAATCATTATTTGCCTCTTTTTTTATTCTTTTTTTTATTTATATTTTTGTCAAGCTTAATTTCAGAAGTTTGATTATACACGTTCGGAGTTTTATTATCATTTTCAACGCTACCTTCATTATTAAAAATAAACTCAGTATCTTCAAATTCTCTCTTATTTCTTTTTATATTTATTTCCTGAGTAACTTTTTCATTAGATATAAAACTATCTGGTTCATCGAATGGATTATCAAATGGTATAGTTTCAACTATTTTTTCATCACCCTTAGCAACTTCATTCTTTTGATTAGTTAAATTTTGTTCATTCAAATTCAAGTTTGGTTTAGATGTTGGTTTATCAATATTCTCAATGATTTTAGTACCGAAATCTGATACCACTATTTTATGATCATCCTCAAATGATAAATCAACTATTTTTGTTTCATATTCATTGTTTTCTTTTTGAATCTTTTTCTTGTTTTCTTTTTTATTTGAAAATTTATTTAATGGAGAAGAAAAAAATAAATAGAAAACATAGTAAAAAATTAATAAAATTGAAAAAATTATTGAGACTATGGTTCCGCCAATTGAATATAAAGTTGATAGAACTAGTGTGACTAAAACTCCGGAATTATTTACATTAGGTTTGAGAGCATTTTCAGATATTGTAAAGTCTTTTCACCATGTGTTAAAGTTTATATTTCAAGCTTCAACTCCTGGAAAGGGGGATTTATTATTAGTCATATAAATTGAAGTTTCTATTATTAAAATGACTCCAAAAACTAATATAAAAAAACTTAATCATGAATAGTTAAATACTCTAATTTTGGAAATAGCTTTTATAATATATATATTTATATTGAACAATTTACATGTGGCATAGTAAATTAAAAACAAATAAAAAACAAATGAGTAATATCCAAATAAAAGTCCAAAAGTATATTTAGGAATTGCAGATAAAAAAGGGACTTCAACAATTGAAAGAATAAAAAATAGAATGGATAGACCTATTAGTATTAGTGAAGAAAGTCTGCCACTACTTCAAATATGGTAATTATTTTTTGAATCTTTTCCAATCTTATTTTTTTTTCTCTTAATCATTTTCTAATTATAATATATATTATTATTAAATTTCATTAAAAATAACAACAACCATTGGCTCCTTATCGGTTAATTTAAATATTTTTTTTCTTATGATTTTTCTTACATTATCTTGAACAGCATGTAAATTAAATTTAGAACCTAATTTTAACTCATTATAGTAAATTGTAATAACTGTTTCTTCTATTAATTTGTCCATTTCATCTCTTGCTTCGGCTGTAATGACTCCTATATATTTGACATCTATTTGATCAAATAACTTTTTTGTTTTTTTGTCATAAAGTGCCGAAATAACAATTACACCATCCCTTGCTATAACTTCTCTTTCATAGATGACTTCCTTCGAAATATCACCTACTCCAAAACCATCAATAATAACGTCACCCACTTCAGAAATACGCTCTTTTTGAGAGATCAATTTTCCATCTTTAAATCTAGCAATTTTACCATTTTGCAATGCGATTGATTTATTTTGACTTAATCCGGCTCTCGCAGCCTCTTTTATAGCAACAATTAAATATCTATATAACCCTTGTGCTGGAATAAAATATTCTGGTTTTAATATTTTTATAATATTAAAAATATCCTCTTTTGCTGGTCTACATCTATAAAATTCATTATCAGTATAATCTATTATGTGGGGTGTTTTTCTTGCAAGTTCATCTAACGCATATGTTGACTCAGTTTCCAATCCGTTTACAGGGGCTGCAATCATGATAATATGATCTGTATCTGTTATTTTCAAATAAACATCATTATCATCCGTTATTCTGACAAATCTTTTATACAATCTTTCTACAGTTCCAGAAACAATAATGACACAATTTTTCTCTTCTTGTATCTTTTTGTAATCGACTATTTTAGGTAAAATTAGGCTTGGATTATAGCTTTTTAAAAACTCTAAAAGTTGATGATAAATTCTTCCGTATGTTATTACTGTTCTATTGTTTTTTTTGGCCAAATCTAAGATTTGTTGCAGTGATGACATTTCGTGATCATATGAACCGATAATTATTCTTTCATTTTCCTTTATTGAACTAAATTTATCACCTAGCAAATTCATAATGTCAATATGTTCACTAGAAATACCATTAAAGTTAGACATCCCAGAATCCATAACCAAAATCAAAATGTTAGGGTTGTCTTTCTTAATTTTTTCAATATCAGTTCTTCCATACACACCTAAATCTCCAACAACAAAATTGAACATAAATATTATACTTCCGTTATGTGTCTTAAAATTAAATCCAATAGTGCCAGGCAAGGCTCCTGCTAATTCAATTGGTTCAACTTGAATGGAACCAATTTTTTCTCCTTTTGGATCTATATTTTTAATTGCATAATTAGGTTTGCCCATTTCATATTTTGAAATTCTTTCTTTCACTAAAAATGTTGAAAAATCGGAGCAATAAATAGTAATATTAGGAACAACCATTAATAGTCATGGCAATGCTGAAAATGATTCATTTTGGACATCTGTAATAAATAATCCCCTTATTCTATTTGCATTATCTTCAAGATACGAGAAGTTTGGAATTAAGGTGTCAATTCCATGAGAAGCAGAAATAGGGATTTTTGTTCCAGAATTAATAATGTATATATCATTTTCTACCTCAAGAACATAAGAGTTCTTTCCATTTTCATCTAGACCTCCTAGAGCAAAAAATTTTATATTAGACATTTAATCTCCGTTTCATATTTTGAATCGTTTAATATTTTATTTTGACGAATTAAGATAATTTATTTTTAAAATTATATCAAATATTAACATAATTTTAATACTTATTTGAGTTAAAATGTATATTATGAATTTAAAAAAAATTGAAGACATTATTATTAGTTATAAATCCATAGTGATTTTTCATCACATTAATCCTGATGGGGATTGTTTAGGTTCTCAATTTGGCCTAAAACAATTAATTAATGATAATTTTCCAGGAATTGATGTTTATGCAATTGGTGACTCTAAAAATGTTTTACCATTTATGAATTTTAAACATGATGACATTCCTAACAATGAAATCCTGAGTAAATCACTAGGAATTATTGTTGATGCAAATTTTTCAATTAGAATTCAAAATTCAGAACTTATAATTAATAAAAATGTTAAAAATGTTTTAAGAATCGATCATCACATTGGTGGGGATGATGTAAATCCAATTTATTCTTGAGTGGATACAAGTTACTGTGCTTCAGCAGAACAAATAGCAGAACTAGCGATAAATTTAAAATGAAAAATTTCTAAAATTGCTGCCGCATACATATATTTAGGAATATATACTGATTCTGGAAGATTCTTATTTGATAAAACTTCATCAAGAACATTTCATCTTGTTTCAGAACTATTGAAAACTAAATTTGATGTTCAAAATATTCACAACAATCTTTTAAGAAGAACAGAAAATGAAATTTTATTTCAAAAAGAAGTACTAAATAATTATGAAACTAAGGGTAATGTAATATACTATTTTTTAAGTTGCAAAAATGCTGATAAATTAAAACTTACACAAGAAAATAGAAATAGAGTTGACTTTTTAGCCAATATTGAACCTTACAAAATATGAATTTTTTTCATTGAACAGGAAGATGGCAACATTAGAGTTAGACTAAGATCAAGCATTCACAATGTTCATAAAATTGCAGAAAAATTTGGTGGTGGCGGTCATGAAAAGGCATCGGGAGCAATGATAAAAACGAAAAGCGAAATGAATGAAGTAATTGAAGACGCTTTCAAATTGTCTTCATAGATTAAAAATTAGAATGAACAAATATATTTCTATGTTACCCAACATTTTTCTTATTATTAGTCCTTAATATAATAATTTTCAAATAAATGTTATAATTGTGAGTATATAAAAATTAAGGGGAATATAAATGAATATATTTGTAAAAACAAAAAATAAATCACTACTAGTTAATGCGAAAGAGATTGTTTCAAAAGCTTTTGAAGGAAAATATGCAGTTCCTCATATTAATATTAATAATTTAGAATGAACTAAGACAATTTTACTGGCAGCCCAAGGAGAAAATTCGCCAATAATTCTTGGTACTTCTGAAGGTGCAGTTAAATATATGGGGGGATATAATACTGTTGTTGGTATGGTAAATGGTTTGATTAAGGATTTAAATATAACTGTTCCTGTTGTATTGCATTTGGATCATGGATCAAAAGAAGGTGCCATTTTAGCACTTGAGGCTGGTTATACTTCTGTTATGTATGATGGATCGCATGAAACTTTTGAAGTTAACTATGAAAACACAAGAGAAGTTGTTGCATTAGCAAAAAAATATAATGCATCTGTTGAAGCAGAAATTGGTTCAATTGGTGGAGAAGAAGATGGTATTGTTGGTGATGGAGAAATTGGATCACCAAGTGAAGCAATAAAAATGGCTGAACTTGGAATTGATTTCTTGGCAGCTGGGATAGGGAACATTCATGGTCCATACCCAAAAACTTGAAAAACACTTAATTTTGATGCCTTAAGCAAATTATCAAGTGCTTGTAATATTGGGATGGTTCTACATGGAGGATCTGGAATTCCTAAAGATCAAATTAAAAAATCTATTCAAAATGGTATTGCCAAAATTAACATTAACACTGAATTACAAATTTCAAATGCTGAAGCAATTTGAGCTTATGTTGAGTCAGGAGAAGCTAAAAAAGGTAAAAACTTCGATCCAAGAAAATTATATGCTCCTGGAATTAAAGCAATGGAAAAAACTGTTAAGGAAAAAATATCTGAACTAGGTTCAAAAGATAAGGCTTAATATTTAGGTATTATTCATGAATTAAAAAAATGATCACATCTTTTTGTTGATCATTTTTTTAATATTTTTAAGAATAACAAGGTTTTTGTCTCATATTCGTTTCGAATTATGTGTGACTTATAATTAAATTATTATAATTTCAATTGAAGCAAAAATGATTGGTGTAATATGAGAAAATATAGAAACTTTAATATTAGTGTGTCTCTAACTCTTAAAATTGTTTCACCCATTATTATCATATCTGCAAATTTTTTAATTACATCTTGTGATGATGATAATAAATATACTTTTATTACAAGAATTATTGATGGCGATACTTTTGAGGATGATAAAAATATAAGATATAGACTTCTTGGTATTGACACACCTGAAAGTTTTGATTCTTTAAATAACTTTAAACCAACAATTGGAATTCAGAAATTTTATGCGACTAAAGCCACCAACTTGAGTTGTGAAATGATTCATAACAAAAGTGTAAAAATTCAGAAATGAAAATTGGATACATATAACAGGGTGGTTGCAAGAATTAATTATGGTTCGATAGAAATTTCTAAAAAATTATTACTAAGTGGACTAGCTAGAGTTAAATATATTTCTAATATTGAAGGAAACTTTTTTTTCTACCCTGATGTTGATTACTACAATCAACTTATTGAAACTGAAAATTATGCAAAAGCAAATAGAATAGGTATTTGAAATCTTAGTGAATATCAACAAAAAATGGTTTTTCCGAAATAGGAAATGCTTATTTTATTTATTTTTGTTTTTTAATATATAATTTACAAAATAACAAAACTATAAAAAGGATTAAATTTATGAAAAAAAACATACATCCCCAATCAGAATTATTAACAATCAAGTGCTCTACATGTAACAAGGATCACCAACTACTTACAACTTCAAAAGATGTTACAATTGATGTGTGTTCTGGTTGTCATGCATTCTATACAGGCGATAATTCAGTGGCTAGATCGGCAGGTAGAGTTGAAAGATTCAATCGTCGTATGGTTTCTAGTTCTTCTAAAAAATAATAAATTTTAAACTATAGTGATAATTTTGAAAGTATTTCAAAATATTTATCATGTTCGCTTGTTGCCTTCTCTTCTTCCTTGTTGATAAAAAATAAATAAAACTTTATTTTTGCTTCAGTTCCCGAAGGTCTCAAAGATATTCATGATCCTTCTTCAAATTCATATGCAAGCATATTGTTTCGTTCAATTGAACCTCTTCCCTTATTATAATCAATAAATTTTGCATTCTTAATTTTTAACTTTCTAAAAATATTGTCAATGTCTTTGAAATGATTGTCAGATTTTAAACTCAAAGAAATAACACTACTCTTAACAAATCCATACTTTTTATAAATGTCTTTTAAAACTTGAATCAAATCTTGACCTTTTGATTTATAGTAAGAGGTCATTTTTACTAAAATTACTATTGCTTGTATAGCATCTTTATCCCTTGAAATATTACTGTTAATTAAAGATCCGTAACTCTCTTCAAAGGCGAATAAGAATATTTGTTCTGGATTTGTTTTTGATAATTTCTCAATCAAACTACCGACTCACTTAAATCCTGTTTCAGTCATATAACACTTTATTCCATTTTGTTCGGCCATTATTTTGGGTAAAGATGATGAAACAAAAGAGTAAATTAAATAATATTTATTTAGATTTTTTTGAGAAATTTGTTTTAGTAGAAAATTAAATATCAAAATTGCTGTTTCATTTCCATTTATTATTTTGTATTTGTCATTATGTTTAATTGCAATTCCTACCCTATCTGAATCAGGATCAGTAACCAATGCTATATCACAATCATTATCATTAGCAATATTTAGAACATTATCAAAAGATTCCTTTGCTTCAGGATTGGGATTTTGAGAGTAAGTAAATTCTGAATCCTCTTTCATTTCTCTATTTTCATAAAAAGCGTTAATTTTAAGTTTATCAAAAATTTTCTTAACAGGCTTTGCCCCAGTTCCATGCTGTGGAGTATATGCTACTTTAATATTTGATAAGTCATCGAAAACCCCACCTATTTTGATAATTTCCACCAAATAAGAATCTAATAATGATTCTGTTATATTAACAATAAATTCATTCGACTCAAAAATTATTTGCTCGTCCAAATAAGTGTTGTAAGGTTTAAAATATTCTAATAATTTTTTTATATCTTTTGGTAATAATTGACAACCACATGAATCATACAATTTAACTCCATTATATTCCTTGGGATTATGACTTGCGGTAATGTTAATTGCTCCAACTGCTCCAAGAACTCTTGTAGCATAGGAAATAAAAGGTGTTGCTGAAATATCATTGTTATAGTAAACTTTTATTTTATATTTTGTTAATATACTTGCTGCTAATTCTGAAAAGTTTTTGCTTTCTCTTCTATTGTCACGACCAATGACAACCCCTTTTGTTTTTGCATCATTAAAATTATCAAGTAAATATTTGGCAAATCCTTCAATCACTCTAATTATATGAGTTGTATTTAAATGGTCCTCACCATCACCCAAGATTCCTCTAATCCCTGCAGTTCCAAATTCTAGTTTCTTCACAATTTAACCTACTTCAAATAAACTATTTAATTATTAATTATATATAATTAGAGCTCTTTATTAAGATATAATTAATTCAATTCAAATATAAATTAGAAAATCAAAATCCTTTAACTAAAAAATACTAATTAAAATATGAATGAAAAATCAATGGTGAATTTATGATGAGGAGTGTGGAATATGAAAATATTAGTAACTGGTGGGGCAGGATATATAGGGTCGCATGCTGTTTATGCCTTAATAGAAAAAGGTTATGAAGTAATAATAATTGATAATTTATCAAAAGGATTTAAAACAAATATACATAAAGATGCAATTTTTTATGATACGGATATAAGAGATGAAAAATCTCTTAGAATGATTTTCAATAATCACAAAGATATCTTAGGAATTATGCATTTTGCCGGTTTAATTGTTGTTCCTGAAAGTGTTTTAAAACCTTTGGAATATTTTAATAATAATACTTACAGTGTTGAAGTAATTCTTAGAGTGGCATCAGAATTTAATGTCAAGCATTTTATTTTTTCATCCACTGCTGCAGTATATGGTGAGCCAAAAAATATTCCAGTATCTGAAACAGATACAAAAGAACCGATCAATCCATATGGAGAATCAAAATTAGCTGCAGAAGCTATCATCAGAAGTTGAGCTAAAGCAGAAAATGCTTATTACGTAATTTTTAGATATTTTAATGTTGCAGGAGCACACAAGAATGGAGAAATAGGAGTTAAGAGTGCAAACCCAACTCATTTATTACCATGCATTATTCAAAGTGCTATTGAGGATAAGACATTTAATATATTCGGAACTAGTTATGATACAAGGGATGGTTCTTGTATTCGAGATTTTGTTCATGTTGTTGATTTAGTTAATGCTCATATTTTAGGGTTGGAATGATCAATTGAAAATAAAAATTCAGAGATTTTTAATTTAGGATCGGGTGATGGTTACTCTGTCTTGGAAGTTCTTAATAAATCAATAAAAATATTGGGTACAAACATTAAATCAATAGTATTAGATAAAAGACTTGGAGATCCTGCAAAACTATATGCAAATACTGAAAAAGTTGTGAAATCATTGAACTGAAAACCAATTTATTCGCTAGAAGATATTATCCAATCTGAATATGACTTTAGAGTGAAAAATATGAAAGATTGTTAGAATTACTTCTAGTTACCAATTATTTCTTCTTCTTGTTCTCTAGGTGTTATCAAGTTTAAATTATCAGTATAAAATATTGTTGAAGTTATAATTGGCTTTCTTCTTTTAACTTTATAAAAATAAGGTTGCAATCTTTCTTGAATAAGTTTTTTTAGTTGTTGTGTAGTTCAATTATCATGATTTTTTATTTTATATAAAACTGCTCCATGTACAAGTCTTTTTGACTCAGTGATGATAGGTAAAGATGTTTTTACATAAAGTGTTCCTCTTGAAATAATCTTTGTTCTTCCAACTATTTCATTCTTCGATTTGTTTATCGTTACAACAACATGTATAAAGCCACTTTTCCCAAGAGCTTCTCTTTCCTTAATAATTTTAGAAGTCATTTCAGAAGCTATATCTCCATCAATATAAACAGGGGATGCATCTATTCTTTCTTCAGAAAGTTTAAGTTTTCTATTAAGCAATTCATAAACCTCGCCTTGTGCAGCAATGAAAACATTTTCTTTTTTTACACCATTTTCAACTGCTGTTTGTCCATGAACAACCGACATTCTATATTCACCATGATATGGAACAAAATAATCTGGTTTTGTCAATTGAAAAATTTTATCATGTTCTTCTCGATATGCATGACCAGAAGTGTGTAAGTAACCATCAATTCTATTTTCTTTTATGTTGGCACCCAATTTGTATAAACTATTAATTAATAACTCTATTTTCATTCTATTCCCTGGAATGGGAGAAGATGAAAATATTATTAAATCACCATTTTTTACATGAACTTGTGGATGCTTACCAATTGCCATTTTTGCTAATGCTGCTAATTGTTCGCCTTGAGAACCCGTAGTTAAAATTACTATTTCATTCTCATCATATTTAGAAATATTTTTTTTATCTATAAAAACTGATGGATCAACATTGATATAACCTATATCCCTACCAATATTTACACCATTAACCATAGAACGACCAAATGAAACGACTTTTTTACCCAATTCTGCAGCTATTTCAATAATAGCACTGATTCTTGTCATGTTAGAGGCAAAAGCAGTAATAATTATTTTTTTTTCAGCCTTTTCCATATAAGATTTAATATCTTTTAAGATATCTTTTTCTGATGGTGAGTGAAAAGGTCTCATGGCATTTGTAGAATCTGAAAATAAAACAGTTAAGTTTTCTTCTCCTATTTTCTCTAATTTTTTGAAATCTGTAAAATTCCCAATAGGTGTATAATCAAATCTAAAATCACCAGTAAACATTAATGAACCATTTGGAGTGGAAAACCTAATGCCAAAGGCGTCTGGAATGGAATGTTGTGCTGTTCAAAAGTCCACAACAACATCATCAAAAACAAATTTTTCATCTTTCTCAATCTCGATAAATTTAACATTTGTATTCATTTTTCTTTCGCTAATTTTTGCCTCTAAATATTTAATGGCAATTCTTGGTGCATAAATAAACTCAAGATTTATTTGTTGCAATAAGTAAGGTATACCACCCATGTGATCTTCATGTCCATGAGTTAAAAATAATCCTTTTATTTTTTTTTCGTTTGTCTTTAAATATTTATAATTAGGAATTATACCCTTGATTCCAGTGGTGGAGCCATTTCCAAATTTAATACCAGAGTCTACTATAAATACTTTGTCATTATGCTCTATTACAAGTGTTGATTTACCAATTTCTTGCATTCCACCTAAACCAAAAAATTTTGTTGGTTGCATTTTTTTCTCCTAATTTTAAATTTAATTATTTTGAATTTAAAGTTTTTAATTTTATAAGTTATAAACATTATAATATATTTTTGACAAATCGAAAGATTATTCTTTTTAATTGTTAATAATCTATATTATAAAATTTTTAAATCTTCATTTCTAGATCATGGATTCTTATGGTCAATTTTATCAATAAATAGTTTTCCTTCAAGATGGTCTAATTCATGTTGAAAAACTATTGCAACGAATTGTTTGCAATCAAATCTTTTTATTTTTTTTTCTTTGTAAGAATAAGCATCTAAAACTATTCTCTCTGATCTCTTAATAAATCCTTCTTGATTCGGATCTGTTTCCTTAACGCTTAAACATCCTTCACCTTGCTTAAGTGCTACTAATCCTTCACTTTTTGCCAGAACTTTAGGATTAATTATGACATCGCTAAAAAGAATGTTATCTTCACTGTCTAGAATATGGACAAAAAACATTCTTTTCAGAATTCCATATTGGACAGCAGCAACACCAACAGCGGGTCTAAAATTAGAACCTTCTTTAATACTATTTGTTACATGAAAAATCATTTTTTGGGCTAAAAAATCATCCTCTTTGCTTAATGGTAAAACAACATCGATTGATTTTTCTCTCAAAATTTTATTAGGTAATTGGATTATATTTACATCAAATTTCATCCTATAAATTATAAATAAAATAAAGATTTTTTCATTAAAAATATATAATTGAAAGTATGATAGATATTAAATTATTAAAAAATGATATAACTTCAGTTATTAATTCATTAAAATCAAGAAATTTTGATGAAAAAGTTCTTCAAAATATTTCAAAAAATATTACAGAGAGAAATAAATATATTTTTGAATTGTCAAAAGTGCAAGCTGAAAGAAATTCTATTTCAAAAGAAATAGGTGTATCAAAAGATAAAAATCCTTTGTTAAAAAAGGCGAATGAATTAAAATCTGAAATTTCATTACTTGAAGAAAAGGTTGAAAATCTTCAAGAAGAACTTGATTTAATATTGCCAAATATTCCTAATCTTCCACTATCTATAGTACCAATTGGAAATAGTGAAAAAGATAATGTTGTTGTAAGTGAATTAAATGATATTGGAAGAGGTCTTGTATCAGCAATGAAACCTCATTACATTATTGGCGTTGAAAAGAAAATTATTGATTTCGAAAGAGCTGTTAGAATGTCTGGAACTAGATTTGTAATTTTTAGTAATGAAGGAGCTAAACTTGTAAGAGCGCTTGCAAATTTTATGTTAGACATTCATTCTAAAAATGATTATATAGAGATGAGTGTTCCATTGATGGTTAACTCTAATTCAATGTACGGAACAGGTCAGCTACCAAAATTTAAGGATGATCTATTTAAAATTCAGGATTCTGATTTATGAATGATTTCTACTGCTGAAATTCCATTAACTAATTTTTATAATAATGAAATTATAGACTTAGAGAAACCCAAATTATTTTGTGCTCTTACTCCTTGTTTTAGATCAGAGGCGGGATCAGCAGGTAAGGACACCAAAGGAATAATAAGGTCTCATCAATTTAATAAAGTTGAAATTGTTAAAATTGTTAAAGAGGAAAATGGCATGGAGGAATTTGAAAAAACTGTTAAGGATGCTGAAAATATTTTGATTGCCTTGGAAATACCATATAGAAAAATATTATTATGCACCGGAGATATGGGGTTTAGTTCTAAAATAACATATGATTTAGAACTATGACTACCATCTGAACAAAGATACAGAGAAGTTTCTTCTATTTCTTATTTTGGAGACTTCCAATCTAGAAGAGCAATGATTAGATATAAGGATGAGAATTCATCTATAAAGTATGCTCACACTATTAACGGATCCGGCCTTGCAATTGATAGAGTTTTAGCTGCTATTTTAGAACAATATCAAAATTTGGATGGAAGTATTGACATTCCTAAAGTCCTAGTTCCTTATATGAACGGTTTGGAGAAAATATAATGAAAGTTGATTACAAAAATTTATTTGCTGAATTCAAACGGTTTGACAATAAGAAGAAAAATGAAATAGAATTTTCTGAAAACATCCCTGCAATAAGTATTAAAAATTATACAAAGAAATTTAAGGATTTTGTTGCTGTAGAAAATGTTAACATGAATGTAAACCAAGGAACTATTCATGGGTTTATTGGTCCAAATGGTTCAGGGAAAACAACAATAATTAAAACATTGATTGGAGCATATGTTCATGATAATGGAGAGATAAAAATTAATGTTCATGAGGCCGGAACTGTTAAGGCTAATGCTTTGATAGGTTATATTCCTGAAAGAGCTTCGTTTCCATCTCACTTAAACTGCATTCAATACCTTCAAAGCATGGCTGAAATTTCCGGATATTCTGCTAAGGATGCTAAAAATAAGGCTTGGCAAATTTTGGAAGAATTGAAACTTACTCATTTGAGTAAAAGAAACCCAAGCAAATTTTCTTCTGGAATGCAAAAGAAAATCTTACTTGCCCAAGCACTATTAAATGATCCTATGATTTTGATTCTTGATGAACCTGCTGCAAATTTAGATCCAGTTGCAAGAAAGGAACTCTTTGATACACTATTTCTTTTAAAAAGTAATGGTAAGTCTATTTTAATCTCTTCCCACATCCTAACAGAATTGGAAAGGATAGTTGATGAAGTTACATTCATTCATTATGGGAAAGTTATTTACTCAGGAAATTTAGATCATTTCAACCACTTGAAACAAGATGTTTTTATTAAAAGTAGTGATAATCAAGCGTTGTCCGAATATTTAAATGCATTAGGATATATAACTGTTTTAAATCTTGGAAATGAGTTAGTTGTTAAGGATGTTAAAGATGAACTAAGAAAGAAATTATATTATAATGTTTCACTATCCAATATTAATATTATTGTTTATAGATCTTCAGATTTAATGTCTATCTATGATTATTTATTAAAAGAAAGAAACGGAGGAAATGATGCCAATATATAAATCAACTTTAGTAAAATTTTTAAAATCATTCTCTACCTGATTTCCATTACTTGTAACGCTTTTAGTAGTTGCACTTATTGGTGTAATTTTTCCTTTTTTATTTTTAGACCTAGAACAATCTTCAATAATTGAAACATATAAATTATATACTGTTGCTTCTGTGACAACTATTGGTTCTGGAACGTCAATAGTTTCTGCAACATTTGCATCATATAAGGCAGTTCAAATATACAAGCAAGAAATAGAAGAAGGAACATTTTTAATTCTAGTCTCTAAACCTATTAATAGAAGAAAAATAATTTTTGAGAAATGACTCGCACTTCTAACTATTATTGCATTATATGTTTTTATATTAATTTCTTTTTATATAATTCTTATTTTAATTGCTGACCCAGGACCTAAAATTGCAAATTTAGATATTCTTCCACTTAGAGATAGAATATTCTCAATTGGTGCAATATTAATGTCAATAATATTAATATTAACATTGTTATTCTCTTCAATTGCGTTAATAATTTCCTCTAAAGTTTCTTCGTCAGCAACAATAGCTTTAGTTGCTGGTATGGGTGCAATAATTCCAATAACAGGACTTATTCCTAACTTTACTTATAAACAACCTCAGTCAATGGTTACAATGGCAGTTAGTCCTCTAAATGCAACTAGAATACCAAGAGATTCAACAATAAATTTTATTCAGCAAGTTATTGTTGATGAACCAACATTAAATAAGGAAAATATCCTAAATTTATTTGATGAAGTGAACTCACTATATAAGGAAATTGAATCAGACAAAGATAATAAATTTATTGATAAATTGTCAATTAATTCTGGAGAAAAAGATTTTTATGGTAATTTATTTTTCTTGGATTTAAACTATCAATTATCAAGCATTTCATCAATTGCAAGTGATTTAATAATTTCTGAAAGTGATAGAAATTTAATAGCAGTAGGTGCAATGATCGGTGGTTACACACAAAGTCCTACATTAAGCGGAAGAGTTGATATTACTCAAAAAAACATTGAAATTTCTGCATTATCAAAAATGCTTTTGAACACTTTAAATGAATATAGTTCATTGACTCAAAGCAAGGAATATGGCGATGGTATTTATCCATTTTTTGACTATATTCTTTCTGTTAATAAAGTTTCTTTTGAAGAAACAAATAATGATAATTTTTTGGATAATTTAATTAAATTAATCGTAGCTCTTGATGATAATTATAAAGATTTTTTGAGATCGCCAATAAGATCAACAATATTGGCGGATGACAATGTTTCTGATTCTCTTAAAAAACAACTAGAAAACCATGACAATCCATTCTCGGGTGAAATTAAAGCAATCGAAGTTTTAATGCTAATTAAAATTAATTTGGAATTGGGACTAGGAGTGAATTTAATTATTTCTAGTGAATTTGTAAATAATTTTTATATCAAAAATGAAGCAGATAAAATTACTAATCTAGAAGATTCATTATTATATTTAGAGGCAATGAGTGTAAATAGTAATGAGTTAAAAACTATAATTGATGATTTTTGTAAAACTCCTTCAACAAAATATAATGAACAATCAATTATTCATTTGGCAAACACACTTTTATTGACTGAAAAATCAAAGGGTGGAATCAGTAGTTTTGAGTTTACTGATTATGCTAATAAATGAGTATTACTTGGAATCTATTCTTCTATTACATTCTTATTATTGCCTATATCATATTTAATAATTAAGAAACAGGATATTAGATAAAATTGAAAGCAAATAATGATCTTTTTATTTCAATTGGAAACACTATGACAACTTTTGCCATTTTTAATAAATCAATTAATGACAAAAAAATAATTAAAATACCTACAAAAAACAAATTTAAAAAAGAGATTTTTTTGAAAATTTTAAATGACCTTAATGTAGTTCCAAAAAAAATATTTGTTTGCTCCGTCGTGAATAAAATTAATAAACGAATAGTTTTATTCTTCAAAGATAAGGAAATTATTTTTTTGAATTACCATAGTCAAAATATTATTGATTTAAGTTTACTAGATAATAAAAATGAAATTGGAAATGATATTATTGCATCTGCAATATATGCTCAATCCCTAGGTAAAAATATTATAGTCGCATCACTCGGAACTGCTACAACCCTTTCTAAAGTTAGTGATGGTGTTCTTATGGGTTGCATTATCATGCCTGGGATACAAATGTCTTATGATGCATTAATTGAAGGAACAATGATTCCAAAGACAAGAGTAATTTCAACAGAGAAAAATCTTGGCAAAAACACACAGGATGCTATGAGTATAGGGATTATTAAAGGACAAATGATAATGATAAATGAGTTTTCAAAGTATTTCCACACTCCTGATACTATTTATATTTACTTTGGAGGAAATGCAAAATATTTAAAATTGCACTCATGGAAATATATTGAAGATATTGATTTATTGGGACTATACTTATTTTCCACCAGAAGCTAATTGATTATTAGAAAACTGTTTTTTATTTACCAAAGCGTTTATAGTGTGTATAATTTTTCCTTTATTGATGACTCAATTCATTTCATTAATTTTAATTACTGGGTATTTTTTTAATAATAAAAAGTTTTTTAAATCTCTATTGATTACATATTCTTCATAAGAATTAAAATAAGAAAAATTATCAATTAGAAAGCCTTGAATAAAGTTTTGAGTCACTTTATCTATTATGGCCAAATCAATTTGAATAGTTCCAATAGAAAAATTTTTGATTATCTCAATTCCTGCCAAATTATCCAAGCCACTCATTATTCCTGAATAGAAAGAATTTAATAATGTTTCTTTTTCTATTTCATTTGCTGATGGCTTAGATTTAATTGTCAATTTTTTAATGTAATTTTTTTTATCTTCTTCTGATAAATCTATAAATCTTAATCACTCTTTGAAGACATTAATATCATCGCTACCGCTAGGATTATTTATATCCTCAAACCTAATTGATTTGATTACTATCATCTTGAACTTAGCTCTTGAAATAGCAACATTAAGGGCATTTTTACCGCCAGGCTTTGCCACATAAGATGAATGTAGTTTTGTATGCTTATCATAAACAATTGTCATAATTACAAGATCTGCTTCGTCACCCTGAATATTTTCAATGTTTCTAATTAATAATTTATTAATATTCATTGCTTGTTCAATTTCAGGATATTGTGTGAAAATTAATTTTTCAATATATGATTGTTGAGAACCATTAAAACATAATAAAATTATTTTTTTGTATTTTTCTAAATTTTTTAATAATTCTTGTATCGCGATATCGGCTTCTATTTTATTTGTAGACTCTTCTCATACACCTTCAACATTAATTACATCTATAGGGTTTTCCTTTTTGTTAGAATTCACATCAACCACATCTAATTCCCCCTTGTAAAAAATTTCTGAATTAAATGTCATTAGCGAAGCATAGTTTGATCTATAATTTTTATCTAATAAAATGCTATAAACTCCTTTTGCAGTTGCAAAATCAAGCAATGATTCAATATCTCCAAAACTACTTGGACCTTCAACTTTTGCAGCAAATCATCTAGTTGGTTGCATTTGTTGATCGTCTCCTGCTAAAATTTTAATTTTTGCTAAATACAAAAGCGGAATTCCTTTCTCTAAGAATATTTGAGATGACTCATCAAGAATTATATAATCGAACTCGTTGCGCTTTCAAGATCTCAACTCTGTTTCTGGAGTTGTTATAATTATTGGGAATAATATTTTTATAATATCTGCATGGGTTTTAATAAATTGATTTGGTTCTAAATTAGAAGTTCTAGTATCTAAGGCAAATGCATTGTATTTTTTTTTGATTTCAGGAGAAAAATTTTTAATTTTTTGGAAAATCATTTTTCCTATAACTTCTCTTAATTTTTTTGGATCATTTATTCTATCTTCATATTTATCTAAATTGAATTGATGTAATTTATTTATATCATTTAGAAGATCTAGGTCAATTAAGTCTTGATTTTTGACAAAATTATCTAAATTAATATTTTTGTCTAGAAAATTATCTTTGATTATTTTTGATGCCAACTTGACTTCGGGTGTTGCAATTGAAAATAAATTTGACTTTAAGTTATTTTTGGTCATTAAAAATTTGATAATATTATTGCTATTTTTTAAATTAATAAAATCATATGTTAAGTTTGGTGGTAGTTTTTTTAGTTCTTCAAATATCTTGATGTCAAATTCATTTTGTGAAAGATATCAAGAAAATAAACTCATGTTTTTATTTCCAATAGGTGATGATTTAATTTTATTAATTAATTTCATAAAATTCTTTTCATAATCTGAAATTATTTTAATTGGTTCTCTGTTAACATCACCTTTAAAATTTTCTAAATAATCAATATATGTTTTTATGGGAGAGTAAAATGATTTTTTGTTCATTTCTTTGTCATTAAGCACAAACAAGCAAAATGTTCCAAGTTCGTCCATTCTGTTTTTCAAAACTTCAAGTGCCGCCTTCTTTTGTGAGGCAACAATGGCTGTCTTATCATACATTAAAATGTTTGTTATAATGTTAGATATTGTTTGGGACTTACCTGTTCCTGGTGGACCTCAAATAATAGTGTTTTGATTTAAAGCGGAAACAACTGCCTTATCTTGTGAAAAATTTGAGTGTTGTGTCTTGTAAAATCCAAAATTTTTCTTGAATATTGTTTTGCTAATCGTATCCTTATATATATTTTTATCAAACTCAACATCAAGGATTTCATCAATAATTCCTGTTTCGATAATCTCAACCATTTTTTTTCTTAAGTATCCGCCAGTTGGTTCAAAAAAACCAAAAGTAATTCCTGGTCAAAATTTAATTTCATGATTATCAATTTCTTCGCTTTTGAAATTTGGAGCATATCCAGATAGAGTTGATGGTAATTTAAAATTCTGAGATCATGATTTTTGAATAGTATCATAAACTTGTTTGATTGACATTTTCGAAAAATCAAAATCAATATCAAATAAGAAACCATTTGATTCTAAAAAATAAGACAGTTTTTCATTGATTTTTATATCACCAATCGATAATATTGAAACATTTGAATTTTTGATTCGAATATTTACTTCTTTTAAAAAAAGAGGTGCTTGAATTGCCTTATTATCTATTTTTACAGTAATATATATAAATCCTAAGTGTAATGGTCAAAGATTACTTTGCTCATTAATTGCCTGAGCTTTATTTAAAAGAATTTTTCAATTAAAAGAGGCTTTTTGTTTACTAACTTCCGCCAATTTAATTATTGAGTCCTTTATCACTTCAATCTTGTCATTCACATTTTTAGTTGCCAACATTTTCTTAATATTATCAGGAACTGACTCATTGAAAGAATTATAAAGTTCTTCTATTTCTGTAGCATCAGTTAATCCTTTAATTTTTTCAATAAATGAAGAAATATCTCTTTCTTTAAGTGAAAGTAAAAAATATTCATTTATTATAACTTTATCGAAAAACTCATTACCAAATTTTTTAGCCACGTCAAAAGAATTAATATTGTTAATATTAGAAAACAAACAAGAATCATTTATTGAAATATTCAACAAATTATTTAGTATTTTCTTATATTTCTTAGTACTATTAATGGTTGTTGTTTTTTCTTCCACATTATTTTTGTTTATATTCATTTAAAATATTATACATAATAAAATGAATAAGTTATAATTATAAATAATGTGAAAAACCAACTAGTTATAAGAGATGTTTCCTTGGCAGGAATTTTGATGGGATTATTAGCTATTATGAATTTATTTTTCTCTTTTTTTCCAATCCTGATGGGTTATTCAATAAATTTTTTTATTATTCCTTTTGCTTTTGCATTAATTGTTTTAAAATCGTCTCTTGTAAGGACAATTTTTTTTATTTTCACACCAGCAATTTTGATACTAGCGCCTAACATTTATATCATTAATATTTGGCAAGGATTTATGGAATATTTTGTTGCTATTTGATGTTTTTTTCCATTATTGTTTAGTAATTGATTTATAAAAAAAATTGATCTTTATAAATATGAAATTAAATTTAAGTTACTGGTGTTTTCAATAATTTTTATTTTATGTTGAATACTTAAACTAGTTGTTCATGTCATTGCTGGCTATATTTGGTGGACAAACAGGGACTGATTAGGATCACTCTTACTTAATCTTCCGATAATTGGATTCAATATTTTATTTACAATACCTATTTTTATTTTAATTTTTGAAAAAATAATAAAAATATCTAAAAGTTATTATTTAAACATTTGAAATGGATAAAAATTATAATATAATTAAATAAATAAATTTGGAGGTTAAATAATGAGAAAGTTTACTGAACAGGAAAATGTTCGTAGAAAAAAGTTATTAGATAATCAAACCAAAGGAATTGGAAATTATCTTAAAAGACAAGATGTAACTAATACAATTAAAGATTTAAATAACAAATTTTCTTCATTCAGCAAGGAAGAGTTAGAGAAAAAAAATGAAGAGATTTCTACATATGGAAGGATAATGTTTAAAAGAGGTCCTTTTGTTGAAATAAAACTTGAAAGTTTTTTTATTCAAATTTATATTAATAAAAAAATAAATGAAGAGCTTTTTAATTTTGTTGATGATTTAGATATTGGTGACATTATTTGAGTCAAGGGTTCCTTAATGAAAACCAAAACAAATGAATTAGCAATAAAATTGGTTGAAACAAAATTATTGTCAAAATCCTTAAAGGTTTTACCAGAAAAATTTCATGGATTAGTTGATGTTGAAGAAAGATATAGACATAGATATGTTGATTTAATAGCCAATGAAAATGTTAGACAAATTTTTATTGATAGAACAAAGATAATTAAAGAAGTTAGAAATTTTTTTGATATGAAGGATTATATAGAAGTTGAAACCCCTATTTTATCAATTGTTTCTAGTGGTGCTGCAGCTAGACCATTTACAACACATCATAACTCACTGGATATGGAATTATCTTTAAGAATTGCAACAGAACTACCATTAAAAAAATTAATTGTAGGAGATTTTGGTAGGGTTTATGAAATTGGTAGACTATTTAGAAATGAAGGAATTGATACTACTCATAACCCTGAATTTACAACTATTGAATTCTATGAAGCGAACTCTGATATGTGAGAAATGATGAGATACACAGAAGAATTATTTAGAACCATTGGTAAATCTCTTAATAAAGAAACTTTTGAGTATCAAGGTGTTAAATTAGATTTTTCAAAAAAATTTGATGTAATAGAAATGAGTGAAGCCGTTTCAAAAATTACTAATTTTGATGTTAAAAAAGCTGATGAAAAGCAATTAGTTGATTTTGTGAAAAAATCTGGTTGAAAAATAGAACCTTTTTATAAAAAAGGTCACTTAATTAATTTGATTTTTGAGGAAGTTATAGAAGCGACTTTGGTGAATCCCACCTTTGTTTATGGACACCCGATTGAAATATCTCCATTTGCTGTAAAGGATTCTAATAATCCTAATTTCACAGAGCGAGCTGAGCTATTTATAAACGGAAGAGAGTATGCTAATATGTTTACTGAATTGAGTGATCCTATTGATCAATTAGAGAGATTTGAAAATCAGTTAATGGAAAGTAAATCTGGTAATGATGAAGCTAATGATATTGATTGAGACTTTGTTGAAGCACTAGAATATGGAATGCCTCCTGCAGGGGGGTGTGGAATTGGCATTGATAGGTTAGTTATGCTATTCACAGGTCAAACATCAATAAGGGAGGTGCTACTATTTCCTCACATGAAGAACAAAATTTAACACCACTAAATGACTCACATGAATATATAGATTCAAAGCTTTTTGTTTTTGATTTAGAAGGTATTTTATTAAATAGATTTGAAACTATTGATGAAAATATAATTAAAGAAATGGAAAAGATACATGAAGGAAATCATTTAATTGCAATCGTTACAAACAGGAGTTATAAGGAGTCTTTAAAGTATATAGAAAAAATCAAGACTTTTGTAAGTTTTTTTATCGGAAATAATGGCGCTGTATTAGTAGATACATTGAAAGGTGAACTTCTAAAAACACCTAAAACTATTAATCTTGAATTTATAAATAATATCATAAGGGATGTTAAGTTATTAGGTGGAGCCGTCCAAATTATTACAAGTAAGAAAATATATATTGACTCTTATATTAACTTTTTAAAGAGTGATGACTGATTATCTAACTCTGTAAAAGAATCTTACATTCTTCCATTCAAAAATTACATTAGAGAGACAACAGTTAAAAAAAGCGAAGTCATTCAACTCACAGTAATAATGAATCCAGATTTAATTGGAGAACTATTAAATTATTTTAAAAAATTTTATCACTCAAATTATGATTTTAAATTATCTTCGAATATTACCTTGGATATTAATGTCGCAGGGGTTAATAAATATGAAGGTATTAGAACTATAATTATGCTTTACAAATTGAAAAAGGAAAATATATTTTGTTTTGGTGATTCATTTAATGATATTGAATTAATGAAAAATATTCACAATACTTATGCAAAAGAAACTTCTGTTTTAGAAATTAAGGAATTAGCAAAAACAATTATAGATGTAGGAGAAAAGAATACACTATCTCTTGAGATAAGAAAAATTTTAAAAAAATAAGAGATTTATAATTAAATAAATATTATTAATGTTTTTTTGAAATAGGGGATGGAATAACATGAATGTGTGTATGGAAAACTTCTTGACCAGATGAAGATTCATTATTGACTTGCATTTTAAATCCATTTGTATTTAGTTTTTTCATTTCTCTTAATGCTAATTTCCTTGCAATGGAAAAGCAATATTTTAAGTCACTTTCTTTAATAGTTATTAAGTTCCTTGAATATCGTTTTGGAACAACTAAGAAATGACCTTTTTCCAAAGGATCAATACTATAAAAGGCAATTACTCTCTTGTTTTCAAATAGAATTTTAGCTTTTACTTTTTTATTTATTATTTCCAAAAAAAGCTTATCCATTATTAACTTCTATTTTAGTCCTTGGAATAGCATAATCTGGTTTTTTATCCAAATGAAGGATTCCCAATTCTTTTAATATATCATTAACTTCTTTGATTGGTCCTGGTCTTATAGAAACATCATTTAATACTAAAAATTTTTTAATTTCCTTAAGCAACTCTTCATCATCATTCATGTACAACGAAAAAGCAAGCTTTCTTTGATTATTTTCAGTGCTTGTTTTAGTTCAAGGTGTTCCTTCCATAGTGAATTTACCAACTGCTTTTTCGCTACCATCAATTTCTCTAACTTCTTTTGCCCCATTACCGTCAATAGATCAAATAAAATTTGGCAAAAGTCTTATATAATAAGAAACATTTACTTTGTTGTCCACAATTGGATTAACACCATACACTTGCCTTTTTCCAAAAGGTGTGTTTTGATCAATATTACTACTAAACGAGAAACTTCTTGGCAACTCAGAAATGATTTTGGCCTCAGATGGATTATTTGTTTGATTTCAAGTAACAATTACATTATAAGGGTAATCAACAAAACCATTAACTGCATTAGAATTACTATATGTCATCTTTAATTCTATTGATTGTTGGTTAGTTGAACCAAGTATTGGAGTTATATCTAAAACTCTTCATGTATTTTCACCCAATGAAAAAGAATTGTTATTATCGAATTTAGAATTATTATCACCAATAACTAAATCACTTACTAATATTTGTTTTGAATTTTTACGAGTTGTATTTGTATTATTTAAAATTGATAATTGAGGTAAAAATGCTGCTGAACCCAATTTTTCAATTTTGCTTCTTTTAAGTAAATTATCATAAGATACTAATTGATTTGTTTCAGAATTAAATAAACCAGAAGATTCTAATCCAAACCTTCTAATTTCATCCGGATTAGTACTAAGAGCTCCCTCTCCAGATGTTGATGATATTTCAATTGAAGAATTATAACCATAAAAATTTTTGGCATTAGAATTTAATAATAAATCTTCAGAATTAACTAACAAGTCCTCAGAAAAAATTCTTTTTGGTGAAGAAGTTGTACCAACTTGTTCTCCTGATCACAAATCTATATAGTCTTGAGGAGATGTTATTTTTCTATTAGATCAATTTTGAATTTTGCTTGCTTCTTCAGAACTAAAATTTCATTTTATTCTTGGCATTTTTTCTACCAAATATTTTTCTAGAAAATATGTGGGACTTTCTATATCAAAACTAGTTGCATTTCAATAATCCAAACTATTAACATTTCCATCAATTATTTGATTATAATTAGTTCCTTTTTGAATCATATCAGAGGTGGTAGAAGTAAAATAAAACTCTGCGATAGTCATATTTAATAACTGTGTTTGTATTCCTGTTTGAATTATTTTATAAAGTAAATTAAAATCATCTTTGAATTGCTGAGGCGTGGTTGTTGAAGAAGAATAAGCAAATTTTGGTTGAAAACCCATTTCAATTGTTGTGCCATTTAATGATAGTTGATTTTCAACTCAAATTTGTTTTTGATTTCTAAAATAGTTTGTATCATTTGAAGTTTTTCAAGCTGTGTAAAAAGTGTATGCACTAAATAAATGATCAAATATTTCAGCAGTAACCTTATCACCAGTTACACCATTAATGATAGTAGTTGAAGGAATCGGTTTTAAATCGAGTAAATGTGCTTTTATTATCTCTTTATTCTTTTCAAACTCTTCAGAATTAACATCATCATCAGGAACTTGAGATTTTAAGTATAATTCTGCATAAGCATCTCTAGCTCAAAAATTTGAATAGATTTCTCTTGCTTCATTTGATGTTAAGTTTTTTAATTGCTCTGCTAAATTTTCATCTAATGAATTAACTGTTGCACAAGAAACTAAAGTAGTCGCAACTATAGGAAGTGCAACTATTGATGAAGGGATTAAAAACATTTTCTTAAATAACTTCATTATATTTTACTCCTAAATTTTGGAGGAAAAATTGCTGAATTTCTCTTTGCTTCAACAGAAATTAATTCACGTAATTTATCATCAAATTGTGACTCAATAAGTAAGTAACCTTCTAAACTTCCATTTACATATCCTGAATTATTCATAAATTGAAGATTGATTGGTCCATTGTCAGAATTTTCAAAAAAGTCATAACTATTCATTGGTTTGATTATTTCCTCTAAAAAAGTTGACAATCCGCTCATAGCATCTTTTACATCAGGGTTTATTGTATTATTTATAATATTGATTAAATTATCATAAACATCCTCAACGGTTTTTGTAGCAACATCTAATGTCTCTCCCGCTTCTACTAATTCATCAATAATAAATTGTTTATTTTCTTCAATAAGAACCTTATTAATTATTTCTGGAGTAGCAATTTTATTATATTGGTCAGCAACATTATACAAAACTACTTGATCTGGATTATCAGATACATCAACAGTATTTTGAATATCACTTTTTAGCATTTTTAAGGCAGGATTACTAGTTGCATTTCCTGTCAAATGTTCAATATTATAAACTGTCATTCCCTTACCATCTACATATAAATATGTATCAACGCTGATTTTATAAACTGTTCACTTCTTAGGGACATCATTTATACCAGTAGTGGGGGCATTAGTAAATCCATCATAAGGATTTAAATCTAGAAAAGCTCTCTTTAAAAAATCATTAAATGTATTATTAAAGTCTGCTGCATTTATGTCATTTATTTTGGTTTTTAAATCTTTATTAAATTTAAATAAATCAAAATTTGGCTTAAATCTAAATTGGATAGCATCTGCTCCAACTGCCGGATTATTTACATATACAGGATTTAGTTCAGTATTTAAAAAATTAACAAGATTTATTATTCTAGGAGATACTCCAGGATTATTTGTTGGAGTCATTTTTAAAATTGATTCTAAAAATATATTTATTGGGTTTAGTTCTCTTGCTTTATATAGTCCAATTTCAGGAGTAGGATTAGTTGTTGCAGAAATAGCCGCAACATGAAATGCTCTCGATTCATTTTCTTCACTTTTTATAAATGTTGCTAATGACCTTACATTTGATGACCCTAAACTTGAACCAACAGTAACTGGTTTTCTAGTGCTTGATTCAGAAGATGGTGGTGAAAGAGTATCTATTATTGCCTTATCATAACCAACTCTTGTTCTAGTAGAAGATGTGTTCGCACCTTTAAAGTTTGAAATAGAGTTGAAAGGAACAACTAAATCACCATTCTCAGCTCTAGAAACGGTAAATAGATTGGTAAGCAAATCTGGAGTTACAACCAATTCTAATTCTGAATTGTCTTCACTTTGAATGAAAGGAATTGAAACACTACTTATATTAGCTGATTTAAAATAATCATTATATAAATTTGGTAGACGACCTAATGGATTTCTTTCGTGTAAAACATATGACTTTGTTTGATAAACTGCAATTTTAACTTCTGAAGGAGGGGTAATGGGATTCCTGTTTGTAGGTATTGCGATATTGTCTCCTGTAGGACTTAGAAAAGACGAAGAAAACATTTGTGTTCCTGCAGGAATTATCTTTTCTTCACCAGCATCATTCTTATAAATTATGTTTTGTTTTGCTTGTAAGTGAAGATCTGCTTGTGTTCAAGAAGTTGTATTTATTTCTGCAGTATTGAACCTCGCAAAAGCAGCATCCTTAGCTTTTGTTTTGGTTAAAAAATCTATAGCCTCTTGGTCAGTACTAGAACCTCCATATTTTTCTGATCTTAACTCTTCATCTCAAACCTTAGCTCAATCTAATGGATATGATTCCCTAATAGCTCTTTTTGCATTATTTAATTCTCTTTCTTGAGATTTTTTAATATCCTCAAATGATTTTGAAACATCTACACCAAATGTTGTTGGACCAACTTTGTCATTAGTATCCTTATATTTTGTATTATTCACAAAGGCTTCAAATCTTAAAAAAGCTTCTCTTTCTTCATTATATAATTTCTCTACAATAATATTTTCTATCTTTTCTGCATTTTTATCTATTGCCTCTTTATCCTTACTACCTTCGACCATATCTCCAACAGTAGGGCCTCCAGGAAAAATTTCTGTTTCAGGCAAGAAGGGCTTTGCAGCTATATATTGCACACCAGCAATACCTAATGGGACACCTATTCCTATTGCTAATAATGAAAAAATAGATGCACCAAAAATTCATTTAACCCTCTTATCTTTTGGATTAACAACAACATTTCCGTATGAAATATCAGATGTTGTATTAATTCCTGATATTTTTTGAGAAAGCGACTTCTTCTTCGTTGATGAGGTTTTTGTCTTTTTTTCTTTTTTTTCTTTTGCCATTAAAAAGCCTCCCAAATTCTAAAAATCCCATATTTAATAAATTTATAAAAATTATATCATTTTTAAAATTCTTTACTAAAAAAAATATATTTGATGATATTTGCTAATATAATAATTATTTATGAATGAAAATATTAAAGAGCATTATAAAAAAATTTTTTTAAAGTTTGTATTAATTTGTAATGAAAATAAACTTTGATATTCTTTGGCAAATGATACATTATTAAGTGCAAAAAATGGTAATAATTATTTTGTTAATTCTGGTATTATAGAAGTTTTCATGACTCAAAATGACTATAATTTTCTTAGACTTAATTATTCAAATAATATACTGGATTTTACTAACTCTGATATTTTTTTTCTTCCAACTCCATTTTTCTATTTTAAGAATATTGATATATTTATTAAGATTATTATTATTATTCCAACTGAAACAAAAAAAGTAAAAAAATTTAACTCTCTTAAGAATAAAATTAAGTACAATTATTCCTTTTTTTTAACATTTAAAAGTGGATATAATATTTTGAATAAAGGGTTGTTTTTGTGGCTTAAATTATTTTCAAAATTTTGTATACCATTAGGAAATGATGAATTTTATGATTCGTTGTTTAGTGAAAACTATAGAGGGTTTTTTGCAATAAATTCACTTAATGAACCAAGTGTTAAAAATTGATTCCCTAACATAACATTTGATGTTGAGGAAATTATTTTTTTAGGTATTAGTACTAAAATAATAAAAGAATATGACTATTTTCTAAATACCAGATATGGAAAAGAATGAAAGAATGGGGTTTCTATCAAAACATCACATTTTGATTATGATAAACTAATGAAAAATATTTAGTTATTCTATTCTATTATTTATTCATGATTATTTATAAAATAAGAGTCTTCATCCGCTACTTTTTCTTCAACATAAATTTCATCACTATTATCTTGTTGAATAATATTTAAGTCTAAAATTGAATCAATATCTCTTCCTTCTGTTTGCACATCTGAAATGATTCTTGATTCAGATAATTTAATAACTCTTGTAGAGTATTTTATTACACCAGGATCATGTGAAACCATAATGATTGTTTTACCCAATTCTCTATTTATTTTTTGTAATAATTCCATTACAATCTTGCTTGTTTTTTTATCAAGAGCTCCTGTAGGTTCATCTGCAAAAATGATTTCACTATTTTTTGCTAGAGCTCTTAAAATAGATATCCTTTGTTGTTGTCCTCCAGACATTTGAGATGGGTATTTATCAATTACATCAATTAAATCAAAATCTTCAAACATTTTTTTGATGTCTTGTTTTTTGGACTTATCTTTTTGTAAATAATCTCCTGTTTCAACATTGTCATAACCACTCAAATTTGTTAATAAATTGTAACTTTGAAATATGAACGACAAATTCTCTCTTCTAAATGTTGTCAATTGTGTATTTGATAAAAAAGGTAAGTTTTTGTTGCAAACAATTAGATTTCCTGAGGTGGGTCTATCAAGTCCAGACATTAAATTTAATAGTGTTGTTTTCCCTGATCCAGATTTACCAAATAAGACAACAAATTCACCCTTTTTGATTGACAAATTTAAGTCTGTTATGACTCTCGTACTATTCCCTTTTGATATATAATATTTATTCAAATTAAAAATATCAATTATGTTTCCTTCCAAATTAACTAAATTGTAATCGGCATTATTTCTTTTGCTTCTCCTTTTATTGTTCGCTCTTTGGATTTCAATTCTTTCCTTAAAATCAACCTTTATTATCTTTGAATCAAAAAGGTTTTGATTTTTTTTATTTTCGAAATTCTTACCCTTCATAATTAATCCCCCTTCAATAATATTACTGGTTTTATTCTATTTAAACTAAATCATGAAACTAATGTTGTTGTAGTAAATATTAGTATAACTAATAATGATGAATATATAACATCAGTTACACCAAGTGAAATTCCAAGTGAAATTAAAATGGTTGAATTTACAACTGTACTAAATAGTGATATAAGGCCGATTGATAGTGGTATAGAAAATAGAATGGATAATATAATAACTGGTACATATAGTGAGAAAAATAAAATTATCTTTTCTCTATTGTTATAACCTAGTATTGAAAATATAGCAGCATTTCTTTCATTTTCACTAATTATTAACGTTGATATCATTATTAAAATAGTGATTGATATCAATAAAGATAAAACAATTACAATTGTGCTTACAGAATTAATCGAGCTTGTTGTGTTTGCAATAAATCCTGATTCAATATTTTTAGACTTTATACTACTAAATGAGTGAAACAGTACATTATTACTATTGTATGTTTCTGCAAATTTTTCCAATGATTTGTTAATAATTATTTCATTTCCAGGCTTAAGAACATCAGCCAAAGAAAGATTGGGATCGATTTCTAGAAATTGTTTAATTAAATCTGATTCTTTATCATGTGAAAGATTTGGTTCTATAATTCTTATTGTTTTGGCAAATACAGAATTGTTAATCAAACCTCCAGAAGTACTAATTTTATAAAATAACTCCCTAAAAATATTTGTATTTTCTTCTTGTTGCTCTGTTGAAATATTTTCTGAAATTAAATCTATTTTTTCCGTAGCTGCCCAATATCCATTTTCTGAATATAGACCTAAAGACTCATTTACTTGTTTAGGTGACTCTTCTGTAGATAGTATGCCATTAAAGGGCATTTCATCACTAGACAATTTATCGAGATATGTAATGTGATTTATTATCTCTTGAGAGGTTGTTCATTCTTCGTTTATAAAAGTCTCATCAATTCCAATAACTTCAAATGTTCAAGTTTTTCTTTGGTTATTTCCTAAATTTAATTTTTCCCTAATTGTCTCAGTAAATCTATTTGTAGTATTTGAAACAGTTAGTTCTAATTTTGAACCAATATTTAAATTCCTTTTATCTTTAACAACATGATTTATAATGACTGGAATGGTTTCTTGTGATTCTGCCCAACGCTTGGAAGCTAGTTCCAGTAAATTATTACCCTTATCATCGAGTATTTGAACTTGGTTAGAATTTTTTGAAAACCCATTTATGATTGGGGTATGACTATCATCATTTATGTCAATCGTATTTGCATATGAGAATTTTTCATTCTTTTCTTCATCAAAAACAACACTACCAAAAGTTAGAAAATAATCTTCGACAAATTCTGGCTCATCTATTTCTAAGGAATCGGGATCATAATTTAATGATTTGTTGTATGCTTCGACAAGAAATTCCCTATACTTGTCTCTTATGTCAGCAGTTTCTCCAGAAATAACTATTTCTTGATGGAAATATTCTCCTGTATTTTCATTTATTCTCTTGTAGACAAATCTTGATTTTTCAGGATTCGTAGAATTAACTATGTATTTAAAGTACGGTATTTTCTCTCCATTATTATTAAGTTTTGCTTCATTGTCTTTACCATAATTAGTTAAATCCTGTGATCATTCAAGTCACTGTGCTGCAAGTTGTGATATCTCTACAACATTTGCTCTTTGAGAATCTGGCATAGAATTAAATAGAGAGTTTCAAACATTTGTTTCAATACCTCCACTATTTACTATAAGATCAAATGAAGACTTTGTTACAATGTGTTTGTCATTTAACAAAGGTTGACCATTAGGGAAACTACCATCAGGCTGTATAGGATTTATAACACTATTGGGTCCAGGGGCAAAATAATCCGCCAAATATATCGCTCCCTCATTAGGATTACCAATTGGAACATATAACAAATTATGAATGTCTTGCTTGTCAAAAGTTGTAATCGCACCACCTTCAAGTGTTGGTGTAATTAAATCTATTTTATAATTATATTTTCTATTTTTATATGTTCTATCAACTGCGTTACCAAATGCATTTTGCGTGGCTAGTGAAAAACTCATTATTGTGACAGTAAATACTAAGGATAGTAATAAGGCTATTAATTTTCAAATTGAGTTTAATGATAGTGACAGTGTAAATTTTGATTTAATATTTACTGAACTAAATTTTTGTTGAATCTTTCCAGCTATTAAGGAATTATTAAGTTGAAATGATCCACTCATTAATTTGGTTGGCTTAACTCTTAATAATATTAAAGTAGTGACTATTGTAAGTAATATCAATCCTACTAGAGGTAGTAAAACTGTTACCAGTAATGAAATGAAATTAAAACTTAATGGTCCAATTGGTAATGTTCAATATATAGAAAAAATATTCATTACAGGTATCTGGAAAAAATGCCCGGCAATATATCCTAATGTTGCTCCAAAGAAACAAACAATTAATGCGAGAAGACATATTGAAATTGCAATTTGAATTGATTTATATCCTTGAGCTTTTAATATTCCAAGAACTTTAGATCTAGAAGATATATATCTTTTGATAACAAATATTGTTATTAAACCGATAAGAATTAGCAACATTCCAGAAATAAACGTATTGGATGTGTTAATTGCTTGTATTAGATTTTCTATCGTTTGTAATCTTAATGATATTTCTGGCTTTAAAGGGTTTGATTCATTATATAAATATGCTTTTTTGAAGGATGCATTATTTCTCTCTTCATTAGTTAAATCTTGATAATTATTTAAACCAGTTACAGTTCTATAAATATATTCATTAATTTGATCCCTTAAAACTATAGGCGATACTGAACTGGGGGCAACTACTAAAAAATATCTATTTACTACTGCATTAGCATTTGATTCTCTAACTCTATCAAAACCTGACTGATTAACATAAAGTATTGCTTGTGATTTTGTATCAACTTGAATATTATTTAGATCAGTAACAGGATATAAGTAATCAACCGTTGAGTCTGCTCCAATTATTAAAAATTCGAGTCCATTAACATTAATTTTATATTTTGAATCTAATGATTTCAATAGTTCTTGCATCTCGATTGAATCTTTGGGAGCATCTTCTTTTTTTAGTTTGTATATTTGTTTGTTATTTGCTTGCAAGTATGCATCATTAACTTTAACCAAATAGGAAGCAATATCAGAAATAACAATTTGAAAGTCATCAGTTCTTGTTTCAACAAATGATTCTATACCACCTGACAATGCATTAGAAATATTAATTCCAAAAATATCTGTACCAAACAAAGCGTCATTAGTTAAATAATTTAAATAATCTATGTCTAATGACAAAGTTATAAATTCATCCATATTCATAGGATTATCTACATATATATCTTCACCAATAATTTCATCAATGATCCCTTTAAATCCTTCATAATCAATACCTACTTGGTTTTCTGATGAATTAAATTTGTATAATTTGTTTTGAATAATATATGAAAGATTGCCATCAGAATCTTGATTTGCAGTTTGATTGATAGTAAATCACAATAAAACAGGAGCATTTAAAACAGCATTAAATGGGCTCATAATTGCACTAGATATTCCTAAACTTTCAATTATTAAACTAGTTTTACCAGACAAAGTATTTTGGGTTCTTTGACCCATAGTTAGAATGGTCATTGCTTTTTCTTTATCTTCAGGCAAGAATAGTCTAATGAAATCATCAGTAATCAAGTTTGCTCTACTTCTATCAGAATCTTTTTGAGCATTTATAATAGATGATAACGATGATACCAATGATATTGTATTATTATTAATACCTAGTCTTCCATCATTATAGTTAAAGTAATAATCTATAGTTTCTTTTGTAAAACCATTTGCAATTAAAACTTCTTCGGATAAATTTGCTAATTTTAGTGCTGTTTTCTTTACATTTGAAAAACCATCTAGAATTTTAAAATTCATAAGTGCAGATGGATTAAATGATTCTGAAGTGGAATTGAGTATCTTGCCAATATCAGAATTTTTATCGAGCACTTTAGCCACTAAAACTTTTATTTGATTTCCTACTTCTTCAGTTGTTACACCCTGTGAAGAGTTAAGACTAATTTCCGCAAATTTCATTCAAAATGAATAGTAATTAAATATCTCGGCAGTCATATCTCTTGATTGAAGTAAATTATTTTCATTGTAGAATTCATTATAAACTTGGTTCATGAATATATCTAATATTAGGTTTCCGGTAGAAGGTCTAGTATTAGGGTGAATCATTTTAATAAATTTATCAGCTAGAGAGTCAGGTTTTGTAGGATTAGATATATTTCCACCTAAAGCACCACCTGGATTTAATGGCGGTAAATTAGGATCGAAATTAATAAACTCTGTTTCATTCATAAATTCTAAATAAACATCTACCTTGTTCTTTATATCTTTGTTCTGGATACTAATATCTCCTGCAAAATCAAAAATATAGTTTGTTAGAAACTGACCAACTATAGATTCTGGGTTTATAAAAAAATCAGGATTTTCAAGATCTATAGATAACTTCTCTAATGATGATTTCAAATCTTCTAATTGAGGTGTTTGTGATTTTAAAAGTGACTGTAAGTCTCTAATGTCTAACTTGTTTGGATCAGATTCTGGTTGATATAACCCAATTGGTCCAATTCCTACAAACAAAGTTTTAGATGATATGTTTAACATTTCAATCATTGCTTTATGAAGTGCGTCATCATTATCATTATTTTGGCCAAGAGAAGTTAATAAAGAAGCAAATATTCCTGAAATTGAAATTGAGTTAACTCTATATTCTTGTGTCACACCAGTCTCAATTTCTACAAAATAACTTCTTATTCTAGAGTTATTAGTAATGTTTAAAATAAATGAATTTCAATCAATTAAATCTATTATTTTATTAAACCCTTTATTTATATTTATATAATCATCATCTGGATTAGCATCAGTTACACCAAGATTACTATTTAGTTGGTCTAAGATTGGACCAAACAATTCAGCAGATTCAGCATCTAATATATTTTCTTTTAGATAAGTAATTACTTTTGAAAAATTAATTTCATTTATTATTTGTTTTAATCCTGTTTTAAGGCCTGTCTCAGAGTGGGAAGCTTCAGTATTGCTCAAAAGGACTGGAAGCACATCTCCCATTCCTATAACACGATATTTATCCAATTCTACGTCATAAAATTTTTCTCAAATAGTAATTACCGTTTCATCAATATTTATTGAAGCAATTATTTTTCTTAACCCTATCAACATTTCTTTAGGATTATTTATAAAATTAGTAAATGTAGTAAGGTCAATTTCATTACTAAATAGAACTTGGAATATTTTGTTTAAATTTTCAATTTGGATATTTAAATAATTTGGATCAGTATTTGCATTTGATATTATTTTGGCTAATATTTCATCTAGGAATTCATTTAAATAAAGATTTTCATCATATTTTGCTCCTTCATAAAAAATACCAAATAATATTTTTTGTAATTTTCTATTTTCGATTTTAGAAGGGAAAACAAGAACATCAGAAAATCCATTCTTTGTAAATGAGTTTATAAGAGACTCAATAAGTATTTTTAAATTTTTCGGAGAAATCAATGGTTCAAGAACTGATGTCAGTGAACTTATAAGATTATCTCTAAAGACATCAAAATTATTTGATTCATTTCAATTATCAATAATTTCAGAATTTGGTATTAGTATTTGAAATGGAATTGAATATTTATTCTCATAGTTTGGATTTGCTTTAGCTCAACCATTTGGTCCCACAACTTTTCTAACTTGCCCTGAAGCTGTAATTTCAGCAAAATTTAAATCTTTCAATTTAATGAATTCTTGAAATGCTTCATCACTACCATCAAAACCTAGCGGTTTATCTGCAACTCATTTTTTTGTTCCATTAACGAGAGTTTCTTTTAGAATAAAAAATCTTCCAGTGGATTCATTCCCATTTGGAGCTTGTCTAGTTATACCAAAAATCTCCCCTTTGCTATCTTGCATTCTAACAATTTTTGCTCTATTCATTTTTAAGGGTTGATTGTTATTTTTATATAACGAATTATCATATGGGGTGTATTCATAACTTTCAAAAGTTACAATAGGATTAATAAAATTTTTATCCACTGACATTCCAGTGAACATAATTTCAAGTATTTTAAAAATATATGATTGAGGAACTCGTGATGTATTTATATCATCCTTTGAACTTAACTCAAACAATAATGATTTTTCATTTTCTTCATTGTATAATTTACCCACATTTTGCTTAATAGAAATATTGTTAAATTTAACTTCCTTATTTTCATTACCAGCATTTATAAAATGGAAAGTATTGGCTACATTATCTAAAAAACCTGATACTGTAATATTTTCTCTTAATGAAATATTTTCAATATCACCAACCAATCTTAGAATTTCATTATATAACGCTTCTTGAGCAATAGATTTAGCTCCATTATCAATTTTTTGAATTCTCTCACTCTTTGAATTTGAGTTGTTTAAGATTGCCTTGATTTTGGTTGCCGTTTCACCATTTGGATCTTTCAATATTAAATTAATGTCAGTTTCAGAAATAAAATTTGATTCTTTTTCTATTCATAAAATGGAATTATTGTTCAAATTAAGCTTCGAAGGAGATCTTGGACTATTTATTTTTAAACTGTTTTTTTTGACAAGAATTCTATTTAAATCATCTGATAATATTGGTTGAGATAATCTAATAGTTTCGCTAGGATCAATAACTGTTATTCCATCGCTTTTTACAATTTCTATTATTTGTGTTTTTTTTCAAAATGAAACTTTTTCAAGATATTTTATTTCGTCATCATTTAGACTAAACATATAGTCTCTATAGTTCTTCGTTCATGATTTATTAATTTCTGAATTTGGATTAGAAAAATCAAAATTTATTTTTGAATGGTATCTTTCATATTCATATGTTGTTCTTTCTAAAACAATTCAAGAACTAGGAATAATAAAATTTTGATTAAGATTAAAAAATTGATTTATATTATTATTTATAATATCATTATCTATTGTTTGATTAAGGTTTAATGAAAAACCTCCATTCACAATTGTTTTGCCTAAAGATTGTTCAAGCCTTCATTTTCCATTACCTATAGGGGGTGTAATATCAAAGACACCATTTTGCTTCAAATTTTTGTCAACTTTATAAATTGCTCCACGACCTTCACTTGCATCTTGTGTAAATCCTAATAATTTTGCTGTTTGATCTGGAGAAATGGTAATGAGTATACCTTGTCTTTGTCAAGATTCCTTTAATGATTGAGATATAGTAGCTTCATGAGTTTTAGCATTTATAAAAATGCTCTTAACATTTGTTATTCTATCATCAGATGAGGATAGTATACTATTAGAACCTGGAATTATAGATATCAAATCTCCCAGACTGATGTTCCTGTTATTCGTTGATTTAAAAACTGTTATTTTGTCTGTTGATTTTAGAGTGTATGATGTTGGTATTGGAATGCCTGGAGCACTATATTCTTGAAGAGGTGTTGAGGGAAAGTTTTTCGAGTCTACTAATCCTGTTATAGGATCAATATAGTTTGTAATATTATTAATCTGTATAAACCGGTATAAATCCTTAACCTTTAAATAGTTTGGATTATCATTCGAATTAACTATTGAAAGTTTGGAAATTTTAATATATTCCTCATTTTTATATACTTCAATTTCGTTTTTTGGAAATCTTATTGTTTTTTTAGAATCTATAACACTATTTTCTGATAAATATACCGTTTTTTCTTGGTCCCCAACTGGAACATATGTTTGGGTTGGTCTTTCTCCGTTTGCAGGTATCTCTGTATCAACTGTTAAATCATGGATTCTAGAAACTCTTTTATAATCCTCAAATTGTGTTGCATAATTCTTATTAACATCACTCAAAAGTGTGAATACACCTGATGAAAGAAAAATTAAAACTATTAGTCCAAAAAGCAAACTTTTAGTTTTAGAAAATGATTTTAAAACTTCTTTGAATAACTTTTTCACTTCTTTTATCCTTTAAAATATAATATTTTAAATTGTATCATAAAAAATATTTTATTTAATTAATAGTCATGGTCTAGGAAATCCTAAAGGAGTTGCTTTAATTTTGTTATATTTACATAAATAATGTACTTTTTGGGAAGATATATTTTCTATAATATCGACTTTTTTAATATCTATTTGTATTGATAATTTATTTATAATTCACTCGGAATCAATCAATTCTTCATGTACTTTTGGCCCTTTTAAGAATGAATATTCAGCATTAATTTTTCCCACTTTTGAAGAAATTTCAATCAATTTTTTTAAAGACATCACTGCCCTTGCAGTCACCAAATCAAAAAGTTCATTTTTATTATAATCTTCAATTCTTTCATTAATGAAAGATATATTCAGGGATAATTCATTATTAACTATTTGTAAAAAATTAATTCTTTTCTTATTAGGTTCTGCAATGAATAGTGAAAAATCTCTTTTTAATATTAAAAATGGAATGGATGGAAATCCAGCGCCCGAACCAATATCAAGCATTTTTTTATTTCTTGTTTCATTAAAAGACTCTTTCATGAGAATAATTGATTGATATATTCCTTCTTGTCATAATGTGTCACCACTAAAACCAGTTAAATTAAAAAATTTATTTTTTTCTTCTATTAATTCAACATACTTAATTAAATCATTGAAAACAACTTCATTTTTATCAACTAATTCAAATGTTTTATCTTTAAAGGTCATTTTTTTCTTTTATTTTTTCATATATTTTTGAGATTGATTTCGATTTAATTGAGGCTTGAATAACATCTGAAATAAATGGGGCAAGAGAAATAATAACTAATTTTTTGGATTTTATCTCGTATACTCTTTCTAGAGAATCAGAAACCAATACTTTATCAATAAATTCGCACTTGTCAAATGCTTCAAAAGATTTAGTAAATAGACCATGGGTTGCAGCAATATATATTTTTTTTGCTCCCGCTTTTCTTAATGCCTCAGCAGCTTTAAGAATTGTATTTCCAGTATCTATTATGTCATCAATAATTATTATATTCTTATTCTTAACATTTCCCAGAATGCCAAGTATTTCACTTTTATTAGGACCCGTTCTTCTTTTGTCAATAATTGCTATTTGAACTGTATGTGCGATAAGTTCAGCAAGAACTCTAGCCCTAACTGCTCCTCCATGATCTGGAGAAACAATTGAAAACTGCATATTTCCACTCGTTTCACTTAAGTAACTTGCCAAACTTATTGATCACCTTAAATCATCAACAGGTATGTTGAAAAATCCTTGAATAGAAGGGTTGTGCAAATCGACTGTAATGAGTTTGTTTGCTCCTGCTACTTCAAGAATATTTGCCATCAATCTAGCGCCAATTGGTTCCCTTTGTTTTGCTTTTCTGTCTTGTCTTGAATAACCGTAATATGAATTTATAACCGTAATATTTCCAGCACTAGCCCTCTTAATAGAATCAACGAAAAGCAATAATTCCATAATTGATTCTGATGAAGAAGTGTTGCAAATTACAAAAACATTTGCATTACGAACAGTTTCTACTGAATTAAGAATCATTTCCCCATCAGAAAAAGTTGTTTTCTTTATTTCAACTAGTTTGATACCTGAAATTTTTGAAACGCGCTGAGCAAGTTTTTGAGAATTAGACATTCCAAATAATCTTACGTTTGAGCTATTCATATTTATTTTCTTTCCCTATACTTATCATGTATCTTTAGTGTAATATTCAAAATTAGAATTACTAATAATTATTCATTAAATATTATAGTTTCCTTTTTCTTTGTGGTTTTTTCAACAAATTCACCATTTTTTTGTAAAGCTATCTCTCAATCAAGTAATAAAAATGCTTTAAAATCTTTTAAAAAAGTTTTTTCAATTCACTTAATTGTATCTTTTCTTTCTTTTTCAATATCTGACTCATAAAGTATAATATCTTTATTCTCTTTTAAATCTAACAACCCATTAATAGTTTCATTATAAAACTCACCCAATTTAATCAAAAAATTATATCTAACATGAACATTAAATCAATTATTAAATAATGATTTATCGGTGTTTTTAACAATTCTGTGAAATGAATCTTTTTGCCCTAATTGATTTTTATAATATACTGCAAAAAAAGCAACTTGTTTAACAGTTAATAGTTTAGCATCTTTAAATATTTGTTCTTCTCCTGTTAATGTGCCATTTAAAAATATAGAACCTTCAGCATTTAAAATAATCTTAGAAAATAATTTCTTGTTAGTAAACTGATCTCTTAAACCTCTAATTTCATCTATGGTTAAAGTTGTTCTATTCTCAAAGTCAAAAACTTCTGTCTCTCTTGTTTTTATAACGTCCTCAACTAATACCTTGATTTCGCCCACATCTATTATTGAAGTTTCCATTCTTTTTCTACTTATTGACACACAACCTCCAAATTCACTATATTTCATTTTTTTAATTATAATACAAAAGAGTTTTATTATTTTAATTTTATCTATCTATTAGTTTCAAAATTATTTGAGAATTTTGAATAAATTTTTGTATTGATCAAAACCTAACATTTGTGGTCTAACATTTTTATTTAAATTATTTTCAATAAAGAATTGGAATATTAAATTTTCGTTGTAGTTTTTGTGATTTTTCAAATTGTTGATTAGTGTTTTCCTTCTCATTGCAAAACAAATTTTAATAAAAATTAGAAATTCCTCATTATCGACATTTGATTCCGTTTTTTTTATTTTTAAATGTATTACTGATGAAGTAACTTTTGGTGATGGAAAAAATGCCTTGGGACTAATATCAAACAATTTTTTTGCATTTGCGAAATTAGCTGTTGTGACAGTTAATTTACCATAATTATTGTCACCTGGTTTAGCACAAATTCTTTCTGCAACTTCTTTTTGAACCATAAGGATAACATCATCAAAATTAGTATGATTTTCAAATATTTTAAAGAGGATTGGAGTTGTAATATTATAAGGTATGTTTGCTATGATTGAATAGTTTTTATAATTAGATAAATTGGTTTTTAGAAAATCTTCATTAATTAAAAAAAAATTTTTACTTTTTATTTCCATACTTAGAAAATCAACCAAGTTGTAATCAATTTCAAATGCAACTAGTTTTTGTGCTTTTAATAATATTAGTTTAGATAGCGCACCCTTACCTGGCCCTATCTCTATTATGTTTTTATTATTAATATCAATGCTTGATACAATTTTATTTAGTATTTCCTCATCTTGTAGGAAATTTTGACCAAATCTTTTTAATGCGTATTTTTTATCCATTTTTTCCTTTTTTTAAATCGAAAACTAATTCTATATTTTTGTTTACTTGGTCGTTAAGTTCTTCAACGGTTACTCCTTTTGATTTCGCTATAAAGTCAGCAATGTGTATTGCATAGTAAGGTTTGTTAATTTTACCCCTCATAGGAGTTGGTGTTAAATACGGTGTGTCTGTTTCGTAAAATAATCTATTGATAGGTGTTAGATTCAAAGCCTCCTGCATTGATTTAGCATTTTTGAATGTTACAATTCCTGAGTATGATAGATATGCACCTAATTCTAAAAATTTTTTAACTCATTCTGGTCCAGATGAATAAGAATGTAGAATGATTTTCAGATCAGTATTTTTCTCCTTATATTCCTTAAGTAAGATAAATGTTTCATCAGTGGAATCTCTGCTATGAATTATTATTGGTAATTTAAATTTTAAAGCCAACTCGATTTGATATCTAAAGAAGAATTCTTGCTCTTGTCTTGATGGCGAATCATCATAATGAAAATCAAACCCTATTTCACCTATTCCAACAACAGAATAATCAACCATTTTTTCTAAATCTATAAGATCATTTCTATTTGTGGAATTATTTGGATGAATTCCTATTATTGGAAATGTAAAGTCATATTTCCTAGATATTTCTTTGACCTCTTTTGAGTCTATAAGAGAAGTTCCAACAATGAACATTCTTCAAATGCCTTCTCTATATGATTTTTCAATTACTTTTTCTGGAAATTCAAAATATTCTTTAAAAGGATGAGTGTGTAGATCTATATATTTTTTCATAATTGAACCTTATTTCCCTAGACAAAAATTTAAAAAAATACTATCTAATAAATCTTCCTTATTTATTTCACCAACTATAGACTTAATATTTTCTCAAGCAGAAATAAAATCTACTATTACAACATCAAAACCCATGCCATCTTCCATTGAGTCTAATGCTTCTATTAACGATTTCTTAGCTTTTTCTAATAATGCTGTTTGTCTGATATTAAAGAAAAAACTTGATTCAATGTTTATATTTTTTACAATATCATTAAATGCTTTTTCTAATTGTGAAATATCCTTGTTCTTTGCTGAAATTAAAATTCTATTTTTATCTTTGATTACATTATCATTCATCAAATCCATCTTGTTGAAAACTTTAAAATAAAATTTATTTTCAGCCATTAATTCTATTTTTTTATCAATATCACTTTCTGTTTTACTAGCATCTAAAACATGAATAATTATCGAAGAATCTTCTATTTCTTTGTACGCTTTTTGAATTCCAATATTTTCGATCAAGTCAAGTGAATTTCTAATGCCTGCTGTATCCTTAAATTTTAGTATTATGTTATTAAATAAAATTTCTCCTTCAACAATATCTCTAGTAGTTCCTTCAATATTAGTTACAATCGATTTTTCCTGGTTTAATATTGCATTCATAAGTGAACTTTTACCAACATTTGGTAGTCCAACAATTACTACTGATTGTGGGGTTGTAAATATTTGATTTTCCTTAGAAATTCTAACTATCTCATTTATTTCACTAATTAATTCTTTAGATAAAACAGTTAGTTTAGTAGCATCCATTTTTTCAACATCATCATACTCTGGATAATCAATATTCACCTCACAAATACCAATAATTTTTTCAATTTTATCAATCAGTTCTAATATTAATTTTGATGACTTATTATTGAATTTTTGAACAGCTATTTTTGCTTGAGTAATTGTTTTTGCATGAATTAAATCATTTATTCCTTCTGCCTTTATCAAGTCTAATTTACCATTTAAAAAAGCTCTTCTTGAAAACTCTCCAGGCATTGCATATCTAGCCCCACAACTAACAATTAATTCCAGTATTAAATTAGTGACAACAATTCCGCCATGTGCATTTATTTCCACCGTGTCTTCGCCAATAAAATTATTTTTGCCTTTGAAGAAATTAACTAAAACTTCGTCAACATAATTTTCATTTTCATCAATAATATGTCCAAAAGATATTGTTTTATCCTCTCCTATTTTTCCTTTAAAAATTTTTGATATGATTGAAAAAGCATCAGGACCACTGATTCTTATTATGGATATGGCTTGGTTTATATTGCCCGAAGCTATTGCAACTATTGTATCAAACATTATTAATATTATTATATATATTTTAGTTTATACTTATTAATAAATTATAAGTTAAATTAAAAGAGGTAATA
This sequence comes from Metamycoplasmataceae bacterium, assembly GCA_051659905.1. Lineage (GTDB taxonomy): Bacteria > Bacillota_I > Bacilli_A > Mycoplasmatales > Metamycoplasmataceae > UBA710. The sequence goes on along the minus strand of JBOFPM010000008.1, from coordinate 54,110 downwards.
TGTCACTGAAGGCCGGAATTGTTGGACTACCAAACGTTGGAAAGAGTAGTTTATTCTCAGGTCTAACAAAAATGAAAGTCGAATCTTCAAACTATGCCTTCACAACTATTGATCCAAATATTAGTATTGTTGAATTAAATGATAAAAGAATAGATATTTTATCTGAAATGGTTAAAACAAAAAAAGTGGTTAAAGCGACTTTTGAGTTTGTAGATATTGCAGGATTAGTTGAAGGAGCTTCAAAGGGAGAGGGGTTAGGAAATAAATTTCTCTCTAACATTAGAGAAGTTGACTTAATAGTCCACGTTATTAGGTGTTTTCAGAATGAAGATGTATTGCATGTCTCCAACTCTATTGATTCAATTAGGGACTTTGAAACTATTAATTTAGAATTGCTTTTAGCAGATATGCAAGTTATTTCAAATGTTAAGTCAAGAATAGGTAAAAGAGCAATTAATACTGGCGATAAAATATTGATAAAAGAAATGGAAGTGATAAATAAGTTGCTTGAGGCATTTGAGAAATTAACTCCTGCAAGAAATTTAAATTTTGATGAAGAAGAATTAAAAATTATAAAGCAATATCAATTGTTAACAATTAAACCAATGTTAGTTGTTGGTAATGTTGATGCTTCCTTTTGTAGTAATCCGATAGAAGAACCTGAATTCAAACGTCTTGCAGATTTTATTAAAAATTCAAATTTGGAAGTAATTGGATTATCTGTGGAAATTGAATCAGAAATTGCAATGATAGAAGATTTAGAAAGTAAAGAAATGTTTTTGCAAGAATATGGACTAAAAATATCTGGACTAGATAATTTAATTTTCATATCATTTAAATTATTAAATTTATTAACTTATTTTACAGTGGGAGTTCAAGAAACTAGAGCATGAGTATTCAAAAAAGATATGACCGCTCAACAATGCGCTGGAATTATACACACTGATTTTGAAAAAAATTTTATTAAAGCTGAGATTATTGAATATGATGACTTTATTAAATTCAAAGGCGAAAAAGGTGCAAGAGATAATGGCAAAATGCGCATAGAAGGTAAAACATATAAAGTCAAAGATGGAGATATTTGTAATTTTAGGATAGGTAAATAATTTATTTATTTTCTCTTCTCTAAAACTATTAGTGACTCTATATGTTTGGTTTGTGGAAACATATCATAGATTTTGTTATAGATTATCTTATAGTGTCTTTTTAATTTTCCAAAATCTGATGCTTGAGTTCCTGGATTGCATGAAAGATAGATTATTCTTTCTGGTTTAAATTTTAGAATTAATATTTTTATTACTTTAGAACTAAGCCCTTCTCTTGGAGGGTCTAAAATGAGAGTATTGAAATGACTATTATTTTTTTTCAAGAATATCTCCACATCTGCTTTAATAAATCTAACATTACTTATACTATTTTGAACAATGTTTTGAACTGCATTAGCATATGATTCCTTATTTTCTTCAACTGCAACAACTGCATCAGAAATATCACTAACATAGATAGCAATTGTTCCTATTCCGGAATATAAATCTAAAGTCTTTCCATTTTTAATTACATGTTTTTTTATATCCCTGTATGCTTCTTCTGCAACTTCTTTATTTGTTTGGTAGAAAGATGCAATACCAACATTGAATTTCAAACCAAACATTGAATCTGTAGTTGACAAACCAGATTTCTTATCTCCTATAATTAAAGTGTCTAATGATCTATAAATTATTTCACCTGGAAGGTTCTCATCATATTTAATCGAGGATAACATGTAATTATTTATTTTTATTTTGTTTTTAGTTTTTTTCTGATAAAAATGACCATCATGTAGTGTAATTTTATTTCTATAGTAAAATTCATTCTTACCAACAAATATCTCTAAGTTTTTTAAGTTTGTTTTAGCAATGTTTTTGAAATCATTTAAAACTCTTTCATGTTTGAATGATAATTGTTCTTCCTGATTCATATGAATTAACTCATAGCCACCAATTAATTTAGCATTTTCAAATACTTCTTTTCTTCGATTTTGAGATGGCTCTATAATCCTTACTATTTCCCCAATTGAATACTTTTCTTTTTCTTCAATTATATTTATTTCAATTGTTTCATGTTTTATAGTTCCAAATATATAAATTGGTTTTTTATCAACAAAAGCAACGCCCTCGCCATTTTGGTTATACTTTTCAATTGTTACTATCATTTTATTCCTTGATATAAATATAAAAATAATTAATTAATATTTTGTTCTATTATATTTTATAATTAATAAAAATATTAAATTAAGGGATTAGTATAATGGTAGTGCTACAGATTCCAAACCTGTATGTGGGGGTTCGATTCCTCTATCCCTTGCCATTTCTCCAATAGCGAGACCTAATTACTAATACAATAAAGGACTTAGAATATCAAATATTTTTCTATTAATTTCGGTTGATGTTAGTTCAATGTATTTTTCTAATGAGTAACCCATGAAATAAAGAGATTTCAATAATTTGATGGGGGTTGAATGATGCCCATGCTTTTTGCAAAGCATTCCACCTTCTCTTATGTCAAAACTAAAAAGATTTTGATTTGAAGAACATATTACACACCTTAAAAATGATAACCCTTCACCATTACTTTCTAAAATTTTTGATATTAAAAATGTCTGCATTTTATAAAAATTTATGCTTTCAAAATTATTCAATAACAAAACGTAAGTATTGTATATATCTTCATCAAAATTTCTTACTTTTGTTATTATTCTGATTGTCATTTCAATTTTGTCTGCATTTTCTTTTGCTAACTCTGGTAATTCTTGTACACGAATGGCTTTTTTTAATAGATATGAATTGTCTTTTGAGTAGAATTCAAATACTTCCATATCTACTAGAGATCCTAAAATTAAATTTGATCTATTTTTACTATCGATTTTCCTTACACCCTTAGCATATATTTTTATTAATGAGTTATCAGTAAGAAAATTAAGAATTTCATCATTATCAAGATAGGGTGATTTTGAAATAATGATGCCCCTAATTTTTTTTGTTTGCATATTTTATAATTATATAAACAAAAATGTTGGAAATTAATTAAAAGAAAATTTGTTTGAATCAATTTGATTTTACAAATTGATAAAAAAAGAATAAAAATCATATAATTAATTTGTGTATGAATAAAAAATTATATATAAAAGGAAAGATTAGTAAAATAAACAAGAATTTTTTTGTAGTGATTACTAGCGATAATAAAATGGGTGTTGTATATATAAATGATATTTCTGATTATTATATTAAGAATTTAAGTACTGTTTTTGAAATTGGTGAAGAATTAGAATTGTTAGTCAAATATATAAAAGATGATATTTATTTTTGTGATTTTAAATCTGGTAAACCTGATTTTTTAAATTTTCCTTTTGAATATGAAATTAATGAGACAAAGAGTGGATTTAATAATTTATTAGAATATAATAAAAAAGAGGTTTTAAAATGAAAAAAATTAAATTAAATATAAATAGGGCAATAGACTTTACTAATGTAATGAAGTATGAGTCAAAAGTAAAAGAAATTCATGGAAAAATGGAAAAATACGAGTCGATAGGAAATGAGTTTCTTGGTTGAAAAGACTTGCCAAATAATATTGATATACAAGATATAAAAGAAATGGAGACTGTTGCTAAAAGATTACAAAGTGACAAAATTGATGTTCTTGTTGTTGTCGGTATTGGTGGTTCTTATTTAGGAGTTAAGGCTGGCATAGACTTCATTTTAGGAAATTATCCCACACCAGATGAAAGAAAAATGGAAATAATTTTTGCAGGAGAGTCTCTTTCTTCAACAGATTTGGCCCAGAAACTAAAATATGTTGAAAATAAAAGGTTTGCTATTAATGTTATATCAAAATCAGGAACAACTACTGAACCAGCTATTGCTTTTAGAATGTTTAAAAAATTACTAGAGGATACAATTGGCAAGAATAACGCTAAAGACTATATCATTGCAACAACGGATGCAAATAAAGGATCACTATTTCAATTGGCTGAGCAGGAAGGATATCAAAAATTTGTAATCCCTGATAATATTGGTGGTAGATTTTCTGTTTTGACACCAGTTGGTTTATTTCCATTTGCTTGCATTGGATTAAATATTAAAAAAATGATTCATGGGGCAAAAGTGGCTAATGAAGACTACTCAACTGATTCTCTAGAGGATAATTTAGCTTATCAATATGCAGTAGCCAGATTTATCTTATGGAAAGAGCGGGGATTTGTTTCTGAAATGATTGTATCTTATGAACCTAATTTGGATTACTTTTTAGAATGATGGAAACAATTATTTGGTGAATCAGAAGGAAAATTAAATAAAGGTCTTTTACCTAGTAGTGCAGTCTTTTCAACAGATCTTCACTCTTTGGGACAATTTATCCAAGAAGGATCAAAAATTTTATTTGAAACAGTTATAACAGTTAAAAAACCAATTATTGATTTAGAAATTATTGAAGATAGAGATAATTTGGATAATTTAAATTACCTAATAAACAGAAGTGTTCATGAAATAAATAATGTTGCTTTTCAGGCAACACTAGATGCCCACTCATCTGTTGGTCAAGTTCCTAATATGCACATTGAACTTTTAGAATTAAATGAAGAATCTTTTGGAGCGCTTGTTATGTTTTTTGAAAGAGCTGTCGCTATGAGTGCATATTTAATGGAAATAAACCCATTTAATCAACCTGGAGTCGAAATATATAAAACCAATATGTTTAGAATATTAAAAAAACCTTCATAATTTTATATATAATTATGTTGCCATTGAAATAGCAACCTTGTAACTTGGTCAGGACAGAAATGTAGCATCCATATCGAGAAGTGTTATGTTCAGTGGTTTTATTTATGAAAATAGAACCATTAAGTTTTCCACACTAAATTATTGCCTAAAACATAGTGTTAATAATGAGATTAGAACTTATAAACAATATCCACATACATTATTATAAAAAAACTAAAAAGAAAGAAAAATATGAGAATACAAATTAATGGAAAAGAATTTACAAAAAGTCTAGACGATGTTGGTAAATGTATAAATAATAGTAATATATTTCTTCCGCTTAGAGGAGTTTTGTTAGATGTTTTAGAGGATAGAATAAACATTATTGGATCTGATGGCAATCTATCCATTATAAAAACAATTACACCTAGTGAAAATATATTAAAGATCGAAGAAGGCGGAAAATTACTAATACCTTCATTATTATTTACCAATATTATTAGAAAATGTGAAGGTGTTATTGAAATTTTTAATAAAGGAAACATATTGTTTATCACAAACGGAGTAGATAAATATGAACTAAATCTATTCGATACTTCCGAATTTCCTGTAATTGATTTTACATTACAAGGAACTAAATTGACAATTAATGCAAAACAGTTCAGAGAAGCGGCAAAAAACGTTTTGTTTGCGGCATCTTCAAGTGATGTAGATATTATATTTAATGGTGTAAATATAGATTACTCCAATAACAAGATGAAATTAATTGCAACTGATTCATATAGAGTTTCATATGAAGAAATTGAAATTAAGGATTCAAGAAATATTAATTTTAATATTTCAATGTTTGCAAAAAATCTAAAAGAATTTATCCCTGATTCTATCAATGGTGATGTTGAAATCATTGTTAATGATTATAAAATAAATTTGATTTACCAAGATACCATTATTCAATCAAAATTGATTGATGCCCCATATAAAGATGTTTCAAAGATATTTCCTGATAGTTTTTCTAGAACTTTAACTATAGATAAAAAGGAACTTGTGGATGCAATTAATAAAGCCATTGTGATATCTTCTGATTCTTTCCATAGATTAAGGTTTGAAATTAATCAAAAAGAAATAAAGGTTATATCAGTAAAGGAAGAAATAGGTAATTCAAACGTTATCATTAAAACTAAAAATTTTGTTGGTGATGATTTAATATTCACTGTTAATTATAGATACTTAAAAGAAGCTATTTCTGTATTTGAGGGTGAAATACAATTAAAGTTCAATAATGGTATTGAAAGATTTGTTGTAATTGGAAAATCAAATCCTAATAATAAACAACTTATAGCTCCTCAAAGAAGTTATTAAATATTTAAAAAAGAAAGGTAAGTATTGTGAAGGTAGAAATTGAAGGGCAATTTATCAAGTTAGGCCAATTAATAAAAAAACTAAACTTAATAGATACTGGCGGACAAGCGAAGGAATTTATTGAGAAAAGTCACATTAGGGTTAATAATGAAAAACCTAAGGGTAGAAGTACCAAGATATTCGTAGGATCAACAATTTGAATCGATGAAGAAGTCTATATGATTGTTGGCTCACCTGAATAAAATTAATAAACATAGACAATTTTTTAAAGTGAAGATAATTCAATAGATACATGGATATTTCTATTAAATATTCACTTAAAAAAAAGTATAAATTTTTTTTAACATTTTAAATAATAATAGTATAATTTATTTTAATCATGGTCTCAATAATAAAAATTATAAACTTATATTTTTGAAAAAGTTTTTTTGGACCTTTCTTTTCTTTTGTTTTTCCTCTAATATTTGTTGCTCTTTTAGGTACTTTGTTGGGTTATGATCAATTGTTTGGTGGTTCAATGGCAATCGCTTCAATGTCAATCGCTTTGACTGCTATGCCACAGGCAATTTTTGAATTTAAAAGGTCAGCTTTGTTGAAGCGTATTGGAGTAACTCCTATTAAACCATGAATGTTTCTTGTTGTTGCGGGTGTATTTTATTTCATAGTAATGATAATTTCATCGCTTTGAACATTAGGTGTTGGAATAGCTATTTTTTCAGGTTTTATGGATGCTGGTAGAGAAATACAAAGTATCGGAGTATCAGTTAGTGAAATGGGAGAAGTAACTCAACTACACCTTTATTCAGCTACATTAAAAAATACTTTAGAAAATGTTGATTGAGCAGGATTTTTATGAGGTCTTATAATGAATGTTTTGGTTGGTATTTCTTTGGGATTCATGTTAGTTTCAACTTCGAAGTCAACACTAGCAATTCAAGGGTTAGGAATTCCAATACTAATTCTTTCTCAATTTTTATCAGCGCAGGTTTTACCATTGCCCATGGTTACTCACTTTGAATTTATGAAGGGTGTTAGTTATTTAAGTCCATTTAGATATTCTACAGGTTTAATGATTGAATCTTTTAGTGGAGTTATAGATCCGACTTCTCTCCCTGCAATTGGAGTTAATTTGACCGATGCTAATTTAATTATTAGTTCACCAACAAACATTTTCGACATTAACACTAATTTTGAAATGATTGAATATAAAGGTTCAACACTAAAAGTTATGTTTAATCAAACAGACAAAATTCTAAATTTAATTATGCCATTTGTTTTTACTGGAATTTTTACAGGAGTGGCAGCGAAAACATTTAGATGGAGTGCGAGGTAAAAAAACATGCATACAAAACAAAAACATGACACAGAATTACCAATTAATATGGAAAATATAACTTCAGAAGTTATAAAATCTTTCCTTTTAAGTAATCAAAAAAGAGAAAACACACAATTAGAAATAATTAATATGCCATCAGATCAAAATTTAAAAATTTTGATAGATGTTGTAAACTTAAGAAAAGATTTTGGAAAAATGAAAAACACCAAAACTGTTTTGCATGATATTTCTTTCCAAATACGAGAAGGAGAATCTATTGGTATTTTGGGAGGAAATGGTGCTGGAAAAACAACATTAGTCGAAATACTTGCAGGGTTAAACAAACAAACTTCTGGAGATGTTAAATACTTATTTGATTATAAGAAAAATTATTTAGAAGAAGTGGGTATTCAATTCCAAGAATCTTCTTATCCATTAGGTCTTTCTGTTAAGGAAATTATAGCTTTTGTTATTGAAATTTATAATGCAAAAATAGATACAAGTGAATTACATGCTTTGATTCATATATTTGGAATTAATGAATATTATAAGAAAAATGCAAGTTCTTTATCTGGGGGTCAACAACAAAGATTGAATGCTCTACTTGCCTTAATTCATAAGCCAAAAGTTCTTTTCTTAGATGAAATTTCTACTGGTCTTGACATTACAATTAGAACAAAAATAAAAGAATTCATTAAACTTTATGCAAAAGAAAATAATATGACTGTAGTTTTAGTTTCTCACAATATGGAAGAAGTGGAGTTTCTTGTTGACAGAATTTTAATTATTGATAAAGGATTAGTTGTAGTTAATGCTGCCAAAAAAGAAATTTTAGAAAAATATGGTTCTTTGTCTAATTTTATAGCACCATATATTAATCACTAAAATATTTATTTAGTATTTATTAGATAAAATCTTTTTACAACAACCAACAAGAATGATTGATTATTATATATAATATATATGATGAACCTTTTAATCTTTGAAGAACTAAATAGAATAGCAAAAGAATTCAATTTTGAAGAAATTAATTTTACGGTTTATAAACCCACCAATAATGAATTTGGTGATTTTTCATCAAATATCTCTATGATTCTTTCAAAACTTTTAAAAAAGGATCCAAATATTTTAGCAGAAATGATTGTAAAAAAATTTAATAAAGAGAGTGCATTAGTTAAAGAAATTAAGATTGTCTCACCTGGTTTCATAAATTTCTTTCTTATTGATGATTACTATTCAAAAATAATAGAAAAAATAATACATGAAGATACTAATTATGGCAAGTCAAAATCAGAATTACATTATAATCTTGAATTTGTTTCGGCCAATCCAACAGGATTTCTTCATGTTGCTCATGCAAGGGGAGCTGCCTTAGGAGATTCGCTTGCCAATATATTGGAACATGTTGGGATTAAAGTAACTAGAGAATATTATATCAATGATGCCGGTAGTCAAATAGATATGCTTGCTCACGCTTGTTATATCAGATATTTACAACAATATGGAGAAGATAAAACACTTCCATTAGAGAGTTACCATGGAGAAGATATTGTTTGATGTGCAAAGCAAATAAAGTCTCAAATTGGTGAATTATGAAAAGGTAAAAATTATGAGGAAATAAAAGAGAGTGCAAAAGAAATTGCGATTGCAATTATGCTATCACAAATAAAAAAGGATTTAGAATCGATGAGAGTAACTTTTGATACATTTTTTTCAGAAAAAAGCTTATATCAAGGAACAATTATTAAAGATAAATTGAAGGAAATTAAGTCGGTAGTAAAAAAAGATGGAGCCACGTGACTAAAAACTTCTGATTTTGGCGATGACAAGGATAGAGTTCTTATAAAAAAAGATGGTTCATATACATATTTTTTACCAGATATAATTTATCATAATATTAAAATAACTAGAGATAAAAATGTTTCTAAATTAATAAATATTTGAGGTGCCGACCATTCAGGTTATATTAAAAGAATGGAAATAGCCATGGATTTAATGGGTCACAAAGACCAATTAGAAATTATTGTTCTTCAGTTGGTAAAATTGATTAAGAATGGAGAAGAACTAAAAATGTCTAAAAGAAAAGGAACATCACTTTATCTTTCAGAATTAGTTAAGCAAGTCGGAGTTGATACCTCTAGATTTTTCTTGGTTAATAGGTCTCCCAATTCACAAATTGATTTTGACCTTGATCTAGCCAGTTTAAAAACAAATGATAATCCAGTTTTTATTATACAATATGCATATGCAAGGTCCCAGCAGCTAATCCAAAAATCAAATTGAACAGGTTTTAAAAAATTTAATAACCCAGAACAAAAGGAAAAAGAACTAATCGGTTTATTAGAACAATTCCCAGTAATACTGAAACAAATATCTATAAACAGCAAAGTACACTTATTACCGCAATATCTTATAACTTTGGCAAAAGATTTTAATTCATTTTATTCAAATAGTAAAATTCTTGGTAATATTAGGGAAGAAGAAATGGTTGCCTTGGTTAAAGCCTGCAGTATAGTAATAAAATTAGGACTAAATTTATTAGGAGTTTCTGCTCCAGAAAGAATGTAATTATGAACCACACAATATTAAATATTATTCATTCATTTTTTAATGAAGATAAGATGGGAGAAAAACAATTTACTTTTCAAGAAATATTTGAGAGAGTAGAATCCATTTTAACTGAAGATTGATTAAATAATAATAAGTCAGCAACAAAAGAAAAAATAAGAGAAGTAAAAATGGGAGAAATATATAAGTTATTAACTGTTGACGGAAATTTTATTAGACATGAAGATGGAACATGGTCAAAAAGAAAGATAAATGAAAATTCATAACATTTTATTTAATAGATATCTTTTCAGGCAACGTCTAATAATGATATTTGTTTCCCTTTTCATTTGTGCAATAACAACACTAACTGTCTTATTGGCTTCAAGAGGACAAGAGGGAGTTATGGCTATCATTCTCTTGATAATTGTTATTTCAATTTGATTTTTCCCGATTTATTTAATAGTTATAACATTGATAAACTATTCCAATCTAAAAAAAGAAATAATAAATATTGGAGATGAAAAGAAATTACTTGATAGAATGACCAACCAATTAATAAGAGAGTTGGTTGTTAAAAATGGAATTAAAGTTAGCATTTTAATAGACAAAAAATCTGATTTTGAAAAATTTAATAAAGTGATTGACGAAGAACTTAGGTTTCAAAGAAAAAAAATGAACTATTAAAAGACAATAATTTATAATTAATTTGTATGACTTATATTCTTTTAAAAAATGATGTACCAAAATTTGTAACAAATTTAATTCAAAATATAAAAAAACAGAAAATAATATTGCTAGATGGAGAGATTGGGACAGGAAAGACCTTTTTAGCGAAAGAAATAGCCAAACAAATAGGAGAAAAAGAAACCATCACATCCCCTTCCTTTCAAATAATGAATGTATACGAGAAGATTGTCCATATTGATGCTTATAATTTAAAGGGCAATTTAGAGCCATATTATGATTTTTTTGAAGATAAAATAGTAATAATAGAGTGATACAAAAATATTGATTTTAAATTTGAGAAGTACATTAAAATAAAGATTAGTTACATTAATGAAAATCAAAGATCATATGAAGTTGAGGAGATTTAAAGTGAATATTTTTTTAGACACAACACAAGGTGAGTTTGTAGCTTGCTTATTCGATGAGGATTTTCAGATAATTAGAAAAACAATAAAGACAACAGCTTACAAGGTTGAAGAAATAACTCTTTTTTTTGATAATCTATTAATTGACAAAAAAGCGAAGATTAAGGATATTAAAAATTTCTACATCAATATTGGTCCTGGTTCTTTCACGGGTTCAAGAATTTCTCTTATATATGTTAGAACAATTGCTCAAATTAGTGGAGCAAATATTTTTGTAACAAATTCATTCAAGCTTTTGGATAGTCTATCGGAAGATGAATTATTTATTTCAGCAAACAAAAATAATTCATTTTTTATCAATAAAAAAAACATCGATAATATCACAAAAACAACTCTGGTTAAAAAGTCAAAAGAAGAAAAGTTAATAGATTATAAAAACATAATAGCAAATTTTAAGAGCTATAAAAATTTATTTACTTTAAAAAATGATCTATTAAAAATTAAACCAGAATATGGTTCAACTCCGCAAATTGGAAGTGTTAAATAATGATATATTTAGGAATAGAGTCAAGTCATGATGATACATCCATAGGAATTGTTGAAAATGGAATCATATTACTTGATTATAAAATAAGCCAAATTGATATTCATAAAGCATATGGAGGAACAATTCCAGAGATTGCATCTAGAGAGCATGTAAACAATTTTGCAATTTTACTTGATAAACTCAAAAAAGAATTTGATCTAGATAAAATAGATTATATTGCTTACACAAAAACACCGGGCCTAATTGGTTCTCTTCAAATGGGATATTTATTTGCACATGCTTTATCTATTTCTTTAGATAAAGAACTAATACCAATTAATCATTTAGAAGGTCACATTTATTCAGTATTATTAAGAAAACAAAATGAAAAGGAAAAATCTATTATATATCCCTCTTTATCGTTGGTTGTTTCAGGTGGTCACACTAGTTTGTTTTTCAACAAAAATGAATTAGAATTGAAGTGCATAGGTAGGACTTTGGATGATTCCTTGGGCGAAGTCTTTGATAAAATTGCAAGAAATTTAGGATTAGGATTTCCTGGCGGCCAAGTTATTGATGATATTTTCCAAAAAAACCATTATGATAAATTAATAGATATTACAATACCTAAATTAAAAAATAAATATGATTTTTCCTTTAGTGGAATGAAAACACAAGTAATTAATATTATTCATAATAGCTCTCAGAAAAATAATTCAATTAATAAAAACTTGTTAGCCTATTCATTTCAAAAACAAGCGATAAATTATTTAATTAAAGTTACTAAAATAGCAATAGAAGATTATGATCCCAAAACACTTATTTTAGCTGGTGGGGTAAGTGCAAATTCTTACTTAAGAAGTGAATATTCAAAACTCCACAAAAATACTTTAATTCCTATTGAAGGCTTTTCAACAGATAATGGTTCCATGATTGCTATAGCTGCAGAAGTTTTGTCTAAATAATTTTATAAAATTATTTAATTTTTTAAATTAATAAAGATTTTACTCTATAATAAATAAGTACATAGACCCAACTCGTTGGTTCAATAGAAATACATAGATTTATTTCTATTATTAATAATTTAAGTACCAAAATAAAATCATAATAAAAAAGGCTTTTGACCTCTTTTTAAATGTGAAAATATAAGGAAAAAATGAATTTTATAAAAACTTATTTTAAGTTTGATGAAAGAAATGCAACATTCAAAAAAGAAATTATTGGTGGCATGTCCACATTTCTGGCAATGGCATATATTTTAGCTGTAAATCCATCAATAGTTGGCGATAGTTTAATGGAGCCAGGTCTTGAAGGTACTGCATCTCATCTTTCTGGCGGACTTTTCTTGGCAACTGCAATATCAGCATTTTTTGCAACAATGCTAATGGGTCTTTGGGCCAACATACCAATAGGTCTTGCTCCAGGTATGGGTTTGAATGCTTTTTTTGCATATACAGTTTCTCAGTCAATTGGCTTCAATGGTGCCTTAACTGTCACAATTATTTCTGGTTTTGTATATTTCTTTGTAGTTATCACGCCTGCCAGGGATTTTATATCAAAAAAAATACCGAATAACTTAAAATTATCCATCGGAGCAGCATTGGGTTTTTTTATTGCTTATTTGGGTATGCAAAGTTCAGGAATTATTCAATCTAGCCCCAATACACTCACAACATTAGGGGATTTTAGCAATGGACTAGTTATTTTATCGATTGTAATGTTGTTTTTAGGGTTGATTCTTCATTATTTAAAGGTTCCTGGCGGAATATTAATAACCATGATTATAGGAGCTATATTGCTGGTTATTTTATTACAAACAAATACAATTAAGAATGTTTCACCAGATTACTCTCTAATAGGTAATTATAGTGATTTTAGTTCATTTGGTCAAGTTGTTCAAGGGGGATGATTAGGATTTATTGATGCTGCTGTTTGAAGTTCTCCAATGACATATTTAGGAATTTTTTCTTTTGTATATTTGGATTTTTTTGATACAACAGGAACCTTGATGTCATTAGATAAGATGATTAAACTTGAAAAGTCAAATACTAACTGAATAAATAATGCAAATAAAGTTGATGCAGTAGGAACAATAGTTGGAGCATCAATTGGAGCAACTACAGTTACATCATTTGTTGAATCAACTGTTGGAGTTTCTGCAGGGGCAAGAACGGGATTCGCATCTTTAATAACAGCAACAATGTTTGGGTTATCTATTTTGCTATGGCCAATTTTACAAGTATTTATGCCTGTCCCAATTATAACTGAAGGAACAACAATTTTCTATCAACCCATAATTGGACCAATTTTAATAATTGTTGGTACACTGATGATCTCACAATTGAAATACTTTGATTGACGAATAACTATCGATATTCCAATGTTATTTTTAACAATAATGTTTATGATGTTGACAAACTCAATTGCTGAAGGTATGGCGGCTGGAGCAATAACATTTTTGGTAATGAATTTCTTTGGAGGATTAATACAAAAAATATTTAAAAAGAAAGAATTAGTTAAGACTATAGAAAGTGAGTCAATTCCTGACGATCCAGATATAGAAAATCCAAAATTAAATTATTGAAAAAGAATAAATTCAGTAATAATTTTTATTTCAACATTCTCAATAATTTTTATAATAATAGGAATATTTATTTAAATTATTCATAATTCTAAAATATTAAATTTTAAAGTGCATGTATCAAATAAATTTATACATAATTCATTCAATTTTCCTTATAATTAATTCATTAGTAATTAGATTGAAATTAAACTAAATTAAAGAATGGAACTTATGATCGATATTATGAACAAACTTTTAGATATTAGATATACACCAGGACCTGAATTTGATGAGAACCATTTTGCAGGAATTTTTTGAACAAATATTTTAGCTAATATTGTATCAATTTTTATTATTATCTCAAGTATAACAACAATCACATATTTAACAATAAATGTAATTCTAAAATTGAGAATAAATTTAGAAATAAAAAAAATATTAGATAGGGATTTTTTGATAGATCGTTTAGAAGAAATGTCTTTTTTTGCACTGATTGAACACATTTCAATTACTACTGAAGAGGAGCAAAAGAAAAAATTAAAAAAGAAGTTCTTATTAGAGAATTCCGAAAGACCCAATATGATAGAGAATCAAGTCTCGTTGTATAAGAATGTTTTCACCAACTTTAAAACCCACAAAATATTAAAGGAATGAAATAGGGGCACCGATATATTAAAACATTTTTACAAAAAAGATTTTTCAAAAATTTCAAATTTAACTATTGCATATACATCAAATAACAAGGAACTAATTTTTGTGTTTGATTTAGATGGTAAGAGTGAGGTAAAAGTGGTAAAAAATAAAAAATATGGTAGTCTATCTAAAGTATAATTTTAATTAATGGATAAAGAATATATAAATTTTATTAATTCTCAAAAAGAACTAAAATATTACAAGGAAATTCAATCTTTCTTAAATAAAGAAATTTTAAATAATAAATTATTATTACCAAAGATGGAAAACATTTTTGAATCTTTTAACAAAACACCATTTAAAAAAATGAAGGTAATTATTGTGGGGCAAGAACCCTACCATTCTAAAGATATGGCAGATGGGTTAGCTTTTTCAACTCAGTCCAATACAACCCCTAAATCTTTATCAAATATATTTAAAGAAATACGAAGCAATTATCCAAATATTTCTTTAAATGGTACTTCCTTAAAGCCGTGAGCTAAACAAGGTGTTCTTTTAATGAATACATCTTTATCTGTTGAACAAGGAAAACCAAATAGTCATTCAAAAATTGGTTGAGATATTTTTGTTAAAAACTTCATTAATTATTTGAATGAAAATAAAGATTTTTTAATTTTTGTATTATGGGGAAATAGTGCCAAAAAATTAAAACCATTTATTGATGCAAAATTTTATATTTTAGAATCTACTCACCCATCACCACTTAGTGCAAATAAAGGTTTTCTTGGGTGTAACCATTTCAAAAAAATAAATATGATATTAAGTAGCAATAATATAAAAGAAATTGATTGAAATTTATAAAACCATTTTTAAATATTTCCAAAACAAAATAGTATAATTCTTAAGCAATGTAAATTGTCCTAGCGTGCAAGTGGAAGGATTTTAATTTAAATCCGTCTGACCACGATAGATCAGAATATAACAAAAGAGGAGCACATAACTATGGCTAAAGAAATAGTTCGTATTGCTAAATTGGAGTTTAATGCTGGTCAAGCAAAGCCTGGTCCTGAATTAGCAGGTCTTGGAATAGTAATGCCAGAATTTACAAAACAATTTAATGATGAAACAAAAGATAGGGGCGGGGAACCGGTTCCTGTTGAAATTACAATTTATAATGATAAATCATTTACATTTAAATTATTTTCAGCACCAGCTGCCTACAAAATATTGCAAGCAGCAGGATTACAAAAAGGAAGTCCTAATTCGAAAACTACAATTGTTGGTAAAATTACAAAAGCACAATTGGAAGAAATAGCAACATATAAATTAAAAGATTTAAATACAGATAATTTAGAGCAAGCAATGAAAATAATTGCTGGTACAGCAAGAAATATTGGAATTGCTATTGAGGGTATTGATAACATAGAACAAAAGATGGAAGAAGCTAAGAAGGCGGCATTAGCAGAAGCTAAAGCCCATGCGGATCAAGCCAAGTTTGAGGCTGAGGCGGCAGCGGCAGCAGAAAATGTAGCAGTTTCGGCAGAAGTCGAAGTTATTGGTAAAAAAGATAGTTCTGAAGGTGGTGAATAATGGCCAAACATGTAAGTAAAAATTTAAAAAAAGCATTAGAACAATTTGACCAAACTAAAGAATATTCATTGACTGAAGCAATCGAAATTATTAAGAAAGTTTCATATGTCAAGTTTGATGCCTCAATAGATTTAGCCTTAAATTTAAATCTTGATACAAGAAAGGCTGAGCAACAATTAAGAGGAGCTGTTTTATTACCAAATGGAACAGGTAAAAAAATTCGTGTTTTAGTTGCATCTGATGATCCTAAGAATCAGGAGGCATCTAAAAAAGCTGGTGCCGATATCGTTGCTTCTGGATTAGAATTAGAAGAAATATTAAAAAAAGGTATTTTTGAATTTGATGTTATGGTTGCTGAGCCAAAAATGATGATTACACTTGGAAAATATGGGAAGGTATTAGGTCCAAAAGGACTTATGCCTAATCCGAAAACAGGAACTGTAACTCCCGATCCTGCTAAGGCAGTTGAAGAACTTAAAAAAGGTAAGGCTAATTATCGAGCTGATAAGGCGGGCGTTGTTCATTCATTGATTGGGAAAGTGTCAATGGATACAAAAGCACTAGTTGAAAACTGCGAAACTGTTATTTCATTAATCAAAAAATTAAAACCTTCAACGGTTAAAGGTGCATATATAATAAGTTTAACAATTTCATCAACAATGGGTCCATCTGTAACATTAAAACAACAGTAATAGTTTCCAAAAATTATCTTAAATAAAATAATTTAACTTGAAGAAGTTCTTTTTATTTTTTAAAATTTATTGTATATTTTTGTAAAATGAATACTTTTTAGTTATAATGTATAGCATATATAACAATAATAACGAACATAAACAAAGGGGATATATATGACTTTTATAAAAAAAATATTATTAGGAGGAGCATTTGCAACAGTGGTTGTACCTACAACAATTCTGATGGTATCTTGTTCAACAAGTTCAAATGACACTTTCGATTTGGGGATTTCAGAAAAAACAGAAGCATACTATGGTCAAAAACTTCAGGAAAAATTAGCTTCTGACACTGATAAATCAATTGTTCAAAGAAAAACAGTTTTGATTACTGCAGGGGGACGTGTTGATGATAAATCTTTTAATGAGTCTGCTTGAGGGGCTATTCAATTGTATAGCCAACAGGTTAACAATACTTCTAGAGATCATTTTAACTTTGAACAAACAACTAATGACACTGAATTAGATGCTTTGTATACAAAAACTATAGATCAAGGTTTTAAAACTTTAGTTTTAACAGGATTCCAACAAGAAAGAACCTTTAAAGCTTGATTAGATAAGTCAGGTAATCGGGCAAAATTTGAAAATTCAAAAGCAATTGTGATTGGAGTGGATTGAGATGGTTCATCTTTCATTCCTCAAGGTCAATTTTTAGGACTAGGATTTGCTTCACATGAAGCCTCATGAATTGTTGGACAGGCAGCATCAGAGTATCTACATGCAAAAGGATTGCCTCCTCACTTAAATACTTTTGGAGGTGGTGATTCGGATGGTGTTACTGATTTTAATAATGGTTTCCTTCAAGGAATGCTAGATTGAAATGAGGCTAACCCAGACAAGCTTGTAAAATTCTACTCAGGTAATAATGAAACAAACCAAATAGTTTTGGATACAGGTTTTCTAGAAACTACACAAGCGAGAAATACAATTAATTCTATTGTTGGAACGACAGCAAATTCTCCAAGAATAATTCTTCCTGTTGCTGGATCACTTTCAAATATAGCTTTAGATAGTATAAAAGACAAACGATCAGGACAATTATTGATTGGTGTTGATTCAAATCAAGCTTTAGCATTTCCAAACGATAAATCAATTTTCTTCTCTTCGGTAGAAAAAAAAGTTGCTGTTGGTATTTATAAAGCTATGGTTTTATTGGCTGGTATTCCATTAGATTTGGAAGAAAATGGAAATAGCGATTTAGGATTCCAAGGTGATTTTGTTGCTGTTGGTTCAGAAGGAATAGCTAAAAATGCTTATGTAAAATATGGATTTGACAAAGGTTTAGTAGGCTTTTCAAATTCTACATTGGCTGGTGATGATGCTGATATTGCAAATAAGGCTCTAGATAATGCATATAAAAGATTTAAAGATAAAAAACCAACTTTTGAGTCAATGGAAGTTGCAAGTGAAAACAAGCGTATTCTTGAAGGAATAATTGCTAAAATTAATGCTTCTTAAAATATTATTAGTATTTAAAAATAACCCAATATAAGTGGTTATTTTTTTTGTTTTGTTTTTGAATCATCAAACAATATCTTAGAAATATTTTACTATGATATTTTTGAGAATACCTTCTTCCTCAAGTTTTGATAAATTTACCAATTCTTCTTCAAGGGTTTCTGCAACTTTAATGTTAGGTTTTGTTGCGGGATTAACAGGGGCAAATAATTCGCAAGCTTCATTAGCTTTAATTATTGATATATCGTAAGTTCCAATTATAATACCTTTCTTTATTATGTCCAATTTGTCATAAGTAAGTAATGGCCTATATACTGCAAATTTAGACTGATTTTGAACTACATTCATAGCCTCTAAAGTTTGAGAAGCAACCTGGCCCAAGTTTTCTCCATTACTTATTCCCAAACAATTATTTTCAGAAGCGATAATAGAGGCAATTCTATAAAAACTTCTCCTCATTAAAATAATTTTGTAAGATTGTTTGGAAGTCATCCCAATATAATTCATTAAATCAGTATAGTTAAAACTATATAATTTTGAAGATCCTTGATACTTTGTTAATGTATTAATAATTTTATCTACTTTCTCCATTGTTTTTTGATCAGTGTGTGGTGGTGTTAAGAAAGAAAGAAAATCTACAAAGGCACCCCTTTTCATCATTTCCAATGCGGCAACTGGAGAATCAATTCCACCTGAAATTAAGTGAAGAACTCTTCCTGCTGTTCCAACAGGTAATCCACCAATTCCAGCAATTCTATCTGAAAAAATATAAGTAAATTCCTTATGAACCTCAATATTAAATTCAATATCAGGATTTTTAATTTGTACCTTGTAATTAGTATTTGCAAGAATAAAAGAACCAAAATGATTATTCATCTCAATTGATGTCATTTCAAAATCTTTTGAACTTCTTCTTGAAATACACTTAAATGTTTTTGATTCTGAATCAAAAAGTTTTTCAATAGTTTTTTCAATTTCCAAAATTGTGGATTTACACACATATACCTTTGAATAAGATGAGATCCCGAAAACATATTTAAGATTATTCATAACTTCTTCAGAGTATTTTATATATATTCTGTCAAATGAAATGTTAATATCTTCTTCGCTGACTGAACAAATCTTTTTAATATTTCTAGATAAAATTCTAACAAAATTCATTTTATTTTTACCCTTTAAGGATAGTTCGCCATATCTAACTAGTATTTTGTCATACATATTAATTAACGCCCTTGTTTAGTGTATCTATAATATTATTTAAAGCTAAATTATAATTGCCATCTAAATAAGAATTTTCAGACATGACAACAACTTCATTTAATTTAGGATCTGACGTCCTTTTCGGTGCTAGTAATTTTGAAACTTGAATAAATATTTTTGATGTTTCTATTTTAAGACCAACCGTTGAAACATATTCAACTACTAATGACAAAAGATTTTTATATTCATTTACAATATTTGGATTAGTTCCAGTTGGAGTATTTAAAATGATATTAACAATTTGCTCTCTTAGATTTTCAATTTCTGATCAATTCTTAATTTCATCGGGATTCAATATAATGTAATTCCTTTTAATATATGACTTCATATTTCTTAACAATATTACAAGCCTCTCAAACTTCAATAAATTCGATTCTCCCTCAAGATAAAACATCTCTAACTTTTTATTTACCTCAACATATAACAAATAAAATCCTTTTATTTGATAAAATAAACTTTTAAATTTAAATTGCTTTGATGAAAAACTAATATCAAAATTATCTTCATCCTTATGAATTTTTTCAATCCATAAATCAATTTCTGAGACAAAGTTTAATAGTTTAGTAATTTCTTCATCAAACTGAGAAAAGTAAACTTTATCAATTTGATATGCTGTCAAAAGATCATTTTTAATGGATATAAAAAGTTTTGCAATATTTTTCTTATAATCTGCAAGAACATTCTTACTCTTTGATATAAATGTATATGAGTTACTTTCAAGATTGATTTCTTTATTGAGATTATTTAATGAAGTCAATATTTTGTTGCAATAATTCTCAATTTCCGTTCTATTTTCAATTGAAAAAGAAGATGATGCAATATTGTGGGCTGATTTAATAGAATTAATTTGTTCATGAAAAGCAATATAAGCAAGTTCACATTTCGTATTTTTTTTAGTTTGCTCAAATAAATTTTCTATTTTGGAAAAGTATTCAGGTATTCTAGTAAAAACAACCTTTTCTAATTCTTCACAGTTATTTGCAAATATAATTAAAGTTAAAAAGTCTTGTTTTAAATTTCCAAATTCAATAGCAGCCCTTTCAATTTGATTAGAACTAACAAGATCATCTAACGATTTAAGATTAATTTCAATCTTTCCAAACTCCTTAAGAATTAAATCTCTTGATTTAGGGCTTTCTAATTCAGAAATTTTTTTAACAACACTATTTTTTAATTCTCTTAAACCACTTTTATAAGTAGTAATTTCATTTCTAAGAATTTTTATATTTTTTAAAACCATCCCAACAGTATCAAAAAAATTTCGAGATAAAGAATTTATTTCCTCTTCATTTTTGACAATGCCAAGAAATAATTTATTTGAAGCAAAAATTTGATATTTGCTTACTTTTTTCTTTCCTTCAATAGATAAATCATAATTCTCTTTTTTTAATTTTTCAATTTCATAAACCATTGTTGCGGCTTGTTCTTTGATATTTTCAGTATCTGTATCACTTTTTACCAGACTTAATGAACGTAATTCATTAGTATAAATTTGATTAGTAGTTGAACTATTTTCAAATTTATGTTTGTCAAAAAATGATTCTAATTGTCTTTTTTTGATGTTTACATATATGTAAAAAATCAAAATAACAACTATAAGAGTCATTGGTATTATTAGATAAAGTAATTCAATATAACGCATATTTTTTAATTATATTTAAATAAGCAGTTTTTTTAATTAAATTTTAATTTTGTCTAGTTAAAATGGTAAATTTTGTAAGAATCTTAGTGTTGAAATTACATTATTTCTCTATATTATTTGAAATTTTATCAAAAAATAATTAGTAAAAGAATATATCAATGAGAAAAAATACTTTATAATAAATAAAGAAATTATTTATTTTATCTAATGGGGAGTAGTAATATGTTGAGTGCCAAGAAAACATTATTAGAAGAAAAAATATTATTCAGCTCTTCATTTTCTCCTTTAAAATCTTTTAGAAAAAAAAGTAAAACAAAATCCTCTGAACAAAATCCTCAAAGCAACTCATCCAAAACAGCAAATAGTGACCTTGCTGTTGAAATGATTAATATAACAAAAGAATTTCCTGGAATAAAGGCAAACGAAAATATTAATTTAGCGATTAAAAGAGGTTCTATTCATGCATTGGTTGGAGAAAATGGAGCAGGGAAATCAACTCTAATGTCAATCTTATTTGGAATTTATAAACCTACTTCTGGAGTTATAAAAATGAATGGATCCCCCATCTTAATAAGTGGTCCAAATCAAGCGAACGACATTGGTATTGGAATGGTTCATCAGCACTTTAAATTAGTTGGAAATTATACAAACTTTGAAAACATAATTTTAGGTGCAGAGTTTGAGAAAAATATGCTACTAGATAGAAAAACATCATTAGCAAAAATTAAGTTGTTGCAAAATAAGTTCGGTCTAAATTTTGATTTAGATGAAATCACATCAAATGCACCTGTTGTTACACAACAAAAAATAGAAATCCTAAAAATGTTATATAGAGATGCAGACATATTAATTTTTGATGAACCCACCGCAGTTCTTGCACCAAAAGAAATTGATGAATTTTTAAACATATTAAATTTTCTAAAACAAAATGGGAAAACTATTTTATTTATCACTCATAAGTTATGAGAAGTAATGAAAGTTTCTGATGAGGTCACTGTTATCAGGCATGGAAAAGTTGTTAAGCACTATAATTCACTTACAAATGTCACAACAACTGAAATTGCAAATTCAATGGTTGGGGAAAATGTTGTTTATGCAAAAAACCAAAATCACACTTATTCAAATGAAGTAATTTTAAAACTTGAGAATATCTCGGCTGGCGAAAAATTAAAAAACTTAAACCTAGAAATTCATTCAGGTGAAATTTTAGCCATTGCTGGAGTATCGGGAAATGGACAAAGAGATTTAGAATATATCCTTTCTGGGATTACACAACCTAAAATAGGAAATATTTTTATCAAATCAAGAGAAAATTCAGAACTTAAAAATATAACAAATTTTTCTTCAAAGAAGAAGAATGAAAGTTTTATATCTGTTGTTCCTGAGGACAGACATAAGCATGGTCTAGTTTTAGATTTTGATATTAATGAGAATTCTATAATAAGAAGTTTGTCAAATAAAAGATTCGTTAAAAACTTTATAATCAAAAATGGAGAAGTTAAAACTTTTTCAAATGAAATTATTGAGAAATTTGATGTTCGTGGCTCGAGGCATGGTAATGCAACAGCTAGATCTCTTTCTGGTGGTAATCAGCAAAAGGCCATTGTTGGTAGAGAAATGTTGACTGATCATGATCTTATTGTTGCAGTTCAACCAACAAGAGGATTAGATGTTGGAGCAATCAATATGATTCATGATGAAATATTGAAAGAGAAAGCAAATGGGAAGGCTATTTTGTTAATTTCTTATGAACTGGATGAGATAATTGCCTTAGCTGATACTATTGCCGTTATGAATAAGGGAGAAATTGTTGGATTAAAAAATGCTAGCGAATTCGAAAGAAAGGAAATTGGTTTACTAATGGCAGGGTTAAATCATACAGGGGAGTTATATGAAAAATAATATATCTTCCTTAGTAAAAAATATCTACCTTAAGATAAAAAATAATTTTCTTAGTGAACAATCAGTCGGTGGTCGCCGTCGTCTTTATAATTCTCTATGAGCCCTTCTTTTCGGAATAATTTCTAGTATTTTAATAATTTTATTTACTGGAAATAACCCCTTTGAATTTTTCAAATTTGTTTTTGAAGATACTATTAGACAGGAGGCTAAATTTGCAACAACTATTGTTGTATTTGTTATTGCAACAATAGGTACAGCTATGTGTTTTAAATCAGGGATATTCAACATAGGTGTTTCTGGTCAGATGATGGCCGGTGGTATGACAACAGTTTTAATTTTAAAACTAATAGGAATTAATGGTGGAACAATATTTTTTTCAATTATAGCCGCTATTATGTCGGGAATTTTAGTTTCTTTAACAGCAGGAGTATTAAAAGCCTATTTGAAAGTTAATGAAGTTGTTTCAACAATTTTATTAAATTGAATAGTTCTATTTGTGATTACATTTATTATTAAGAGTCAAATTCCTGGTCTAACTACATCAGTAAGTATTTCTCAAAATCAAACGGATATATTTAGTTTGCCTGATTTTTTTCGTTCTAGTGGTTGAATTGCTATTTTGCTAATTTTTGCAATAATTCTAATTATTTCTACTTGATTTTTATTTTCTAAAACATCAATTGGTTATAAAATGAAAATGTTAGCACTGAATAAAGATGCATCTAAATATGCTGGATCTAATGAAAAAGCAATACTAATATCAATAATGACTGTGTCAGGTGCATTGTCAGGGTTGGCAGGATTTTTATTTTATAGTGAATTGGGTGTTATACAGGCAGGAATTGAACCAATAGCTTTAGGTTTTGATACAATAGCCATAGCCTTATTGGTTTATAGTAATCCATTTGGAATTGGAATTTCTTCTATTCTATTTTCAATTATTAAATTAGGAGTATCCCCCTCTATAGAACCCATATTCCCCCCACTTACAGCAGATTTTGCACAAATAATGTTTGGAATAATAATTTATATTGCTGCAATTGGTGTTGTTTTTGAAAAATTCAAAATATATACATATATTAGAAATTATTATATCTTTTACAAAGATCCTAATTATAAAGAAGCATTGGCTACCTATAAAAACAATAAAAAAGCAATTTATGAAACTCAAAAAAACAATAATGCACTAATAAAAGATATTAAATTAAACTATAGTAAAAATTGAAAAGAAATTAAAAAACAATCGATTACTAAAAAAGAATCAATAGATTTTGAAATATTTGATAACAATAAAAAGAAATTTTCAGATATAAGTGAGGAAATGCAACAATATTATTTTGAAAAGATTTCTGAAATTAAAAAGGAAAAGGATGCTGAACTTTTTGAAAATAAATATTTTGAAATTACCAGAATTAAAAATATTTCAAAGTCCTCAAAATTAGAAAACAAAAGTGTGCTCAATACAAGGAAAAATGAAATATTAGAAAATTACGAATTAATGAAACAAGAAAAAAAATATCTAAAGGAGCAAGATAATGGAAATATTTAATGAAATAATAACTTTCACAATGCTTTACCTTGGAATTCTTACGCTCTCATCAATTTCTGCAATAATTTCAGAAAGAGTAGGAATTGTTAATATAGGCATTAATGGAACCATTGTTTTTGGTGCTACAGCATATATGGTGTTTGCTAGTATATTTACTGATCAAGGTGCAATAGTTGGGTCGTCATGATTGCAAATTCCTTTATTCATTATTGCCGGTATATCAGGGGTGTTGCTCTCTTCTCTTCATGGATATGCAACCATTAAATTGAAGGCAAATCAAATTATTTCGGGTATAGCTATGAATATTCTTGCCCCTGCTTTAACACTAACTGTATTATTTATTTTTGGTACAGCAAATAAATTAAACTATAATGTTCCTGAGCTAGCGCTTGGTAATAGTGCTTTAAATGAATTGTCAGCAATAGTTTCTTTAAGTACTTTTGTTTTATTCATCACAGTTGTCGTTGCTTGGTTGGCACTTAATAGAACAAAATGGGGATTAAGGTTAAAATCTATTGGTGAAAATCCACAAGCAGCTGATGCTGCAGGAATAAATGTTAATTCATTTAAATGACAAGGCGTTTTAATTTCAGGTTTATTGGCTGGATTGGCTGGAGCAATGTTTATGACTTCAACTTTAGGAAGTGGAACAACATTTAAGGGATCTGTAGAAGGTTTGGGTTTCCTAGCTTTGGCAATTATGATTATAGGTAGATGAAAAATTCTTCCATCTTTATTTGCAGCAATAGCATTTTCTTTACTTTTAGGAGTGAGTTATACAATACCTTCATTTGTACCTAGAGAGTATGAAAGTTATAAATCTCTTTTATTAGCAATCCCATACTTAGTTACTTTGATAGCTATGACTGTTTTTGGTGAAAAGTCCGTTGGACCAAAGGCTGCCGGAATTCCTTATGACAAATCTCTCAGATAAAACCATAAATTTTAAATTATCAAACAATTAAAAATGTATTAATAAATAATCATCATCTCGTGTATTGTATTAGGTTTACATGCTATTATTTTGTATTACTTTTTTTATTAAAATGATATAATTTGCTTAGTAATTTAGAAGGAAACGCTTATGGATATATCAACATTATCTGAAAATGTTATTAAAAATCTCTCAACAGTCCCTGGAATTTTGGGATTTTGTAGTATTGATGAAACAAATCAAGAATTAAAAGATTCAAAGTCATGAACCAAAGCAGTCTCTTTAATTGTAAATGATGATCAAATCAATATCAATGTTGCAATTATAATTTCTATGGATTCAACAATAAATAATATCTCAAAACAAATTAAAGAGCAGTCAACATTTGGTTTAAAAAAAATTGGTTATAAACTGGGATTCCTTAATATTTATGTGAAGGGAGTTAAATAATATGAAAAAAATCTCAGTTAATGATTGAAGACAAGCGATTATTTCTGCTTCCAACAATATGCAAAACAATAAAAATAGAATCAACTCTCTTAATGTTTTCCCTGTTCCTGATGGTGATACAGGTACAAATATGTCTTCTACAATCAAAAAGGCTGCTGATTCAATTCAAAAAGTTGAAATTGAAAATTTAGGGAAGTTATTGCAAAGTATTTCTAAAGATATGCTATTGGGCGCAAGAGGTAATTCTGGAGTTATTTTATCTCAAATTTTTAAGGGATTTTCAATGGCCTGAAAAAATCTTGATGTTATTCAATCAAAAGATATTGTTAATGGATTTAAAGAAGCTTCCAAAATGGCTTATGCCTCTGTAATAAATCCAATTGAGGGTACAATTCTTACGGTTATTAGAGAAACTTATGAAAACTTAGAAAAAAGCATTAAACCAGAAATGGATGTAATAGAAGTATTTGAATTGGCTTTGAAATTTGCTAGAGTAAGTTGTGATAATACTCCTAATTTATTGGCGGTTCTAAAAGAAGTTGGAGTTGTAGACTCGGGTGGAGAAGGACTAAATATTATTATAGAAGGAATTTTAAAATCTTTCAAAGGTATGCCAATAAAAATTTCTGTTGAAGAAGCTCAAATGCAAAAATTTACAGGAGAGTTGGAAATTTATGATGGTGAATTTGGTTACTGCACAGAGTTAATTATTAAATTAAAATCAATTACAAAATTTATTAAAGTAGACTTCATAAGAGGGTTATCAAAATTGGGTAATTCAGTTGTTGTTGTTCAAGATGAGGAAATTGTTAAAATTCATATTCATACTTTAAAGCCAGGACAAGTATTAAATTACGCACAAAAATTTGGTGAATTTAATGCAATAAAATCAGAAAATATGACTATTCAAGCAAGCGATACTAAGGTAAATGCTGGCGAAGTTAATCAAAACAAAAAATCAGATAAAAAGAAAACTTCGGCAATTATTTCATGCAATACTGGTTCTGGAATAATTGAACTTATGAAAAAATATGAATGTGATTATATTATTGAAGGGGGACAAACCAATAATCCATCTGCCCAGGATATTATTGAAGCAATTAAATATGTTAATGCGGATAACATTTTTATACTTCCAAATAATTCAAATATTATTCTAACTGCTCAGCAAGCTTCTAAAATAATTAAGGACAAAAATATAAAAGTTTTATCAACAAAAACTCAAGTTGAAGGGATTACTGCAATGCTTAACTTTTCTTCGGAATTAAGTCTAGAAGATAATTTAGAAGAAATAGAATCATCGTTAAAAAATTTAGTAACCGGACAAATTACAGTTGCAACTAAAGATACAAAAATAGACAATGTCAAAATCAAAAAAGATGAATTTTTAATGATGGTTGAAAATAAAATAATTGGATGTAAAAAAAATATAATTAAAGCGGGAGAAGCACTTATTAAAGAAATGCTTTCTAGAAAGAAAGATGCAGAAATAGTGATAATTTACTATGGCGCTGATGCTTCTAAATTAGATGCAAATGAGTTAGAAAAATATATTATCTTGAACTATGATGTTGACGTAGAAATTCATAATGGAGATCAACCAATTTATAATTTTTTAATTAGTGTGGAATAGAATGTGTATGAAAAAAATAGCTTTTGATGTAATGGGAAATGATAATGGAATCGATGTAGCAGTTTTGGCTGCTATGGATTTCATAAATAAAAATCAAGATTTTTCTATTATTCTAGTTGGAGATAAAAAACACATTGAAAAAACATTAATCCCCTCCGAAAGAATAACAATCATTGATAATCCCAATACTGTTGATAAAAATTCTAGTTTAAGAAACGCTCATACTGAAAACAATTCAATGACTACATCATTAAAGCTTTTAAAAGAAGGTACCGTAGATGCATGTCTTTCTCCAGGGGATTCGGCAAGATTGATGAGCTCTTCGATTTTTATTTTGAAAAGAATAAATGGTATTAGTAGACCTGCATTTATGCCAATTTTTCCAACAGTCATTAAAGATAAAAAATTTGTTATGCTGGATGTAGGGGCAAATTTAGATATAAATGCCGACCACTTAGTACAATGAGCAAAATTAGGTCAAGCATTTTCAAAAGCTGTATTAAAAATTGAGAGTCCAAAGGTTAGCATTCTAAATGTTGGGACAGAGGATAATAAAGGTTTTGAAGCCCATCAAATTGCTCACAAAGAGTTAAAGCAAATGAAGCAAAAAGGAACATTAAACTATGTTGGATTTGTTGAAGGTAGAGAATTATTGGATGGAAATGTGGACGTTGTTGTAACAGATGGTTATGCTGGTAACATTTCTCTAAAAACTATGGAAGGAACAATCCTTAATTTTCAAAAATTAGTAAAAGATAACATTACATCAAACATTTTTAGAAAAATATGTGCATTATTTTTAAAAGGAGCTTTCAAAAATATTAAAGAACACCTAGATTATAGAAATGTAGGAGCAGCTTGAATTATTGGAGTTGAAGGCATCATAATAAAATGTCATGGATCATCTGATGAGAAGTCGTATAAGGGAGCTTTAGAACAACTAAAACTGGCACTAAATTCCAATGCATTAGAAGCTTATAAAAAGGTTCTATAATGAAAAATTTAAAAATTGAAGATTTTCTAAATGAATATAAGATACCATTTAAGAATATTGCTTTTTATCAAAGAGCAATTACCCATATAACATACTCTAATGAAAATAAAAGTGTTAAATCTTATGAAATGTTAGAGTTTTTAGGAGATTCTATAATTCAATTTAAATCAGCTATTATAATTTTTAATCATTTCCAAAAAATTGGCGAAGGCGAAGCAACACAAATAAGATCAAGAAATGTTGATAACGAAGCCCTTGCAAGCATAACTAGAAAAATAGGTTTAAATAATTATTTAATATGCTCAAATAATAGAGAAGAACTAATAAACAAAACGAAAGTATGTGCCGACATTTTTGAGTCATTTATAGGTGCCCTTTTTTTAGATTTGGGAGATGAAGCGGTTGATAAATTTCTAGCAAAATTTCTTGCACCAAAAATAAAATTAACTGATTTAAATAATCTCAAAGATTACAAAACAAAATTCCAAGAACTAATACAATCTTCTTCAACATCAGAAATATATTATGAATCACATAAATTGCCAGACAATAATTTTAAAACAAGATTAATGCATGATAATAAATGTTATGGTGAAGGAATTGGAAAAACTAAAAAGATAGCTGAAAATAATGCTGCAGAAAGTGCACTAAAAAAATTAAAGCAGTAAACAAAAATTAATTTGATATTGAACTTTTGCGCTAAAATATGATAATATTTTATAATTACAATAATAATTTAAATTCACAAAAGGAATCCCATGAAATTAGTAAAAGTAGAAGCTAAAGGCTTCAAATCATTCGCAGATAAAATTACTTTAAAGTTTAATGGTGGGGTTGTTGGAATTGTTGGACCAAATGGATCTGGTAAGAGTAATATAAATGATGCAATTAAATGAGTCTTGGGTGAACAGTCATCAAAAGCTCTTCGTGGCGACAACATGGAAGATATTATTTTTGCTGGATCAAGAACTGAAAAAGAACAAAATAAGTGTGAAGTGACTCTAACTTTTGATAATTCAAATGGGAAACTTTCAATACCACATAAAATTTTTACTATTTCAAGAGTTCTTGAGAGAGGTAATGGAAGCAACTCTTACTATATTAATGATCAAATAGCAAGATATAGAGATATTAGAGAAATTGCTCTAGAATCAGGTATTTCAAAATCTTCATTAGCCATAATTTCTCAAGGAACAGTTTCTGATATAGCACAAGCCACTCCTGAACAAAGAAGAGGAATTATTGAAGATGCCGCGGGAACAAGTAAGTACAAATCTAAAAAAGTAGAAGCTTTAAGAAAGTTAGAAAAGACACAAGAGTCTCTTGAAAAAATAAATACTGTTGTTATTGAATTAGAAAAACAACTAAAACCTTTAGAAAAGCAAGCAGAAAAAGCAAAAATCTATATTGAAAAATCTAAGGAATTAAAGGAAGTGGAAGTAGGGCTATTAGTCCATGATTTAACTTTTTTTAACAATAAATTGGATGAGTTAAGAGCTGAACTTATTGGAGTTCAAGAAACAAAAGAAGATTTAGAGTCAAGAATAAAAGACCAGGAAATTTCTATTGAACAAAATGTTGATTATAAAACAAATCTTGAAAAGGAAATTAGAGAACTAAATATAGACCTAGAAAAAATTAACGAAAGCCTTTATAACTTAGAAGTTCGTTTTAAAAATGAAGAACAAAAAAGAGAACTAATTATTAGTGGTCAAATCCAGGTTGCTGGTGCAGAAAAAATAGCTGCAATGAAATCACAATTAGAGGTTTACTCTTCCGAAATTAAACATTTTGAATCATGAGGTGAATCTTCTATCCAGAATGTACGTGACAAGAAGGAGGAAGTCAATAATATTGAATTAAGTATTGCAACTTTAAGATTAAAGTCCAATACAATGAAAACAAATTTATTAAAAGTAAAAACTAAAATTGATGTTCTTGTAGATCACAAAGAAAACAAAACCAATTTATTCAAGGGAACAAAAACAATTCTTGATAACAAATCATTATTTAAGGGTATGGAAGGAACGGTTTCGGATATTATTAATATTCCCGAACAATATTCATCAGCTATAGAATCTATTTTACAAAATGCTTTGCAACACATTGTTGTTAATGAATCCGATACTGCAATTAAAATGATTGAATTTTTAAAAAGTAATAATGGCGGTCGTGCAACTTTCATTCCTCTTTCTTCTATTAATGAAAAAGAAGTAAGGCCAGATTACTTATTAAAAATTAATAATCAACCTGGATTTATTGGAGTTGCTTCAGAGTTGGTTAGCTCTGATGACAAGTATACTAAGTTAACAAAATTTTTACTTGGAAATACAATCATTGTTGAAGACGTTCAATCAGCAAATGCTATTTCACATTTAGTTGACAAAAAATACTTAATTGCTTCACTTGATGGTGACTTAATTAGAGTAGGGGGGATAATTACAGGAGGAACCAAATTAAATAGTTCAAACCTTATCGGAATTGAAGACCAAATTAGACAGCTTAATGAAATTATTCCTGACTTAAACAAAGGTATTGATATAGCAAACATTGAAATTGCAAAATTAGAAAATATAAAAGAAGAGAAACAAGGTTTAATTAATGAGTTAACAATTGAAATTGTTAAGAATAACGAAAAAAATGAAAATGTTAAGAAATTGTTTTTAGATTTAAAAAACGATTTTGAAACACAAAGCAATAAAACATTTGATGCTGAATCATTAAATAGTATTGATGGTTCTTTGAATGAATTAAAATCTAGCAAAGGAATTATTCAGGCAACAATTAGAGCTAAAAGGGAAAAACTTGAGACAATTGAAGTATCAATATCTAGATCAACAATATCAAAACAAGAATTAGAAAAATCCTTAAGATTAATCATATCTAATTCAAGTGAAAAAATGACAGAAAAAACAAAGGCTGAATTTTATGTAGTTGAAGCAACAAAGAGATTAGGAGAACACTATCATTTAACATTTGAAACAGCTCGCGAAAATTTTTCTCTAACTCTAAATTTAGATGAGGCTAGATCAATAGTTTCACAACTTAAAACAGAAATTGATGAGCTAGGAACTGTTAATATAGAAGCAATAAAGACATATGCTGAAATAAAAGAGCGTCACGATGAAATATATGCCAGCCAACAAGAACTTCAAGAAGCAAAAAATATTATCTTAGAAGCGATTTCTGAAATGGATAAAATAATCATTTCTAGAATTTCTAAAACCCTAGAATTAGTTAACAAGGAATTTGATTTGGTATTTAAAAAAATGTTTGGTGGTGGAGAGGCAAGAGTTTTCTTGACAGATCCTCATGATGTTTTGGAATCAGGAGTTGATATTCAAGCACAACCTCCAGGGAAAAGTGTTAAAAATCTTAAATTATTCTCAGGAGGAGAAAAGGCAATTATTGCAATTTCATTGTTATTTGCAATCATTAAGGCAAAACCTCTTCCTTTGTGTATTCTAGATGAAGTAGAGGCAGCGCTTGATGAATCTAATGTTGTAAGATATGCAGAATTTTTACAATCATTAAAGGCTGATACACAATTTATTGTTATAACTCATAGACATGGGACAATGTCAAGGGTTGATCAGTTGTTTGGTGCAACAATGCAAAAAAGGGGAGTTACTTCCTTCTTTAGTATAGAGCTTGCAAAAGCAAAGGAATTAATTGAAGATAAACAAGAAATAATGGCGGATGAATAACGAAAATATGTATAAGGATAAATTTAATAAAATAGAAACGGAAAAGGCAGTTGTATTTGTTAAACAAAATTTTATTAAAAATCTCGAACAAAATCTTAACTTAATGAAAGTTTCGTCACCAATATTTTTGGATGAAGAAATAGGCTTAAATGACCATTTGAATAATGATGGACTACCAGTTAAGTTTAAATATAAGGACAAGCAATTTGAAATAATTCAATCACTTGCAAAATGAAAAAGACAAGAAATAAAAAATCTCGATTTAAAAGTTAATGAGGGCCTTTGAACAAATATGAAGGCAATTAGAATAGGTGAAGAAAATTTATCTCCCTATCACTCTTTATATGTTGAGCAATTTGATTGAGAAAAAAGAATTTCTAGAGAAGAAAGAACTATTGAGTATTTAAAAAAAACAGTCACTCTAATTTATGATGCAATCAAAAAAACTCTTTTTGAAACTCAAAAAAAATACCCTCAATTAGCAAATGAATTACCAAAAAACATAACATTTATAACGACAGAAGAACTATATTTAAAGTACCCAAAGCTAACACCTAAAGAGAGAGAAAATAAATTTGCAATAGAAACAAAAGCATTCTTCTTAATTGGAATAGGTCATAAGTTAAGTCATAATAAACCACATGATGATAGAGCGGCTGATTATGATGACTGGAATTTAAATGGAGATTTAATTCTTTATAATCCCATTCATAATAATGCAATGGAATTAAGCTCTATGGGAATAAGGGTTGATTCTAAAGCTCTAAATAATCAAATAAGAATTTTAAATGAAAAGAAAAATGATTTATCCTATTTTCAATATCATAAGGATATAGAAAATGAAAAATTGCCTTTTACAATTGGGGGCGGAATTGGTCAATCTAGACTCATTTTGTTTATGTTGGAAAAATACCATATAGGTGAATTTCAATCTTCTTTTTGACCAGATGAAGTTAGGAAAGAATTGGAAAAAGTGGGTGTAAAATTAAAATAAAAGATTACGAATTAGTTTCAAAATATAAACCAACAGGTGATCAACCAAAGGCAATTAAGGAATTAATTAAAGGTATAAAAGAGAATAAAAAGAATCAAGTGCTTCTAGGAGTAACTGGTTCCGGTAAGACATTTACAATTGCGAATGTAATTGCTAATTTTAATAAACCAACCATTATTTTATCTCATAATAAAACACTTGCTTCACAATTGTATAGTGAATTAAAGGGATTTTTTCCTAATAATAGAGTTGAATACTTTGTTTCATATTTTGATTACTATAGACCAGAAGCTTATTTGCCTCAAAAGGATGTATATGTTGATAAAACTTCAAAAACTAATCAAGATTTAGAAGCAATGAGAATGGCTGCATTAAATGCTTTAACCATGAGAAATGATTCAATAGTCGTTGCCTCAGTGGCAGCAATTTATGGTTCTGTTAATCCAGAAGAATATAAATCATCCATTTTTAATATTGAAGTTGGTATGATAATTAAAAGGAATGTTTTTTTTATAAATCTTATTAAAAGACAATATAAAAGAAATAATGTGGAGTTAACTTCTGGGTGCTTTGGCGTTAAGGGAGATGTTGTTGAAATTGCTCCAGCATGGTCAAGTGAATATTTAATAAGAGTTGAGTTTTTCGGAGATGAAATAGAAAAAATTGTTAGAGTCAACCCACTTACGAAAAAAATTATAAAAGTTCATAACTCTTTATCTATTTTTCCGGCAGCCATTTATGCTGTACAAGATCCTACAATTCACCGGGCTGTAAATTTAATTAAACATGAATTAGAAGAGAGGTTGGAATTTTTCAAAAGTAATGGAAAATTACTTGAGTATCAAAGACTACACGATAGAACAATTAATGACATTGATTCATTATTAGAGTTTGGATATTGTTCCGGTATTGAAAATTATGCAAGACATATTGATGGTAGAAATGAGAATGAAAAACCATTCACAATTTTAGACTATTTACCCAAAGACTCACTTTTAATAATTGATGAATCACACATGATGATTCCACAGTTAAATGCAATGTATAGGGGAGATAGGGCTAGAAAAGAAAATTTAGTTGATTATGGATTTAGATTACCTTCAGCACTAGATAATAGACCCCTAAGATTTGATGAATTTGAAAAATATGATTTTCAGAAAATCTTTGTCTCTGCCACTCCAGGGAATTATGAAATCGATTTAGTTGAGGGGGAAATTATCTCTCAGATTATCAGACCTACAGGTTTAGTGGATCCAACAATTGAGGTTTATCCTTCAAAGAATCAAATAGAAAACATTTATGATCGAATTCAAGAGCAAGTAAAGAAAAAAGAGAAAACATTTATTTTAACTACTACAAAAAGAACGAGTGAAGAGTTAACAAAACACTTTCAAACATTGGGAGTTAAAATAGCTTACATTCACTCAGAGCATAAAACTCTTGAGAGAAATGAAATTCTTCGTAAACTGCGTAAAGGCGTTTATGATGTTGTAATTGGAATTAATTTACTGAGAGAAGGAATCGATATTCCTGAAGTTTCATTAATATTAGTATTAGATGCAGATAAAGAATCATTTTTCAGGTCCACTAGAAGTTTAATCCAAATAACAGGTAGAGCTGCAAGAAATGCAAATGGTCATGTTGTTTTTTATGCTGATGAAATAAGTAAAAGTATGCAAGAAACAATTGATGACAATAAATTTAAAAGAAGCATTCAAGAAAAATACAATAAAGAAAACAACATTACCCCTAAAACAATTATTAAACCTATTCCTGAACCAATCCAAGGTCATGATTTGCAAAACGCAATTGATTATGTTTTAAAACAAAAAAATCAGAAAACAAAAAAATCAGAAATAATAAAAGTTATTGATGGTCTTAGAAAGGAAATGAAGGATGCTGCAAAACAATTAGATTTTGAAAGAGCTACTGAAATTAGGGATATGATTTTTGAGTTAGAAGCAGAATTATAATTTTCTTCAATTCTAATTCAAATAACATGAGCTTAAAATTGTTAGTAAATATACCATAACCAAGACGCAAAACTTTAATTGTTCTCAAAGAGATGTTATAATAATTTTAAATATATTAATACAAATAAGAAGAAAAAAATGCTAGAACCAAAAACAGATCAAAAAATAACACCAATGGTTAAATGAGTTGGTGGAAAAGGAAGTGTAATAAAAAAACATCTAAATTCTTTGCTTCCTAAGGAATTCAATGATTATTATGAAATTTTTTGTGGAGCAGGTGCAATGTTATTACATTTACAACCAAAATCAGGAACTATTAATGACATTAATAGTGAATTAATGAAAACCTACAATGTGATTAAAAATGATGTTTATAATTTAATGGATAGATTAGATATATATAAAAACAATCATTCAGAAACCTTATATTATAAAACAAGAACAAGTCTGAAAAGAAAAGACTTGGAAATCGCAGCAAGATTTATTTATCTAAATAAAACTTGCTTTAATGGAATGTACAGAGTCAATGCAAAGGGAATTTTCAATGTTCCATTCAATGGTATAACTAAGGAAAAATTAAATCTTTATAACAAGGATAATTTAATTTTGTTAAGTAATTATTTGAATAAAAATGATATAAAAATAACCAATACTGATTACTTAGAAACACTAAAATTTCCAAAAAAAGGAGATTTTATTTTTGTTGATAGTCCATATGATTACGAGGAGGGATTGAATGGATTTGACTCATATAATGAAAATGGATTTAATCGTAAAAATCAAATCGATCTTTGTTTAAGGTTGATTGAGTTAGATAAAGATGGTGTAAAATGAATGGTAACAAATCATTCTACAAAATTAATTAAAGAACTTTTTAAAGACTACAAGCAATTTAAAATTAAAACAAACCGAAGCATTAACTCAAATGGAGCCCTAAGAAAAAAAACAGGTAATGAAATAGTTATAATAAATTACTAAATTAAATATATATAATTGTTCTATGAATAAAAAACATCTAGATGATTATTTAACAACAATAACTCCTACAAATAGAACACTGAACTCTTTTATCGGTATAGAGAAAGTTTTAAATTCATACAAAGATTATGAAAATAAATTAACAGAATTAAATAAAATAATTAATTTAAATGAAAAAGAAGTTAAGAAAAGTATTGAAGAACTATTTAAAAAAAATAAAGAGACTTTTCGTTGTTTATTCGAATTAATAGCAATTAGAGATGGTAAAACTATCATTATGAAAGATAATAGCATAATTACCATTGATGATTTAATCAATAATAGTGATGATATCTTTTTTCTCTTTCAGGAAAGCGGCCTTTTAAAAATGATTACTAATGGAGCACTAACATCTTTTAATAATTATTTTTTAGGTGTAATGGTTGGAATGGATACAAATGCTAGAAAAAATAGAGGTGGTAGTAATACAGAAACACTATTGATAGATAGTTTAGAAAGCATTTTCTTATCAAATGATAATATTGATATTGAATATCAGTCATATTTTTTTAAAAATTATAAATTATCAAACAATGCGAGCACTTTATCCAAGAAAAGGATTGATATTGTAATTACTGATAAAAAAAATAATCACACTTTTTTGATTGAAGGAAGTTTTTATAATTCTGGAGGTTCAAAAATTAGTGAAACTGCAAAAAGCTATCTAGGAATATATAATTTAGTTAAAGATATTTCTGATGTAACTTTTATATGAGTTGCTGACGGTAATGGAATGAAAACCATAGAATTATATCTACAAAAGATCTTTGATTATGGATTCATTAAAAATATTAATCAATTTAATAGGATGATGAGAAAACTCAATACTAAAACTAAGTAAACAAATAATTTTACTTATTATAATTTTCTTCAATTATTACCTTTCAATAAAATTGGAGTAGATAAAACCTCAATTCTTTCCATTAATCTCTTTGCTTTAAAACCACTTACTTCGGTTCCTTTAATAAACTCTTTTTCCAATTGTTTGTATGAAAAGTTTGATGTAAAAAAAGTTGTTTTTTTCATTTGCATTCTATGTGACAAAATAGAAAATAGAATTTCACTAACCATTCAAGAAGAGTTCTTTTCAGAACCAATATCATCAATAAACAAGAAATCAACTTCTTTTAAAGTGTCAATTGTTTTTTTATAACCAACTGAAAATAATTGTTTAAGATGATTAGCTAAATCATTATTGTTTATATAAGCAACAGTTTTATTTTTAGAAGCAAAATAATTTGCTACAGCCTGTGTAAAAAAAGATTTTCCAACACCAAAATCTCCATAAAGATATACACCTTTAAAATAGTTATCATCTTTAAAATTCTTAAGAATTACTCTATTAAAATAATGTAGAAGCTCCTTCCTATTTTCATTTCAAGTAAATTCATTTTCCTTATGCTCCTGCTTATCATTTTTAGCAAGAATCAATGAGTGATCCACAAAAGTTACATCTCTTAAAAAAAAATTATTTAAATTTTCAATCTTTTTTCCTATTTCGGTCGGAATCATTTTTCTAAGAACCATACCATTTTCTTTAACTTCTATTTCAGAGGTATATAGTAAATCTTTATCATTATCTTCTTGGATGATATCAAAAAAAATAAGAAGAGATTCTTCTATTTGTTTATCATTCAGCTTGTTATCCTCAATTAATTTAACAATTTTTTTATTACTTAAAACTTGCTTTTTTATTTCTCTAATATCCATTGCTACATCAATTCTTTCAGATCCTCTAGCAATTCACCTAATGAAATCTCTTTAATGCCCTCAATAATTGGTTCTTTCGCCTCAAAATGCCCTCAATTTAATTCTTGACTTCTATTTTTACTTTGTTTAGATTTAATAGAATCATTCAATGAATCAACTATTTCATTAAAAGATATTAAATTTCTTTCATATAGATCATTAGTTATTTTTTTAACATAATTTACAATAATTCTTCCATTAATTTCAAAAGAATAATTAAGAATCACGTTAATTGAAGAATCACATAATCCAATATTTCTACAATAATTAATATATTCCTTTTGTCCAAATGTAATTGAACCCTTATCTAAGAATCTAATAAACTGTTCTGGCGAAAGTGATTTAATAGCTTCATCGATATTTTTGAATGCAGGTAGTTTAAAATCTGCTGTTTGATATTCATTAGTCACTTTTTCATCAAATGAATGGTCAAATATATCAAAATACTTGGCCGAAACCTCAATGTAATCATTTTTACTTATAGGTCTTGGTTTATGTTCTAAAATTAGCTTTTCCATCATAATTTCACCTATTCTTTTTAATAAATTAGATTTTAAAATATCATTTGAAATAAATTTTTCAAGAGTTAGTGGTTTTATAAGAGTAATTAATCCGTTTTTATTATCATTTTTAGTAAAAGATCTAATTAAACCAACAGCTTCAAGATTTTTTTTAGCTAAAATCAAGTCATCAACACTCATTGACAACAATTTAGACAAATCATTAATATTTACACCTGGTTTATAAGCGTTGTCTGTCTGGTCTAAAGATGACAAATACTCATACAAAATGGTAGAATTAGGCCCAATTATTGGCAAATAGAAACATCTTACAAATTTCAGTTCATCAGCATTGATTTTGTTAAAATTTTCGACAAAAAAATATAAAATTTTCATTAAACCTCCATTTTTAGACTAACCAATTAATTGACTTAAACTTATTATAATATTTAAATAAAATACCTAATAAAAAACATTTTTCAATCCATATTAACAGGCATGTTATCCATATGAATATCCACATCTCCATC
This sequence comes from Metamycoplasmataceae bacterium, assembly GCA_051659905.1. Taxonomy (GTDB): domain Bacteria; phylum Bacillota_I; class Bacilli_A; order Mycoplasmatales; family Metamycoplasmataceae; genus UBA710. Next base: position 14,724 of record JBOFPM010000008.1, on the reverse strand, counting down.
TTTTGAAAACCCAGTATTTATAGAATCAAAATCATCAAAACTATAATTATCCACATTTTTAAAATTTGCTATTTTTCTCCTTCATTCAAGGCTTGCTTTAATATTTAAAGTTCTATCAAAAAAAACTTCAAAATTCCCATTTTTACTATATAAAATGGGAATTTCTACGAAATCATACTTAAATTTTTTTAAATGTTCAAAAAGAACGGGAAAAATTAGTTTTTCAAGCTCATCTCTCCTATTTTCAGTAAAAATAAGCTTTTTCAGCATTTCACGTTTAACTTCCTTTTTATTAACATATTTTTCCCCGAACTTATTTTTTATTAATTCATAGCATTTATTGCCAAATTTATATTGTTCATGGAAGAAATCATCGCAATTTAAGGTTGAATATCCGAGTTTTTTTGCTTTTTCTAATAAAAAAGTTTTTCCTACACATGTTTTCCCAATTATTGCAACCATAACCTAACCTCTTATCTATATATTAATATTAAATGTATAATAGTAGTATGAAATTTATTTATTTGTGTGGTCCAACAGTATATGATAAAGTTCATATTGGAAATATGCGCCCAATTGTAACGTTTGATTTATTTATAAGAGCAATGAAGCATTTGGGTCAAAATGTAACACTAATCCACAACATTACTGACATCGATGATAAAATAATTGAAAAATCATTAAAATTGGGAAAATCTGAAAAATATGTTAGTGACATGTATTTCTCTTTTTATAAAGACATGTTGAGAAAGTTCAACATAAATACTATTGTTGAAATGCCCACAGTAACAGAAAATATGGATATTATCATTGAATCTATCAAAAAACTAGAAAAAGAAAACAAAGTTTATGCTTCGGATAATTCAATTTACTTTGATATAAAATCAATAAAATCATATGGAAAAATATCAAACAAAAAAATCGATGAATTTATAAATATTGAAAAGATTAATTATAAAAAAAGAAATAATGAAGATTTTGTTGTCTGAAAATCAAAAACCAATGGTGTTACTTGAGATAGTCCTTGAGGGAGAGGGAGGCCTGGTTGACATACCGAGTGTTTTTCTTTTATAGAAGTTTTTGGTCAAGCGAAACTAGATATTCATGGAGGAGGAATCGATTTAAAGTTCCCACATCATGAAAATGAAAATGCCCAATTTCTAGGATTGCATAGTAAAGAAATAACTAAAAAATGAATTCATCTAGGGATTATTAATCTTAAGGGACAAAAAATGTCCAAATCTGAAAAAAATATTCTATATGCAGATGATTTTCTAGAAAAGGATAAAAATCTATACAATGCAGATATCTTTAGGTTAATTTTATTAAATTCTAACTATAAGAATACAATTGAATTCACTGATCAACTTTATAATGATAATTCTAAAAAATTGAACTCACTTATTAATATATATAACTTACTAGTAATTGAAGACAATTACATATTTTCAAAATTGCAAGATATTGAGCACATTTTAAAAAATATAGAAACACTAAACTTTTCCGCTGCAATGAAAGACATTAATGAAATGATTAAATTATTTAATGAAAATAAAACTATTAAAATTGGAAATACTTTAATAAGTATATTTAAAATTCTTGGTTTTCAATTTACAGAAAAAATTATTTCAGAAAAAGATAAATTAATTTACCAAATGTGAAAGGAAGAAAAAAAATTAAAAAATTGACAGCGTGCAGATGAACTTAGAGAAAAATTAGCAGACTTATTAGGACAAAAACAGTAAAAGAGGAGCAGGTTTATATGGTTAAATTACTTTGTGGCAAAAACACAGTATTAGAGGCAATTGAAAATAAGATGGATATAAAGACAATCTATTTATTGAAAGAACAAAAAGATATAGATACCAAAATAAAAATTGAAATAATTTCAAAAGAAAAAATGAATGAACTCACTCCATTGAATCATCAAGGTTATGTTGCCATATTAAATACTTTCAAATACTATGATTTAGAAACAATTTTTGATGATAAACCCAAAATAGTATTGATGCTAGATCATCTTGAAGATCCACAAAATTTTGGGTCAATATTAAGAACTGCAAATGCCTCGGGAATTAAACACATTATTATACCAAATGTTAGATCTGTTGATATTAACGATACAGTTTTCAAAGTATCATCAGGAGGAATTGTTGGAATGAAAATTATTAAAGTTAATTCTCTTCAAGCTACAGTTGTAAAATTAAAGAAGAAGATGTTTTGAATATATGCAACTTCTCTAAATTTAGGAACTGCTGAATATACTGAAATTAGTTATAATTTTCCTTTAGTTTTAATTGTTGGAAATGAAGGGAGGGGAGTCTCAAAATCTCTATTAAAAGAATCAGATCAAAACATTTTTTTAAAAATGGATGGAACAGTTCAATCATTGAACGTATCTGTCGCCACAGGAATAATTTTATTCCATTTAAAAAATAAGAAAGAAGAATAAATGGAAGATCCCCAAAAAGCAATTAGAAAAATTTATGTAAATAATATTGATATGTTCAAAAGAAATGCATATTTCATATTAAAAAAATTCTATTCAATACCACTCGATGAAGAGGATTTAATAAATTTAGGATTTAATGTTTTTTCTAGCAAATATATTATAAAATATATCAATTGAGTTAAATAAGCGAAGTAATAATTGTGTTATAACAAATAACATAATTATATAAATACTTAGTAAGGTAAAGAATTAAAATTAAAAGAAAGGTATATTGAGAATTTATAATGGAAAAATACTTAAATAATGTTATCCTTGGTGACAATGTCAAAATAATGAAGCGAATTAATGATAATTCTATTGATTTAATTTTTGCTGATCCTCCCTACAATATGAATCTTAAAAAAAAATTATTGAGATTTGATGGCACTAAATTTGATGGAGTGGATGATGAATGAGATAAATATACTTCATTAAAAGAATATGACGATGAATGTAAAAAATGATTAGAACAATGCTTAAGAATACTTAAAAAAGACGGTTCTTTATGAGTTATTGGTTCTTTTCAAAATATACATAGACTTGGCTATATATTGCAAGATATGAAAGCTTGAATTATTAATGAGATTGTATGAGAAAAAACTAATCCTGTCCCTAATTTTGCTGGGACTAGATTTGTGAACGCTCAAGAAACAATGCTATGAGTAACTAAGAATGAAAAATCTAAATTTACTTTTAACTACAAAACAATGAAACATATTAATGGTGGAACACAAATGAAATCTGTTTGAAAATTACCAATTTGTTCTGGAAAAGAAAGGTTGAGAGAGGAAGGTGGAAAAAAAATTCACTCAACACAAAAGCCGATTGCATTGTTGGAAAGAGTGATTTTATCATCCTCTAAACCTGGAGATATTGTTTTAGATCCATTTTCAGGAACCGGAACAACTGCTCATGTTGCAAAACAACTAGGAAGAAAATATATAGCAATTGAAAAGGAAGAAAAGTATTATAATGCATCCTTAAAGAGAATTAGCCGTGTTGTTGAGGATTATAGTAGAGAAGATATAAAAAATGCAGTTTATGATAATAAACCAAAGATTATAAAATTTAAAGATTTAATAACAAACCAACTTATTTCTACCAATGATAGAATAGAATTAAACTCAAAATATTATAAATTCAATGAGGAAGGATTAATTTTGCATAAGGGAGAATATTTAACGCCAAATAAATTATGCAATATTATTTTTAAAAAATCTACTAATGCTTGAACAGCAATTACCATAAATGGGAATAAACTATCTTATTTTAGAGATATTATTAGAACCGATTTAAAGTAAAATTTCATCAATAATTTCTTGAATGTGCTTTGGTGGATTCTTTATAGATTTACAAGCTTGCTTAAGTATGTAATTATTGTTAATATATTCCTCGTTTACAGAATCCAACATTACAACTATTTTTTTTCACTCCTCTTGAAGGTTGAATTTTTTATATAAATCATCGCCATAGCAAATAAAATAATCATCAAAATCTTCGTTTTGTTTTAAGGCCTCTAATTGTTTTTTATATCAAGTTCCATTCTTTCTTTGACTTGGATCAATGAAGTGAAATAAGACTATTATTTCTTTCTTTGGATTTTTATCTTTTTGTTGTTTGGCTTTTTTAATTAAGTTCTCTAACTGACCGCGCTTCTTAGTGCTATCATGATTGTCTCTAATTTTTATCTCGCCAACATAAATCACATTATCATTTTCAAAAAGAAGATCATAATTCTTGTTTTTTTTGTCTCTATTAACAACAATGCCATTACTTTCAAGAAATAAATTTATGACATTTTCCAAAAAATCACCATATCTAATATTGCAAGTTTGTAATATAGTTCCCTCAAATTTTGTTCTAAGTGGCAACGGAACATTATATGTAATATTAAAAGTATCACCATATTTTTTTACTACTTTTTCTAACAAATATTGACCCAGTGAATCAAAATGGTTATCAAGCATTTTCTTAATTTCATCTTTAGTCATAGAAAACCTCTAAAAAATTATAACACTATTAACAAATTTTCAAAAAATTTTCAACTGTCAAAAGCTTGACAACTACATCAAACTTTGTTAAAAATGAAATTAAAAAAATTAGGGAAAATATAACAAGACAAATTGAAAACTTTGTCGCTTAATTGATGCTTTATATTAATAAAGTAGAATAACTATGATCTAGAAAATTTCCATATATTATTGTTTCGAGATACTCCTTATTTAATAAACAAATTTTATTAATTATGTATAATAAGTTATAATGAAAAAAAAAGTTGCATTAGCATGTCAGAATTGTAAAATTAAAAATTATTACACTAATAAATCAAATGATGATCGAATAGTGATAAATAAATTTTGCAATAATTGTAGGGCTCATCATGAACATAAGGAGGAAAAGTAATGAAAAAAAGCAAAAACAATCCAGATATTGAAACAATTCAAGAATCAATTGATAATGAAAATTCTGCAATTGAAATTAAACCTTATGTCATGAGAAATTTTTACAAGGAATTAAAAAGAGTTAAATGACCAACTGAAAAGAAGCATAATATGAGTTTTTTATATATATTCATTTTTATACTTTTCTTAACAGGCTTTTTTGCATTGATATCACTTGGAGTAACAGAACTTATAGAACTAATGGGGGCAAAATAATATGAGTAATAAATTAAAAATGGAATGATACATGGTTTCTACTGTTTCAAAAAAGGAAGAAAATGTAATTGAAAATCTTAAAAATAAAATATCAGCAGAGGGAATGAGTCACCTTTTTGAAGATTTTAAAATTTTTAAACAACCAATAATTACAAGTGCTGAATTACTTAAAAAATCAAAAGGCAAAGAATATAAAATTAAGATGGAGAACATGTATAAGGGCTACATTTTTATTAAAGTTGTTATGACGGATGAAGCTTGATTTTTAATAAGAAATACCGAGAATGTTACTGGATTAGTAGGATCATCTGGTAAAGGTACTAAACCTACACCTATTAGCGATAGACAAATCCAAAAATCAATTGAAATGGAGAAATTGAAGAATCAACAATTCAAAGATTTAGAGTATAAAAACCCTTTTGAAATAGGAGTTATTGTCCAAATAGTTCAAGGTTCATTTACTGGAGAAAAAGGCAGAATTATTGAAACAGACATTGAAAACCAATTGGCAATTGTCGAAATTGAATCATTTGGAAGAAAGGTTCCAACTGAGTTTTCTTATAAAGCTCTTTCAACAATTGCAACTAATAATTTAAAATTTTAAAATTTTATTTAAATTTTTCTACTATAATAATTAAGCATTTATAAATTATAGAATGTAATCAATTTGGAGGAGTAGCAAAGCGGCCAAATGCGGGTGGCTGTAACCCATTTTCTTCGGATTCGGGGGTTCGAATCCCTCCTCCTCCACCATTTTGCCCCTTGGCCAAGCGGAAAGGCATCGGCTTTTGGTGCCGACATGCGTAGGTTCGAATCCTACAGGGGCAGCCATATCATCCATTAGGATGTTTTTTTTATTCTTTTTTTAAAACTAACTATATAATATAAAAAATGAAATCAATTAAGCAAATAACACCAATTGAAGAAAATTTTTCAAAATGATATATAGATGTTGTGAAGAATGGTAACTTAATTGAATATGGTCCAATTAAAGGAACAATTATTTTTAAACCAAACTCATATGGAATTTGAGAAAATATACAAATCAATTTTAATAAAATACTTCGAAAACAAGGGATAAGAAATGTGTATTTGCCAATGTTGATTCCCGAAAATTTAATTTCTAAGGAACAAAATCATGTTAAGGGTTTTGCTCCAGAATTGGCAACTATTACAAAAGTTGGAAATAAAAATTTAGCAGAAAATATATATATTAGACCCACTTCTGAAGTTTTATTTGCTGAGTTTTTTAAGAGTGAAATTAACTCATACAATGATTTGCCAAAATTATATAATCAGTGAGCAAACGTCTTAAGATGAGAAAAAACAACAAACCCCTTTTTAAGAAATACAGAATTTTTATGACAAGAAGGGCATACTTGTCATTCCAGTGAAGAAGAAGCGATGAATATGACTATGAAAATGTTAGAAACATATAAAATTTTTTTAAGAGATTATTTAGCAATACCTGTCATTACAGGTATCAAAACTGAAATGGAAAAGTTTTCTGGAGCAGTCTCTACATTTACAGTTGAAGCAATGATGAAGGATGGGAAGGCACTTCAAAGTGGTACTAGTCATTTTTTGGGTCAAAACTTTTCTAAAATATTTAACATATCTTACAAATCAACTGAAAATAAACAAGAATTTGTTTATCAAACATCGTGAGGTATTTCTACAAGACTTATAGGTGCAATAATAATGAGTCATGGGGATAATAGAGGAATTATTATTCCTCCAAAAATTGCGCCAATTCAAATTGATATAATTGAAATTATGGCCGACAAGGAACCATTGGTAAAAGTTATTTCTGATAAATTAGAAAAGCAATTGAGTGAAAAATATTCAATTAGAATTGATAAAAGTTCAAAAAGTGGGGGATTTAAGGCTGCACAATCTGAAATTGAAGGTGTACCATTAAGAATCGAAATCGGTCCAAAAGAGGTTAGAAATAATGAAGTCATCATTGTTAGAAGGGATACTTTAGAAAAAACAACTGTGACTATGGATGATTTGTCAAAGTTTGTTAAACAATCATTGGATTCAATACAAAATAATTTACTAGCAAATGCTGAAAAAAAGATGAATGAAAATATTGTTATTGTTAAATCCTATGACGAATTTAAAAAGGCAATAAATCAAAACAAATTTGTATTAACTCCAATTATTGATAATGACGATTTTGAAGTAAAAATCAAGGAAGAAACAACAGCTACAGCTAGATGTATCCCTCTTGAAATGGAAATCCCTTCAGAAGGCGTGTGCATTTTTACCAAAAATAAAACAAATAGATTTTTAATTTATGCAAAATCATATTAATTAAATGTTAAAATTAATGTGATTAATAATAAATCAATAAGGAGCCAAGAATATGATTCATGCAGTTGAAAGTCTTGACGAAATTCAAAAAATTTTAGAAACAAAAGATAAATTAATTATTCTAAATTTTCACTCTGAAACATGTGGTCCTTGCATAATGCAAATGCCAATATTGGAAGATTTATCAAACGATTTAAACATAATGCTATTAACATATGATGTTGATCTTGATGATGAAGCTGTGAGACATTATAAAGTATCTGCGACACCAACTTCAATGATTTTTAAAAATGGGAAACAACTATTTACACATGTAGGATTTTTACCATATGATAAGTGAAATGAGGAAATATCAAAATATCAATAAATAATGATGTTAATAATCAATTCGAGGTTGAGTGTTTTTTTATAGACCTTGATGGAACATCTTTAGATCACAAAAGACATAAAATTTCCGATCTAAATGCAAACAAAATTAGAGAGATAAACAAAAAAACCCCAGTAATTATTTCTACTGGTAGAAGTTTTAGTACTAAAGTACAATATTTAATGAAGGAATTAAGAATTAAATTTGCTATTTGTCAAAATGGTGCAATTATTGTTAATGATAAAAATGAAATTTTAAGAGATATAGCAATTAATTCTAAAACTGTTAGTTTTATTAAAAATATTGCAGTTAAATATCGAATTCTTTTAATTCCTAATTCAACCTATAAAGTGTATACAAAGAACTGAATTATGCAACCATTTGTTTGGTTAAATAAAAAACACTATTCTAAGTTGGCAGATTTTGATTCAAGTCTAAAATACAATAAATTAGTTTTAGCAGGTTGTACAAAAAGAAAATTATTTAAAATATATCTTGAACTCAAGCAAAAATATCCGTCACTTTCTATCAAAACATCTGCGAATGATTGAATAATTGAAATAACTGATTCTAAAGCAACAAAAGGATTAGCTGCGGTATATGTTACCAAACTCCTTAAAGTTGATGCAACTAAAAGTGTACATATTGGAGATTCGATGAATGATACTTCAACATTAGATTATTTAGGTGCTTTAATCGCAATGAAGAATTCTTCCAAGCATTTATTGGATGTAGCAACTCATATTGGGCCAGATTATCGAAATGGTGGTCTTTCTAAGGTTCTTGATGGAGAATTTTCAATCAACAATGAAAAGAAATAAATTAATTTAATATATAATTTATAATGGTTTAATATGGCACCATAGCCAAACGGCCAAGGCATGGGTCTGCAACACCCTGATTACGAGTTCGAATCTCGTTGGTGCCTCCATTTATGCGCTCGTAGCTCAATTGGATAGAGTGCTTGGTTACGGCCCAAGAGGTTGAGGGTTCAAGTCCTTCCGAGCGCGCCATATAATTTTCTAAATAAAAATTACCTATTTAACCTTAAATAAAAAACTAAAATACTTTTTATTAATTAGTCTTTCTAAGATTAATTTTTTTATGATGTTTTTTATTGATTTCTCATTAAAAATACCCTCTTTTTTCATTGACATTTCAGCAATGTCAACCAAGTTTTGATAAATCACATTTTTAGTATTTTCATCATACCAATCTTTATTTGTTATAAAATTACTGTGATCTACGATTGAAAATTTTTTGCCTGGATATTTTTTAACGTCATAATCATAATCAATATATTTAATTGTTTTTTCTTCAAAAAAGAAAGGTGATGAAAGATTGGCATAATAATAAAACCCATCCTCTTTAATTGTTAATGTAACATTAAAAAACTTATTAGTGGAAAAAAATCACAATATGGGCTCACTAATAACTCATCTTTGATTCTTAATTTCTTGAACCTTTGTTTTGTTTAATAAAACTAAAATAAATTCAGGAGATGAGTCAATTATTTTGGCACCATTTCATTGACGATAAAGTGTTCCATCATATTTATATGCTTGTACATTAATAAATTCTTTATTTTTATCTAATTTATTCATATAGGAAATAATTATAAAGGTTTTTAATCTTTTTAGTATTATAAATATATGAGATTAAGAAATAACCCAGAAGCAAGCAAAATAATTGAAAATCACAAAAGCATTTTAAACAATATCCCTATTGAAATAGATGAGAACACAACTTTAGAAATTGGAATGGGAAAAGGCGAAATGATTTGTCAAATGGCAATAAACGAACCAAATAAAAAATTTATCGGAATTGAAAAATTTCCAACTGTTGTCTTAAAAGCTTTAAAGATAATAGATGAAAATGAAATCACTAATTTAAAAATAATATGCCAAGACGTTATAAAACTGTCAGAAGCATTTGAGGGAAAGGCATCAATAATATGATTAACATTTAGTGATCCTTGGCCTAAAAAGAGACACTACAAAAGAAGATTAACATATAAAACCTATTTAGATATATATAAAAGTTTGTTACTAGACACTGGAATTTTAAAAATTAAGACAGACAATGATCTTTTATACCATTTTTCCTTGCAATCATTAAAGGATTATGGTGCCAATATTATTTTTGAAACTCAGGATTTGTACTCATCAGAAAAAATTAAAAATAATATTCAAACAGGATATGAAATAAAGTGGCACAATCGTGGAAAAAATATAAATTACATAGAAGCAAAATTTACTAAATAAAAATCAATACTATTATTAAAAAGACACATAAATAAGGTAATTTTTAGATATAAATGTTATAATTTTATATAAATATAAAATATATAACAATTGAGTGGTTATTGAGGTAAAAGATATGATAATTTTTAATGATGACGAAGACAAAAAAAATAGATTTGATGAAGATGATAATGAAGACGATCAATATAAAGTTGATGATGATGATTTAAAAGTAGTTTTCATTGATAGTAATGAAATCCAAAAAATCGAAGTTGATGAAGAAGAATCTGATGCTCCTCAAGACAAGGAAGAATATCAAGTTAAATCACAATTAATTTCAGAAGAAACAGACTCACTTTCTCCAATTTATGTTTCATCAGAAATGAAAAGCTCATTTCTTGAATATGCGATGTCAGTTATTGTTTCTAGAGCTTTACCTGATGCAAGAGACGGATTAAAACCAGTTCATCGTAGAATTCTTTTTTCAATGTCAGAATTAGGACTTACTTCTGGTTCTCAATATAAAAAATCGGCTCGTATTGTTGGAGACGTTCTAGGAAAGTATCACCCACATGGAGACTCTGCCATTTATGAATCAATGGTAAGAATGGCTCAAGAATTTTCGTTGAGATATCCTTTGATTGATGGTCATGGTAACTTTGGATCAATAGATGGAGACTCAGCTGCTGCAATGAGATATACTGAGGCTAGAATGTCTAAAATTGCTGCAGAAATGATTGATGGAATAAAAAAAGACACTGTTAATTTTATGCCAAATTATGATGGTTCAGAAATGGAACCAATTGTTTTACCATCAAGATTCCCAAATTTACTAGTTTCTGGTTCTGTTGGTATTGCTGTTGGTATGGCCACAACTATTCCTCCACATAATTTAGGTGAGGTTATTGATGGAGTTATTGCACTTGCTAGAAATCCAGAAATTACAGTTGAAGAATTGATGGATTATGTTAAAGGACCAGATTTTCCAACTGGTGCAACTATTTTGGGAAGAAGAGGAATAATTGATGCCTATACTACAGGTAGGGGTTCTGTAACAACAAGATCTAAAACTCATATTGAAATTTTAAAAAATGGTAGATCAAGAATAGTAGTAACCGAAATCCCTTTCGATGTTAAAAAACCAGCGATGATTGAAAAAATTGCCCAATTGGTTAAAGAGAAAAAAATAGATGGAATTACCGATTTAAGGGATGAGACATCAAGAAAAGGAATTAGGATTGTTATCGACCTTAAAAGAAATATTGTTCCAGAAGTTTTATTAAATCAATTATTTAAAATGACTAATTTACAAACCAATTATAGTGTTAATATGATTGCATTAGTTGATGGTGAACCAAAAATTTTAAATTTAAAATATGCACTAGAAGTATACTTAAAGCATCAAGTAGAAGTAATTACAAGAAGAACAAAATTTGAGCTTGACAAGGCAGAAGCTAGAGCTCATATTTTAGAAGGTTTGAAAATTGCTATTGAGAACATTGATGAAATAATTGATATTATCAAAAAATCAAAAACAGACATTGATGCCCAAACTTCATTAATTGCTAAGTATAAATTATCTGAAAAGCAAGCAAAAGCAATTATCGAAATGCGCTTAGGGAGACTAACAGGTCTTGCTATCGAAAAAATGATTGAAGAATTAGCCTCATTAGTAAATCAAATAAATTATTTTAATGAAATTCTAGGATCAATGGAAAAAACCATTGATTTAATTATTGCGGAATTAGAAGAAATAAAAAGTAAATATTCAGATGAAAGAAGAACAGAAATTGATATCAACAATATAGGTGATATTCAAGATGAAGATTTAATTCCTGAGAAGAATATTTTAATTACTATGTCTGCAAGAGGATATGTAAAGAGAATACCACTAATTGAGTATAAGGTTCAAAAAAGGGGTGGAGTTGGTTCTTCTACACAAACAACATACTCTGATGATGATGTTAGTAAAATTATTTCTACCACAACACATACAGACCTATTAATATTTACTTCATATGGTAGAGTATATAGATTAAGAGCACATCAAATTCCAGAACTTTCAAAGCAAGCAAAAGGTCTTCCATTTCAAAATATAATTCAAATTCAAAAGGACGAAAAAATAGTTTCATTACTTACAACTAACACATATAATGAAAATGAATATTTATTAACTATTACTGAAAATGGAATTGTTAAAAAAACACCTATTTCCCAATATGCAAGAATTAATAAGAATGGTAAAATTGCTCTAAAAATGAAGGAAGATGACAAGCTTATCAAAGCAATGAAAGTTGATGAAAATTGTGAAATAATCATTGGTTCAAATAATGGTAAAGTTGTAAGATTCCAAGTTAATCAGGTTAGAGCAATGTCAAGAACAGCAACAGGTGTTATAGGTATGAAATTTGATGATGCAAAAAGTAAGGTTATTGGAGCTTCTAATACCACAGAGGGAATAATCGTTCTTTCAATTGGAGCATCTGGATTTGCTAAAAAAACTCCTCTAGAGGATTACAGACAAACAAAAAGAGGGGCTAAGGGAGTAAAATCAATTAATATTGATAAATCAGGAGCTCTTATTTATGTTGGACTAGTTAAAGGTAATGAAGATGTAATGGTTATTACAAATAAAGGGATCGCGATTAGAACTACTTTAGATCAGGTTAATGAGACAAGTAGAGCCACAAAAGGAGTCAAAATTATTCAGGTTAAAGATTCTTCAAAAATTAACTCAGTTGCAATAATTGATGTAGAGGAAATAGAAAAAGAAGTAGAGCAAGAAATTTCTAAAACACAAGAATTAAACTTAAATATTTCTGATGATGAAAATAAAAATTAATTAAATATTTTTAATTAAAAAAATATTTAATTTTGATTATATTTTTTCATTTGTTAAATTTTCTTCTAGAACTTTCATAAGTTCAAAAAACTCTTCACTTGACATTTCTTCATTATGTTCAGAAATTTTGGATATAGCCTCGATTTGGTTGTTATATTTTTGTCTTTGCTCTTTCCATTGAAATGCACTAGCTATCGAAATAAAAAAAGTTCCAAATCCTGTTATGATAGCCAGTGCTATAAAAATCTCTTTTATTTCAGGAAAAAAATCATTGTATCTTAGAGTGAATAAATTAAGAACAGTTAATAATGAAGATGCAGTAAAAATAAAAATATTTATAGAAATAAATATTAGTCTTGCATGTAGATATTTTTTTCGATATTTTTTTCAATAACTTTCAATTATTGCTTTTTGTTCATTATTCATTATTCACTTTCCTTTTCAGATGATCTAATATAACCAGTAATTATAGAGAAAAGTTCATTCTCAAAAACTCTCTTTTTGTCTTCATAATTTTCAACGTTAGAATACTTTTCTCCATCTAATTCATATCTCTGTTTCTCAATAATTAATTTATAGTAAATTTTGTTGTAGTATGTTATCTTTTCCTTTAGTAAAAATAAAGAAATCAAAGAATTAATTAATGAAATAGTTCCTGAAATTATTGCTGCTAGAATAATATAATCAGCTCCAGCAATATTAGTCTCATATTCATCTCCAGCAAGATTTAATGTGGAAATAATTACTAACAATACAGCAATTGATGGAAATATAATATTGGTTATTGTCACAAACATTTTCAAAATAATTAGTTTTCTGCGATACAAACCAATGTAATAATTTACATTATCACCATATTTTTCAATTTTAAATTTTCCTATGTTCATTTTATTTTATCCTCACTAATAACTTGCTTTAATGTTTTATAAAATTTTTCTTTTTTAAATACCAAGTTTTTATCAATAATTTTTTTAATTTCTTCTTCAATATTTTCACATTCACCATTTATAAATAAATTATTTAGATCCAAACAAATTTTTTGATAGATATTAAACTTATTTTTATTTTTTATGTTGATAAGAGCAAATGAACAAATGATAATTCCAAGTGAGAGAAAAATCGAGAGAGCAACCAAAAAAATTATTCCAACAAGTTTGGTATTGTTTGGATCATAATCTGGAGAATTCACCCTTTTAATAATAGATACAATTGCCAAAATTAGCAAAATGAACGTAGCAATATTTAACGTAGCAATAATCAAATTTAAAATAACAGTTAGTCAAGAACACACATTTTTCTTAACTTCTAATTTTCAAATTTGAGATTTTCAAAAATTTTTTACATCTTCTTGAGTATTAAATTCAAATTTTCTACTAACTAACAATTTCTTCTTCTTCATATTTTAAAATTATATTAAATAATTTAATTTATTATTACTTAATATCAATAATTTTCTTGCCTTCAAATTGATATTTTGGAGAATAAATAAACCCATCTAATGATTTGATTTTTAAATAATTTTTATTTTCTTTTGTTGTTGCAGAAAATATCTTTACACGCTTCCCGTTTATAAACAAATAAGCTCCAGGATTTGAATTATATGCCCTAATTTTATTTATCATTTTTTCTGAAAAATCAATATTTATTAAAGCGCCTTCCTTTAATAATTTTGGAGCAAATGACACATTATTGGCATCTTGCTTTTTTTCTTTAAATTCACCATTATAAAAAAGTTTTAACCAGTTAGAAATTTCATCTCTCGCAACTAATGATAACTTATTAAAAAGTTGATCGCTCGAATCATC
>JBOFPM010000007.1:0-27879 GCA_051659905.1 Metamycoplasmataceae bacterium | reverse complement strand
TTCTTAGGTAAACATCTTGAAAATTGTTGGTAGATTCTTCTATAACTCTAATTTCCAAATTAGCCATCAAACTATTATTTGGATCAAGTATTGCAAGACCAACTTCTATTTTAAAACCTGGGGATGGAGTTGGGATTGGCTGATCAGTTGCTGAATTTGTAGATATAATTTTATTTTCGGTAGTGTTTGTTACTTCTATTAATGCAATATATGTTGCAATTGATATTCCAGATGTTAAACGTCTTTCTACTTCAAATCTTCTAGCCTCTATCTCAAGTGGTGTTTCTTTTAAGTTTGTAACCCTAAAAGTAACAGTTTTAACTTCTGGTATTAGAATTCTAGAAACTGATATTGAGACATCCATTGCTTCTCTAGTAGATGTGATTGCACCCAAAACTTCAAACACGAAACCTTCTTCCAATGTTGGAACTTCTGCAACTTCATTCAATATTATAATTGCTTCTTCTGGGGTTGAAGCATTGTTGATCATTGCTAAAGTATCAGTTAAAAACAAATCAGGCTTTGAAGCTTCAACTGTCTTATCAAATTTTGCTGCTTCAATATCTATGGTTGAAATAAGTGGAATAAATCCTTGAACTTTATACACAATTTCTTTGAAATTTTCTTGATTATCTTTTTCAAAAACCTTGATCAATACATCTACTGTTGAATTTGATGTTGTGTTAATCATTGCTGATAAAACTTCAAAATTAAACTCTGCATCCAATGTTGGTACATCTGCAAAGACTCTCAAGGCTCTTAGTTTGTCTGTTGGATTAGAAGCAGATTCAATGCTAAATACTGCCTCATTACCTGTAATAAAACCAGGTTTTGTATTTTGAACAGGTTCTTCAAATTTTTCTGATTCGATGATAATATCTGTTGAAAATCCTTCAACTCTAAAAGTAACAGTTTTAACTTCAGTTATTATTGTTCTAGAGATTGTTATTGAAACATCAATAGTTGTTTTTTTGGTTGTGCTAATGGTTGCATTAAAACCTGTGAATTCAAATCCTCTACTCAATTCTGGAACAACTGCAAGTTCCCTCAAGGCAACAAAAGCATCCTGTGGGGTTGAAGCATTATTGACTCTTGCGACAGCTTCATTTGAACTTAAATGAGGTCTCAATGTCTCTACAGGTTGATTAAATTTGGCTGCTTCTTTATCAATGGCAGAAACAAGAGGAACAAATCCTTCAACCATATATATAACATCTATAACATTTTCTTTATTCTCTTTTTCAAAAACTTGAATCAAAACATCCACTGTTGAGTCCGTTGTTTCATTAATGCTAGCTGATAAAACTTCAAAATCAAACCCTTCTCCCAATGTTGGTACATTTGCAAAAACCTTTAAGGCATTTAGTTTGTTTATGGGACCTAGTGCAGATTGAATCCTTGATACTGCTTCATTTGCCGTAATAATGCCAGGTATTATTGTTCTGGTTGGTGTTTCAAATTTTGCAACCTCAGTCTCAATTGGAGTTGAAGATGAGCACGAAATCAATACTGTCATTGGTAAGATAGTAAGAGATGATGCTACTAAGCCTAGTGATATTTTCTTATTTTTCATAAATAATATTTAATTCTCCTTTTACATAATAATTATTATTTAAATTATAACATTAAAATAACTATAAAAAATTTATAAATACAAATTCTCTATTTTCAAAATTACAATTTAATCGATTTATTAAAATAATCAATTTATTTTTAATAATTAAATTGATATAATTTTTAAATATGTATGAGCACTTAAAAATTGAAAAAAAATGACAGAAAATTTGAGATCAAGAAAAAACTTTTAAAACTACTTTTAATAGAGATAAGAAATATTATGTTTTAGATATGTTTCCTTATCCTTCTGGATCCGGTCTTCATGTGGGGCATCCAGAAGGATATACTGCAACTGATATTGTTGCAAGATATAAGAGATTAAATAATTTTGATGTTTTACATCCTATGGGTTGAGATGCTTTTGGATTACCAGCAGAGCAATATGCAATTCAAACAGGGAATAACCCTGCAGTATTTACAAATGAAAATATTAACAAATTTAGAACTCAATTAAAATCATTAGGTTTCTCATATGATTATGATAAGGAGATAAACACAACTGATCCGCAGTACTATAAATGAACTCAATGAATCTTTTCTCAAATGTATAAAATGGGTCTTGCTGAAATAAGGGATATTGATGTTAATTGATGTGAAGAATTGGGAACAGTGCTTGCAAATGAAGAAGTTTTAGTAGATGAAAATGGCAATAATGTTAGTGAAAGGGGTTCGTTTTTGGTTGTCAAAAAACCAATGAAACAGTGAGTTTTAAAAATAACAAATTATGCTGATAAATTACTTGAAGGATTAGAAGATTTAGATTGACCAGAATCATTAAAATCATTACAAAGAAACTGAATTGGAAAAAAAACAAAAAATGGCAAAACAACATATCACTTAAGAGATTGAGTTTTTGCACGACAAAGGTACTGAGGAGAACCTTTCCCTATTGCATTTGATGAAAATAATAATATTTTATTAATTGAAGAACTAGTTGAACTACCTAAAATGCAAAATATAAAGGTTTCGGGAAATGGCGAAGGACCCTTAGCAAATAACAAGGACTGATTGTATTTTGAAAAAGATGGAAAAAAATATAGAAGGGATTCAAATACTATGCCCCAATGAGCTGGTAGTTCTTGATACTATTTAGCATATATTTTAAAAAATAGTGATGGGTCTTATTTAGAACTTAATTCAAAAGAAGCATATGAAAGATTTAAAAAATGATTACCAGTGGATTTATATATTGGTGGTCAAGAACATGCCGTATTACATCTTTTGTATGCAAGATTTTGACATAAAGTTCTTTTTGATTTAAAGATAGTCCCAACTCCTGAGCCGTTTTTAAAATTGATAAATCAAGGTATGATTCTTGGTAGTGATAATCAAAAGATGTCTAAGTCAAAAGGGAATGTGATAGATCCAACAACAATTATAAATTCACATGGAGCAGATACATTGAGAATTTATGAAATGTTTATGGGTCCATTGACTGATACAAAAATATGGAACAACAATTCACTAGACGGAACAAGAAGATGGCTGGATAGAGTTTGAAGAATAATTAAAAAATATATCGATCAGGAATTTGTGATTGACCCTAGTAAAACTGATAAAAATTTAGAATCCAATCATAATGTCTTAATTAGAGAGGTGACTAAAAACATTGAAGAACATAAGTTTAATATTGCTATCTCAAACATGATGGTTTATATAAATTATTTATACAAAATAACATCTATACCAGATAAAAAATATTTAATAGATTTTATAATAATGTATTCTACATTTGCTCCACACATGTCTGAGGAACTATTGGAACAACTAAATGAAAATAGATTGTCAAATATGGTTTGACCAAAATATGATAAATCAAAGGTAATTGTTGACAATGTAACAATAGCTGTCCAAGTAAATGGAAAATTAAGGGGAAATATTATAGTAGATGAATCAATTGACGAAGAAGATTTGATCAAAAAAGCAA
This sequence comes from Metamycoplasmataceae bacterium, assembly GCA_051659905.1. Classification (GTDB taxonomy): domain Bacteria; phylum Bacillota_I; class Bacilli_A; order Mycoplasmatales; family Metamycoplasmataceae; genus UBA710. The sequence goes on along the minus strand of JBOFPM010000007.1, from coordinate 24,335 downwards.
GTAATGAGACAAATGTTGCAAAATTTTTATTGAACAAAATAATTTTGAAGACAGTTGTAGTTAAAAATAAAATAATCAACTTTGTCATTAAATAACATTTTTTTACTTATATAATGTTTACATAATAATTCACATTAAGATAAAGGTAAATAAAATATGAAATTAACAAATAAAGAAAACAAAGAGAATTTTAAAATCAAAGGGTTTTTCAACACTTCAAAATTAACTGTTGAAAATTTATTAAAAACCAAATTCTCGATTACAGAATTTCCAGACAAAAAAGTGGCATATATATATTTAGGAAAAGAAACAGAATTTGATTATGAAGCTTTAAAGACTGTGGCAAACAAAATAATAAATTTAGAAACGAGAGATTTTGAAATAGTAGCTAATTCTTTTGTTGCCAATAAGATAAATGAAGAAGCAATTGTTAGAATGTTTGTTGATAGATATGAATACTTGAAGGGTGTGGAATTATACTCTGCCAAAACCGAAAAAAGGGAAAGTAAAAAATCATTTACAATTTTTTCAACTATTCCAAAAATTGAAAAAATTGTAAATGAAACATTGTTATTTTCAAAATCTGTTAATAGTGCTAGAAGGCTTCAAGCAACTCCTCCAAATATTTGTAATTCTGAGTGATTGGCAGATGAAATGAAAAAGAAATTATCATCACATGGTTCTAAAATTAAATTAAAAATTTTAAATAAAAAAGAAATTGAAGCAGAGAAAATGGGTTTGTTTCTTTCGGTTAATGCTGGATCAGCATATGAGGCTAGATTGGTAACGGTTGAATATAATGGAAATCCTTCCTCAAAAAATAAAACAGCCTATATCGGAAAAGGAATCACTTTTGATAGTGGTGGATATAATTTAAAACCTTCTAACTTTATACAAGGTATGAAATATGATATGTCAGGAGCCGCTATTTGCTTTGCTGCAGTTGACGCTATTATTAATATTGCTCCCAAAACAAATATTGTAATGGTTCTTCCTCTAACAGATAATAGAATTTCATCTGTTGCCTCATTGCCTGACTCAATTTACACCTCAATGAGTGGAAAAACTGTGGAAATAAATAATACTGATGCAGAAGGAAGGTTGATTCTTGCTGATGCAATAACTTATGCAATCAAAAAATTTAATCCAACAAGAATAATAGATGTTGCAACTTTAACTGGTGCTATTGTTGTTTCTTTGGGTTCAACATATACTGGAGCTTGATCAACAACTGACCAAGGATGAAATGATTTACAAAAAGCTTCATCTCAACAAAATGAATTAGTATGAAGAATGCCCTTTCATAATGATTATTTAGAAAATATTAAAAAGTCAGGTTTTGCTGATTATAAAAATACAGATTTATCGGGAAAAGGTGGGTCTTGTTCAGCAGCAATGTTTCTAAAAGAATTTACAGAAAAAATAGAATATATTCATCTAGATATTGCTGGATCTGGTGGTAGTGGAGATAATCCAACAGGAATTATGGTTAAAACACTGATTCAACTTGCTCTAAACTCTCAAAAATAATAATATACTTAGTTTAATTGGAAATGAGTTAACCATTTCAATTATTGTAGTCAAATAAATTATATTTAAATCTTTTTGTTATATTCTACATAAGAAGATTTAAGGTTTATTCTAATATCTTGTACTTTTTTAGGATCTTGAGAACTTCCACTTCCATTTTTATAACCCTTGTGTATCAAATATCTATCTCACTCTGAATTTATAAAAGTAGAGTTTATAACGCTATTTGATTGTAAAAGAAATACAGGTCTATACAATTTTACATTAGAACCATGTTGTTCAAAATCAATTGCAAATTTAGTTCTTTTGGCATCACTTTCTGTAAATCCACCACTTGTCCCATCGGTTGAATAAGGATTTAAATTTGATTCCTTTTCAATTGATGTTAAAACTTGTTCTTTCTCATCTCAATATCATTTGGAACTTTGATATTCTAATTGACGTAATTTACTTCTAAATTCAGCCTCATCAAATACTCCATCAACAAAAGAGTCTAATTTCGCTCCTTCTCTTTCATCATTTGAAATTTGTCTTCTATAAAAAATACTTTCATTTACATATTGGCCGTCACCATTATCATTCTGAATCTTTAATAATTTTCTTAATTCTGAATCTTCTGATAATTTGAAAGAAGTTACTCAAGTTCATTTGGATTGAAGATCATCAACTCTTTTATATGAAAGACTAATTTTCATATCTGTAATTTTCTTTAATTCCTCTTCAAGACTATCATATTTTTTTCATTTAGAATTGTTGGGATCAGGTTTAATAGAATCATCAATAATTCTTTTTATTTCATCAACTCCCTTTAGTCTTTCGCCAATTAATGTAACATTAAAAATATTGTTCTCATCATTTATATCTACTATACTATTTAAAGAATTAAATATAGAGGAAAAAAAATATATTCTTAGTTTCTCTTGAATTAATGAATTTTTTTCAATTTCTTCACTAATAATTTTATTTATCTCGTCAGCAGTTTTGCTAATAAATGAATTATTATCAGTTTGATTATTAAGTAAATTGAAAAGATCATTAAAACCAGTTTTATTACCAGTTTCAAAAACAAACTTATTAAGTCTTACTGGAGTATTTGGTCCTGGTGCGCTACAAGAAGATAATAACAAAATAGGGAAAATAGGTGCTGATATTGATGTAAGCAAAATTTTTTTTATTTTCAAAGGCACTCCCATAATTATTAATTTAGAATTATACCATATAAATATTTTGTCCATTTTCAAATTATTTTATTATAATAACAATATGAGTTTTTTCAAAAAAATAAAAGATAGATTATTTAATTCAAGCACCAAAGAATCAAAAGATATTAAGAAGCCAATTTTTGAAAAAATTAAACTATCAAAGTCTGACAAATCTGAACCTGATTCTCAAGAAGAAAATGCTAAAATTGCTAAATTACAACAAAAGTTAGATAAGAAAGAAGCAAAGAAAAGAGAAAAAGCTCTTATAAAAGAAAAGAAAATTAATAAATATGTTTCAGGGTTATCTAAAAGTGGAAATAATTTTAGTAGAAAGATAATTGAATTACAAAATAAACATAACGAAATAGATGATGCTTTTTTTGAAGAATTAGAAGAGATATTGATTATGTCAGATATATCGGTTAATCTCGTTCTAACAATTATTGACGAAATCAAAAAAGAAGTTAAAACTGAAAATGTTGTAAATAGAAATTTAATTAATGAAATAATTGCTGACAAGATGTTTGTCATTTATGCTAATCAATCAGTAGTAGATACTACCTTAAAGGTTTATAATGAAGGTCTAAATGTTTTATTAATTGTTGGTGTAAATGGTTCAGGAAAGACAACATCAATTGCGAAAATTGCTAATAAATTAATTCTTGAAGGTAAAAAAGTTTTAATTGCTGCTGGAGATACATTTAGGGCTGGAGCAGTTCAACAATTAAAGATATGAGCAGATAGAGTGGGTGCCGACATTGTTCTTCCTGAAAAAGAAGGTGCAGATCCATCTTCTGTCGTTTATAAGAGTCTAACTTTAGCAAAAGAAGGCAATTATGACGTCCTTATTGTCGATACTGCCGGGAGACTTCAGAATAAAATAAACTTAATGAATGAATTGGCCAAAATGACGGGAATAATTAAAAAGTTTGTTCCTAATGCACCCCATGAATCACTTTTAGTATTGGATGCCACAACTGGTCAAAATGGAATATTACAAGCTAAAAGTTTTAAAGAGGTGGCTCCATTAACTGGAATTATTCTTACAAAAATGGATGGTACATCAAATGGTGGAATAATTATTTCGATCAAAGATCAGTTAGATATGGATGTAAAATTAATTGGCTTGGGAGAAAAAATAGATGATCTTCAAGAATTTGATTTGGATGCATATATTTATGGATTAACAAAAGGGTTGATGGTAAATGAATAATTCACTAGAAAGAGAAGAATTAATAAGAGCATTCTTGGATTATGACTTCATTTTAACCCAAAATCAGAAGCAAATAATGCACTTACACTATATCGAAGATTTATCAATGGCAGAAATAGCAGAAATAGTTGCAACAACAAGAAGTGCAGTTTTTGATGCGTTGGATAAAGCTAGAAAAAAACTTAAGCCTTTTATAAATTCAAAATAAAGGTGAATTTTATAATATAATTAACTAAATAATTATAGGGTGTGCAATATGAAATATAAAAGAATACTATTAAAATTATCTGGAGAATGATTGTCAAATAAAGAAAAATCTTTACTAATTGATTATTCTTTAATAGACAATATAGCAATACAACTAAAGAAATTAAGAGAGCAAAATATTGAGATAGCTATTGTTATTGGTGGAGGAAATTTTTGAAGAGGAGCTAGTGCTGAAAAAAATGGAATTCCAAGAAATAGAGCTGACTATATCGGAATGTTGGCGACTACAATGAATGCTTTAGCACTACAATCAGGATTTGAGAAGCACGGACTTAAATGTAGAATTCAATCATCAATTAATATTGATCCTAAGGTTGCAGAAAATTATATTACAGAAAAGGCTAATAAATATTTGGTTTCTGGAGAAGTTGTAGTTTTTTCAGCAGGGACAGGAAGACCTTACTTTACTACTGATACAGCTGCAACTTTAGTTGCATCTGAAATAGGAGCTGACATTATCTTGTTAGGTAAGAATAAAACTAAGGGAATTTATGATTCTGATCCAAATGTAAATAAAGATGCAAAAAGATATACCAAAATTTCTTACGATGAAATTCTAAAAATGAATTTAAAAGTGATTGATGCAACTGCTGCTACAATGGCTCGCGACAATAATATTGATGCACTAGTCTTTGATATTGGTGAAGAAAATGCAATTTTAAATGTCCTAAATGGAAAAGGACTATTTACAAAGGTTTCTAGATAATGGAATACGAATTATATGAAATGGAATTGCTTGAAGAATTAGAACAAGCAATGTCTTCTGTTGATGTACAACTTTCTAGAGTTTCAACTTCAGGAGCAAACCCTCAATTAATAAATAGTTTAAAAATTCTATACTATGATGATCTTATACCAATTGGAGACTTAAGCACTATTACAATTCCTGAACCGCAACAACTTTTAGTTAAGCCTTTTGACAAGGATACTATAAAAGATATATATAAGACAATTGAAAAGCAAAATTATCAAATTTCATTAGCAAATGAGGGCAATCAAATTAGGATAATATTTCCTCTACTCACAACAGAGAAAAGAAGAGAAGCGGTTAAACAACTTTCTTCAATAAAAGAAGCTGGAAAAATAAAGATTAGAAATTCAAGACACAATGTTCTAAAACGTATGAAAGATGATAAGGAATTAAGTGAAGATGTTTTGAATAATTACAAAGATAATGTTCAAAAAACTATTGATAAATATAATAGTATAGTTGATAAAAAAATTAGTCAAAAAGAAGAAGAGTTGATGAAGTTATAAGGAGTTTAATGTGTTTCTAGAAAAAATGAATCCAGTAGCAAAAAAATCACTATTCGCCTTGATAGTTGCAATTTTGTGTGTTACATTAATTTTGTTAATCTATTATTTAGAAACACCCGGAAAAATACTTGGAATAATATCATTTTCACTAATTGCAATGTTTACTATTTATGAATTTTGTAAACCTTTTGATATACCAAAATGAATAAAATTTGTGATTCCTTTATCAACAATATTTATTATTTTGACACCATTTAATTCTGAATTTTTACAATTCATAAATACTCCAAATAGTGAATTGGTTTCTCTAGATCCTGATTCCGAATTTTTAAATATTTTAGTTGATTTAGTAAAGGAACAATTCAAATTTTCTATTTGAGATATTCCTGGAATAGGGTTTCCAATACTTGCTGGAATGATTTTTGTTCCTTGTCTATTCTTAAAAAATAAGAGAAAAATTTTTCCAACATTTTTAATTTTATTAATTGGAACAATACTTATTACATTTTCAATTAAATTTTTAATGTATTTTACAATTTTACAATTTTCATTGACTCTAACATTAATTGCTGCAGTCGTCATAGTTGATACATTGGCATACTTTGGTGGTAAATTATTTGGAAACAAACTTTTCAAAATAAAATTAGCTCCAAAAATATCCCCAAACAAGACAATTGAAGGAGCAATCATTGGATATACATTTTCCGCAGCATTTTTATTTACAATATTTTGATTAAATTTTATACAAATACCTGGTGGTATTAACTTTGGAAAACTTGGCTCAATTGATCCATTAGTTATATTGCTCACCGTACCTTTCTTTACTCCAATAACTGCAATTTTAGGCGATCTTTTGTTCTCATTTGCCAAACGTAAATTAGAAATAAAAGATTTTTCTAATTTAATTCCAACACATGGGGGAATTTTAGATAGATTCGATTCGTTAATATTAGTACTTTTTGTTTTTGGTTTTTTCATGTGTTTTGCATAATAATACAACAATATTTTATATAATAAAATTTATGAATAATGCATTTATTAACTTTTGTAAAGAGATAAAATATGAAGTACCAGAATATCTTTTGGAATCTGGGATTTCAAATGTTGTTTTAGTTGATAATAAATTTGATATAACTATTAACTTTTTTTCAGTTCCCATCATTGAAGATACTAAAATTTTTTTAGAATCAATTAAAAAAAATTTTGGGTTTGATGTTAACTTTAAAATAACATATATAAATAAAAATTACACCTTGCAAAATGTTTATGATTACTTATTATTTTCATTTTCATTTCTTAATAATGAGACAATATCAAATGTAATTGCAAAATCAGATTTAAATTTTGATGATTTCAAAACATTAAAGATTAAAGTTCATTCAAATAATAAGTTGAGAATTCTGAAGGAAAAGCACCACCAAATGATTAGTAATTTAATTAAATTTGGTTTTGAAAATTTAGAAATAATTTTTATTGATTTGTCATCATATGACATTATTGAAAAATCATTGGAAGAAGAAAATGAAAAAGAGATAAGAATTCTAGATTCACTTTCAAAAAATAAAAATGCTGAAAAAAATAATGATGAGAAACCATTTTTAAAAAATAAATTTACTAATAATAAATATTTTTTGATGAGGATGAAGGATTTCTATAAATCAGAAGAACGAAATTATATTTTTGAAGGAATAGTTTTTAAAAAAGATGTTTTTAAAACAAAAACAGGAGCATATATTTTAACTCTTTCAATTACTGATTATTCAGAAGCCATCACAATAAAGAATTTTATAAGAGAAGAATCAGATTTAGAAAAATATAAGGAAATACAAATAGAAACGAGAATAAAAGTTTTTGGAGAAAAAACCATTGATTCATTTACTTCCAAACCAATTCTTAATTCTCGTAAAATTGAAATTCTAGAAGATCAGCAAAAAGAAATTGATGATGCAAAGATAAAAAGAGTGGAATTGTCGATAAGAACTTCAATGAGTGTCATGGATGGTTTTAAAAAACCGGAGGATTTTCTAAAACATGCTAAAAACATAGGTCATCGTGCAATTGCTATTGTTGATTTAGAAAATGTTCAAGCATTTCCTAGCTTTTATAAAGATGCAAAAAAATATGGAATCAAACCAATTTATGGCTCAACATTTAATGTTATTGATAGAGAAAATGGATTTGTAGCAAATCCAAAAGATGGAGTAATAAAAAGTGAAACGTACATTGTTTTTGACTTAGAGACTACAGGCCTTTCTCCAAGATTCGATGAAATTATTGAATTTGGTGGAGTAAAAATCATTGATGGTCAAATTGTAGATAGAGTCGGTTTTTTCATTAAACCAAAACAAAAAATTTCAAGTTTTACAACAGAGTTAACTGGAATTACTCAAGCGATGGTAGATGGCGGATTATCAGAAATTGAAGGAATTAAAAAAATTATTAATTTTATTGAAGATTTTACCCTAGTTGCTCATAATGCAATTTTTGATATAGGATTTTTAAAAGAAAAAATTTATAAATATGAATTGGGAAAATTAAATAATCAATGAATAGATACACTTTCTATTTCTAAATTATTAAATGATAACTTAAAGTCATATAGGCTCGAAGTAATGTGTAAAAAATATTCCATAAATTATAATACTATAGTAGCGCACAGAGCTGATTATGATGCCGAAGTTTTATCTTTACTTTGAATGAAACTTATGAATGAATTACTTGGTATAGGAATAAATAGTTTTAAAGATTTATTTAAGGCAAGTTCTCCAACTATAAATAATAAAAAAATTTCAGATCAAATAACAATATTGACTAAAAATCAAAAAGGTCTTAAGGAACTTTTTAAGTTAATTTCAGAAGCTTCAACAGATAATTTTTTTTCAGAACCAAGATTGTTCTTTGACGAGTTTAAAAAAACTGACAATATTTTAGTAGGTAGTTCTGGAATAAAATCAAGATTACTAAAAAAAGTATTTAATGGAACCACAGAAGATATAATTGATGAAATTAAAAAATATGATTATATTGAAATACCTTCCCCCACACTTTTTGTTCATTTAATAAATAGAGAATCAATATCAAAAGATAATGTAGAGTTTGCTTTAAGGGATTTAATCTATAAAGCTAAGCAATTAAATAAACCATGTGTTGCAATAGGTGATGTCAGATATATTGAGGAAAGAGAAAAAGTCCTTCACAATGTTTACATAACAGCAAAGGGTTTGGAAGGTCGACCACATTATTTATTTAAGTACAAGGAAACAAGTCCTGTTTACCCAACACAAAATTTCTTAACAACAAGCCAAATGTTAGAAAATTTCAAATTCTTAAATGATGAAAATTTAGCTTATGAAATAGTGGTTCAAAATTCAAATCTTATTACTGATATGATTGATGAAAATATTGAAGTTATCAAAAATAAGTTATATACACCTAAATTTGATGATTCAGACAATAAACTAAAAGAACTAGTTTATAATGAGGCATATCAAATATATGGTGATAAACTACCTTCAATTGTTAGTGAAAGAATAGAGAGAGAGCTAGAACCAATTTTAAAATATGGATTTTCAGTTATATATTGAATTAGTCATGTTCTTGTTGCAAAAAGTCTTACTGATGGTTATTTAGTAGGATCTAGGGGTTCAATTGGTTCATCGCTAGTTGCAACACTCATTAAAGTTACAGAAGTTAATCCATTAGTCCCTCATTATATTTGTAAATCATGTAAATATTCTGAATTCTTTCAAAATAGTGAATATTCTTCAGGTTATGACTTACCATCAAAAAATTGTCCTAATTGCAAAGATATTATTATGACTAGAGATGGACAAACAATTCCATTTGAAACTTTCTTAGGCTTTAATGCAGACAAGGTTCCAGATATTGATCTTAATTTTTCAGGAGAATATCAAAATATAATTCATAAAGAAGTTAAAAATCTTTTTGGTAGCAGTCATTGCTTCAGAGCCGGAACTATTTCAACAGTTGCTGCAACAACAGCTTTTGGATATTCAAAGAATTGAAAGGAAGAACAGGGAATTGATAAGTCAGATTCATTTATTGACTTTGTCGCTAGTCAAATAACTGGAACAAAAAGAACTACTGGTCAACATCCCGGAGGAATAATAATTATTCCTAAGGAGTATGATGTTGAAGATTTTACTCCAGTTAACTTTCCAGCAAATGATAAGACTTCTGAATGAAAAACAACTCATTTTGATTTTCATGCTATTCATGATAATGTTTTAAAATTAGATTTACTTGGTCATGATGATCCTACTGCATTAAAATTACTTAAGGAATTAACAGGCATTTCTCCTGAAAGCATTCCTTTTTCAGGCGATCCTAAAATTATTGACATGTTCTCATCGACTGAGCCATTAGGAATCAAACCAGAAGATATAAATGGCGAAAAGACAGGTGCCATTGGTATCCCTGAATTTGGAACTCAATTTGTTAGAAAACTATTATCAACAGCAAAAGTTTCTTCATTTGCAGATTTAGTTTCTGTTTCAGGACTTTCGCATGGGACAGATGTTTGAAAAGGTAATGCTGAAGATTTAATAAAACAAAATAATCTTAAATTAAAGGACATAATAAGTTGTCGTGATGATATTATGGTTTCATTAATGAATAAGGGAATAGAACCATTAAAATCATTTCAAATAATGGAAAAAGTTAGAAAGGGTGGAGGGTTATTGCCTGAGGAAGAACTATTGCTTGCTAAAAATAATATTCCTCAATGAACAATTGATTATTTGAAAAAAATAAAGTATATGTTTCCAAAGGCACATGCCGTTGCATATGTAATGATGGCTTGAAGAGTTGCATGATTTAAACTTTATTATCCAATCCAATATTATGCATCATACTTTTCAACGAGATCTGATCATTTCGACATTGAAATATTGATTGCTGGTAAGAAAACGGTGGTTGAAAAACTGAAAGAATTACTTGGTAGACAGAACCGAACCGATGATAAAAAATTAACCTCAAAGGAAAAATCATTGATAGTAAATCTTGAAGTTGCAAATGAAATGTTTGCCAGAGGATTTATTATTCAAAATATAAATCTTTACAAATCCGATTCTTACAAGTGAATTGTTGAAGAAGAAACAAAGTCATTAATACCACCTTTTATAAGTCTTGACGGTCTTGGTAATGCTGCTTCAGAATCCATAATAGAAGCAAGGAAACATGGAGAATTTTACTCTATTGAAAACTTTACAAAAAGGGTTCAGGTTAATAAAACTATTATCAAAAAAATGAAAGAAATGAAAATATTTGGAAGCCTTGATGACACAGATCAAACAACATTATTCTAAAATAAGTTACAAATCTATTTTAGTGATATTATTTTTTGAGCCATTATTAAGGCATCTTCAATTGCTTGATCCATGTTTATATATTTATAATTTGCTAATCTACCTAACAAATATAAATTTTTGAAATCATCAGCCAACTCTTTATACTTCAAATACCTTGCTCTTGCATTATCAGTTGCCAACGGATAATAAGGTTCATTAAAATCTTTTGATTGTGGAGAATAAGTTCCAGGATATTCCTTAGATATTATGGTGACTTCAGGATTAATATCATAAGTCATATTTTTGTATTCTGTAATTCTTGTCATAGTTGGGTGAGCGGGATAATTGACAACAGCAGTTTTCTGAAATTTTTCCTTTTTAATTTCTTCAATTTTAATATTGAGAGAACGATAATCTAGAATTCCAAACTTATTTTTAAATAATGCATCTAATGGTCCAGTATAAACTATTAAGCAATTTGGATCACTTTTAAATGCAATATTATCTTTCAAAAATGTCAGATAGTCAATTCCATCTTGATTAACTGAGAATCTAATATTTTTATGATCTAAAATTCTCTCAATTGTTTTTGAATATCCATCTTCTGGTACTCCCTCATATTCATCATTAAAATAAGTATTTTTATATGATAAAATAACAGGTATTCTCGCAGTAACTGAAGAATCAATTTCACTAGGTTTTAAATTTCACATTTTAGTTGTGTAATTCTCAAAAATATTAAGATAAATAAAGTTAGCAACTTCTTTTATTAATGGATCCGTATTTTTGAAAAGTTCTAAAATTGTAATACTTTCTTTGTTTGGATAATTTTTGATAAGAAGATTTTTTATTTCCTCTTTTTTATCCGGGAAGCAAATATCAATAGATTGAAAATTAAAGGGAATAGGGACAAGTTTATCACCAATATAACCTTCTACAATATTTTTGAATTTATTCAGTTTTCAAAAACGATTCATAAATTCAATTACATTTTTCTTGGATGTATGGAAAATATGGGGACCATATTTATGGACTGTAATACCTTTTATTTTTTGATCAAAAAGATTGCCGCCAATATTTTCTCTCTTTTCAATTATTTCAACATCAAAATCACCTTCAGCTAAAACTCTTGCAAGAACAGCTCCAGATATTCCTGCACCAATTATTTTTATTTTTTTCATAATAGAGACATTATATATTAATTAAAATTTAGTGTTAGAATAAAAGATTAATTAGTGTCAATGATTAAGCAATTTTTGTTCCATGAACCTGAGTTGCGCCTGTTAATAAAATTATTTCTTCAAAATTATCCTTTGTAACACTCCCACCTACTATTATTTCAATTTGATTACTAAATTCACTAATTATTTCTTTGATAGAATTAATATTTTGAATTGCTGGAGAATTCCCGCCTTTAGTTAACACTCTATTAAAACCTAATTCTATTAATATTGGAAAATCTCTTTTATAATTTTTTAGAGTATCAATTGCCATATGGAAGTCATATTTACAACCATCCAAGTTTTTTATTAATTCTTTGCAAGCATCAATGTCTATTTCATTATTTTTATTTATGAAGCCAAAAATGAACTCAGTCGCCCCAAGATTTTTAAACTCTTTTATTTCCTTAATCATTTGATTAATTTCCTCATTATTAACATAGAAATTATCATTGGTTCTAATCATGATAACCTGATGAATATCAGAATTATTTTTGATATATTCAAATAATTCTATTTTTGGAGTTAAACCACCTTTAGATAAATCGAAACATGTTTCAAATCTATCAACTCCTCTTTCTATAAAGTATTTTGCCTCTTCAATTGTTTCAACACAAGCTTCTCTTGTTATATTTTTGTTTGTTTTCATAATAGTAAATTATATATTATGTTAAAATTAAATAATATTAAAAAATAAAGGTTGATATTAAAATGAGTTTATTCCATCCAAAGAAAACAATTAAATTTAAAGGTTTTGAAAATAGCATTAAGGCATCAGAATTTGTTGCACAAGAAATGCTAAAAGAAATAAAAAAAGAAAAAAAATTAAATTTAGGTTTAGCGACAGGGTCGACACCAATTTTATTGTATAGAGCATTAATTAGTGATTTTGAAGAAAGTAAAACATCTTGAGAAAACATTACAACATTTAATTTAGATGAGTATATCGGACTTCCAAAAGACCATCCCCAGACATACAAAGTATTTATGAAAAATCAACTATTTTCTGGTGTTCAAATGAAATTAGAAAATACCCACTTTCCTTCAAAAGATTCAGATTATGATGCATTGATTGCTCAAAAAGGTGGAATAGATATTCAAATACTGGGAATTGGAACAAATGGTCATATAGGATTTAATGAACCAGGTTCTCCTCTAAAATCGCTAACAAGAATTGTTGATTTAACAGATGAAACTATATCTGTTAATGCAGCAAAATTTTTCAACAACAATATTTCAAAAGTTCCTAAAAAAGCAATTTCAATGGGGCTTGAGTCAATTTTGAATGCTAAAAAGATATATTTACTTGCCTTTGGTATATCTAAAAAAGAAGCAATGGAAAAACTATATAAAGCCAAAAAATTTGATCCTAGTTTCCCAGCTAGTGCCTTGTTAAATCACCCAGATGTTACAATAATATATGATAAAAGTACTGAACTTGATAAAGTGATAGATCTTGATTTATAAAAATGCAAGAATAGTAACAAAAGATTTTTCCTTCATTGGTTTTATTGAAATAGATAATTCAGGAGTAGTTAAGGCAATTGAAAAAGGTGAAACTGATAAAGTTGGGATAGATTGCAAAAATCAAATCATTATGCCTGGTTTTATAGACTCGCATACACATGGTGGATATGGTTTTGCATTTGATGATTTGGGCAAGGAATCATTTGACAAAATGTACATTGATTATTTAAATAATCTAGTTAAAGAGGGTGTTGTTGCCTTTGTTGGAACAACAGTAACTGCAACATTAAATAAGTTGAGAAATATATCACTACTTGTAGACTCTCTTTCAAATATGAATGAAAATTTACCAAAACTATCTGGTTGATACTATGAGGGTCCCTTTATCAGTAAGTCAAAAAAAGGTGCACATGAAGAAGGGTTAATTATTCCTATTGATGAAAGCTTTTTGCAAGAAATCAAAAAAAGTGTTTCAATACCTAAAATAATTACTGTTGCTCCGGAAATTGAAAATAATATTGATTTGATTAGTAAATATCAAGAAGATTTTATTTTTGCTTTAGGTCACTCTAATTCCAATTTTGAACAGGCAAGAAAGTCTCTAAAAAATGGGGTAAAAAGAATAACTCATTTGTATAACGCGATGAGCGGATTTCATCATCATGATCTAGGCATTATAAATGCAATATTTAATAAAGAATTTAATAATGATTTAAATATAGAAATTATTACAGATGGTGTTCATGTGGATAATGAGGTTATTAAATACTCATATGATAATATTGATATTAGAAATATCTCAATAGTTTCAGATTCTCTACAACCAAAAGGACTTGATGATGGCAAGTATAAATTGGGAAATTTACCGATTGAAAAAAGAGGGAACTGATTTTACTTAGAGGGAACTGAAACTCTTTCTGGAGGAGCAGCGCCTTACATATATCTTGTAAAAAATTTTAAAGAAGCAACTAATTGCTCATTACAAGAACTAGTTATGGTTTCATCTTATAATTCGGCCAGAAATCTCAATCTTGACAATAATTTTGGAGATATAATCATTGGTAAAAAAGCAAATATTGTTTTCCTAACTAAAGATATTGAGTATATTCAATCATTTGTTAATGGAAATCTTTGAAAATAAAATTACAATAAATTTTTTATATATTTTTCTATTTTTTCAGGCTTTTTAGTTGATGCAAATCTTTTAACAACCTTACCTTCTTTATTAATTAGAAATTTTTCAAAATTTCACATAACATCATCAGATTTAAACTTTTTCTGTAGTTTCTTAAATTTCATTAAAAACTTATAAATACAATTTTCATGAGGCATTTCTTTTGTTAGAAATTTATATAGTGGACTTTGTTTTTCTCCCTTGACATCAATTCGAGAAAACATTTCAAAAGTAACATTATAAGTTAATGTACAAAAATTTTTTACTTCTTCATCTGTTTCTAATTCTTGGTTCATAAATTGTGTACAAGGAAACCCTAAAATAACTAATCCCTGATCCTTATAATTTTTATATAGTTTTTCTAATCCTTTATACTGTTTTGCAAAACCACACTTACTTGCAACATTAACGATAAGCATAACTTTCCCTTTATACTTTGAAAAATCCACAACTTCCTTAGATATATTTTCCATTTTAAAATCATATATTGTCATTCAAACCTCTTTAATACAACTAACTTTTAATAGAATAATTATATATTGTTTTTTTTAAAATCAACTCCATTTTAAAATCTAATTAGAAATATGTTAATTTCAAAATAAATAATAATAAATATTTATTTTTACTCTATAATTTATATTTAAAATAAATAGAAATTTATATTATAAACTAATTCAAAGATAAGGAATTCATGAAAGAAAAAAAATTTAAAAAGCTTGGATTTTTTTCTGCTCTTTCAATATGTTTAGGTTCCATTATAGGAATAGGAATATTTTTTAAAAATTATAGTATTTCCGAAAGTGTGGGAGGAGATGGAACCTCTTGACTTTTAGCTTGAATTTTTTCAGGTATCATTGCATTATTGGTCGCAATTCACTTTGGTAAAATAGCGATGGTTAATAATGATGGTGTAAGTGGTTTATCCAGTTGAGCCCAAAGAATAGCCACTAAAAAACAAAATTGATTTAGGCATTTAGTAACAGTGAATTATTCATTTTTTTACAATTCAATCCTTGTAGTGATTTTTGGTTTTTTTACCACGGAAATTTTTTTTAGTTTTTTACAAACAATTAATTCGGATATTGTTGTTCCCCCCATGTGAGGAATTGCAATTATTGCAATATGTTTAATTATTTTTTATTCTATTTTAAATAGTAAATCAGTGAAAATTTCAGGATATTATTCCTTTATAACTACTATTCTTAAATTCATACCATTATTAATTGCAATATTTATAGGGATAAGTTTACCAAATATTCATAATGCAGGTGGAAACAATGCCTTTGATCCGGTAATACCTAACGATAATTCTATTATGGATTCTTTTAAGGGAATAATGAAAGCTCTTCCTGCAGCATTATTTGCTTTTGATGCTTTTGTTGGAGTTGGTTCAATGTCTAAAAAAATAAAAGGAGGAGAAAAGGTTGTCTCTAAAGTTATTGTTGTAAGTATGATACTAGTTGTAATTTCATACATATTAATTTCTTTATCAGCAATACTTCACTATAGTAATAGTGATGGAAGCACATTGCCAGGAAGCATTGAACAAATACTTCACGATGTTTTTAGTCCTGAATTAGCTAGGGGGATGAGTATCTTTGTTACGTTCTTTCTACTTATTTCATCATCAGGTACTATGAATGCAATAATTGGTTCTACTATGTCTGAATTTGAAAACATTTCGTTATCTGAAAAAATATTTTTTTCAAAACAACTAAATACAAAATTTGGTTACAAAACAACTTCATTACTATATTACACTTCATCAGTATTGTTTTGAGTATTAATTGCATATATTCCGGCAATTGTTATGGGCTCTGATTCTTTTGTTGATGGATTATCTAATTTTCCTACACTCTTCTTCTTTTTTGTTTATGCAATAATAATATTTTTATATTGAAAAAATATTTTTATTAAAAATAAAAATATACAAGGAAATAGACCGTGGATTTATACAACTTTAGTTTTTACTTCGGTTATTGGTGTTGGTTTATCAATGATGTTGAGTATTATTTTTGTATTTGTGTCAGCTATTGAAGATCCTCACGGAAGTTCTGCTTGAGGTTTTTTGATGTCAGAAGTTAAGATATCAAATTTAGTTGTAGGAGTCCTACACATTGTATTTGCTGCTGTCTTTATTTTATTACCATTAATAAACTACATTTTATTTAAAATGAAAAATGAAAAAAACATTTTTGAAAATATTGATATTGAATTGGATAATAAAACAAAAAGAGAAAAAACTCTTGTTATTGATACAAGAATAATAGTTGTTTAAATATATTTAATTTTTGAATCAAAAGTTTTTTGATCTAATTCAATAACAATTTTTTCTATTAAATCAATTGCTGCATGTAAGTCATCCAAATGACAAACACCAAGAGGAGAATGTAAGTATCTTTGTGGTATTGAAATAGTTACTGTAGCAACTCCGTCAGAACCAAACTGAAGTTCTGCTGCATCTGTCCCACCACCTTGAGCGACATATTTATAAGCATTTATTTTATGTTTTTTAGCAACATTCATTATAAAATCAATTAATTTTGGGTCCATTAAAGTACCACCATCCTTAATTCTTAAAGCAGCTCCTGCTCCGAGTTTTTGAATCCCTGGAATTGCTCCAAATGTATCATGTGCAGCACATGTATCAATTGCAATTGCAATATTGGGTTTGATTTTTGCAACAGAAGTTTTAGCTCCTCTAGTTCCAACTTCTTCTTGTGTTGTCCCAACAAAATAGGTTTGATTATTCAGTTTTTTGTCCCGTAATCTTACTATTAATTCATCTAATATTGCTACACCAGCTCTATTGTCCATAGCTTTACCAGCAACATACTTTTCTTGATCTCCAAATGCAAAAACATCGCCAGTTAAACAAACTCTATTACCTACTTCTACTCCCTTTTTCTCTGCCTCAGTTTTTGATGAAAAGGCTGCGTCAAAAAAAAGTTCCTTTAATTCTGGTGCCTTAGTTCTCTTTTCTATTTCTAAAATATGGATAGATGTATGACCAAATATTCCACTTATTTTTTCGCCATTATTTAGTATTAAAATACCCTTTGTTCCAATAACTGTTAGAGGTCAAATTCCTCCTATCATTGATAATTTTATTTGTCCATTATCCAAAATATCTTGAACAATAAAACCTACTTCATCCATGTGTGCAGCTATTTGAATAATTGGTCCTAATGATTTTGTTTTATGGGTAATTATCATTGAACCAAAACCATCTCTTTCATAAATCAAATTATTATTAACTGTTTGTTTTAGTTTGTTAGCAACTTCGTCTTCATAACGTGACATTCCATGAATGTCCATATATCCCTTTAATTTTTCAAATAATTTTTCATCATTTTTATTCATTTTTTACCTGCTTTAATTTTAAATTATAGCAATTTATTTGACTTATATTTTCAAATTACTATATAATTAAAAACAATATGAACTTAAAACAATATATAAAAAATGTTCCAAATTTTCCAGAAAAAAATGTAAATTTTAAAGATATTTCACCACTATTAGCCGATGGTAAAGCGTTTAATTATAGTGTTATGCAAATGGTTGAATATGCCAAAGATGCTGACATTATCTTGGGTCCAGATGCAAGAGGATTTTTATTTGGAACACCTGTTGCAGCAATACTTTCAAAACCTTTTATAATGGTTAGAAAAGAGAAAAAACTCCCAGGAGAAGTAATCCAAAAAGAATATGAATTAGAATATGGTAAAAAGAATATTTTAGAAATTCAAGCAAATAGAATCAAACCAGGTCAAAAAGTAATTATTATTGATGACGTTCTTGCAACAGGAGGAACAATGAGGGCAATTGTTGATCTTGTAACTTCACAAGGCGGTATCGTTCTTAAAGTGATTTTCTTACTAGAATTAGTTGATTTAAATGGAGCAGATAAGTTCAAAGGAATAGAATTAATTTCATTAATAAAAATGTAATGGAAAGGTTTTATGAAGCTATATAAGAAGTATGATGATATTCCTGAAAAGTATAGATTTGATTTAGATTATTTGCTTGAGGGCAAAAAAATTGAAGATTTAATTACAAAATATTTTAAATTATCGGAATTCAAAATAACTGAAAAGGATTCCAAGTATGAATCTCCTGAAGCTTATCTAAGACATATTAAAAAACAAGAAGAAGTTTCAATATTAGGAAATAAAATATTTAACTATATTAGTAATAATATTAGTGTTAATATTGTATCGCCTGAATTTAATAAACTTCAGGAAGACTTAGAGTTTAAATTGTTTGAATTTAATAAGAGACTAGGTTCTGAAACGAATAGGTTTTTTGCTAATGAAAAAAAGATGAGAGAATGAGTAAAATTACCATCATTTAAAAATTATAAAAAGGATATTATTTTTGTTCTTGATGGAAAAAAGCACAAACTCCCAAATGAGATAGAAGAATTTATTAAAAAAATTTCAAGAGCAGAAATAAGTTCTTCGGATGTTTTTAGTATTCTTTATAACTCAGAATTAAATTACAAGTATGCTATTTCAAAAAGTGGTAAAAAAACTAAAATATCACTTGCTAATCGTACAGCACTTTTAAAATCTAATGATGAATCAATTCGTAAATCTACATTCAACAATTGAAATGACGCCTATTTACAACACAAGGGAACTTTTGCCAATCTTCTATATCAACATTTTAAAAATATATCAGTTTGATCACTTGAAAGAAAATATGATTCTAGTGTAAGTGCTCTTATTGATGAAGACCAAGTGGATAAAAAATTATTAGAAACTCTTTATAATTCAGTTCAAAAAAATAATTATCATTTTCAAAGATTTTACAAATTAAAGAAAGATTTTTTTTCCATAAAATTTAAAAAACCAATGAAGGCTTGAGATACAACATTACCTTTAGTTAATGTTGAAGTTGAATATACAATCAGTGAAATGCAAAAAGAAGTTCGTTCAGCATTGAAACCATTAGGAAAAGAATATGATGAAAAAGTAAAAGAAATGTTTCAAAATAGATGAATTGACTATGTCCATGTTGAAAATAAGAGATCAGGCGCATATTCAATTGGTGGTTCATATGGATTGGACAAAAAATATATATTAATGAATTTTGACGGAAGCATAAGGTCAGTATCTACTTTGGCACATGAGATAGGTCACTCAATGCATTCATATTTTTCAGATAAAGAGCAACCAATAAATCTAGCATCATATCCAATTTTCTTGGCAGAAATAGCATCAATATTTAATGAACTTATGTTACAGGATTATTTAATAAATAATACTAAAGATGAAAAGTTAAAATTCCATTTATTATCAGAAGCAATAGAAGATTTTGAGGGAACAGTGAGAAGACAAACTATGTGATCAAACTATGAATATGATTTATATAATCTCATTGATGAAGGGAAATCAATTTCAACATTTGATGCAATAAAAGAAATTTATGCTAAAAATGCTAAAAAATATGAGCTAAAAAAGAATCAAAAATTTAATAAAGATAGTCAATTAATTGCTTCAGTAATCGTTCCACATTTTTACTATGATTTTTATGTTTATAAATATGCAATTGGTTTTATTGTAGCAAATACTTTTTTTCAAAGATATAAAAGTGGTGGAAAACAACACTTAGAAAATTACATAAATAAATTCTTGAAAGCTGGTGGAAGTGATTGGCCAGTAGAAATCCTAAAAGATGCTGGCATCGACCTTTACAATAAAGATATTTATGATCAAGCCTTTAATATTTTGAAAACTAAGATTGATGATTATGAAAAAATTGGTAAAAAGCTTTTCAAAAATCCTAAAAATAGATAATTTTTATTTACAATAATACACTTAATATAATTGTATTATTGTAAATAGTCATTAAATAGTTGTATAATTAAGTTGTTCTTAGATTTTAAATATTTTATTTTATCTAGAAATATTAAACTTAAAAAAATTATTATTTAAATTTTAATACACTTAAATAAATATTTTATATTTTTTAAATCTAAGAATAAAATATAAGGAAGTGCAAAATATGAAAATATTTGATGTTGCCATTATAGGTGGCGGTATTATAGGTGGCGTCATTTCCTATGAATTATCAAAATACAAATTAAATCAAATAGTTTTTGAAAAAAATCCAACCTTAGCCGATGAGACTACACGTGGAAATTCTGGTGCAATCCATGGTGGATTCGACCCAGAACCAGGTAAGTGGGAAGCAAAATTAAATGTTTTAGGTAACAAGTTATGAACAACTAAAATTTTTAAAGATTTGGAATTTCCAAGAGTAAAAATTGATAGTTTGGTTGTAGCATTTAACAAAGAAGAGGAAAAGGAACTCCAAGTATTATATGATCGTGGTCTTCAAAATAAAGTTCCAAAAGAATTTTTAAAGATTATTTCTCAAAAAGAAGTGTTAAAAAAAGAACCTAATATAAATAAAAATGTTACTAAAGCATTACTTTGTACAAGTTCTTGAGCGATAGATCCAGTTGCGGCTACAAAGGCCTTCTTTGGTGTTTCAGAAAATAATGGAACAAAAATTATGAGAAACTCTCAGGTTACTAGTATTAAATATATTAAGGATGAGGTTGGAAGCAAAAGTTATTTTGAAATAACAATTAATAAAAAAGATAAATATTATTCAAGGAATATTATTAATGCTGCAGGACACTATGCAGATGTAATTGCAGAAAAAGCTGGATATCCGGATTTTAAACAAAAAACACGCAGGGGCGAATATATCATTTTGTCTAGAAATGAAAGAAATAAAATTAATTCAATCATTTTTATGGTTCCTACAATTCATGGTAAAGGAATAATTGTTGCTCCATTATTAGATGGAAATGTTTTAGTTGGACCAACTGCAGAAGAAAATATTGATAAGTCGGAAACTAGAATAGTAACAAGAGAAAAATATGATCTAATCAAAAAAATTGGAAGCAATCTAGTTCCCAATTTAGATTTTGATCAATCAATAATGACTTTAGCAGGTTCGAGACCAATCGATATTGCTTCAAATGATTTTGTTATTCAATATGCAAAAAATAATAAGAATTTTATTAATGCTGCAGGAATGCAATCACCAGCAATTGCTTCAGCACCAGCAATAGCTATAGAAATTAGTAAATTACTAAAAAATAATGGAACAAAGATGATTAAAAATACATCATTTAAAGGAAAATTTAAGATCATGTATTAACTATCTTAAATTGAAGGAGAATATATAAATGGAAGAAAAATACATACTTACACTTGATTCAGGAACTACATCATGTAGGTCATTAATCATAAACAAAAAAGGTGACGTTGTCGAAACAGCGCAAATGGGTATAACCCAATTTTATCCACAAAGTGGATGAGTTGAGCATGATGCTTTAGAAATATGAAATGCACAACTTTCAACAATGCAATCAGTAAAAAATAAAAGTAAATTAAAAACACATGATTTTTCTGCTGTTGGAATTACTAACCAACGTGAAACAATTGTTGTTTGAGATAAAAAGAGCGGAATGCCAATTTACAATGCAATTGTTTGACAAGATGGAAGAACAGCTGATTATTGTAATGAATTAATAAAAAAAGGTCATTCAAAAATGATAACTGAAAAAACAGGTTTAATTATAAACCCTTATTTCAGTGGAACAAAATTAAGATGAATTCTTAAAAATGTTCCTGAGGCAAAGAAGAAATTAGATGCTGGAGATTTACTTGCTGGAACAATTGATACATGATTGTTATGAAAATTAACTGGAGGAAAATCATTTGCTACTGATGTATCTAATGCTTCAAGAACCTTGTTATTTAACATAAAGGATATGGATTGAGATCAAGAAATTCTAGATTTATTAGAAATTCCGCGTTCAATATTGCCAAAAGTCCAACCATCAAGTAGTATGTTTGGTGATGTTGTACCAACATTATTATCAATTAATGCAAAAGGAATTATACCTGTGACAGGAATGATTGGTGATCAACAATCTGCTCTTTTTGGACAACTTTGTATAGAACCAGGGATGATTAAGAATACTTATGGTACAGGTTGTTTTGTGCTTGTAAATACTGGGGATAAATTAGTTTATAGTAAAAATAAATTACTAACAACAGTTGCATGACAATTTGAAGGTGGCAAACCACAATATGCTCTTGAAGGTTCTGTATTTATTGCTGGAGCAGCAATAACTTGATTAAAGGATTCATTAAAACTAGTTTATAATTCGTCACAAGTTGACTCATATGTTAATTTAGTAGATGCTGAAAATGACCAAAGAGTTTATATTGTTCCATCATTTACTGGTTTAGGAGCACCATATTGAGATTCAAAATCTCGTGGTGCAATTTTTGGGTTAGAAAGAGGAACAAAGAGAGAACATTTTGTTAAAGCGACAGTAGAATCTATTGCTTATCAAACAAATGACTTAATTAACTCAATGGCAAAAGATTTAGGAATAAAAATTAAGCTAATGAAAGTTGATGGCGGAGTAAGTAAATCAGACTATTTACTCCAATTTCAAGCATCTGTTTCTGATATTAAAGTTTCAAAACCAAAAAACATTGAAACAACAGCAATGGGGGCGGCATACATGGCCGGTCTAAAGGTTAAATTTTGAAATAGCATTGATGAAATTAAAAAAATCGCTGTTATTGATAAAGAATTTAATTCTTCTATTTCAAATGTAGAACGTCAAAAATTAATTAATGGTTGAAACGAAGCAGTTAAGAGAACATTAAATTGAACAGAAGACATCAAATAATTAAAAACATTTTAAAAATTTTAAAAATAAAAAAGGAGATATAAATGGGATATTTAGATATAACTCAGTTGTTCCAATTTGGAGCAAGTGAATTCGTAGGAACAATGTTACTTATTTTATTAGGTAACGGTGTTGTTGCAACATGTATATTGAATGGCACAAAAGGAAAAGCAAGTGGTTGATTAACAATTACTCTTGGGTGATTCTCTGCCATCTTTATTTCAGTAATGGTTGCAAAGCAACTAGCATCATATTCTCATCCGGATGTTCCGAATGCTTTGTTAAACCCGGTCTTTGTTATAAATAATATGATTATGTATGCAAAAACAGGAACAACAGGATTGCCAATTTCTGCAGGAATGGTAGCAATATTATTTCAAATTATTGGTGCCGCTACTGGACAATTGTTGGTTTGATTGACATATAAGAAACAATACGATGATACACAAGATGCAGGAGCAATATTAGGGACATTTTCAACAGGTCCTGCAATAAGATCTTTACCTTGAAACTTTGTTACAGAAGTTATTGCAACATTCGTATTAGTATTTGCAGTTTCTTCAATAGGAGCTGTTACTGAAAATGCTCAAGCTTCATTCTTTGTAGCGCTAATAGTATTTGGTATTGGTGTTTCATTGGGTTCAGCAACAGGATATTCGTTAAACCCAGCTAGAGATTTAATCCCTAGAATAGTTCATCAATTATTACCTTTAAAAAATAAAGGAACATCTGATTGAAGTTATTCATGAGTTCCTGTATTTGGTCCAATAGCAGGTGGTCTAGTAGGATTACTAGCAGCCCCAGGTTTATTCTACTAAATAAGCAATTCAAACTTATATATAATTTTATATAAAAAAAGAAGTTAGTATTTACATACTAGCTTTTTATTATTTATTTACCAACTCAATAATTTTTCTCGCAATAGCATCACTATTATTATCTCCAATTTTAGGTTTTAAAATTTT
>JBOFPM010000006.1:0-47966 GCA_051659905.1 Metamycoplasmataceae bacterium | reverse complement strand
GATATCTAAATCAATAATTTCTACATTATTATCTATTTTTTTCTTCAAATGAAAAAGATTAATATATTGCTCGTTTTTCATTTTGTAAAATAACTCATTCCCTGTTGCATTTTTTGGATCCTTTAAATTCCTTATAAAGGCAGACAAAACATTAATATTGTGTGTTGATATAATGTAGTTTGATTTAATCATTTTAGATTCTTCGATTTTCATTAATAGTTGATTAAAATTTAATTTTTCTTCATTGAAATCAAATTCTAGACCAAATAAATAATCATATTTGAAATGATCATTAGAATCAAAGGGATCATCAATAAAAACAATAAAATCTTTGCTAATGTTTTTGTAATTGATTTCTAGATCTACCAAAAAGTAGGAAATTGCTAGCGTATTTTTCTCCCCCTCAGAGAAATGCTCAATATTCTTATTTTTACTCTTTATTTCTAGAAAATGCTCATTTGTTCTTGAAGAATTTTTAATCTCTATTCCAAAATCATCTTTAGAGATATACTTTATCGTCTTATTTATTTTTGCAACAAATGAATCATTAAAATCTTTTTCAAGTTTTTGTTTTTGTTCTTTTAATGAATTAGTATTATCACTTATTTTCTGATACAAATCAAAATCATTTTTTATTGCATCTAGATTATCAATTTTTATGGTCAAAATTACCCAGTTTTTTTCTATTTGATTTTTGATATCATCCATTTCCCTAGTTTTATCTTCTTTGTGTTTTTCATATAATTTAAATTTAGAACAAAATTCCTCATTCTCTTTTATTTTCAAATCATTATTCTTTAATATTTCATCAATGTCTATAATCATTTTGTCATAAATTAAATCTAAATTTAATCTTTTAATAGCACTTTTTATTTTTTCGGAGTTAAAAGAAATTGTTTTTTTATCACTGTCTATATTGATTAATATTTCATTTTTTTTAGAAGTATTGTCTTTAAGATACTGAGAGATCACTGTTTTTTCTATATTTTTTCCCAAAAATTCTATATACCCTTCTGGTTCACTCAATTCAAGGGCTTTTCTATGTAGTTCAATTACTTTTTGTAATTTAGTTGTTTTTTGTCAATGGTCATTAAATTCATCAAAATTAGAATTTTGTTTTTCTAAAATTTTAATCAATTTATTGAAATCATCGCCAATTGAATCTCGTTCCTTAGTCAATTTTAAAGAATTTACTTTGTTTCTTATATCATTGAAAATATTTGTTCTATTGTTTTTTTTATAAATATGATTAATGGTTTCTAATATTTCCATTCTATTTTTTTTACCGTCAAAGTATTTTTTATTATATGTTTGTTTATCAATTTTTAAAAAAATCAATCATTCTTTTAATTCAGTCTCTATTGAAAAGCTTTTTTCTAAATTTTCCTGATTTAAAATCCTTTCACTTTCATTTTCAGATATTTTTCTAGTAATATCTACCAGAGGTTTCCCTAAAAAAATATTAAAAGTGTTGCTTTTATTGTCTGAACTAATTTTTTGTGCATCAATACTTTCCTTTTTGCTATCTTGTATAAAAACATTGTTTTTAATATAATCTTTATTGAAAATAAATAAATCATGTGTCTCTTTAAAACTATTTGAAATTTTTCTTGATATGGTTGTTTTGCCTGAACCGTTTTTACCAAAAATATAGCATGTTTTTTTGGTAAAAATTTTTTTAAAATTATTGTTATCTAATTTTAAAAAATCTTCATTAATTGACATATTATTCATTATTTTTTTCCTGATATCAGTTTATATCTAAGGTATTTTTATCTCCAACATCAAAGCATTCAATATGAGATTTCATATCTCCTTCTTTTTCATCTAGTAGTATTTTCATTTCTGGTGACACAACTAATGATGACGCCGCTATACCTAATAATATTTTTTTCACATTAACATCCTTTAAAAAAATAAAAGTCAATTGATTTATATTTAGCCAAAAGTATGGATTTAGTTTTAGTTTCAATTTACTATATTAATTATAAGATATTTGTGTTTTAAATTACTTAGATTGTATTTTATGAATACCTTTTAGTGAAAAACTTCAATTTAAATGAATTGAAATATAAACTACATCAAATTTATGTCAGTTAAAAAATACTGAAAAAGAATTTAAAATATGTAACACTTTTAGAAAAGTGGTTAAATTTATGATTTAAAGATTATAATTTGAATTATGAATTCAGCAATAACCGTGTCTAATGTTTATATGAAATACAAGAAAAAGGATAAATATTATTCATTAAAAAATATAAACTTTGAAGTTGAAAGAGGCCAATTTCATGCTTTTATTGGTGAAAATGGGGCAGGTAAATCAACAACTATTAGAATTTTAACTGGTTTGAATAATGATTTTGAAGGAGATCTAATTATTAACGAATTAGATATCAGGAATAATATTAAGGCAAGAAATAAATTATGCTATATTCCAGATAAAACAACTTTTCCAACAGGTATTTCTGCTTATGATTTTGTTTATAATTTGGCATTACTAGAAAGAAATGATAAAGAAAAACTAAGAATTGATTTAGAGGAATGAATAGATAAATTAAATTTAAGAGAGCATATGTCACGAAATCCTAATAAATTATCTTCAGGTCAAGCTAAGAAAATATTATTAATGAGAGCGGCTTTGGAAAAATCAGAAATTATCATTTTGGATGAGCCTGTAGCTTTTTTAGATCCAACTTCAAGACTACAATTCTTTGAACTACTAAAAGAACTTAATAAAAATGGGGTTACTATATTTATGTCTTCTCATATTTTGGATGAGATAAAAAATTATATTGATTCCGTAACCTTTATTAAGAAGGGTGAAATCAAATGAAGTGGAAAGTTAAAGGGAGAACAGTTGATTGAAAAATATAAAGAAGTGATTTTAAATGGTTAGATTTAGTAAAAAGAATAAGTCAATAGAAAGTGAAGAAGTAATCAATTACGAATCACAGGAGACTTCTATTGACTCAGAGCAAATGGGAGACCACCAAGTCGAAAATAATGTTATAAATTCTGATGAGGTAGTAGTTAATAATTATTCTGTTGATAATAATCTACTTGATTCAAGCGCAGTAATTGCTAATGACAAACATAAAAATATATTTACAAAAAATATATTTACAAAAAATATATTTAAAATGATTAGTTATTATTCATTTCCACTTAAGAGAAATATTTTCTTTTGAGTGCTTTCAATTTTGCTTTTAATTAGTCAACCTCTGACAATGATTATTTTGTATTCATTAAATTTAGATTTATTAGACTATTCATTTATTCTTAACATATCTCCTTTAATTATTGGACTAGTATGACTTTTATTTTTGATAACTAAATTATTTTTGGAGAATAAGTTAAATGGTATTGATGTAATTATGTTATCGAAGCCAATCTCTAAATATGAAACCTTCTTTTCTAGAATGAGTGTTATCTTTATTGCATTGTTTTCAATTATGATAGCTCAATTTTTTATTTCTTCAATTCTAGTATTTTCATTTAATTATGATATTAAATGAATTACTTATTTGCTTGTTAATAATATTATTATTACCCCGTTTATTTCACTAGGGATATCTTCAATTTTAATATTATTAGCAATTATGTCGAAACCACTATGATTTGGTTTATTGTCTTTCTTAGGTTTTTCATTATTGGGAATTGCTCCAATTGCCACAAGATTAATTAATCAAAATAACTTGGAAACTAATCTTATTTTTAATAATGATAACTACCATTCATTTTCTAAAATATCAATTATTAATGGAGAGGAAAATAAAACATTCTTAGTTGATGAAATAAATATTGAATCACAAATAGGTGTTGATAAGGATATTCTCAAAACACTAAATAACCTTCCTTTTTATGAATATCTAGTTCCAGGTGAATTGATTTTGTCAATGAGTTCCTCTTTATTAAATGATTTAGGATTTAGTAATAATAATGAAATTAGAAGTAATTACTCATTATTAAAAAATAATTTTGTTGATACATCATTTGCTAATTTAAATGTTGAAAATAGTGTTTTAGTATCTATTCGTCCAGAAGATATCTCTCCTTTTGAATTAACTAGTGTTGAATATGAAGATCTTTTATTAGAAAATATAAAAAGAATTGTAAATGATAATAATTTTATAAATTTAGCAGATGAAAAACTTGTTGATTTTCTTTTAGAAAAATTGCAAAATTTAATTGACTGATCAACTGGAACATTGACAAATTCTGAATTTCAAACTGTTAGAGCTCTATTGGGAATAGATCTTGGATTTACACAATTATTTTATTATTTTAATGACAAAGAAATTTTAGAAAAAAAGACCCCCAATCTTTTAGATAAAATAGCTAATGAAATAAATCCTGCATTAGCAAATCTTTTAACTTTTTTATGAAATGATAATAGTTCAAAAATGAATGTTTATGATTTAGATTCTTTTGGAGATATATCTTTAATTTTCCCTAGTGCTAAGATTGTATCGCAATCAGCTCCTCCACATTCAAGTGATGTACAATTCATTAAGAATGATTTAGTTAGATTTTCAGGTACTGCTGTTAGTTATTTAAATATTAATAAGCAATATACACCAACAACACTTTTAGATTTACAAAAGATTGACCCAAGTATTGTTGATAAAACGAGCTGAGATCAATTTATAGATAATTCGTCAATCACCCTAGGAAATTTAGTATACTTATATAAGTTTCTAATAAGTAACAATTTAAATAATATATATCAAGTAAATTTTAGACCTAATTCTGATGATCTCTTTAAGTATTCATACTTTATTGATATTCAACAGACAACACATTTGGATAATATTTACCTTCCAATACTCGCAAATATCTTTGTAGTAATCGGAACTAATATGTTAGCAATTTATATGTTTAGAAATAAAAATTATAAAAACACTAATTAAATATCAAAATAATTAGAAAAGGATAGTTGTGAAAAAACAAAATAAAAAAAATGAATTAGATAATTCAAATCAAAATTTGGCAAGTACAAAAACTACCAAAAAACTTTTACCATTCATTGGTGGTTTATCATTTGTTTCATTGGCAAGTTTATTTGTAGTTACTTCAGTTGCAATTTCATCGCCAAGCATGAGTTCCTCGCTAAGCAATAATGGAAACCTAATGTTTGATAATAAAATTTTTAAAAACAAGGAAGAACTATTAGAGTATGCTCAAAAAAGTTATTTTCAAGGTTCAGAAACTGTTGATAATAGAATTAGCTGATCAATTGATGAAAAAGGGCAAAAAATTTATTTCAATGACCCAAAGTTACTAAGAAAACATCTTTCAAGCAAAATTATTCAAACAAGTGCCCTTTCTTCTAAAAATTTTAATCAAGCATCAGGGGGACTTGGAGAGATAAATGCTAATGATTTTTCGAGTTTATATTTTAATCAAACTCAAGATAAAATAGAAAAAAAAATCTATAGAGGGAAAAATGATTCAATTCACACTACAATCGAGTCAGCGAAAGATTCATATTTATCAATGCATGATGCTTATTATTTTAATAACATTTACTTTAGAAATATTGAAGAATTGAAAGTTTATTTAAAAACAGTTTACTATACTAAAGATGGTGATGGTTTTTCAAATGATAAAACACCCAAAAATATTGGTCTTGTTAGTCCTAATGGTCGTCCTGACAACGCAATTATTTCTTCTGGTATGAATAGTAATGACTTATTTAGTCAAATCGTCACAGAAGAGTCTACTCAAACGAAGAAAGATTTCATGAATAATATTTCTTCACTAGCAAATAAGTACATTGAATTTAAAGACAAGGATGGGAAGTATTTTTATGCTAAAGAAAGTGATTTAAAAAACCTTGAAAAAGAATCTCCATTGTTAACTGCTTTTAATAATCCAGAGTATACTAAACTATATTCTAATAATGGAAAGAGTACTTATATAGTTGACTTAGACAAAGATGACGAGAATACTCTTTTTGGACAATATTATTTACAAACTAGTGGAAATATTACACAAATAGAAGATCGTGATGCTTGAAAAAAAACCGATAGAGATGACCCATTGATAGCTCAGGAACGTAATTCTAACATTATTTCAGGATTATTAGATATGCTTTTATTTCCAGATAGCAGTGATGTAAATGATAAGCCATTTAACATTATGTACTTAAATAAAGAAATAATAGTTCCATTCTATGAATTATTAGAAATAAATAATAAAAATGTTTATGACAAATGATTAGACTTTAGTAAAACAATTAAACAAGGTAAAAGATTTAATACTTTCTTTAGCTTACCTGTTTTTTACTTTTTTCTTATTGATAACTTAGTAAAAGATAGTGCTAGTCAAGAAATGATTATTCAAACAAAAAAAATGTTCAATTCGATAGCTCAATACTTAGATTTTGCTGTTGGACTATTATTTCCGAAAGATTTGTTAAGGAATACTAATCCTATCTCTCAGTATGGAAAATACTTATCTTTTGAAGAAATATTTAATTTTAATTCTAATGATATCGATATAAATACAAGCATTAATTCTTTTATTAATAAAATAAGCGAGAACTTTAGTCAATTCATTGTTGCTATTAATATTGTTTCTCAAGCTAATTTAAATGCAATGTATAATGGTGGAGTCCTTGAATATAGACATGATTTCATCAAAAAAACTTTGGGTAATGACCAAAATATTGTTATGGATGATAGTAATCATAAGACTTTATATAAATCTGTTTGAGATATGTTTTCATCTCCTAATAATAAAGAAATGTATAACCAAATTTCTCCTAAATACAAACCAAGTTTAAATCTTAATGATAAAGAAAAGGCTTTTATTGATGATTTAACACTTTCATTATCAGCTAGCAATAGTATATTTACTTCTGGGGCACAGTTTTTATTTAACGAGAAATTTAAAGACATAGAATTCCAATCTGGAATGATTAGCAATGATAAATATAAGTTATTAGAAGATTTTGTAATTAAAAACGATAGCACTTCAAAAAACATTATCAAAAGTATGATTGAGGCAAAAAAGGTATTAACTTGAGAAAATTTTATGTTAATTAAAATGTTATACAAAGCTGATGATGATAAATTATCAAAAATTAAACATAAATTCAGTGGTGATCAGGATGAATTAAAAACGGAACTGTTGAAAATTGTTGAAGGACTTTCTTTAAATAAATATACTCCAAATTTTATTATTGATTCAAAAATTACTAAGAATTTAGCCTCAATTGCTAGTGATTCAAACATTAGAGGAAATTTTATCACTTATTCAGAAGCAGCTTTAGGCCAAATAAGTAAAATGGTTGACATGGTTAAGGAAATGGTACTGATCTTTGAAAAATCTAACGGTAATTTAAGTCAAACAAATGCTAAGGAAATATTATCAACAATTATTTCTAGTCCATTGCTAAAGAGCGTTTCTTCTGCTATTCCTTATTTGCAAATTGGACTAATTGCTCTTGATTTTTTAAATGGGGCTTTAGTTCCAGCAAAAACCTACTCTTCATATAAATTTGAATTGGAAGATGGTGGTGCGTTTATTTGAAATGGCGGCCAAAGTACTACAATGTTTTTTGGACTTGCTGAAATCTCAAGTGTGTCAATAAAAGACATGAAATTAATGGAACCACAAAGAGTTGTTAGTGAAAGAAATGAAGATTATCTTTATTTTAATGGTAAAAAATACTCAGAAACTCAATTACAATCCTTGAAAATAGATCAATTAAGAGCAATCTTGAATGGAGAATTTCCTTTAGGGGATAACATCAGAATTGTTTATAGTTTTGATAGTATTTCAACAATTAATGAGACCGGTCCTTCAACAGTAAGAAATGAAAAAGCTTTTGCTAAATTTGGAACAATTGATGACTTAACTCTATCTTCAAATGTATTGCCACCTGATGAGAGAACATTAGTTCAGTATGTTTATAAATCAATCTATGATGGTATGAATTCGAATGATCAAACTCATCATGGTAAAGAATATTATAAAGATAAATTCATATTTGCAAATGGTTCTGTTGCCAATAATCCTAATGATGCAGTAGAAATGCTTATTGATGAAGTAATTGGTAAAATTCAACCAGTTAAAATAGCAATGCTTCCAACCCTTGAAAACAATAAACCAAAATATGAGAATAATGAAGATGTTTCTATTTCAGAATATATTCTTCCTTCTCGTTCTTGAAGTGGTGGACTATTTTCAGTAAATGATACACCAAATAAATATATAATATTTGACCCTAACCAAACTGATGATTCAGGAAATACTTTTTCAGCAGGTAATGCCGAAATAAAAGTTAGAAATTTATTCCATGAATATTTCGATGTTGATTATAAAATTGTTATTGAAAATGAAATAATATCAAACAATATGTTTAGTGAGTTAAGTTCTTCAATCATTTCTAATGTTATCTTTCAAGCAAAATTAGACAATAACTTAACTAAATACTTCTTTGATGAAGTAAGTGCCTTTAAATGACTATTAAGTGAAATGAATTTTACACTTTATAGTTATAGCACTGAAACCGAAATATTTAAATACAAAGATCAAATATTTCAATCAAGAGATGAATTCTTAAAATTTGTTCTTGATGAAGCAACTGTGGAGGTTAAATAATGAAAAATAAATTTAAAAAACTAGGGTTATGTTTACTTGCACCAATATTAGCAATACCAGTTGTGGCAATAGCCTCTTTAGGAGTTAATTCCCTAAATAATAACAATAGCAATAATAATGATCTAAGTGGAAATTTAGTTGGTCAAGATGGAGAAATAAAATACTTGTTTAATGGAAAATATTATGATTCATTAGATAACATTGTTGATGAATTACTTTATAACAATCAATATATAAGTAGTGACTTATATTATGGTGATGCTTTAAATGCTATTTTTGATCATGAATCTAATCGATTAAATATTAATGAACTAAGAAAGTTTGATAATAGTAGAATATCAGCTGCTTATTTAAATGCTTTTGGAGCACATGAACAAGATTTTAATAAAGCCAAAAAATCTTTTGTTAATGAAGGATTAGTTAAATATAAATATCAAGACACTAAGGGAAAACTTCATTCTTCATATTCAGAAGCTGAAAGAGCAAATCTTAAAAATGTAAAAGTAGATGAGGCAGTATTTTATAAAATTGTTGATATAACCAAAACTGATACAAGGGGCAATCCAAAGGAATACAAAATAAATCCATTAAATCCAGATGACATAAATTTAATGAAGAAGATAACTATTAATAGTACGAAAAAGTCTTTTAAAGATTCAAACACTGCTTCTCAATTTAGTATGATGCCCATGATAAAAGATGATGAAGGTAATTTTAATACATTATCAAATCCTAATTCTCTTTTAGCAAAGATGTTTTCTTTGACACCAGAGGCAGTTTATAATGAATTTTACACGACTTTAAACAAGGCTTATGGTGAAGCCATTACTGAAACAATGAAATCTGCAGTTTTTACTTCAGATGTTAAATTTAATTATACTAATATTGATGGAGCAAATCCTGAAGGTAGCTATGATATTGAAGTAATTGAAGAAGATTTGAAGAAGATGGGTATAACTGTAACATATGATATAAATAATAAAAAACGAATTGACTCTCTTAAATTTGAAGATGTATCTTACAGTGTATTAAACGATTTTAATGTTTTTCTTAATAGGGATGCTTGAAATAAGGAATTAGTTGGTTCAAATAGCATAGTTAAATCAAGTGTTCAAACGATTGGTTGATTTGGAGCTAAAAGAGCAGACATGTTAACCTTTGAAAATTTTCTTGGTAAAAAGGGTTCATTTAAATTGTACTCGACAGGTAAGGACGGAATTTCGGGAGGCAATGATTCCTACCCTAACACTAATGCTCAAATTATGCAACCGGGAAGTTATCAAGAGACTCAATTAGATTTTACTGTTAGATTTTCTCTTAAAGATCAAAAGAAGTTTTTAGGTGATTTTAAGATGAATTTAGAGAATGAATTTAAAAAGATAGTTGACATTATTACACCTAGTAATGGAGAAAGAGAACTTGAATTAATTAATCAATTAAACTTAGGTTTGCTTGAATCATTTGTTACCACTTTTACAGATATAGAGAAAGATATTATTGGAAAGATATTATTTAATACAGAATATAAATTCAGGCCTAAGGGTGATACTTCTAGTAATAATGATATTGAAGGGTTGAATGAAGTTATAAAAAGTTTAAAAAACGAAATTAATGGTGGTGACTTTTTAGGTACAGTTAAAGGTGAGAGTTTAAAAGTTATTTTAAATATTTATAATGATGGTTATATTGAAAACTTTTTTTCTTATAACAATGTTCCAGTTTTCAAAACCCAAAAAGAAAACATGATAATGGATAATTTTGTTTGGGATAAAAAATTTTATAATTCTTACTTATCTGCATTTTTTTCAGAAGAAAATGTTAATAGTTCATCATTAAATAAATTAAAAAATATATCTAATTGAGTTTCCGAAGATGGTAAAAAAGTTTATAACTATGACGATGACAAGATTGACAAGAAATTATTAAAAGTTTATACAGAAATGGATAGAAATGGATATTTTATAATTCCTGATTCAATTAAAGAATATCAAGGAAAATTGAAAGATATTAATGGTGGTAGCGATTCTCCATCAGTATATAATAATAATTTATATTATGCTCTTAATTCGTACAATAAAAATTTAAAGTGGTTGAGGAGTGAATATGGTAATTCTTTACCTCAAAACATTGTAGACAAAATGATTAAAAAGGAAGATGAGAATGATATTTTAGTCTTAAGAGGCGGAAGTGCCATAAGTGGTGGTGATGCTCAAATATTAGAAATTTATTATGGAGAATATGTTTCATTAGCGTATGATTTTAATGAATCATTAAATAATAGAAGACTAATCTATGACAAAGTATCTTTAGATGCTTCTATTAATGCAAATAATATAATAGAACCAGCAAAAGTAATTGTAATTTATGACTTATCAGGAAATATTATTAATCCTGGGATTGAATTGACTGAAGACTTAGTAATGGAAACTACTTCAGATGCAATGTATGATTCTGAAAGAACAATTTTAGATAATATTTACCGAACATTAATTATTAAAAAAGATCCAAACAAAGTATTTTATAAAAATGATAATAATACTTACACTTTGTTAGAATATCAAACAAATTTCATTTATCAATTAGAATATGATAAAAAAACTCATTACTTTTTAACACATAAAGATGCTTGATTATATTTAAGGGAAATAATTGCTCTTGAAGCTCAAAAAATTAACATTAGAGGAATAGAAAATGAAACAATTTAAAAAACAACTATTATCATTAGGATTATTACCAATTGGAATAATTCCCATTTTGGTGGTATCGTGTAGCGCAAAGGAAGTAACTTATTTTGAAGAGGATGGGTTAAAAATCTCTTCTGAAGGCGAGATTATGAAGATTATTGATAATACATATATAATTGATGGAACTCTTGAAATTAAAGAAGAATATTCTGGAGTTAAAATAAAATATATAGCAGATAAGGCATTTAGTGGTAAGGAGATAATTACAAAAGTTATTTTACCAAAGTCATTAATTAGAATTGGAAACGATGCATTTAAAGACAATAAGATTTCTTCTATAGATTTTACTAGTCTAGATAATCTTAAAGAAATTGGGCAATGAGCTTTTTATAATAATCAAATCAAATCATTAAAACTCCCTGGATCAATTACCACAATTGGAGGAAGGGCTTTTGAAAAAAATCAACTCACTTCCTTGACACTACCCAATTCGATTACCACAATTGGATCATATGCTTTTTTAGATAATAAAATTACCCACCTAATACTCCCTAACAAAATTGTCACAATTGAATCAGGCGCTTTTCTTTCTAACAAAATTACATCCCTGACACTCCCTGACACAATCAGGACAATTAATTCACTTACATTTAATGACAATCAACTTACTGATCTAATAATCCCTAATTCCGTGACTTCAATTGAATCAGGTGCTTTTCGATTTAACAAAATTACATCACTAACTCTCCCTGACTCGGTGACTTTAATTGAAGAACATGCTTTTTCAAATAACCAACTAACATCTCTAATAGTACCTGTTTCAGTTACATCAATCGGAGATAATGCCTTTCTAAACAATTCATTCACCAGCACTTCCCAAATAATTTTACCCCCTAAATTTAATACACCTGAAGAACGTGAAAGAATTGGAATAGTTATTACCACAAAGGTAAGTCCACAAAATGAAAATTTAATTTTACCACTTGAAGGAAATACTTATAGAGCTAGTAGAATAAAAACTTCTCCTAAAGAATAAAAGTATTTACCGAACATTAATTATTAAAAAAGATCCAGATAAAGTATTTTATAAAAATGATAATAATACTTACACTTTGTTAGAATATCAAACCAATTTCATTTATCAATTAGAATATGATAAAAAACTACTTTTTAACATATAATATTTATTCATGCTTGATTTTATTTAAGGGAGATAATTGCTCTTGAAGCGCAAAAAATTAACATTAGAGGAGTAGAAAATGAAACAATTTAAAAAACAACTATTATCATTAGGATTATTACCAATTGGAATAATTCCCATTTTGGCAGTATCTTGTAGTGCAAAGGAAGTAACTTATTTTGAAGAGGATGGGTTAAAAATCTCTTCTGAAGGTGAGATTATGAAGATTATTGATAATACATATATAATTGATGGAACCCTTGAAATTAAAGAAGAATATTCTGGAGTTAAAATAAAATATATAGCAGATGAAGCATTTAGTGGTAAGGAGATAATTACAAAAGTTATTTTACCAAAATCATTAGTTAAAATTGGAAACGATGCATTTAAAGACAATAAGATTTCTTCTATAGATTTTACTAGTTTAGATAATCTTAAAGAAATTGGGCAATGGGCTTTTTATAATAATCAAATGAAATCACTAAAACTCCCTGGTTCAATTACCACAATTGGAGGAAGGGCTTTTGAAAAAAATCAACTCACCTCCTTGACACTACCCAATTCAATCACCACAATTGGATCATATGCTTTTTTTATAAATAGAATTAACCACCTAATACTTCCCAACAAACTTGTCACAGTGGAATCAGGTGCTTTTTCAACTAATCAAATTACATCCCTGACACTTCCTAACTCAATCACCACAATTGAATCAATTGCATTTAATAGTAATCAACTTACTGATCTAATAATCCCTAATTCTGTGACTTCGATTGGATGGGGGGCTTTTCAATCTAACCAACTCATCTCTTTAACTGTTCCTAATTCGGTTACATCAATAGATAATGATGCCTTTGAAGGCAATTCATTCACCAGCACTTCTGAAATAATTTTACCCCCTAAATTTAATACCCCTGAAGAACGTGAAAGAATTGGAATAGTTATTACCACAAAAGCAAGTCCACAAAATGAAAATCTAATTTTACCAATTGAAGGAAATACTTATAGAATTAGTAGAATAAAAACTTCTCCTAAAGAATAAGAGTATTTACCGAACATTAATTATTAAAAAAGATCCAAATAAAGTATTTTATAAAAATGATAATAATACTTACACTTTGTTAGAATATCAAACCAATTTCATTTATCAATTAGAATATGATAAAAAACTACTTTTTAACATATAATATTTATTCATGCTTGATTATATTTAAGGGAGATAATTGCTCTTGAAGCCCAAAAAATTAACATTAGAGGAATAGAAAATGAAACAATTTAAAAAACAACTATTATCATTAGGATTATTACCAATTGGGATAATTCCCATTTTGGTGGTATCGTGTAGTGCAAAGGAAATAACTTATTTTCAGGAAGAAGGGTTCAAAATCTCATCTGAAGGTGAGATTATGGGGATTGATAGTGCATATATAAAGGATGGAACTCTTGAAATTAAAGAGGAATATTCTGGAGTTAAAATAAAATATATAGCAGATAAAGCATTTAATGGTAATGAATTAATTACAAAAGTTATTTTACCAAAGTCATTAGTTAGAATTGGTAGAAGTGCATTTAAAGATAATAATATTTCTTCTATAGATTTTACTGGCCTAGATAATCTTAAGGAGATTGGGGGAGGTGCTTTTTGAAGTAACCAACTAACATCCTTGAAACTCCCTAATTCAGTCACTACAATTGGGTCAAGTTCTTTTAAACAAAATCAACTCATCTCCTTGACACTCCCTAGTTCAATCACTATAATTGAACAAGGTGCTTTTGAAAGAAATAGACTTTCAAATATAATACTCCCTAACAAAATAACCACAATTAAATCATATTCTTTTGCATATAACAATCTAACGTCACTGACACTTCCTAACTCAGTGACTTCAATTGGAGCACTTGCTTTTTCTGATAACGAACTTACATCTCTAACCCTTCCTAACTCGGTAACTTCAATTGGACAAGTTGCTTTTGCAAGTAACCGACTCTCTTCTCTAATAGTTCCAAGTTCAGTTACATCAATCGGTGATGATGCCTATTTGGGAAATTCATTCACCAGCACTTCCGAAATAATTTTACCCCCTAAATTTAATACCCGTGAAGAACGTAAAAGAATTGGAATAGTCATTACCATAAAATCAAGTTCACAAAATGAAAAATTTATTTTACCACTTGAAGGAAATACTTATAGAGCTAGTAGAATAAAAACTTCTCCTAAAGAATAAAAGTATTTACCGAACATTGATTATTAAAAAAGATCCAAATAAAGTATTTTATAAAAATGATAATAATACTTACACTTTGTTAGAATATCAAACCAATTTCATTTATCAATTAGAATATGATAAAAAAATTGCTTTTTAACATATAATGTATATTCATGCTTGATTATATTTCAAGGAAATAATTACTCTTGAATCACAGAAAATTAACATTATAAGGAATAGAAAATGAAACAATTTAAAAAACCACTATTATCACTAGGATTATTATCAATTGGAATAATTCCCGTTTTGGTGGTATCGTGTACTGCAAGCGAAACACCAGAAGAAACACCAAGACCAGACTTACCTTTTTTCAACGAAGACGGGTTTAGAATCTCTTCAAAAGGTGAGATTATGGGGATTGATAATTCGTATATAAAGGATGGAACTCTTAAAATTGAAGAAGAATATTCTGGAGTTAAGATAAAATATATAGCAGATAATGCTTTTGAGGATAATAAATTAATCACTAAACTTAGTTTACCAAAGTCATTAGTTAGAATTGGAAAAGAAGCATTTAAAAATAGTAATATTTCTTCTATAAATTTTAATGATGCAAATAAACTTAGGGAAATTGGACCAGGCGCTTTTTTAGATAATAAAATCACCTCTCTTATACTTCCTAATTCAATAACAACAATTGGATATGCTGCTTTTGAACTTAACAAACTCACCTCTCTGATACTTCCTGACTCAATCACCACAATTGGACAAGTTGCTTTTGCACAAAATAAAATTACCTCCCTAAAAATCCCTAACAAACTTGTCACAATTCGAAACCGTGCTTTTTGAGGTAACCAAATAACCTCACTAACATTTCCTGACTCAGTTACTTCAATTGGAGCTGAAGCCTTTGCGAATAACCAACTCACCTCGCTAACACTCTCTAACAAACTCACTATAATTGAATGAGGTACTTTTGAAAATAACCAACTAACATCGCTAACAATTCCTAATTCAATCACAACAATTGAAGGAAATGCTTTTGCAAAAAATCAACTCACTTCTCTAAGTATTCCAGATTCAGTTACATCAATTGACAATGATGCTTTTGAAGGCAATTTGTTCACCAACACTTCTCAAATAATTTTACCCGCTAAATTTGACACCCCCGAAGAACGCAAAAGAATTGGAATAGTTATTACCACAAGAGCAAATCCACAAAATCAAAAGGCAATTCTACCACTCGAAGGAAACACCTATATGGCTGATAGAATAAAAAATTCTATTAAAGAATAAGAATATTTACTAACATTAATTACTAAAAAAATATTTTATAATTTATAAAAATGATAAAAAAACACTATTTTTTAACATATAATGAGTATTCATACTTGATTACAATAATCGCTCTTGAAGCACAAAAAATTAACATTATAAGGAATAGAAAATGAAACAATTTAAAAAACAACTATTATCATTAGGATTATTACCAATTGGAGTAATTCCCATTTTGGTGGTATCATGTAGTGCATCTGAAAATAAAGGAACTTATTTTGAAAAGGATGGATTAAAAATCTCTTTTGAAGGAGAGATCATGGGGATTGATAATTCGTATATAAAGGATGGAACTCTTAAAATTGAAGAAGAATATTCTGGGGTTAAGATAAAATATATAGCAGATAATGCTTTTGAGGATAATAAATTAATCACTAAACTTAGTTTACCAAAGTCATTAGTTAGAATTGGAGAATTTGCATTTATAAACAATAATATTTCCTCTATTGATTTCACTGAATTAGATAATCTTGAAGAAATTAGTGTATCGGCTTTTGAATCTAACCAAATTACATCTTTGAAACTACCAAACTCAATCACCACAATTGGATCATATGCTTTTTCAGATAACCAAATTACATCTTTGACACTACCAAACTCAATCACCACAATTGGAAAAAAAGCTTTTAGAAATAACCAACTTGCATCTCTAACACTCTCTAACAAACTAACTAAAATTGAAGAAAGTGCTTTTGCTTTTAACAAACTAACATCCTTGATAATCCCTGATTCAGTCACTTCAATTGAGGTATATGCTTTTTGAGATAACCCACTCTCTTATTTAGTTGTTCCAGATTCAGTTATGGAAATTGGGGATATGGTTTTCTCTAATAGTGACTTCACCAGCATTTCCCAAATGATTTTGCCTCCTAAATTTAATACTTATGAAGAACGTGCAAGAATAGGAATTGGTTATTTAACACAAAAAGCAAATTGACAAAATTAAAAGGCAATTTTAGCACATAGAGAAATGCTTTAGAATAAAACTTCTTTTTACTTATTTATTAGTCTTAATTTTATAATATATTATATAATTAAAAATATCATTTAATCTAGGAGCATAATAATGGCAAAATATAAAACAATTGATTGTTCTCAATGTAAACAAAAATCAAGAGCAACAAATACCCAAGTGCAAGATGTGATTCAATTCGTATTAATTATATTCGGATTAATTCCTGGAATAATTTACTGATTTGTTTCAAAAGGTAAAGCTTGTTACATTTGTGGCGTTAAGAATAGCTAATTAAATCAATGAATAAAAAAAGAACTAATCAAAGTTCTTTTTTTGTATCCATGTAACTATTCCATTTACTTTTTAATTTCAGAACCAAAAATTTATAAATTATTATTTAAACTAATTGATCTCTTTTTAATTAATTAAAAGTTAATATACTCATAAATAAAAGAAGGGAATATTTTATAAAAATAAATTAGGAATCCTAGTAATTTAGATTTTTATTATTGTCGCACCTTTTCAATATATTTTAATATTGACTGATTATATTGCTTTTATATCCTGCATTAAACATTGGTACCCTGAATCATCATGACAAACATTAATATTATTGTCATGAAAACACCAATCACAAACATAACTATAAAAATTGTCAATATTGTTGTCGCTCTATTTAGAAACTTAGTAAGGGCATTGTTTAGCTGCTTTTTATTTTCTAATTCTGATTGATTTAAATTTGCATCTTTCACCAAATTATTTATTTTTTGTTTATATATTTCTTCCTTTAATTCTTCTTCTTTATTCATATTCACCTCCTCTTTATTTTTATTCATACTTGATCAACAGCTGTAAATACAATTCTATATTTTGCACACTGTTTTAGAATTATAGCATCTATAAAATTAAAGACGATTTAATTGTCCTTAAATTTGATAATTTATCAAGCAAAACAAAGAATAATATGGCTGAATTTAGCAATTTTCTTAATTACTTCGAACAATTTTTTGATTACAAATAATTTAAAAGATAGAGATTGTTAAGAACAATTGATTAACAAGGCATATGATATTTTATGAGTTATCAATACCCTTATCTTTTAAATAATTTATAAATTTTTCTATATTTTTGCTTCCACCCTCTGTTAGCATATTCCTTTCAAAGATTTGGTATTCTCTTAACTTAAATTCTTGCATCTCTATCTTTGAATTTTTTTTAATTTTTAAAAATTCTTTCTGTGATTCTTCATCCAAAAATACTTCAATTGTTTTTAATTCATTATCTTGATTAAAAATATCACTAATCATAATTATTTTGTTTTCATTAATTATATTTGATGATATTAGTTTTTGTTTTGTTTTGTTTCCCGCATCATCTCCATCCAGTATGGAAAAACAATTCTTTTCATAATACTCTTTCCCCAATGTATCTTCTAATGCTTTTAATATTCTTGGGAAATTACCTGCCCCATAACCATTTAATAAAATGTGATCTATATTCTTGTCATTCAAAATCTTTTCAATTATTTTAAGGTCGCTTTCACCTTCAACTACAATGGAATATTTTTTAAACATGTGATTTGAAAAAATATCTGTACCAAAGCACTGAATTATAATTTTAGGAAAATCATGACCATCATTTAATTCTGTAATTCTATTTATTTTCGTTATATATTCATCATTTTTATATACTTCAAAGTAACTTTGAAGATTTTTTAGATCAACCATGTGTATACTATGAGTTGCTCCGATTATAAAAACTCCTTCTTTAGAAAGTTTTTTAAGTACCTCCCTAATAGATAAAATACTTGAAGGGTGTAAGTGAGTTTCTGGCTCATCAATAGTTAACAATGTATTTTCCATTTTTTCAATACCAAATGTACACAACATTGAAATATACTGCTTGTATCCATCAGATTCTCCAGATAAAGGCTTAAAATTATCACAATCTTTATTCTTGATATTTATATCCATTTTTCCTTCGTTTAGATAAAATTGCAATTCTAAATTACTTTTCTTGAAATCAGGTCAATTACTTTCAAACATTTGATTTACTAATTTATTTAAATTACTAGATATTTTTGGTCGTTCCGTTGAACTTTTTGATTTTTCATAGATTGACTTAGGGTCGATATCGCAATTAACAAGTATATTAAATAATGGAATTGAAACTGAAAGAGGGTCCATTGAAAATGAATCTAATTGTATGACATTATCTAGAATATACTTGTTATCGTATTTTCATTTTTTTATTTTAAAAATTTTTGAAATATCCAACAAAATTTCAAAATCAGTTAAATACAAAGATTTTTCTCCAATTAATTCATCTAATTTTGACAAAATAGTAACCTTGGTTTCTTCATGCAGCTCTCTTTCTTCTGGATTTGGATAATGTAATTCAGATTCTCTTTTTTTTAAATTTTCAAAAATCAAATCAAAGTAATTATTAATTTCTTTCAAAATTCTAGCATGAAAATTTTTGAAAATTCCTCTTAAGGGAAGTATTTTCTCTGAATTTAGTGTTTTAAGAGATATTACTTTTTCGTTTTTTTTAGACAATGAAAAATTAACAAAAAAAATTCCACAATCTAGAAATTTAACTATTTTAAAAGTTATTTCATCTATATATTCTTTGAATATTTCTCCAATTCTAGGGAGGATTTCCATGCCTAGGAAACCTCTTTGAATAAACGGTTCTTTTATAATATTATTCAGTTCATTTATATCTGAATTTGTGAAATTATTTAAATAATATGAAATTGAAATATCATTCGAATCATCAATATCATCATGATGTGAATAATTTTTATATTTAATAGATTTGTCTTTTTCATTAATAAAATTGATCGCTTCAATAATATTTGATTTTCCGACTCCATTTAAACCCAACATAAAATTAAAATTTTCTTTTAAATCTATAGTTATTTCATCTCTTATACTCTTGAAATTTCTAATTTTTATTGAAGAAAAATCCATTATTCTAGCTCCAAGAAACTTAAATTAAGGAATTCAATTTTGCGTGGAAATTTTGATAATCAAGCATTTAAAGGTATAAATTTATTTTTCTTCATCATACCCCTATATATAATATTAATTGAATTAATTATAACAATAATTAACAATGAGAAATTAATATTTGTAAAAATTTATAAAATATTCGACAAATAAAGTCATTTTTGCTAAACAATGATAAATATTAAAACACTAAATTTACCTTAATTAATGTTTTAATTATGCATAGTATTTTATCACTCATTCCATATGATGATAATTGAATTATTGCTCATAAAATGCCACCCAAAATTAGCAATGCTGTTACCATTTTGAAAAATCAGGCAATATTTTTATATGAAAACTTTTTCCCATCAACTCCCTTTTTTCATCAGAAATTTCTGATTCTTCAAAATCTTTTACATAATCGCTAAATTGTTCCATTTTATAAATCTTTTTTTCAAATTATAGTATATACAAAACAATCAATAAATTAAAGACTATTTAACTGTTCTTAAATTTAATAATTTATCAAGCAGAACTGATGAATAAGTAGTGTTCTCATTCTCAAAACTAATTATGTTTCAATAGAAGTT
Source organism: Metamycoplasmataceae bacterium (assembly GCA_051659905.1). Classification (GTDB taxonomy): domain Bacteria; phylum Bacillota_I; class Bacilli_A; order Mycoplasmatales; family Metamycoplasmataceae; genus UBA710. Next base: position 27,409 of record JBOFPM010000006.1, on the reverse strand, counting down.
ATAAGTTAACCTGGTAATCACTTTTAATACATCAAATGTTGTTAATTGGAACTATGCATCATTTGTCACAAGAAGAATTTAACACCTTCAAAAATTTTTTATATTTTAGTAACTCTTGCTAACCTATGTTTGATATATTATTTGATATATTATTGAATTTTAAATAGCAAAATTAAGAACATTCCGGTAGATTAATCATAGCAATATACTAACACATATATTGTTTCCAAACTGTTTTGTTTTGTGATTAGTTTTCTATTATCACATCTTGTTATTTTGTTATGTGTAAAAATAATTTGATTAAACTTAATCTTTAATAATGTTATTAAACCTAATAATTTATTTTGATAAGGTGCTAAAAATGTTAAAATTTAGAGAATAATGTGTTTTAAGGGCGTAATTTAGATGAATAAAATCGATATTGGTAGAATTGAATTAAAAGGATTATTGAAAAGTTGTAGCAATATACAAATTCCTTTTTTTCAAAGACAATATACATGAGAAGCAAAACATATTGAAACCCTTTTGGAAAATATTTATGATTCAGAAGCAAGTGAATACTTTTTAGGATCAATTATTCTTAAAAATGAAGGTACAAAAAATATTATTATTGATGGACAACAAAGAATATCAACAATTTTGTTAATTTATAAAGTAGTTTTAAACACTTACAAAAGTAAGGATAATGACTATATTGTTTTGAAAGATCTATATAAAGAAATGAAATTTGATTCTAAAAATTTAGAAGACGGGAGTCAGCTGTTAGACATAATCAAAGGTGATAATGGCGATATAAAACTATCTCAAAATTCTACAAATTATCTCAAAAACTACAATATTATTAATAAATTCATAAGTGATAAGCAAAGAGAAAACGTGGATGCAGCTAAAAAATTATATTACCAGTTAGAAAAAGTGGTTTTAGCAAGAGTGATTGTTGTTAATGTTGATGAGCACATGTTATTTTCACAGATAAATTCAACAGGTAAAGAACTAAGTGCTTTTGATTTGATTAAGAATTATTTATTCTCGCATCTTAGCAACCGCCTTCAAGATGACTCAGAAAAAGATTCAAAAATTAAGGAAAAAATGAAAAGATTTAATATAGCGAGTGATTTGAAATCAAAAGATGATATTTTTAGACATTTTATTGGTTCTCAAACAGGTAAACTCCCAAAAAGAGAATCAAAAATTATATATAATGAATTTGCTATCCTTCACAAAACTAAATATAGTCAAAACATAGAAGAAATGTTTAATGATTTGCATGTTTTTTTTGTTTATTATAAATTTTTAGAAACTAAGGAATGAAGGAACACTAAATATAATTGCCTTTATCCAACTTTAAATTCATTAATTGACTCATTCAATACTTATGCCATTGTGTTAATTACTATTTTCACAAAGAACAGTGAATTAAACCACGGCAAAATTAATATATCAAGTGAACAATTTTCAATTATTGAAAATTGTCTATTAATTTTAGAATCATATAAATTTAAGAGGGATTTTTGTCTTTGATCAAATGCCAACCAGGTAGTCACTTTCATTCCGAGATTATCCTTAGATTTAGTTAATTCTATTTTTAACAATTATAAAACAGATATTGTTTTATATTTTTTATTAATTTATAGAAATTTAAGAGATAAAAAATATAGAATGCCAACTGATGATGAGTTTTTAGATGGAATGTATAAAGCGAGTATGTTTTCTAAGAAGCCTGTTGTTAAATCTTTCCTTTATAGGATATCTATTATGGAGTACAAAGTTACCCCAAGATTAGAAGATCTAATAAATGAAGTTTCAATAGATCATATATTACCCCAATCTCTTACTAAATGAAGAGAGGCTGGTTATAATGAAGATGAGAAGGATGTAGATTTAAAATTGCACACAATAGGTAACTTAACATTAACCCCTAATAATAGTGCGTATTCAAATGAAGTTTTTAAGAATAAGCAAGAAAAAATGAATAGTAATAATGATGTTGTTTTTCCGCTAAATAAATATCTTTTGAAACCTGAAATGGTGGAATGAAACATCAAGGAAATTGATAAAAGAGCAAAATGATTATTTGACATTTGTCAAAAAAAATGAAATTTTGATAAATACAAAAAAGAAATCCTTATACTTATAAATAAAAATGAAGAGGTATTTTCTTCTTTTGATGATAAGGATAATTAAAGATAAGGATAAGAATAATAAATGGCGAATGTTAGAGAGAAAGAATCTATTTTGACCCAAATCAAAGATGCCTATGAGAGAATTCAAAAGGTATAGAAATAGAAAAAAGAAGAGTGGATAAAAATAAAACTAAACAACTTTTAAATAAAAAATATTTAGAGGTGGTAGAAGAATTGCAAAAAAAATATGGAAGAGTTCCAGGAGATTATTTTGCTAATGAAAACATGCTATCACAAAATACAAAAATAAAAAGAAGTAATGAGGGTTTGGTTATTCATCATATTGATGAAGACAAGGAATATAATTTAAGTTCTCCCAAACAAGCCCAACAACATTCCTTTTCTTATCAAAAAGCGGATAGACTAGTGTATTGCAATGATTTAGAACATTTACTATTACATATAAAAATTGTTGAAGAGACAGAACAAGAATTAATTGGTTCTGCATTATTTATGATTCCTGAACTTAATAATGTTTTTAGTGGGTGAGAAAGTTCGGTGCCATGAAGAATGGCAAAGAGGAAGATAATCAAAGATTATAAGGATTCGTATCTTGCAATCTTTGAATATTGTTTATTAGCAGAGAATATAAACATTGAACCATTCTTCACATCTGGTGTATTTGAACCAAATGGATGAAAAGATGAGTATAATTATCCTTTATATTTTGAGTTTGCAGGAATTGCTAGAAAATATTACAATCACATTACGTTAATAGAGCTTGAAAAGTCAATTATCGGATTTATATTAAAATATTCAACACCACCACCGATGAGTAATGCAATGTTATTTTATAAATTACAAAAAGAATGGTTGTTATGTGCATTGATTAATGGATTAAATAAAAAAGAATTTATGAATATGATTTATAAGATATATAAAAAACAATGAGAGATAGAATAATGAGAGATGAGAAATTATATGCCTAGAATTTCAAACACTTAGATTGTGTTAGAAATTAAATAAAAATGTAAAATTAAAGATTATTTCTCTAGAAAACTTTACACTTATTAATCCAGTAATTTTAACAACTCATAAACACTTTTTTCTTATTTAAAAATTGAAGTTGCAAAAATCACAGTCACAGTCATTTGATTTGTAAATAATGTTAGTATTCAACGTTAATTTATATCTTTTGATTCCTTGACTTTTAATATAATAATCAAAGTTAAATTACCAATTTAAAATAAATTCTTTTGCTATTGTTGTATCTCAATTACTCTTGAGTTCTTGACTTTCTTTCGCCACCATATGAAGATGAAGAACCTCTATCATTACTTCTGAAATTTCTTCTTTCGCCTGATTGTGATGAATTGCGGTCGCCACCATAACTTTTTCTTTTAGCTCCTTGATATCCATCACGGTCTCCACCATAACTTCTTCTTTCTCCTGATTGTGGGGAATTGCTACGGTCTCCACCATAACTTTTTCTTTCGCCTGATTGTGATGAATTGCTACGGTCTCCACCATAACTTCTTCTCTCGCCACCAAAGTTTCCTCCGGTACTGAAATTACCTCTAGATCCTCCACCACGACGATCTCTATTACCAAAGCTTCTACTTCTTCCTCTAGTACCTTTTGAAGCCACTGCAGGTTCAGGAGTTAATGTAAGTTTGGATGAAGATGTTTTTTTATCAAGAATGTATTTTGCTAAGATAATCGATAATTCTTCAGCTGTATAATCTTTTAACAATTCTTTTTCTAAATAAGTTGGATATTCAGAGTCATCTTCTTTGAAATCATCAACAATTGTCCGTAATGTTTCTCCAAGATGAGCTTTTCATGCATCTCTAACTTCCATATCAGTTGGAATTTGAACTTCTTCGATTACAGAACCTGTTCTAGAACATATTTCCTTGATGTGTTCTAATTCCTCAGGTTTAACTAAAGATAAAGCATATCCTTTTCTTCCGGCTCTACCGGCTCTACCAATTCTGTGGGTATAATATTCGATTTCTTGAGGAAGGTCGAAATTAACAACTCATTCAACGTGTTCAACATCAATTCCACGAGCCATAACATCTGTTGCAACTAAAATGGTTTTAGAATGACTTCTAAATTTATCCATTACAAAAGTTCTTTCTCTTTGTTCCATATTTCCTTGAATGGCAGCAGAAGAATAACCAGCTTGATTTAAAGCTTCATTTAATTCATCTACTCTTCTCTTAGTTCTTCCGAAAATAACAACTGATTTTGGTTTATAAAGTTCTAAAAATTTAATTAATACTGAAAGCTTCTTACCTTCTCTAACAACAACTAATTCTTGAGTGATTGTTGCTGCTGATTTTAACCCTTCAGAAACATTAATATTGATTGGATCTTTAGTCATTAAAGATGCTAAATCTCTTGTTTTTTTGTTAAAAGTTGCTGTAAAGAAGAAATTTTGTCTAACTTTTGGTAAATAAGTAATTATATTTTCAATATCTTTTTGAAATCCAATGTTTAACAGTTCATCTGCCTCATCAAGAGTAAATGTTTTTATATTGTTTAATGATATTTTTCCACTATTAAGTAAATCATTAATTCTTCCTGGTGTAGCAACAACTATATGAGGTTTATCTTTCAAGTCTCTTGCTTGCTTATCATAGCCACTTCCACCTAAAATTAAACATACTTTTGCATTTGAGTATTTACCCATACTCTTAATACCTTTATGTATTTGTGAAGCCAACTCTCTTGTTGGGGCAATTATTAAATGTTCAATATTTGATGATTCATCATTAATCATATTAACAATAGGAATTCCAAATGCACCTGTTTTTCCTGTTCCTGTTTGCGCTTGACCAATTACATCTCTACCGGCAAATGCAACTTTAAATGTTTCTCTTTGAATAGGTGTTGCTTCATTAAAACCCATTTCTTCAAGGCTTTTTATTACATTTTCGTTTATTTCTTTTATATCTTTAAATATCATTTTTGTTCTTTTCTATTATATTTTCCATCTCGAAATTTCTATCAACTTTTTAAATGCATTAGTATAAAATTATTAACTTAAATTAACAAGGTATATTTATTATACATAATATTAATTTAGATTTTCAAAATATAATTAATTCGTTTTAGATGCTGTAATTATTTGATTATAATTAGTATAACAATAAATTTTAGTTGTCTAAATTTAAAATTATTATGTAAAAACCATTATAATTATTAATATAAATTTAAAAGAGGTTTAAATATATGAATTCAAAGTTAAATCAAAATATAGGTTTTAATGGGGTAAATAATTTTGGTTTAAATGGCCAGCAAACTCAATCAGTTCGCATGCCCATCCAAAATAATCCTATTCAGGTTCAAAATGTTGGAAATAATTCACATTTTCCACCTGTTAATAATGGACAATTCCAAAATCAATATCAGGCAACTCAATCTATTAGAATTCCTAATCAAAGTCATCAATCTAATCAAAGTCAATTTATTCCAAGAGAAGAGCAAATCCAAGAAAATGCAGATTATCAACAACAAATAAGAGGAATGATTGGTAATAATCAACAAAATTATCCAAATTTTCAAGTTATTCCCGGAACAAGAACAATACCGATGACCATAAATGATAATCATCACTTCAGTTCTAATTATCAAGGTAATGGAGCACATGTTCAAAATCAAAATCAAGTTATGAATCAACAAATAGGAGAACAAAAATCAACTATGCAAAATGGAAATATTACTCAAAATCAACAAATGAGACCAAGTCAACCAATGAGACCAAGCCAACCAATGAGACCAGGTCAACCAATGAGACCAGGTCAACCTACTAAAAAAAGTGGAAATATTGTTTTAAAAAAATATGATCCAAAAAATAGACCAAGTCAATATAGTAATCAACAAAATCTGAAACCTAAGAAATCATTATTTGGTTCATTTCGCAAAAAAAATAGTCCTGCTTTAAACCCAGGTCAAAGAAGTCCACAAATGATGAATCAACAAATGAGAAATCCTCAAATGAGAAGTCCACAAATGATGAATCCACAGATGAGAAGTCCACAAATGCCACCTCAAAATAATGTTCAGAATCAAAATCAAAACACATTACAAAAAGAAAATAGTTGTCAATATTTTAATCCTAATTATCAAAATTATCCAATGAATCCTGATTGAATTAAATGTATGGCTAAAAAAATTGGTAAAGATTGATATGATGTACAATTAAGAAATCAAGATTGTAAAAATATTAATTGACAAGCTCAACAACCTCTATTAGCTCAACAACCTAATAATAATTTAATTGGTCAAACAAATAATAATTATGATCATACTTCTGGTCAAAATAGTTTTTATATACCAATACCTCAAGTTAATGAGCAAGCAAATTATTCTCAACAAAATGTAAATTCTTTTGTTCCTAATTCGTTACCAGAATCATCAATTATTCAACAACCAAATCAAGATTTCATGGTTGATCAAGGACAAATGAATAACACTTATGGTCAAAATAGTTTTTATATACCAGTACCTCAAGTTAATGAGCAAGCAAATTATTCTCAACAAAATGTAAATTCTTTTGTTCCTAATTCGTTACCAGAATCATCAATGATTCAACAATATCCAATGATTCAACAATATCCAATAATGAATTCAAACCAAATAATTCAAACACCACATATTATTCGCCCTCAAATAATTAATGACTCTAAGTTGTTTAATAAACCGATGCAAAAAATAGAAAACAAAATTGAGCATTATGAAACAATACTTAGAAATACAAGATTTGATAATATTGCAATGTTTGAACAAGGTTTATTATCAGATGAGTCTAAAAGAAGACTTGAAAAACTAAATGAACTTTTAAGCATAGATGGTATTTCTTATGAAGATTATTTCAAAGTTAAAAAAGAAATATTTTTAAGAGAAATCGATCAATTTAAATAATTAAAACTTATTGGAATTTTATTTACTTTTTATAAAGTATAATTCCAATGTATGTCTAAATTTGTTAATTTACACTTCAATAGTGAATATAGTTTATTAGAATCAAGTGTAACTATTGATTCATATATTTCTTTTGCTTCTGAAAACAATATTGCTACTCTTTCCATAACAGATCATAATAATATGTATGGAGTCGATAAGTTTATTTCTCTATGTAAAAAGAACAACATAAAGCCGGTAATAGGGGTAGACTTAGATGTTGAAAATTTTAGATGAGTTTTACTAGCAAAAAATTATCAAGGTTTTCAGGAACTGAATCGGTTGGTTTCTTTAAAAACAAAGCAAGATATTAAGATTGATGATATTAATAGTGAAAATTTATTTATTATTGATCACCCAACACATGGATACAATAAGGTAAATAAAAAAATATTTAATAATATTAACAATTTTTATTTTAATTCTGAAAAAAAAGATGATAAAAATGCCATCATTGTTTATGAAAATAGAATAATTGAAAGTGACGAAAATGAAACTATATCAATTCTACATTCAATAAAGAATCAAGAAAAAAAGACATTTAACTTTCCTGGATTTATGAATGAAACCAATGTTGATGAGGAAATCATCAATAGAACAAATTGAATAGCTGATCAATGCAATATTGAGTTTCCAAAAGTTGAATCATTATTTCCTAAGTTTAATTCTGAATCTACCATCAACTCTCATGAATATTTAAAGCAATTAATAAAGGATTCTTTCAAAGATAAATTTGAATTAATGAAAAATCATGATATTGATATTGTTAAAAATAGAATCAAGTATGAATTATCAGTCATTGAAAAGTTAAATGTATCTGATTATTTTTTGATAATCTGAGATTTTATGAAGTGAGGAACTGCCAACAATATCGCTTTTGGCCCAGGGCGGGGATCTTCAGCAGGGTCAATTGTTTGTTTCCTGCTTAATATAACAAATATTAATCCTTTAGATTATGGATTACTTTTTGAAAGATTTCTAAATCCCGAAAGAATATCTATGCCTGATATTGATATTGACGTTCAAGATGATAAGCGTTCAATTTTAATTGACTATATTCAAAATAAATATGGGAACGATATGGTAGCCCAAATCATTACCTTTCAAAGAATGACATCAAAAAGTGCATTTAGAGATGTAGCTAGAGTTTTAGAAATTCCAAACTCAGAGGTAAATGTTATTTCAAAACTAATTCCGCTTGACTTCAATCTCCATGATGCATTTAAAAAATCTTCCGCTTTTAGAGCTAAAATAAATGAAAAAGAAATCTATATCAAAGCATATAATCATGCACTTAGAATTGAAAATCTACCAAGACAAAGGGGAACACACGCTGCCGGAATTATTATTTCTCAAATTCCTCTAGTAAAAAAAATTCCCATAATATATGAAGATGAAGGTTTGATATCTCAGTTCTCAATGGAAAATCTAGAATTTTGAGGAATGCTAAAAATTGATTTATTAGGTTTAAGAACATTGTCTATCTTTGAAAATATTGTTGAAGAAATTAATCAAAAGAATAATGCAAAGATTTCATTTGAAAATATACCTTTAGATGACGAAAAAACAAATGCATTACTATCAAGTGGAAACACAGTAGGGATCTTTCAACTTGAATCTCCAGGAATGATGAACACTTTAAGAAGAGTGGGTGTAAGTAATCTAAATGATTTGGGTGCCATTATTTCATTGTTTAGACCAGGACCAATGTCAAATATTCCAACATATACAAAAGTTAAGCATAAGGAAATAAAAACTAATTTTTTAGCCCAGGAATATGATGTGATTGTTAAAAGTACTCATGGAATCATTATCTACCAAGAACAAATCATGGAAATAGCCCAAAAATTTGCAGGGATGCCTTTTGGTCAAGCAGACTTACTAAGAAGAGCGATAAGTAAAAAAGACAAAATGGAAATGAGTAAGTTGAAAAGTATATTTGTTAATGGTGCATTATCAAAAGGTAAGTCTCATGATTTAATTGAAAAAATATATACTGAAATCGAAAAATTTGCTGAGTATGGTTTCAATAAATCTCATGCGATTGCATATGCAACACTATCATACAAAATGGCATACTTAAAGGCTTGATATCCAATTGAGTTTTATACTTCCATTCTTTCATCAATGCCCGGATTAGACACAATAAATAAATATGTTATTGAAGCAAGACTAATGGGTTATCAAATTGTGAGCCCTCATATTAATTACTCAAAGGAAAATGTTTACAATAAGGATAACCAAATTTTTATGCCTTTGATCATGATTAAGGGATTAGGAAAAGTCGCAAGTGAAAAAATTCAAAATGATATAAATTCAAATGGAACTTATACAAGTTTCTTTAACTTTGTGGCAAGAGCTAAAAGAATGAAATTAGGCGATGCCATCATTGACATTTTAATAAGATCAAATGCATTGAGAGTTTTTGGAAATATGACAACTTTAAATAATAATTTAACTAGAGCTAAAAATTATGCTGATTGTGTTATTATTTCAAAGAATGATGAATTAGTTATAGATTATAATCTAGCTGCTGAACAAAATTTAATTGTTGAAGACATTAATATTAGTGAAGAAATGATTTATGAAGAACAATATTTAGGGGCAAAATATAATTCATTTCCAACACTTAAATATGAAATGAAAGACAAGTTAAAAAATCTATCTAAACAAGTAGAGTATAAAATTGCTTTATACGTTGAAAAAATTGTGGAAAAGAAACAAGACAAAAATGGTCACAAGTTTGGAATTGCAACACTAAGTGACAGTAGCGGTTCTGAAGAAATATTTATTTTTCACCCCCATTGAGAATCATTTAAGGAAATAAAAATTAATTCAATTATTGAGTGTCGAATAATTAAATTTGAAACACAAGAAAGAACGAATTTTAGAATTCAAGATTGAAGGATTATATAATGAAAAATAAATTATTATTGGTAGATGGAAATTTACTATTATTCAAAAGTTTTTATGCAACACTCTATGCTACTAATAAATTAGTTACAAAAGATGGAATAGATACTTCAGCAGTTCACACATTTATCTTATCTTTAATAAAAGTAATTGAAACATATAAACCTACTCATTGTTTTATTGCTTTTGATGCAGGAAGAAAAACAAAGAGACATGATATATATGAAGATTATAAGGCTGGAAGAATACAAGCTCCTATAGAAATTTTTGAACAAAAGAAAATCATTTTAGAAATACTAGATGTCATGAAAATAACACACATGGATATGGATGGATATGAGGGCGATGATTTAATAGCAAGTCTTGCAACTAAATTCTCAAATAAAAACCAAATACTTGTTTGGTCAGAGGATCAGGATCTTTTACAATTAATAGATGATAATGTTAGCATTATTGTTAAAGATAATAAATCAAAGCAATTTATGTTAAAGAATATTGAAAACTTTAAAAGTCTTCATGGTTTTGAACACTATCAAATACCGGATTTTAAAGGCATCTCTGGCGACTCGTCTGATAATCTTCCTGGAATTAAGGGAATTGGACCAAAAGGTGCCATAGATCTTTTAAATAGATATCAGACCTTGGAAAACATTTATAAAAACATTTCAGAACTGTCACCAAGTCAGCAAGAAAAATTTATTGCTTCAAAAGATACTGCATTCATGTGCAAAGAATTGGCTAAACTGGAAATGTTTTTAAATATTAAAATTGAACTTGATGAATTAAAAATGCAACCCTTAATAAATGATGATATTGATAAAATATTGAGTAAATATGAATTAAATACAATTAAAAGAGTATTAGAAAAAAATAGTGATATTAACACTATTGATTAACATATTAAGAGTTATTAGAGTTATTAGTTTTCAAAATTGCTAGAAATGCTTCTTGCGGAACTTCTACTTTACCAAAGGCTTTTGCTCTTTTCTTACCAGCTTTTTGCTTTTTAAGAAGCTTTTGACGACGAGTTACGTCTCCACCATATAGTTTTGCTGTAACATCTTTACGATAAGCCTTGACTGTTTCCCGAGCGATAATTTTACCTCCAGCAACTGCTTGGATTGGAACTTCAAAATTTTGACGAGGGATAACTTCTTTCAATTTTTTAGTTAGATCACGAGATTTATATTCTAAAAAATCTTTATGAATAATCGCACTAAGAGCATCTACTTTTTCTCCATTCAATAAAATATCTACTTTGACTAGATCTGATGGTTGATAATCAATTAATTCATAGTCAAAAGAAGCATATCCTTTTGAAGCAGACTTCATTTTATCGAAGAAGTCAAAAATTATTTCAACAAGTGGTAATTCATAAATTAATTTTCTTCTTGTTCCATCAATGTATTCTAAATCAATATATTTACCTCTTTTTGTTTGACAAAGATCCATGATTACACCAATATATTCGTCATTAACAATTATTGTTGCTTTAATATATGGTTCTTCAATTTTACTAATTTTAACCTTATCTGGAAATTCAGAGGGATTAGCAATCACTTTCATGCTTTTATCAGTCATATATACTTTGAATTCAACTGAAGGTGCTGTTGCAATAATTTCTATTCCGAATTCTCTTTCCAATCTTTCCTGAAGAATTTCCATATGTAGCAATCCTAAAAATCCAATCCTAAAACCAAAACCTAGAGCTTTAGATGTCTCAGGTTCATAAGTAATTGAAGAATCAGATAAAGATATTTTATCCAGTGAATCTTTTAAGATGTCATAATCTTTTCCATCAATAGGATAGAAACCAGTATAAACTACCGGATTCATTTTTTTATAACCTGCTAAGGATTCTGCAGTTGGGTTATTAACAAGAGTTATGGTGTCACCAACAGCAACATCTTTCGCTTCTCTTATTGATGCCGCAATTCAACCAACTTCACCTGAAGTTAATTTTTCACATTTTACTTCTTGAGGTTTTTTCACACCAAGTTCTGTTACTGTAAATTTCTTATTATTTGACTTGAAGAAAAATTCATCTCCCACCTTAATTTGACCATCAAAAATTCTAGTTAAAAGAATAACTCCTCTAAATGAATCGAAATATGAATCAAAAACTAATGCCTTCAATGGTAAAGAATCATCACACTTTTTAGGAGCTGGAATGTGTTTGATAATAGCATCAAAAACACCTTCAATATTTTGACCTGTTTTCGCTGATATTAAAACAGCATCCGAAGCAGGTATTCCAATCACATCTTCAATTTCGCTTTTTATTTTATCTGGATCAGAAGAAGGTAAATCAATTTTATTGATGATAGGTATTATTTCAAGTTCATTATCAATTGCCAAATATACATTAGCAAGAGTTTGTGCTTCAATTCCCTGAGTCGCATCTACAAGTAACAACGCTCCTTCTGTAGCAGCTAACGATCTTGAAACTTCATAAGTAAAATCAACATGGCCTGGTGTATCAATTAGGTGAAATAAATAATCCTTATAATTAATTTGAACTGCATTGAGTTTTATTGTAATTCCCCGCTCTTTTTCCAAATCCATTGTATCAAGATGCTGAGCTTTTAGGTTTCTAGCATCAACAGTTTTTGTGTATTCCAATATTCTATCTGCCAGAGTACTCTTACCATGATCTATATGAGCTATAATACAGAAATTTCTTATCTTTGATTTATCCATTTTTTAATTATAAACAATTAAAAGTAAATGGTTGTTCTTTTTAGTGTTTTAATTGATAAAATTATTCTAATATGCAAAACAGTGAAATAATAGAGAAATGAAAGCATGCACTAATTGACGATAAAAATGCCACTAGAAAACTTTCGAAATTAAGCGATCTAAGTGATGACCATCCTTTTTTTACAAAATTATTTTTCGATTCTAAAAAAATTATTACAAATATTGGTCTTGGTTATGGAAAGTTAAATAAATTAGTTGTTGAACTTATAGCTTATTCATTTAGTGAAGTTCTAAAAGAAGTTAGGGATAATAATGAAACTATTGATATTCTTCTTTGTAGTGATGGCTCAAAAGAGATAACTGTTTTTTTGAAAAATATGGCAAATGTTCTTTATGACAAAGGTTTAACGGTTAGTGCTTTCAATTCATTTGCAGGCTATGATAAAAAATTTATTCGTAGAACTATTAACAAACTTGAACTTACTGCTGGAATATTTATAGAAAGATCTATTTATAACAATGATGTTTTCAATATTCATTTTATTAATTATGGAGGGAATGATTTTAGTGATGAAATAATTGTTAAAATTAAAAATGAAATTGAGAAACATAATATTTTTTCCATAAAATCAAAACCAGCAAAAATTGACTTTCTTTCAAACAATAAAGTTATCAATGATTACATTCAAAAAATTCTATCTCTCTCAAGTAGAAAAGGAGACCAAAGAAGAGCAAAAATAACTATTTCAAATTACAATAATGGGGTTACAGAAATTCTAAAAAAGATTTTAGGTAATATGGACTTTAATTATAAAATTAATACAAATATTAACAAAGGAAATATCAATGTTAAAAAAAGTAGAAATGATAAAACGTTTATAAATTTTTATAGAAAAGACATTAGATTTGCTAGAAAAAATAAATGCGATATGTTAATATGTTCTTCAAAAAATGGTTCCGCTCTTAATCTCTTTGTTTTTAATGGTAGACAAGTTTTTTATTTGGACTCTAATGAAGTTGCCTTAATGTTTCTAAATTTCTTTTTCTATATTGAAAAAATTGAAAGAAAGAAAATTGTTAATTCATATATTGGAACTGACATATCACCCATTCAAAGTATTAAGAATTTAATTAAGAAATATAATCTTGAGTTAGCGATCTCTGAAGATATAAAAAATCCTAGTGAAAAATTTTTGCTATTCTATTGAAATCAAAACTCTCATTTTATATTTGGAGAAAATTCAAATAATGAATTCGGTTTTCATCACTTGATAATTGGATTTTTGGAAATGGTTAACTATTATAAAACTCAAAGATTGAATATTGCTTCTCAAAGAAATATTTTAACAAAAATGTATGGCTCATACAAAACTCACATAACAATCTTAGATTTTGAATTAACTAGATTACATTGATTATTAAATAATATTAAGAACTCTCATTTAAATGCTAAATATCCTGTCGAGAATGTCCTAATGTTTGAGAATTCAAATGATTTAAATGAAAATCTTATTGCTAAAATTGTTCTGAAAAGTGGGGAAGAATTATTAATTAAATTTAATTACATTAATAAAAAAATTATCATTTTTATTAGATTGGAAAATGATAATTTAAAATTATGAAACAAAGATCATTTTTCGAAAAATATATTTGTTAAAAATGTGACTCATTTAATGAGAGATGACTTGAAACATAATCGTTAAAAGTAATATTAAAATTTACTATTTATTTCTATAGAAATAGTTAATAATTTTATTAGATAGTTCGAAATCTGTGGGATTTTCAAAAATTAGAGTTGCTGGGTTTTTATTACATAAGATAACTAATTGTTTTAAAAGTAGAAACTTTTTTAAATCTGTGGTGTCAATTAATGATTCATCAATAATTACTGCGTGTGGTATTATCGATTCTATAATTGTAATAACTTCTGGAGAAATGCTATTAATTTTGATACCAAATTTAACACCATTAGATCTAAGTGTTGATGTAATTAGTTCAAAATTTTGAACGTTGGTGGATTCAAGAAATTTAATAATAAAAATAATACTTCTGAATTCCTTAATTTTATCAATATTTTGCAGAATGGTATAATCATTAGCATCAATCAAATACTGATCTAACTTTTCAAAGGAATTTAATTTGTATTCAAAATATTCATCTTCAATACTAGGTAAGATATTACCTTTTTCAATAATTTTTTCAGTTCAAAAATTAGCAGGATAATCAATTTCTGGTTTCAAATATGTGGCAATAACATTATCTCCATTTTTATGATCCATTATCGGTATTTTTATTGAATTTATTTTTCTACTTTTGATAATGTTACTTAGTAATAAATAGTTTTCTTTAAATTCTTCAAACTCATTAAAGAAAATATTTTTTGCACTAAAATAAAATACTTTATTAAGCTGGGTAGATTTTATAAGTGAAAAATAGATTCTATTTATTATTTTTATTAAATCTTTAGAATCAAAAAGATTTTTACTTTCAACTACTCCAATAGAATCACAAAATGCATCTAAATTTTTTAACGGTTTTATTTCTTCATATCTTTTCATAATTTTATCTATCTTTTTTTGGACAAGTTCACTTTTTTCACCATAAACTATAAGGATTACAATGTTCTTTGATACAAAAAAATTTATATTTTTTTCTTTAAGATTTTCATATAGTATTGTCACAAAATCCCTAAATGTTTTTTGGTCCTTACTTTTTAAATTGAATGCTATGAATGATTTATAAGTGCTTGGATTTGCAAATAATTCTTCTTTAGAAATTATTTTTAATCCTTTTGGTAATTTCTTAACATAACTTCACTTTATTGTTGAGTTAATTTCTTCTTTTGTTTGAAAAAACTCAACTATTCATTCAATATAATAATCTGACTCTGGTTGTGTTTCGTTTTTGATGATAAATTTAACATATTTTCTATTTATCTTAATTGCATTTAAAGCTAACAAAAATTTATCTTTGTTTTCTTGAGTTAAATTTGATAGAAATTGATTTATATCCATTCAACCTTCACTAAAAAATTCAATATTTTGCTTATTTATTGTATCTCTTTCAATCATTTCGACCAAATCTGACTTTCTAAGTCTATTGTTTTTTAAATCTATATCTATAAGAAAAATTCCACTATTGGATTTAGAAATATTTGCTTTTTGAATGAAAAATGTGACAATAAATGTAATGCAAAGAATGGCTAGCAATATTGAAAAAATCGAAACAAAGACAGCACCTAATTCATTCATTCTAACTTAACCTTTCAATTGACTTGTGATTCTTAAGAAACTGTTTTATTCCCATTTCCTTTTTATTGAACTTAATTGTTATTTTATCACCTTCTATGTCTAATACAACTCCATCTCCAAAAGAAATGTGAGAAATCAAATCTCCAACTACATAGTTTTTACTTATTTTCATATCATTCTCAAAATTCTTGATTGCTGTTAGATCACTTACATGTGCTGAAACATCTAATCCCATTTCTGAAATAAATCTAGATGGATATTTTTGATTGATAACATCTGAAATGAAATTGGTTCCACGAGCTCCAGATACAAAAAGTTTCTCTTTTGCTCTAGTTATTGCAACATATGCCAATCTTCTTTCTTCTTCCATTTTAATTTTGCGTTGTTCTTCATCATCAATTTGAGAGATTCTAGCAGAAGGAAAGACATCTTCATTTAAACCTAAAATAAAAACATTTTTAAACTCTAATCCTTTTGAAGCGTGAATTGTCATTAAAGTTACGTAATTAATCGCATCTTCTTCTGCATCAGATGAAATATTCATTAAAGATATTTCTTCTAAGTAATCCTCAAGTGATAAAGTTGGATTCTTTGATTGTCAAGTATCTATTGATTTAAACAATTCTTGAATGTTTTCAACTTTAGAATCTGCTTCTGTGTTGTCTTCTCTAATAAGAGCAATATAACCCACAGAATTTAAAAAAGACTCAATAACCTTACTAATAGGTATTTTTCTTTCAATAAAACTCTTATGTCTTCTAATTTCATTAAGAAAATTAACAATATTTACTTTTGTTTCTTTAGTGACAGGAAGTACTTTAAAATTTTGAACTAATGCATCATAAAGTGACAGATTTTTTTCGCTGGCAAATTCAACTAATTTTGCTTCAGTTACAGGACCAATTTTTCTAGCAGGAATATTTATTATTCTTTGGAAATGAATTTGTGGCGTTGTTTTGGAAATTGTTCATAAAAAAGAAATAGCATCTTTTATTTCGGTTCTTTCAAAGAATTTTTGTCCACCAAACACTTTGTGGTTGATAGATTCAGCAACTAAGCTTGCTTCAATTAATCTTGAATAGAAATTTGATCTATAAAAAATTGCTATATCTTTTAACTGAACTTTATTTTTCTTTAATTCATTTATTTGACCAACAACTCATCTTGCTTCTGCTTCTTGTGAATATGCATAGTGGAATTCAATTGGTGCACCTTTTTCCCCATTTGATTTAAGAGATTTTGGCATTCTATCTTCATTTGAACGAATTAATTTATTAGCGGCATTTAAAATATTTTTTGTTGACCTATAATTGACATCCATTGTAATAGTTGTTGTATTTTTGAAATCTTTATGGAAATTATTAATTAAATTAATATCAGCACCACGTCAAGAATAAATAGTTTGATCTGGATCTCCAACTATAGCAATATTTTTCAAATTTGATAGTGACTTAATGATGTTGTATTGAATAATTGAAGTATCTTGAAATTCATCAATTAGAATATAATCAAATTTATTTGATCAAGCTTTTTTTATTAATGGAAACTGACTTAAAATTTTATTGGTTAAAATAAGTAAATCATCAAAATCAATATATTTTTTTGCCCTTAATTCTTCCACATATTTTTGATAAATTTCACTCTTTAACATCTCTGTATCATTATCAGTTTTTTCATCTTCATTATCTGAAATTACTTCTGAAATTTTTGTCTTTGAAATATATTTTAAAATTGACACATAAGAAAGTAAAGAGCTAGTTAAGTTAATTTCCTTATATATTTTTTTAAGAACATATATTTGATCTGCCGAATCAAGAACAATAAAATTTTTTGGATAGTCAATATTGGTGATTTCTTCTCTTAGAAATTTATAGCACAAAGAATGAAATGTTGAAATGTTGCATTTTTCGCCTTCTTCACCAATGATTTCAACAACCCTTGATTTCATTTCATTAGCTGCTTTATTAGTAAATGTTAATGCTAAAATTCTTTCTGGTTTTATATTAAGTTTTTTGACTAAATATGAAATTTTTCGAGTTAAAACACGTGTTTTACCAGAACCCGCACCCGCAATAATTCTAAGAGGTCCATCATTTTTTAAGATAGCCGCCTTTTGTTCTTTATTTAAGTTTTTAAATATTTTTTCTTCTAAAATATTTTTATCTTCTTTATTCATAATTAGTCCTTCCAAACCAGTTCTACTTTTTTTACTTTTTCTTTTAAAATAACTTTATCTACTTCATCAAATATTTCTATATATTTTTTTAGATATACCATTTTAATTTCTGAAAATTTATCACTAATGCTATACATATTTTTATTCATGTTTATTGACAGAACGCTAAATATATCAACAAAAATTATTATCCCTGAAGTTGTTGCTGGAACAGCTAACATTGCAGACTCTCATGATTCCAATGATAGTGTACCATCACTAGCTTGATTTGATATATTGGTCATTTTCTGAAATAATTGTGGACTAATAAAACTCATTGATACTAGTATGCTAAAAATTCAAAGAAATGCATACAATTGATTCCTCTTGATAACAACTAATCAAACTGGTTCTTCATTAAGAGAAATAAAATTTATCTGACATATCAACATGCCGATTGTTCTGCCCTTTAATATTATTGGTATTAGAATAAATAAAATCAATATTTCAAATATGATTAAAACCATTCACAAATAATAACCTCAAGTTAATATAATTAACGAATCTCCTCTCTTTTCAATAGCAATCAAAGATAGAGATATTGCAATTACGCAAAATAAAGTCAAATCTATTATTATTGATAAAATTCTAATTCAAAATCCTGCTGGCTTGTTTACACTTTTCATTCATTACTCTCTAAGGACCTTAATTATTTTAGATCATTCCTTTGGAGAATGTGTTTTATTCAAGTATTCAGTTTCAGATAAATTTAAAAGCATGTATTTATTGGTGTAATTAAAGGAGCTAAATTCCTGTAATCTAAGTTTTTTATTCTTTTCATATATTTTTTCAGATAAGTTTTTTTGAACTGATGAACTTAACAATATATCTGTCAATTTTTTATGAGTATATAATATTGGAATTATCATTTCATTATGAAAAATTTGAGCATATTCAATTTCTTGAATAAATTTATTTTCTAATAAATAGATACTTCTAATACTTTTTCATTCCTTATAGAAAACAAGATAATTAGGGATATCATATTTTTCAATATAAATATTACAAAACGGTTTATTTATATAAACATATGATTCAGCACTTAAAAATAGTAAATATAAAAATTCTAGTGATAAATGAGAACTTGTTTCGATATAAGTGGTTTTTTTACCTATTTTATTTGCTAACGAAATTTTAAACAACTTATTAGAAATAAAAGGAAATGTGAAAGCAATGATTTTTGGATATTCTTTCAATTTAAAGATGTGATTTTGTTTTAAATCTGATCTTTTTTGTGGAACTCAATTTTCAAAACCTTTGAAGGAAGGTTGAAATTCAAAAATATCAGCTTCAACATTTTTACCAACAGAAGTTGATAAATCATTAACAAAATTTTTAGAAAGTTTTTCACATGCATTTATTAAAATTCCATGAGTCCCTCTTGCAATTTTAGAACCTTCAATAATTGCTTCGTTAAAACCAATTTTTCTAGTTGAGTAAATTGCTTGTAATTTGATATTCGATTTCTTTTCGATTTCTTGAATTTTATCTATTAATTCATTTGAAGTATTATTAGTTAAAATTATTAGTTCAAATGCCCCTGATTTTTGTTCCAAAATACTATTAAAAAAATGCTTGTGAATTTGATTTGAATAGATTGGAACAATCAAAGATATCATTTTCACTCCTAACTTACTTATAATTTTGAATTATACGCAATATGCATACATTTGAATTATAACACAAACTACATTTTTAAATTTCCTGCTGTTCTTGGATATGGAATTACATCTCTAATATTTTCAATTCCTGTAACATACATAACTAGTCTCTCAAAACCTAAACCAAAGCCTGATGAACCTGAATCTCCATATCTCCTAAGATCAAGATATCAATTTAAATCATCTTCATGAATATTAAAGCTTTTCATTCTTTCTTTTAATATGTCAATTCTTATTTCTCTTTGAGATCCACCAATCAATTCTCCAATTCCAGGAACAAGCAAATCAAATGCAGCAACTGTTTTTTTATCATCGTTCAAATACATATAGAAAGCTTTAAATTCTTTTGGATAATTAATAACTGCCACAGGACCTTTACTATAAATTTCTGCAAGATATCTCTCATGCTCTGTGTTTAAATCCATACCAAACTCAATTTTAGAATTTTCAAAAATATTCTTGTTTGCTTTTAGAATTTCAATTGCATCTTTATAATCAATAATTTTTAATGGGTTTTCAAGAAATAAATTCAAATTATCTAATAATTTATTATTACTCTTTTCATTCAAAAACATAAATTCATGATGATTATGTTCTATGGTTTTTTTAATTACGGTTTTTAACATATTGTCTGCAAGTTTTATAATATCATTGAGCTTATAAAAAGCCACCTCAGGTTCTAGCATTCAAAATTCTGCAGCATGTTTCTTTGTGTTTGAATTTTCCGCTCTAAATGTTGGACCAAATGTATATACCTTTTCAAATCCAACTGCATATGATTCGGCGTGTAATTGACCGGTAACAGAAAGTGTTGCCTTTTTAGGAAAAAAATCTTTCTTATTTTCATCAATGACAGTAAAAGTTTCTCCCGCTCCTTCGCCATCATTTGATGTAATTATTGGAGAGTGCATATAAAGAAAATTATTTTCATTAAAAAAGTTGTGAATCTCTTTTGACAATGTTGACCTAATCAGCATAACTGATCTTAAAATGTTTGTTCGATGTCTTGCATGAGGTATTTCTCTTAGAGTCTCTAAATTTATTTCCTGTTTTTGAATAGGAAAATCTTCATCTGACAATGCCAATAATTCAATTTTTTTGGCAACACATTCAAATGGCTGTTTATCATTATTACTTTTTACAAAATCTCCAACAACCGAAACTGAAGAACCAATTCTTCACTTATCAATATCACTGAAATTTAAAATTTCTGATTTAATTACTATTTGTAAAGAAGTTACTGAAGAACCATCATTAATATTTAAAAATCTTATTTTTGTATTACCTCTATTTGCTGTGATTCATCCTCTTATAAATATTTCTTTTTTTTCTTCAGCATGGGATATTAGATTTTTTATATTCATTTCATGTCTTTCTAACTATATTTAATAAATTTATTATTTGTATATATAAGAAAGTATAAAATAAATATTTCAATTTCTTACTTTAAAAAATAAAAAATCCTTAACAAATAATTGTTTCCTAATCGGTCAAAATACAATTATTAACAAAATATAAACTTTTACATTAACAAAATGATAAAATTGTTTTATGAATTATAAAGCGCTTTACAGAACATATAGACCTGCCAATTTTAGTGAAGTCGAAGGTCAAGATCATATTGTTCAAACTTTAACAAATTTAATAAAATTACAAAAGATATCTCATGCATATCTATTTTCTGGTCCTAGAGGAACTGGAAAAACATCAGTTGCAAAAATATTTGCCAATGTAATTAATTGTGGTCATAATGTTGATGTTGAAGTTGCTTGTCCTCCATGTATTATGACGATAAACAATTCTGTTGACATTATTGAGATAGATGCAGCTTCTAATAATGGAATCAATGAAATAAGAGAGTTAAGAGAAAAAATTAAATTTGCTCCTACTAAATTTAAATATAAAATTTATATTATTGATGAAGTTCATATGTTAACAAAGGGTGCTTTTAATGCTCTTTTAAAAACTTTAGAAGAACCTCCAAAACACGTTATTTTTATCTTAGCAACAACAGATCCAGATAAATTACCTCTAACAATATTGAGTAGAGTGCAAAGATATAATTTCAAAAGAATAAATAGAGAAACTATCCAAAAACAAGTGAAGTATATTTTTGAAAGAGAGAAAATTAAATCTGAACCTGGTGTAATTGAAATGATTTCAATGCTAGCCAATGGATCATTAAGAGATGCTCTTTCTATTGCAGATCAAATAAATGCCTTTTCAAAATCAGATATTAAATTAAATGATATAAATGATATTTTTGGTTTAACTTCAAAAGAAAATCAAGTACTTTTATTAAATTATTGTTCTGATAATTTTGTCGGACTTGCTCTAAAACTTTTTGATCAATTAATTAATCAAGGTATTGATATTCAGAGATTGATAAACTCTTTAATTAGATTGTTAAAAGACTATTTGCTTTATGCAAAAACAAATGATGAATCCATTATAGAAGAATTTGATATTCAAATTTTGAATCAAATTAAAATTAATCCTGATTTAGTTTATGAAGTTATTGATATTTTAATTGCTCTTCTTAATGAAATAAAATATAGCGATATTCCTCAACAACTTTTCCAGATAGCAATAATAAAAATTTGCTCATTAAACAATAAATATAATAATGTTTCTTTTAATACAGTTAAAGAAAATAACATTAAAGACAATAATGTTCATGGATCATTAAAAAATAATGAGAAAAAAGACAAAACAACAGAAACAGAAAAAATTATTGAAATTAATGAAATTACTGATAATTTTGTAATCAAAGAGGAAAAAAGTCCAAACATTTTTGCAACTCAAAAACTAGATAAATCATTAGAATTTGAAAATGAAAAAATTCTTAAGGATGTAACTGATATTTTAACCTTATCAAATGAATCAAATATTGATGGGGACGTTGTAGAAGGCTCTATATTAGGACAAACCGATACTGAGAGTGTTATTTATGATACGAATGAGTTCTCAGCAGAGGAATTAACAAAAGAAAGTAGTATGAGTGATTCTAAAACTGAATTATTTGATACCACAGCTTCATCTTCATTATCTGATGAAAATTTAGATGACAGTAATTTCTCTTTTGGAGTTAAAAAAGAAGAAGAAAAATCAATGACAGAAGAAACTCATGTCAATTTAACTCAGCCAGATATAATTAATTTATTTTTACTTGGAGATAAATCAAATGTTCCAGAATGTAAAGAGAAAATAGCTGAAGGATTATTATCAACAGAAGAAAAATATTTAAAAATTATTAGTTATTTAGAAAATTGTAAAGTTATCACTTCTGCTAGAAACTTTGTTTTAGTTTCATCTGATGATAATAATTCAATTGAGTTTTTATCAAAGAATTCATCAACTCCTATTTTTAAAGATTTCATTTTCGATACATTTGGTAGACCAATTCATTTTTTTGCAATATCTAAAGCTAATTTTTTGGATTCTGCAGAATTATTCAAAGAACTGAAAACAAAAGATGAGTTGCCTGAACCAACACCTCTTCCAATATTAGAAAAAAGAGAAGCTACTCAAACAATTGAAAAAGATGTCGTTGAAGCAGAAAAAAAAGGTATGGATATTTTTGGTAGAATATTTAAAACAAGAAAATAGAGGGTTAATATATGGATTTAAAAAAAATGATGGAGCAAGCAAAAAAAATGCAAGCTGTTATGGAAAAACAAGAAGATGAGTTAAAGGCTAAAGTTTTTGTTGTTGAAAAACAAGGAATAACAATTAAAGCTAACGGGAATAGAGAAGTGACACATATCGATATAAATGATGCACTAATAGATCCAGACGATAAAGAAATGCTACAAGACATCATTATTATTGCAATTAATGAAATGATGGAATTAATTAGTGATGAGTATGAGAAAATTTCACCCAAAAACCAAAAAGGAATTTCATTCTAAATGGATTCAAGAGAGATAAATAATCTTTCTTTATTCTTTCAAAAATTTACTGGCATTGGAAGTAAACAAAGCAAGAGGATGGCACATCAATTGCTAAAGTTTAGTGACGATGAATTTGAAGAATTTTTATTTCTAATGCACGAACTAAAAAACAATATTAAAAATTGTACAATTTGCAAAAATTACACGAACAATGAGATTTGTTTAATTTGCTCTTCTGAATCCAGAGAAAAGAAACTAATGATTGTCGAATCAATAGAAGACATATCAAGATATGAGGAATGAAATTTCTTTAAAGGTAAGTATTATGTGTTTCCAATAATTTTTAATAGCAAATTTGAAAGAACAAGAGATTTAGACATTTCAAAGTTAGTAGAATATGCAAAAGAATTTGATGAAGTTATTATTGCCTTGAGTGCTAATATTGAAGGAGCATTAACAGCTAATTTTATTGATGAGAATCTTTCAAAATCAACAAAAGTGTCACATTTAGCAAATGGAGTACCAGTCGGTGCTTCAATAGAATACATTGATAAATTAACATTTAAACATGCATTTCAAAATAGAAAAGAGAGTCAATAATGTTTATCACTTTTGAGGGATTAGATAATGCCGGAAAAACAACTGCAATAAAAAGATTAATTGAATACTTAAAAGTCAATAATATTGATAAAAATTATGTATTCACTAGAGAACCTGGGGGAACTGGAATAAAGGAAGCAGAATTTATTAGAGAATTTGTTTTATCTCCAGAATATAATATTGACCCGATGTCAGAGGCTCTTTTATATTTAGTTTCTCGAAAAATACATTTAACTAGGGTAATAGAACCAGCACTCAAAGAAGGAAAAATAGTTGTTTGTGATCGTTTTATTGACTCATCACTAGCCTATCAAGGATCAGGGAGGGAATTGGGAATCGACAAAATAAGAGATTTGAACTCAATCGTCACCAACAATATAAAGCCTGATTTTACATTTTATATTAAAGTATCTCCAGAAGTTTCTGTTCAAAGACTTTCAAGTAACAAAGATTCTTTAGATAGGCTTGAAAGCAATGAACTTGATTTCTACAAAAGAGTTGCAAAAGGGTATGATCAGGTTATTAATAAGGATAAAAATAGATTTATTATTATTGATGGTAATCTTAGCATTGACAAGGTTGCAGAAAAAGTAATTGAAGAGTTTGATAAAATAATGAACAAAAATAAGTTTGATTTTGAAAAGTAATACTCTATAATTTAAAATATGTCTAGTAAATTTCAATCACTAAAAGTAATAGAAAACGCAAAACTTACTAACTCATTTTCGCATGCCTACTTATTTTTTGGAGAGCTTGGTGTTGATGTTTTTAATTCTGCCTTTGAAGCAATAAAGATTATGATCTGTGAAGATGATAAATGTTTTAAAGCTAAAACAATATCAGAATTAAATTATCCTGACCTGATTTTTATCAATCCTGAAAATAATTTAATTACTAAAGAAAGTATTGTTTCAACAATTAAAGATATGTCAAATAGTTCTTTGGTTATGAATAAGAAAAAAATTCTTTTAATAAAAGATATTGATTTAGGAAATAAGTATTCTTTAAATTCATTGCTAAAATATATGGAAGATCCTTCAAAAAATACTCATATTATTATGACTACAAATAGACCTGATTTTTTACTAACCACAATAAAATCAAGAGCTCAAAATATAATGGTGAGAAGGCAAACAATAAATGAAATAATTCAAGAACTAGTAGAAAGTAAAATTGATGATAAATATATTAGATTGTTTGCAAATATTTTCCCAAACTCTGCAAGAGTAAAAGAAATCAATATGAAGAAGTTTGAACAAACATATTCAGGAATTATACATGCGTTGGAATTAGGGTTAAAAAACTCAGAAAAAATGAAAATCTATTTAGATAAATTAATAACCAAAGATAATATATTATATTCGATAAGTATTTTGGAATATTTTTACTACCAAGTTCAAACAGCTATAGAAGAAAAATTTCCTTTATTTCCAAATCAAAATGATCTTATTAATAAATACAAAAAGAATGAACTTGACTATCCTCAAATTCAAAGCGAGCTTAATTTACTTAAGAAATCATTTATTGATAAAGGTAACTTCAATTTACAAAAGGAAAATTTTTTAATTAGGCTAGTTGATATTTATGAAGGGTAAGTTATATATTGTTGGAACTCCGATTGGTAACTTAAAAGATATAACATTGAGAGCAATTGAAACTCTAAACATAGTTGATTACATTGCTTGTGAAGATACAAGAGTAACAAAAGTTCTTTTGAATTCATTAAATATTAAAGATAAAAAAATTATTTCATATCATAATTATAATGAGATACCTTCCACTAATGGAATTCTTGAATTGTTAAGTAATGGCAATAATGTTGCACTTGTAAGTGATGCAGGCATGCCAATTATTGCTGATCCTGGTTTTAATTTATTAAAAGAGATAAAAAATAAAAAGTTTGATTTTGAAATCATACCTGGAGTTTCCGCTTTAACAACTGCTATTGTAATGTCTAGTTTTGGTCCTGACTTTACATTTCTTGGTTTTCCAAAAAATAAAAAAAGTCAAATGGTGAATCAAATTGGAAATATTACTAGCGGAACATTCATATATTTTGTTGCTCCTCATAAATTAGTTTTTACACTTGAAACACTTAAGGAACAATTTAAAGGTAGAGAAAAGATATTTCTTTGTAAAGAATTAACAAAAAAGTTTGAAGAATATTTTGAGGGGACAGCAGAAGAATTACTAAATCAATTGCCAGAAAATATAAAGGGCGAATTTACTCTCATTTTTTCTATTGAGAAAAAAACTAAAGAAAAAATAAATAAATACCCAAAGATTTAGCAATTATTAAATATAATTAAATTAAATGAGGTAAATATGAAGATGATTTTTGCAACAGATGTTGACGGGACAATTTTAACTGATCAAGGGGCTCCACACAAAGAAACTAATCCTGCCTTTGAACATGCAATTTCAAAAGGTAATTACATAGTGATTGCTACAGGAAGATCTTTATCACGTGCAAAACCCTTGCTTGAAATGATGCCAGCTGTTAGTTACCTAATTTGTAATAATGGATCATTAATCCAAAATGTCAAAACTGAGGAAATAATTTATCTAAAATCTATTTCTCCTAAAAACTATATTAAGATGATTGAGTTTGCAAAAAAACATAATTTTTTATTTACAATGCATACAAATAAAACTACATATACTTATCCTAAAGTTAGATATGTAAATAGCGTCAATCTTGACGAAGAGTTTAATTTAAAAATTATTAACTTCATAAATGATAATCCCAACTCTGAAACTATTGTAAATGGAGAATTTATAACACAATTGTCTCTTTTTGGAGATGAAGAATCATGTAAAAAACATTTAAACACAATTGAGAAAATGTTTGAAAATACACAAAATGTATTTTTAACAAACGCTATTTTTATTGACGTTAATCCTTTGAATGTTTCAAAATGAACTTCTTTACAATATTTAGCTGATCATCTAAATGTTAAGCATGAAAATATTGCAACATTTGGTGATTCTGGAAATGATTTAGAAATGCTTCAAAAAGCAGGGGAATATGGTTTCCCTCTAAAGAATTCAACTAAAGATTTGACTAAAATTTTAAAACCTA
>JBOFPM010000005.1:0-2405 GCA_051659905.1 Metamycoplasmataceae bacterium | reverse complement strand
TGATGAATATTGTCCATATAATTTAGTTCCCATAGGAATTAATTTAATTGTTCCTGTTAATGAATCATATACAGTTTCTCTAGTTATCGCTAAGATACTGCCGGGGTTATCTGAATTAACTTTCGCCCACATTGTTACTGGTATTATGCTTCCTGTTTTTACTTCATATCTTGATAAAGACGGTGTTAAAGTTTTAGTCAAAACAAATTCATCTATTGCACTATTTTTTAAAAAATCTTTTCTTTGCTTCTGCATATTTGGATCATCTTTTTCCTGCTTATATAAAGATGATAAAAAGGCAGGGTCTAAAGCAGGGTTTCCATTAGTTCCATTATTGCTACTACTACCCATATTTTGATTTATAGATTTATTACTTTTTTGGAAACCTGACATTTTAGCTTCTAATTGTGCTTCTCTTCTTCTTCTTTTAATTTCTTGTGCGAACATTTCTTCTTCTGTTAATTGTTTTGGTTCATTATAATTAACTTGTTCTCTTATCTCCTGTATTGGTTTTTCCTCTGAAATTTTGTTTTTCTCCAATTCTTCATTAATTGTATTGTCAATTTCATTTTTTCTTGAAGAGTAATCCCTTGGCAAATTATTTGTCACTCCTTGACTTATTAAAGTATCATCATTTCCAAATGTTGTTGGTTCTATTTTTTCCTGCTTTTCACCAGATGAAAACATAAACATATATAGAAACGGCAAGGATATTACAAGTAAAACTCCACCTATTAATTTTGTTAAATTTTTAGTGTTTATATTGACCGATTTTTTATTGGAGATTTCTTTATTTTGGTTTTCTTTTAAATCCATATATTATCTCCTTAGAATCTATAATTTTTATTTTTTATCAATACTTGTTTCTTACCTAACTTTAAAACTCCCTCTTTAAAAATTCTATCTATAACGACGATCTTTGTGTCATATTCAGTTTCTTTAATTCTAAAGTTTACAAGTGCATATTCTCCGTCTTCTGTTCTAGTTAAAAAAACAGGCATTTCTTGAATTTTAGGGTTCATAATTAAGTAAGTTTTTACCCCATCATCAAATATTTGTGTTGGTGTCCAATTGTATTTTCTTGAAAGAGTATATGAGTTATTTAATTGTTTTAAATCAATAACATTTAGTGGTTCTTCTTGAACTTGTCTCTTTCTTCTCTTAGCTTCTTCTTTTTGAGGATATAAGAAGTTTATTATTGGATTATAATATTGATAGTATGATGAAACTAAGAAATAATAAGTACCTTGATTAGTCTTAACAACCAAGTCAGTTTTTAAATTTTCATCACTTGCTTTTATTCTTATTGAGTTTGTATCTTCCATAACATTCCAACGTACATTATCTCCAAACTCTGCATACTCCACAACTTCATCTCCAAAATTAATAACTGTTTGATAAAGTGGTCTTGAATAAATCATATACTTACTATCTTTTTGAAAAATTACATTTGAAACTTCCCCTCTTTGTGCGTCAGATTGCAAACTAATATTTGCTCCTTGTACAAATAGAGAAAGTAAAATAAACGTCATCATAATTAACCGTTTTTTCATATTTATTTCTCCTATTTTATTTTTCTTTCTTTTCAATAGATTGAGATATATCAGTAATTAATATTCCTAAAGGATTATATCTTACACTTTCTTTACTTTTGGGAGATACAAAATCAATTTTATAAACTCCAACCATTAAATTTTGTTCAATTACTTTTCCTGCGTCATTATATGTTTTTTCTATCCAACGCACTTGATAAGTATTGGGTGTTAATTGAAGAGTTGAAAGTAAATCTATATCCACAGTTTCTTTATTTTTTATTTTTTCTCTATATCCACTATCTATTAAATATTTTTCGACTTTTCCTGAAGTTTTACCATTCATAAAATAAGCTATTTCATCATTATTTTTCTTAAATAAAACTAGGTCAGTTGATAAAAACCTTGATTTAATTACAAATTCATTTATAAAGTATTCTATTGCACTTCTTGACGGTTGATACCCTTTAATTGATAGATCATTAGCATAGCCTAAGTTAGCATAATTATTTCCATTTTTTTCAACAATATATGTTCTTATATTAGTTTTAAAACTATTCATTCCAATTATAGTTAATGAAAACAGTTGTAACAAAAGGAGAATATAAATTATTCTCCTTTTGTTATCATTAGCCTTGGCTATGTCAAAATATCTATCAATTGGCAACATTTCTTTTGATGAAGATGTATTTTTTTTATAAATATTTTTCCAATTGAACATTTTTCTTTTTTCCCCCTTTTAAGGCATTACAACTCCACCAGTCATACCAAGTAGATTTAAAATTGTATCTAAGTTACCAATAATTAAAGCAACCATGATAATACCAAACCCGATCATCCACATTTGACTACCTTTAAAGAATGTAAAGGCAG
>JBOFPM010000004.1:0-16843 GCA_051659905.1 Metamycoplasmataceae bacterium | reverse complement strand
TAATGTCTTCTTCTTATTTTTAGGTTTTTTACCATTAACTGCTCCAGCTCTAGGAATTGGTTCTTGACCTTGCTTTGGTCTAAGTCTAACCAATTGTGAAGTTGGTTTTCCAGACTCTTGCGCTCCCTGAGGTCTTGTTGTTGGCATAGGTCCTGCTGTATTTCTAGCCATTCTTTGTTGAGATTGAGCAGATGGAGAAGAAGGTTTAATGACTGGTTGTTGTGTTTGTCTCATTGGAGCACCAGTTCTAACCATTGGTCTTTGCTCTAAAGCATCATTTCTTCCTATAGGTCTTTGTACTGGAACTACTGGCGAATTACTTCTAGACATTGGTTGTGCTTGACTTTGTGATGGTCTACTGAAATTATTTTGTCCTGTATTGAAATTATTTTGTCCTGTTTGTCCTGTATTGAAATTATTTTGTCCTGTATTGAATTGATGAGAATTAGTATTATAATCATTATTATTTTTAAAGCCAAATTCACCTGTATCATATTTTCTTGGAATATTTAATGATGATGTAGATAATTGTGAATAATCCATATATGGATTAAAAGAACTACCATCTGCCATTATTGGATCATTAACAATTGGTTCTAAAATTGTGGTTTTAGGAGCAACTGGTGCAGGTTGTTGAACAACTTGTTGAATAATTGGTTGAATAATTGGTTGAATAATTGTTTCTGAAACATTACTTTGTTGTTGAAAATTTGGATTTTGCATTGAATATGGATTGAAAATCATTGTATTTGTTCCCAAAGGATTTAATTCCGTATTTAACATTTGGTTTGGAACAGCTGTAAATTCTACGGTACCATTAGCATAAGGTCTTTGGATATTTTGGTTATTTTGTTGTCCCACAGGAACTCACATATCATTTGAACCATTATCTAAATTTGTTGTATTGAATCTATTTCCATTTGAATTCATTATTGCTCCTTTTGTTTCATAAAGTTTATGAAAGTTGTTTTTAAAAATTTTACCACTATTATTGAAATTATTTCAAAAATTATTATTTAAATTATTATTTAAAAAATATCCTTTCATTAATGGCTGTGCTATTTTTATTTTATAATTTCCAAAATCATTTTTAAAATTAAAATCATTTATGTTGACACCGAAATTCCCCCTATTGAACATACTATAGCCTTGAAGGTTATTACTTTGATAGCTTTGACCCATCCCACCAAAATTGTATGGTTGTGTTCCTGAATACATATATGACGAATTTTCTGAATTTTCATTAAGATTTAGATTGGGCTTAGTTACATTTCTTTCCATTGCAGGTTCATTGTATTCAACATCAATATCTAAAACTACATCTTTTTCATTGACTTTTTCATCTTTGATATTTGAAGGGGAACTTCTTAATTTTTCCCTTAAAATTTGTGGAGATGAAAATTTAGAATTTTCAATTTCAATTGGATTAGTATCATTGTTTGACTTAGTTTCTTCCTTTTCCACTTTGATTGGTTTGGCATCATAAACTGTTGAAATTTCTTCAGCAATATCTTTATCAAATATTAGATAGGAATTTTTATTGGTATATAATCTGTCAATTCCTTTTTCATCTAACAAATCTCTTCCTGTCTCAAGATCTATTTGAAGAGAGTGGGATAAGTTTCTTTTCAAAATTCTGGCTGAATTCTCAGACATACTAGGAACTACACCTATTGTATGAATAAGGGTTGAATCTTTCATTTCTGATTTTATATAACCATCGAATGAATCTTTTAGATTTTCTTTTCTAGTTGCTTTTGAACTAGCCTTTTGAAACCAAATAATTCCTACATTATTTAAAGAAAGATAATAATTCAAGCAATCCTCACGACTTTTAAAATTAGCAATTGGTTTTTCATTAGCTTGCTTTAGTTTTCAAGAGAATGGTAAATTATTTCTATTATATAAACAGTAAAATTTTTTCATAAGTTCCTCGATACAATCATTCAAAATATATTCTTGTCATGTAAATTATAGCATTTTTTTCAAATTTATTTTTTTTAGAATACCTTAATTATAATTTTCTTCTTAAAATCTTCTTAAAAATAAAGAGGAATTTGATATTAAAGGTAAATTCTAGAAAATTAATGAGAAGAAAAGAATGATTAAAATAAAAGTTAAAATGGTGCTTAATATACCTCTGCGTTTTCTAGTTTTAATTATTCCGTCACTATAATGTGATTGACCTTCTATATTTGAGTTTGCATCAAATATTTCCTCAAATTTTGTTAGAACTTTGAAAACATCGCTTGATACAAGTAAGAAATAATACATTGAACTCTCGTCATCAAAAATATTATCTTCATTAATTAATTT
Source organism: Metamycoplasmataceae bacterium (assembly GCA_051659905.1). GTDB lineage: Bacteria > Bacillota_I > Bacilli_A > Mycoplasmatales > Metamycoplasmataceae > UBA710. Next base: position 14,527 of record JBOFPM010000004.1, on the reverse strand, counting down.
AATCATTCAATTATATGTTTGCTGAGAGTTAACAACATTATTGGGAATGCTATCATTCATTTTTTTTAAGGAAGACTTCATTTTCTTGATTTGTTGTATTTGAGATTCATCTGATTCAACTTCTCTTGTAAGAGATTCTTTTAGTTGCTTGATAAAAACATTTGAACAAAATGCTTTGAAAATTTTGGTAGCCGTTTTATGCTTTAGCATTTCAACAGTTCCTTTACCACCAGATCAAAAAGAAAGTCAAAAATATGAATATGCACTAACAATATCTTTTTCTGTTCTAAAATTTTTATTAATAAGATCAAAAAAATAAGAATCAGAATTTGATGAAGAGGAAAACATTGCATGCAAAATACTATAATCAATTTCTTGCCTTTCAAATTGATTGCTATAATCCTTTGTTGAATTGTTTTTATTATCTTTGAGAAAGTCATCATAACTTCTTCTCGAACTAGGATCCTTTAATGTTTCATATGCTGTACTAATTTCTTTAAATTTTTCTTCTGCGTTTTTGTCTTTGCAAACATCAGGATGATACATTTTTGCCTTTGAAAAATATGCTTTTTTGATTTCTGCTTCAGTAGCATTATTGGAAACATCTAAAATTTTATAATAATTTTTACTCATTTAAATATTATAAATTAATTTATTTCAAATTATTATTATTGTTATTATTTTTGCCGCCAAAGAGATAATCATTGATCATTAAATCATTATTATTTATTCTTATATAAGAATTTTTGATAATGGTAGAGTTTTCCAATGTTTTTTTTGAATGTTTGGATGTTGGTTTTTTAATTAATTTGAATGATGTAATAATTTCATCATCTTCTTTTTTAAAGAATCTTTTTTCAATGGTTTTTTCAAGTTCTAAAATGAAAAACGGAATTATTCCCCCACAAATACCGATAAGATAAATTGATCAATGTGCTAAATCAGTTTTTTTGTTTCCGCCGAATACATCTGACAATTGTTCAGGACTTATCAAAGAAGTATCTAGTATAAAATCAGGTCTTTCTGCAAATATTGAAGAAAGTTGTGGAACCATTATAGAAAGCAAAATTATCATTAATGAAAATATTGAAGCAATATAAACTCACTTGTTTTCAGAAAAATTAGTTTTGAAAATTGAAATTGATGAAGACATACTAATTGATTTTAGAACACCGCCAATTGTAATAGTCATAAATGCCGCAACAGAACCATAATAAAATCTCAATCCTGGAGCATTAACCAAAATAGCTACATATGAACCAAGACCATACCCAATGATAGTCATTGCACCACTTATAATTCCTGAAAATAAAATTTGAAATAATAATCTATCTGCTAAGATTGATTCAAATTTCGACCTAGGCCTTTTATTCATAAGAGAGGAAGTTGTGCGTTGTGTACCTAGCGCAACCCCAGGCAAACTCTCAATAACTATATGATTTAATAAAATTTGAATTGTCGTTAATGTCGTTTGAAAACGAATATTGCTATTTAAATAATCTAATCCTTCTTGACTAGGAGCTATTGTATTACCAAAATCACTAGCCATAATTTTCCCTCAACCCATAACTTCAAAAGCGACATAAAATACAAACATCCCAACAACAATTGACACAATACCAGCAATATTTGTACTTAAAAGGAATTTGACTATTCTTCTTATATTGTCATATATACTTCTTCCTGATTTAACTGATTCAACAATTGTAGAAAAGTTGTCATCAGTTAGAATCATATCCGCAGCACCTTTTGAAACATCAGTTCCGGTAATTCCCATAGCACAACCAATATCAGCAGCCTGAAGAGCTGGAGCGTCGTTTACACCATCTCCTGTCATTGCAACAACTTGATCTCTTGATTGTCAAGCTTTAACAATTCTTATTTTATTTACTGGTGATACTCTAGCAAAAACGGAATACTTTTCAATATTATCATTTAGGTATTGATCAGACAACTCATCCAATTGAACACCAGTAATGGCTAATTCATTATTGCTTCTCATTATTCCTAAATCCTTAGCGATTGCAATTGCAGTATTTAAGTGATCTCCTGTAATCATAACTGGTTTAATTCCCGCTGAGATACATTCTTCAATAGATTTTCTTACCTCTTCACGCGGAGGATCTATCATTCCAATTAAACCAATAAAAGTCAAGTCCTTCTCAATACTCTCTGGATTTAAATTATCTAGTTTTTGAGATTTTCCATCATATTCTTTAATAGCAATTGCTAAAACTCTAATAGATTTATTGCTTCAATTGTCATTTATTATTGTTGCTAGTTTACTATCAAAATTTTTACATTTTTTGAACAATACATCCGGAGCACCCTTTACAATTACAACTTTTTTTCCGTCAATATTGTTAACAACAGTCATTAACTTACGGTCAGAGTCAAAAGGAATGTTCCCTAATCTTTTATTTTCTATTTTTCATTTCTCATATGAAAAACCTCTTTTTAAAGCTAATTCAACAATTGCGATTTCAGTTGGATCTCCAATTGCTGGTCTCGATTCTTTATCCTCACCTTCATGAACAATACTATCTGTACAAAGGGTTGCCATTTTTAACAAAAAATTTTGATCGTGGGTAAATTCGTCATTGCCAACATTTTCTGAATCAGATTCAACAGACCACAACTTAACAATTGTCATTTTGTTCATTGTAAGTGTTCCTGTTTTATCTGAACAAATAACGGCAGTTGAGCCAAATGTTTCAACTGCAGCAAATTTTTTGATCAATCCGTTTTTTTCAGACATCCTCTTAACACCAATTGCTAAAATAATATTAACAATTGCACTTAACCCCTCCGGAATTGCTGCTGCTGCCAATGAAACCCCTAGTAATAATGAAGGTTGAAAGGCAGATATTCCATTTTGAATTACTCCCTCAATAACGAATAAAGAGAACAAAAATGTAACAAATGTTATGGCAATTCCCATGATACCTAGGTATAAACCTAATTTCTTCAACTTTAATTGCAAGGGAGTCATTCTTGCAGACTTAGAACTTAGTAGTGAAGCTATTTTACCAATTTCAGTTTTATTTCCAACTGCAGTAACAATTGAAAATCCACGACCATTAATTACATCTGTTCCAGAAAATAACCTATTAACTTGCTCCCCTATTGGCATGTTATTTTTAGTGATTACATTAGCGTCCTTTGATATTTCAGATGATTCTCCAGTCAAAACACTTTCAATACATTTTAAATTAATACTTGAATAGAGAATTGAGTCAGCGGAAACGGAATCACCAGCTTCTACAAGAACAATATCACCAACAACAAGTTCATCAGACAGGATCATAATAATTTTACCATTCCTCAAAACCTTCGCTTGAGAAGTGGTCATCTTTTTAAGTTCTGATATCGCATTATTGGATTTATGTTCTTGAATAGAACCAAATAAAGCATTTATTAATACAATCGAGATCAAAACAAATGCTTGGACATATGTTATTAAGATACCGGGTTGATCAGGGTCTGCAATATTATTATAAATTGATAAACCTAGAGATAAAAAACCTGCAGCCAATAATAAAAGTGGCATTAATTCAAAAAGTTGTCTAAAAAATAATGAAATTAGACTTGTATTTTTTACTTCCTCTAAAATGTTTGAACCAAATTTTTCTCTTGAAGCTAAAACTTCTTTATCCGTTAGTCCTGTTTCTTTATTTGTATTAATATAGTCTGACACATCTATTTCATCATGTTCATGTTTTTTTTTGCTAATTTTCATCTATTTCCACTCTTAACATTAATTAATCATTATTAAATTTTATATATATTATATATACTATTTTTACATTACAACAAATTTATGAAATTAACAACTCTCGAAAGTCATTTTAAACATTTTTTTAATACTTGTTTTTTATTCTATTAAAGTTTATTTCATTTTTTCTAAGATAAGCATTTTTTATATCATCATCACTATAATTTAATAATTTTCCTAAACCGATAAATAATCCAAAAGAGTTATTAAAATTTTCTAAATTAGGATTTTTATAAAATAAGGAGATTGAATTGTATATTTCAAGAAATTGAATTGTCATATTTTCTGAAAATATAATTGGTGTTATTTCTTCATCCATTTTTAGTTGTAAACCAAATGATAAATAAAAATGCATCCCATCAGAATATTCTTCAATTATTTTATTATTATCAATATTAATATTTTTCTTTCAATATTTAAAATGCTGTATTTCATTAGCTAACTCACTTATTTCAACAATTAAAGCCAATATTTGTTTCTTATCTAAATTTTCCTGATTTGGATTATGAGAATTGATTATTGCATTATTTAATTTTATTTGGTTAGGCAATATATCTTTAATATTCATAAAAAAATTATATCAACATAACTTCTTTTTTTAATTGCTAATTTTATTAATTATGAATATTTAAAATATAGTATAATGAAAAAGCAATTATTTAAAGCCCGAGTGATGAAATGGTAGACATAGGGGACTTAAAATCCCTGGTCCGTATTGGACGTGCTGGTTCAAATCCAGTCTCGGGCACCATATATAGTATTTATACCAAAAACACTTGAAAAAGTGTTTTTTTAGTCAACAGTTAGCTTTGTGTATTCTCCAAGAATATAAGAAGCAAATTTAGCAACACTTTCATGATAATTTACTAGATTTTGTCTCTCTATTTCAGACATGACTTCTTTTGAGGAAGAAGTTATTTTTTCAATTTCAACAGCCTCAAAAAACATATCGTCACAAGTTTTCTTCTCTTTTAAATAAGTATGAATTATGTCCTTATATTTAGTTTTTAATAATAAATCAATTGTTTCTTTGTTAATATGTATTATTCTCGATCCTAGAGAGTCAAAAACATATTGTTCATATGTAACTTCATTTCCTGATTTTAGTAGTAATAAAGCCTTGTTATTATTATGTTTGATATTTTTCATATTGACAAAAAAGAATTTATCAGTTTCCGAAGTCACCCACGTCTTCTCCATAAGGTTTGTGATAAGTTTTGTAGATTTATTAGAAAAGTGGTATGAAAGTATTGAAAAGAAAACAGAAAAAACAGCAAGAAAAAGGCCAATGGTTCAGAGAATAATATCTTCTAACTTATATCCATTTACCGTAATTGACATTGCTTGTTCGCTATACATAATCATATTTAAACAAAATTATACATAATATAAATTCTTTTGATGTAAAATGATTAAATATGGAAAAAAAAATAGTAAAAGTTATAGTTGAAATTCCTTTGGACTCAAATATAAAATATGAATATGATAGAGAAACAAGAAAAATACGTGTAGATAGAATATTGAGAGATGGTTTCGTTTTTCCTGCTAATTATGGTTTTATTGAAACTGCTCTTGATTGGGATGGAGATGAATTAGATGTACTTGTTTATTCAAGTGAAAAATTTTTTCCAGCAGTTGAAGTGGAAGCTAGAATTATTGGCGCAATGAAAATGATTGATGATGGTGAAACAGACACAAAATTAATTGCTGTTCATAACGATGATTACAGACTGGACCACATCAATTCACTTGAAGATGTAGATCAAGAATGATTGAAAAAAGTTGAAACTTTTTTTAAGACATATAAAAATTGAAAAAGAGAAGGTATTACAAAAGTTCCAGGATTTGAAAATGTTGAATGAGCTTGAGCAGAGTATAAAGAGTGTAATGAGTTAATGATTAAATATGGACACTTACCTAAAAAAGAATTCATTAAACTAATGATGAAAAAACACCCTGAAAAATATGAAATTTAGTTAAAAAAATAAGATTACTAATCTTATTTTTTTAATTCAATTATTTTCAGTTCTTTCTTAAAATCATTAATCTTTTTTGATGAACCCAATCAAGTGGATGTAACTGTTGCCATTCCGGCGGCATTCCCTAATATAAATGAACTTTCTTCATTATTAGTATTAACATAATTTGCCACAAAGGCAGCTAGCATACTATCCCCAGCACCAGAAGAATTAACGACTTTTAGTTTTGGAGTTTCGATTTTCAAAATCTTTTTATTATTCATGAAATATGAACCTTTTTCAGCACAAGATATAAGCAAATTTTGTAATCCATTATCTAATAATTTCTGACCACATTTTATAATGTCATTTTCATTTTTTATTTTTATTCCCATTAATGATTCCAATTCCATAGAATTAGGCTTTATTGCAAATGGCTTATATTTTAATAATTTTAAAATTTCTTTAGAATCAATATCAAGAACAAATTTGACTTCTTTCTTATTCAATTCTTGGATTATTTTTTCCACCAAATTCATATCTGATTTCCCCATTATTAAAACGACATCATCTTTTTTAAATTTTGAAACCAATTCTAATAACTTTGATTTTGATTTTTCACTTATTATCGAAGCGGGGCCATTAAGTTCAAAATTATTGACTTGATTATTAAATTTAACATTGATTCTTGTTTCATTTTCACTAGGTATTTTAATGAACTCGACTTTTTCTTTATCAAGTTGCTCAATTATTATATTTGACATAGGACCTTTTACAAATCCTATCGCCTTAGTTTCAAAACCTAATCTTTTTAAAATAATAGATGCATTTATACCTTTGCCACCAGCAAGCAAAGAAGAATTTTCATATCTTGTTAATCCATTTCTATCAAACTGATTATCAGTTTCAATAAAGAAATCAATAGAAGGAGAAAAGGTTATTGTATAAAACATAGATTATTCCTGATCACTCATTGACTTTTAAATGAGTTTGATTTTGATTCCAATGAATTTGATTTTGATTCTAATGAGTTTGATTTTGATTTATTTTTAAACATTGAAAATCATGATTTATTTTCCAATTTAATAACTTGATTCTTTTGATCCTTATTCTTATTAAATAATTTTGTAAAAATATTTATCATAATTGCAGTAACAATTGAACCAATAATTATTGAAATAAGGTAGAAAACAATTCCTAATCCAATACTTAGTCCGGCTTCCTCAAATAATGTTGATTTCACAAGAGCAAAAACGAATATACCACCATGAGGAGCTGCAAGTGTAATCCCAAACACAGCTGATAGCATTCCTGCAATACTTGCTCCAATCATAGATGATGGAATAATTATTTTAGGATTCTTAGCCGCAAAAGGAATAGCACCCTCTGTTATAAAACTGAATCCCATGATTCAATTTGCCAAACCTGCATCTCTTTCTTCTTTTGTTCAAAGTTTTTTATTAAATGCTGTTGATATCGCTATCCCTAAAGGAGGAACCATTCCTGCAGCCATTACTGAAGCCATAACAAAAGTTCCTGAACCAGCTGTCTCTTCCAATGTTGCAACAGCAAAAACATAAGCAGCTTTGTTAATAGGACCACCCATATCAGTTGCCATCATGATTCCAACAATAAGGCCGAGAATTATTGCCAAGTTATTATCACCTTGGAAAATACCTAAAAATAATGAGAAACCATAATTTAAATAAAGAAGTGGAATGTTAATTATCCAAAATAGTGTAGCTATTACTAATGTACCCAGAAAAGGCACTACTAATATTTGCATAATTCCATTTAAGCTTTTTGGAATTTTTGAAACAATATATTTCATAATTAATATAATGATAACTGCTGAAAGAATTCCTCCACCTATTGCACCAAAAAAACCAGATGAAGAAGCGGGTGTTCCAAATCATCCAACACCTTCCTTAAAAAGAAATGAACCAGATGAAATAAACCCTGTTACAAAACCGGGCAACAACCCAACCTTCCCAATGAGAGCATAAGCAATATATGCACCAAGCATTGGTACCATTAAACTAAATGATATATCTCCCAATGTTTTAAATCAATAGGCTACATGATTCACAGATCCAAAACTTGGATCACCTGCATTTGGGATATCAATTATAAATGCAACAGCAATCATAATTCCTCCAAAAATTACAAAAGGAAGCATATAAGATACCCCGGTTAATAAAGCTTTCAAAACTCTTTTTCCAAATTTGTCAAAATTAAAACCAGAAAGATTCTCTCCACTACTTTCATTAGAACCTAAAGATCCTTTTAGTTTGGTACCTTTTTTTTGGAGAATATTATTCATCTCTCCTTCCGGATCCTTTATAACTTTTCTAGTTGTCGTTTCAATCACATTTTCATGATTTGTAAATCTATCTAAATCAACAGCACGATCAATAGCAAGAATAACACCACGAGCATTCTTAATCTCATTATCTGTTAGAATATTTCTTGCACCTTCAGTTCCTTGAGTTTCAATTTTTATTTTTAATCCCATTTCCAATGCTTTTTTCTTCAATTGCTCTGCTGCCATATAAGTGTGAGCAATACCAGTAGGACATGCTGTTATCCCAACAATATCATAATTACCTTCGTATTCTTCTGATATTTCTTCTTTTACTTCATTGTTCTTAAAAAGATCAACTAATTGAGGAAATGACGAAATACCTTCAAGCTGATTTAAAAAATCCGAGCTCATAAGATTTTTACTTAATTCAGAAAGAATTTCAATATGGACATTGTCTTTATCATTTAGAGCAATAAAAAATATATATTTTATATCCTTGCCGTCCATAGAATCCCAACCAATTGGTTTAACTTTTGCAAACAACAAAACTGAGGATTCCATTTCTGGAATTCTAATATGAGGAACTGCTATCTCATCTCCAATTCCTGTTGAAAACTCCTCTTCTCTTTTGAGAGCGGCGGAAAGTATTTTGTTTTTATCTTTACCGAATCCTTTTTTAACAAGTTCAGATGATAAATAATCTAAAGCATCATTCTTTGTTTTAAATTCGAGATTAAAAAAACAAACTTTTTTATTTAAAAAATTTTCTATTTTCATTTTCTTCCTTGCTTGTTTTTTTTATTTATTCCAAAGTCATTATATTGAAATTTCTATTTTTGGGTCAATCATTTTTATCAGTTATAACAAGTGTGTGGCTATCTGATTTAAAATCATAAACACTATTGTGATTAAACTTTTCCTTTTCAGCCATAATTACTACCAAATCACTTTGGTCAGATATCAACTTCTTCGCTATTCCCTCATTAATTTCTGTTGTCATCAATTCATTTTTACTAGAAATTGCATTTACTCCAATAAAGGCAATTGGAAATTTTATTCTCTGAAGTTCAGTTGCATTTGTTGGAATTATTGTCATTGTTCGAATTTTTACTAAACCTGAAATAATGTTTACCTTTTGGAACCCATTATTGATTGCATAATTTGCATTTAATAAGGAATTGGTATAAATTACTTTGTTTTTATCTAAATATTCAAACAAATAATAGTTAATTGAACTTGCATCTACAAAAACAATATCATAATCTTTAGCCAAAAGAGCTCCTCTTTTTGCCAACTTCTTTTTTATTGTTTTATTTTTTAAAATTTCTTCTCTAGCATTTTTATCGATTTTATAATAATTTTCATCATTATAAATAATTTCACCAAATTCTCTTCTTATAAATCTTTCATTTTCTAATTTAATCAAATATCTTCTACAAGTTGATATTGTCAAATTTAACTCATCTTCAATTTCTCTAGGCTTAACAATATTTCTTTCTTTTATAATTGCTTTTATAGAATCTAAAATTTTTTGACTCATTGTTACTCCCTTCTGAATTATAACATTTTTGAATTATTTTGAACAAATTTGAATTATTTTGATTAGTTGATTAAATTATATATGGATGGTTATAATATTTGTTTTGGATTAATACTAATTTTTCTTAAACAAAAATCACATTTAACATCGATGTCGCTTCCTTTATTAATTAAGTCATTTCTATCATTTTTAGAAAGTAATCTTATTGCATTTAGCATTTTCTCAGAGGTACAATCACAATTATAAATTAAATTATTGTGACTCAATTCTTTTCCATCTATTATTTGAATAAAATCATCTAAATTCATCTTTTTGAAATTATTATTTTTTATTAAATTTTCAATTCACTCGACATCTTCATCAGTATGATTTGGTAGCAATTGAAAAATTGCTGAATTTGCCCTATCAACTTTTAAATGATCTCCTTCATTTAATCAAATATCATTCAAAATTGCTGAGAAAACTTGATCTGACTTATTTAAATAATAAGCTAAATCAGTAACTATATCTCCATTGGCTAGCTTCACTTCTGAATTATAAGGTATTCCTTTAATGAAGCGACTAACTCTCAATAACCCTTCATCCCCGATACCTAAAATTAATGGAATGTGATTGTAGAGACCATTATCATCATATTCAGTTATTATATTGCCATCACCCATCAATGCTCTAATTGAATTATTTTTGAACTCGAGTAAAAAATTTTTCATTGGGCCATTTGTCTTCATTAAAATAGAAATTTTTTCAACATTATAAAGAAATCCTAAAGGACCAAAGGTTGCTATACCATTGGCAAGAATTAGTGATGGTAGTGGATTGTATTTATGAATATTTAGAATTTCTTGAGAAACTTTTGTATAGTCGGATATATATATTCTCACATTATTTTTAATGATTATTTTTGTGTATGATTTGCTCACTATCTATCCAACTTAAATTTTTCTGATAATTTTTTAACTTCTGATAACGATTCTCTTTTTATTGCTAAGTCACTTGGATTGGATAGAATCCGATGAATTATATTTGCCAATATAATAAAATCATTTTCCTTCATTCCTCTAGTTGTCATTGCTGGAGTCCCAACTCTAATTCCGCTTGTTACACTTGGTGATTCAGTTTCACAAGGTATTGTATTTTTATTTAGTGTTATATTGATTTCCTGAAGAATTTCTGACGCTTTTTTGCCTGTTAAATTATAAGTTGATTTTACATTAATTGTGAAAAGATGATTATCAGTTCCTCTCGAAACAATTTCAACTCCCATTTTTTTAAATTCCTCAGCAAAAGCAATTGAATTATTTAAAATTTGTTTCTGATATTCCAGAAAACTTGGCTCCAATGCCTCCTTAAACGCAACAGCTTTACCTGCAATTACATGAAACAATGGCCCTCCTTGATATCCAGGAAATATTCAACTATTTATTTTGTTTGCTATGTCAGAATTATTAGTCATAATTATTCCTCCCCTTGCACCTCTAAGCGTTTTATGAGTTGTTGATGTTATCAAATCAGCATAATTTACAGGAGAAGGATGTAATCCTGTTGCAACAGCTCCAGCAATATGGGCTATATCTGCCATCAGTTTTGCTCCGACACTGTCTGCTATTTTCTTAAACTTCGAGAAATCTATTATTCTAGAATATGCAGAAGCTCCGCAAATAATCAAGTCAGGCTTTACTTTTTTTGCTAATTCCATAATTTTTTCATAATCAAGAAAACCTTCTTCATTTACATCATATGTATATGATTCATAGAAATAACCAGAAAAACTGATTTTATATCCATGTGTTAAATGACCTCCAGAAGAAAGACTCATGCCCAATATTTTAGAACCCTTAGGAACAAGAGCGGCAATTGCAGCTGCATTAGCACTTGATCCTGAATGAGGTTGAACATTTGCAAATTTAACATTAAATAATTTTTTTAATCTTTCAATTGCAAGATTTTCAACAATGTCGATATTTTGACAACCATCATAATATCTTTTTCCTGGATAACCTTCACCATATTTATTTGTTAAAATGGAACCCGTAGCTTTCAGCACATCAGTAGAGACATAATTTTCTGAAGCAATTAACTCAATATGGCATTTTTGCCTAATCAATTCATCATTAATAGCTTTCTCTATTTCTTTGTCCTTTAAAATGATTTTTGAATACATGCAAACCTTCTTCTCAATACATTATATAATCAAAATATTATTAATTTCAAATTAACAAACTAGTCAAGTTAAAATTGTTTTTCCTGAAACTATTTTTTCTTTTTCTCTTTTTTCTTTGACTTCTTTGAATTTTTTTTATTTTCAGTATCCTTACTTGGTGGTTTAACTTTTTCAGAAGCTTTCTTTACTCCATCAATACTCTTCAAAAATGTTTTTTCAACAACGGAAACATTTTTCTTCTTGTCTGCAGCTTCTTCCAATTCTTCTTTTTCCTCTTCCCTCTTTCTTTTCTCTTGTATTTCTTCTAAAAATCCCCCAGCAATAACAGCTCCAGGTATTGTAAAAATTCCAACACCAACAAAGGCAAGTACAATAACCATTATTCTCCCTAAGTCAGTTACGGGTAAAATATCCCCATAACCAATTGTACAAATACTAATAACTGTAAAATAGAAAGCATCTCAATAGCTTGTGATATTTGGATTTTTATCTAATTCGGCACGATAAATAACAACTGCGAACAATAATGTAACTAAAATTAGAAATAAGAAAACATAAATCAGAATTTTTCTTTGCTTTATAAAAATATTTGTAAATAATCTAAACGGTGGGACAACATTCAAGAGAAGAATTAGTCTCCCTAATTGAAGGATGACAAGTGAAGATAAAATTTGAATAAAGTTTTCTAATGGATTTGTTTCAGTTTCTTCAAAAAGTGGAGAAAATAGAATCACAAATGATGGCAATAAACCAAAAATCATTATTATGGAAACGCCAGTAAATGGGAAAAATAATAACGGGTATTTAGAATGCTTGCTTGCTCTATATCTATAAGTAATTCATCTAAGACAATAATCTATTGTAAAAACAGAGAACATCACTATGTTGATAGTCATCAAAAGTTCTCTGTTTCCAGTAACTGACTCACCAGCAAGCAGCGGTATAAATGACATAAAAATTGCACACAAAATTGCAGAAAGATATACTCATTTGAAAAAATTTATTTTCTTCATCTTTTCAGGTTGAAGATAACTTTGATCATAATCACTTGTTACAATATAATTCATAGTTTTAATAAAGTTAGTATCTCTATCAAACATTGAAAAAAAACTATTAGATTTTCCCACAATTAAAATATTACTTTCTAATACCCAATTTTGAAATTAAAGAAGAGTAACTGTCATAATTATTTTCCTTTAAATAAGCAAGGTATTTTTTACGTTTTTCAATTTTAGCAATAAAACCTCTTTTAGAGTGTAAATCTTTTTTGTTTTTTAAGAAGTGTGGCTTTAAATTTTCAATATCTTCTGTTAAAATGGCTATTTGAACTTCTATAGAACCAGAGTTTTTGCTACTACCTCCAAATTCATTAATAAGTTGTGATTTTCTTTCTTTTGAAACCATTGTTGATTTTCCTTCCATAAACACATTAAATCTAGCAAATATTTGTAAATATAAACCAAAAATAACCTTAATGTTAATTTAAATTATATATTGTTTTTTTGTATATTATGGAAAAATTCAAGACATTTTTTCTTATCATCTTCAATAATAGAATCGAACCTTGAGCTTATAATTATTCTGTGCTCTTCCAATATTTGAATAACATAATAATTATCAATAAAATTGTCTTCATAATTTAGTAAAAATATTTTGCTTTCATCTCCCATTGATATATGCAATATTCCGTGATATCAATAATCTTCTATTTCCATCTTTATAAAATAAATGCCACTATGTGGTTTAATTATTTTTTTATCTCATATAAACTTAGGATTTTGATATGAAATAATGGGGTTATACTTTGAAGTTAGCAATTCATTAATTAGTTTTATTTCACCAGTTTTAATCATTTCAACAAAAGAAGAAGAAGAAATTTTAATATTGTTTATTTTTTTGATATCACAAATATATGTATTTTTAAAATACTCTTGCAAATCTATAGAACCCCACATTCTATTAAACCCAAACCTGAAATCTTTACCTACAATAAAATTTTCAACATTATATTTTTCTACAATATAGTTAATGAAATCTTTAGCATTTAAAGATTTAAAACTGAAATTAAACTTGATTAAAATTACAAAATCAAATCCTATCTCTGCTAGATTATTTAACTTGCTTTGAATTGGTAAAATTTCTTCTTGATCATCTTGATCAAATAAAGTAATTCCTATTTTATTTTTAGAAGATAGTTTTTTTGCTCTTTCCAACAATTCTTCGTGACCTTTATGAAATACATTAAATTTGCCAAGGATTAATGAGGATTTATTTGAAAATATATTGTTGTTTTTATCCTTATAATTAAAAGTATAAATTTCCATTCTATATGATTCCCAAATCCTTTAGTTTATAGTATGTTCCATATTCTTCAACATCCATTGCTATATCATTTGCCAATTCCTTCAACTCACTAACCGCATTCGACATTGCAATTCCAAGCCCCGCCATTTTTATCATTTGGATATCATTTTCTCCGTCACCAAATGCAACAATTTCATCAGTCTTAATATTTAATTTTTCTGCTAATCTTTTTATTGTTATTGCTTTATTCAGTTTCTTTTTTGATACAAAAAAACCATTTTTTCAAAATGCTTGAACATCTAAAGAACTATCAACTTTTTTAAAAAAATTTTTTGATATATTAATCAAATTATTATCCAAACAGTTGATTGTTATTAAGTGGAATTTATCAGTATTCATTTCTGATTCATGTAAATCAAATTCCTTTAATTTTTCGGAAAAACCACTTCAAAATCAATGATCTTTAATTTGTTCGACAGAGTAT
>JBOFPM010000003.1:0-101261 GCA_051659905.1 Metamycoplasmataceae bacterium | reverse complement strand
ATATTGATTATTTACCCTTTGAACAATATTTTTTGATATTGATTCTAAAATGTTATTTAATTCTATAGATGATTTTAATTCTTCTATAGGGAGATTAAATGTTTTTTCTATTATAACGGGATAAAATTTATTCTTAGTAAATTTGACAGAGATTTCTAAAATATCATCATCTTTTTCTATAAAACCACCTTCTTCAAAATTTCAAAGAAATAGATTACCTTTTTCTAGTGAATCATTATTGACTTGTAAAACATTATATGACCTTTTCATAATAAAGAGATTGTCTAAAAATCTAAAGTTACCAGACGTTGATACTTGATTGTTTCCTAGCATTGTTTGAAAATCTTTTTGCTCTCTATATTAAGTAAAGCAAACTTTTTCGAGACAACGTTAAAGATCAAAATAAAAGATAAAATTTATCATTTTATCTTTTACTGTCTCAATGCTTAAGTAAGCATTTTTTTAATTATACTATTATTTCTGACTTAGAATTAGAAACTTGTCAGTCAGTTACCAAATTCGCAAACAAATCAATATGATTAACCGCCTTTAATGATGATTTCGGCAATTCTTTAAGAAGCTTTTTCTGCCTAGATTCTGTGTTAAATTGCATCATAGCAAATTGCTCAGGCATTAATTTAAATCCTAAAGATTCTAATTTTGATAAAATTTTACCTTTATTAAATAAATATTCTAAATACTCTGTTACCAATTGCGAAAAATCATTTTTAGATTGCTCAATATTTTTATTGGTGGAACTAAATTTAAATTTTAATTTTTTAGATTCAATAAATCAATAATCATCCATATCTTCAAAGCTAACCAACAATTGTAAAGGATGTGGCAAGTATTCCGGATTTCCTATTTTCAAGATAAATTCCTTGATTTCTCTCTTTTCTTTTTGCATTTTTCTATTCCCTTTTAATTACATTGATTATTATACATATTATTTATCAACTTTATTTATCAATTTTATTTTTTCATTTTTTTGTCTTGCCTGATTAGAACAATCAATTCCGATTTTTTAATTTTCATTATTCTAGCAATGTCTTTCAAAGCACCTTCTGCTATTCCATCTCCCTTTTCTCGATGAAAATTAATAGTTAAAGAATCTTCTGCGTCAAGCTGGGCATCTTCATAAATCCATAACTCATGCTTTGTTTTATTTTTTAAAATTCAACCATTTGACTTTAATCATGCCTTACAGCTTTTTGGGTTGATGTTTGAAGACATGACTCCCCCTAGTGTAAATAAAGGGGGTCATTCTTCTTTTAATAAAATTTAAATTTATTGTCATATAGTATTAACTCCTTTCTAATGAAACTACTTATTTCATATTTATATATAAATTATACCACAAAATGACCAAATATAGTTGGATAGAATTATTCATCTAGCTGTGTTACAAATTCTTTTTTAATCTGAGGAATAACTGTAATATTTAACTAAATCACGCATCTCATTTCCGTTTTTGCATGATTCATTTAGATTTTCAAATTTATTTTGTTAAATTGAATACTTGAAATATTAAAATGATTTGATTTTACGTCAGAGAAAGGAGCTAGTTCAATTTCATGAATCTTTTATTGTTAGAGTCTTCAAATTTTTAATGTCTTAATAACTTAATAAGTTTAGCTTCTCATCAGGATTATTTAAATAATATTCTTTGTCTTGCAAAATTTTATTTAATAAATAAGATTTTTCATAATATTTTATCTTTAAAAGCAAATTAAATATTGATCTATATTTCTCTAATTTTATTAAATTTTTTATTTGGCAAATTATTGTAAATATTTCACTATTTGAAGTAAGAAAGGTCTTGCTTAATTCTTTAATTTGTTACTTTATCAAATGAAGAAATGGTTATGTGTAAATATTGATTTATTGCTTATGGTGAATAATGGCAGATACTTCTCGTTCATTAAGAATACATGCTGATTTTAATCGTAAATCCAAAACTATTTCAAAAAGCAGATTAATTTTATTAATATCTCCTCCAAAATTATTTTGTAAATATTGCATTTTCAGTAAGATTATTCATTTGTAAATTTTTTCATTGCTAAAATCCCTTTAAAATCATCCAAATCTTTCCAAATTCCAGGCTTATTTTACTAAATTTTTATTCATAATATATTGTTCAACAATAAAATCTTAATGTTTATTTTCTGTTATGTATACAAAGTTAACTTGCTTATATTCCGTCTTTTTCTAGTAGAATTTGTAGTTCAATTTAGGCGAATTATACCTTTTTAAATTCAATTTTTATTGCCACACTAGAATTAGTGCAAACATGTTATTTGGAAAATAAATAGTTAATAATTTGTATTTTCTAAGTCATCAATTATATAATTATAAAATATGAAGGAGTATAGTGTCCATATTAGCAAAAGAAATAAGACTTAAAACTACAAAGGAAGAATATTTAAGCAATTTGTGTAACAAATTAGAAAATTTAATTATTTCTTCATCAAAAAAGTTGTTAAATAATGTTGACGAAATTATTTTAAATGAATCAAAGGGTGCGTTTGGTTTTGATAATCATTCTTGTTTTGAAAGAATTGAAAACACTTTAGGTATAGATGAGATTTCTTTTGATCAAAAGAGTTTAAAATATGCTAATATATTGTGAGAAATAATTCTTAAAATAGAATTCAAAAATACAACATTTTCTAATATTTATTATAGGGACAAAATTAAGTTGGTTAGTACCTCAAATGGACAGACAATTTTTAGCATTAAGGATAGAGTAACTCTTTCTCTTGATTTTTTAATATCTGAATCTAAATATTATTTTATTAGTTTTGATCATTCTAATGGTTTTACATTTTCAGATGAAAAGTATTTAATCGATGCTATTAACATTAAAGATAAAAATTTGTCTGAATTGTTTTATTTATATAAAAATTCTAAATCTTTTTCTGAAAAATATAGTCACTTATCAAATATTTGCAAAAAACTTGTATTCTTATTTGAAGAAAAAAAATCAAAACCTTCTTATGATTTCATAGTATCAAAAATTGGGAGAGATGAAACTTCTATATTTTGTGGGAAAATGCATGGATATTTTAGACATACTGATAATGATAGTAACGGCAAGGAATCTCAAGAGTGAGCAAAGTTTCCAGAGAATAAAAAAAATAAAGTTTGTGAAGAAACTTTCGTCGATTTATTACATTTTCTTTCTCTTTTAAGGATTAATAATTTGCTTCCACTACATATATAAAATAAAAAAAATTTTCTAAAAATGTTAAAAATTTGAAAGTAAAGTCGATCTATAAATTTTTTTAAGATACTAATCTTCCATAAACAATTTATTACAATAAACAATCTAATAATACATTCTTTTTTGTTATTATCATATACTAGCTTGATATTTCAACCTCTCTACTTAAATCTAAATTAAAAATAATTATAACTACAAAAAAATATTTTCACCTTTATATATATACTAATATTTTTAAACTTTGTTGTTGTTTTTAAATTGAAATTGTGAGCTTAATAATTAAGAATTTTAATTTATGGGCAAAACTATGTCTTTTAGCGATAACGAAATGTTTTGAGAAATAAGCATCATCCATTTTAAATTCAATATTTTGTCAGTTAAGGAAGGAGAAATAATATATATTTGTAAATTCACAAATATTATTTGTTATTAAATTATTTGATTTCTGATAAGTTAGTTTGAACGTAATTGAGGGTTAATTTTAAATAATGAGGAATAAATTATTCATTTAATTTTATCCCAATATATCTAATTCCATACCCATTATCAATTCTTTAGAAAAGGACATAGAGTATTTTTGTTTATTAAATTTGAAAATATTTAGTTTTGGATTTTTAGATTTAATATTTTCGAAAACACTATCCACAAATTCCTCATCAGCAGTGCAATAACTTAGAAATATTTTTTTCATAACTACCTCATTTCTTATGTCTTCAATTATATGTTCTTTTATTTTTATTTAAATAATTAGCCATGATCTATTTATTTCATTCTATAAAACAGACAGAAAAAAATATAAACAGTTTAAAATATCTTTAATATGAAACTAGAAACTGCTAAAGAATCAAAAAAATCAAAATCTAGTTCTAAAAAGTTAAGAGTTTTTGAAACCTTTGCAGGTATTGGAGCTCAACATAAAGCACTTCAATTTTTAAAAGATAAATATGGCTATGATTATAGTTGGTTACTAGTTTTTTCAAAATGCTTTTTTAAGTATTTTTTTGTTTGTTCATGAAATTCAATGCCTTCTTTTTGGTCAATATATTTCTCATAAATTCCAATAGTTATCATAACATCCTTAAAATTGTGGCGCTTTTCAAATGATTTTGAAACAACCAATTTTCCATCTTCATCAAACGAAATAAGATATCTATCAAAAAGTTTGTCAATGCTCGCTGATAAAAGCAAGCCATTATATTTATCTATTCTTTCTTTGTTATTAGCTTCTCTTCAGGGTACAATATGACTTGCTACTAGAAGTTCTTTAAAATTTACACCTGAAAGCACACAAGTTTGCTTATATTCTTCAAGCAAATCATCACGATATTTACCTTGTCCAATTCTTGCTTTATATAGTATTTCCTTCTCTGTTGGATTCAGAGTTCCATCACTTCTTATTTCTTCAATATCTTCAATTAATTCTGTTACAGAAGCATTATCTAAAATTTCAATATTTGTCAGATCTTCACTTTGACTATAAACTTTTGACTCAGTTCGACTTTTGACTATCTGTTGATTTTGCTCCTTCTTATCATAGATTTTTTCAATATTAGATACCTTACTAATATTCAAGATATCAAGCATGTAGCTATTAAACAACTCACAGTTATTTGGAAGTCTCTTATTTTTAACTGAAGATACTAAGTGATCATTTATTTTTTTTAAAGCAATTTTAACATTTTCATCAGTTATATCTTCCCCATTTATATATATTCCAGTTCAAACGGGGTCCAAATATTCATTAGGAGCGTTGATTAGTTTTGGAAAGTCATGGTATCAAAATGATGTTATCATTTTTTCATCTTTTGGAAGAATATCTAAAAGTGAATTCCTGATCCCCTCTCTTATTATTTTTTGGAAAAGTTTTTTTGATATTTTATTATCATGAACAATTTCATCATATTTATTTCAAATACCATGAATAGCAAAAGTTGCAGCAATATATATTCCATCTCGATCAAATAAAATCACTGGGTAAAATCCGTTGGAGGTTGATGTCCTAGATTTTCCACCTTTGCTTAAATCAGTAGAAATTTCATTATTAAGAAAACTTATTCAAGGAGTATTGGCCAATCTTCCTTGACCAGTAGACACCGATATTTTGTTAAAAATTTCATTGTTTTTAAATTTATTTATAAATTCCTTATAGTTCTGTGAATTTACAGAAAATTCCTTAGCAATTTCTAGTTTTCCTTCAAGCCATATTTTTTGTTTTTCTTCATTTGAAGTATTAATATTAATTTTAGAAACCACTTTATTAAAAGAAATTCAAAAATTGTAAACTGATTCCATTGCCTCATCTCCCCAACTTAAGTTCAAAAATTATATCATAAATTTATTTTAGAAAATGACGTACAAATAAACTTAGGTTGACAAAAAGAGATAAGTATCTTTTTATTTTATTGAATTATAATTGCAATAATTTAACAATATTTATCAATAAATCCTTATAATAATAAAAGCAGAAATTCCGATTTAGATTACTATTTAAATAATTTTATACATAATTACATAATAAATTCAAGAGACATTAGATATTGATCCTAAAATAAGTAAAAAAATAATCAGTTCTACCAATAAGAAATTACTTAAGTCAGACTTTCAAGTTATTTTTTATTCAGTATTTCCAGTTTCACTATATGAAGAAATCGATTGACTACTACATAAAAATGCAAATATTATTTTTGTTAATAGAACAGGTGAGGATTATCAATATGAATGATGTAAGAGAAAACAAAAATATGGTGAGGAAGATTGCGATTTAAGTTTAGAAGATGCAATGCTTACTTCTATATTTATCCAGGAGCAGGCAAATTTCTTTGATTCAAAGATAATAAATTTAAATAGAAATGAGTATTTAAACAATTCAGTTATCTATATTAAATAAATATTGTTACCAATAATAATGTCAAATTGATATAATAAAATTATGTCTTTTGACTAGAGGGAAAATCTAATGAAAAAAATAACTAAGGAACATTTATCATATATTTCAGATCCTAGAATATTTTTGTGATTATTTATTTATTGATCACCAAATAAGTCTGTGAGTTTAGTGACAAGACTTCAAAAGGCTTATTTTTTATTTATGAAAGAGTTTATTGTTGAAATGTCAAAAATTCAAACAAGTTTATATGATGATTTTGAAGGCAATAATTTTGGACCATATTCAAAAAAATTAGCAAGTGCAATTTCAGAACTTACAATTCAAAATAAAATAAATGTTGAAGAAAGAGAAATTAGTAATGATGATTTAAACACAATTAATGTTGATTCCAAAAGTTTTTATGACGAAGATACTTTTTCAGATACTATATTTACAAAGAGTTATAAGGTATTTACAATTGTGGATAATGAAGAAAATGAGAAGACGATGACCAAAATAAAATCTCTTTTTAAAAAAGAGGAATATGATGATTTTTTGCCAAAATTCAAAAATTTTTGTAAAATTATTTGTAATGCAAATATTAATAATATTTTGAGATATATTTATGAAAATTTTCCTCAGTATACAGGAAAGTCAATTATAAAAGAAGAAATTCTTAACGACAAGGAAGGTTTGGGTGAAGGTAATGAGCTTAAAAAATAACGAAAAAAATAACTTGTCAGAAAAAATGATGGTTCAAAATTTTAAAAAGATGATGAAGAGTGAGTTAGATTTTTTTAAATCTCAAGAACAAATTAAAATACTTCCAAATATTATTGATTTTGCTTATTATGACTACTCTAAAAATTCATTGATTGGAATAGAGTTTAAAAAGTATGATTGAAAAAAAGTTATTTGTCAAGCTTCATTAATTTCAAAGAAGTTTAATGAAACATACATTTGCCTTATAAAACCAATGAGAAAATCAACTTGCAATAAAATAATTGCAATATGTGAGAGTCTAAATATTGGTGTCATTTTCTATTGCCAGGCAACAAAAAATTTTGAATGATTTTTTAACCCTGAAGCAAACAAAACGATAACTCAAATATTCTTCAAGAAAAATTTGACTTTAGAACAATATTTTAAAAAAGCGAATAATACAAATGTTAAATAGAAAAATAATAAAATTTGGTTCTCCAAATGACTTAAAAACTCTTCATAACATTACTGATTTTACATTGTATTTAAATGGAAATACAATAATGCAAAAAGAAGATGCTATATTGAGGCATGTAAAGCAATTTGTAATTATTGATACAATGGCCTATTTATACTTATCTCCAAAACATCTTTCCTACTATGGAGAAAACAAAAAATTGTTAATAAAAAAAACTATAGAAGAGTTGGCAGAAGAAAAAAGCCTGGATAAAAGATTAGAATATGCTGAAAAAGAAATTCCCAATATTCACAAACATTCCATTGATTTTCAAAACAATTTTTTACAAAACAAATCAGAAAAAAGTGAAGTTCATGTGTCTGATATTTTAGGATATAAATCCAAAGAACTTTTGCTTGAATTAGTCCCATACTTTTTCTTAAAAGCGGATGACACCAATTTGGCAAGAATTATTAATATTAATCTTAAATTGCTTGATCATCATGTTATTGCTAGTAATTCTGAGATTGATTATTTGACAACTATTTGTTTGGATAAAAATTTTTTTGTAGAAAATAATATTGAAAAACTAAATGATTTAGTAAAAAATTATAATTCCAAGAGAGGTAATTATTTTTCAATTTGAATTGATAATTTTTCATTCTGAAATAATGATTCAGCAAAATATTTTGATGGAATTAATACCTTAATAAAATCTATAGGCAAGGAAATTATTGTTATGCATGGTGATATATTCTTCAAAATTCTAACCTCAAATTTGTTTAATACAAAACTTGTTGGAACTATCGAAAATAATGGATATGGGGAAGCTAGAAGTGTATTTGATGAGGGTGGTAGATTTAATACTTATTTTTACCTTTATCCTTTACATAGAAGAATTAGTTTTAGTGAATTTGATAAATTTATAGGTGATGATTTTATACAAAATGGATTTATTATTATGGAAAAATATAAGAAAGAAATATGCGAATGTCCAAATTGCGTAGTTTTATTTAAAAACACAAAATTTGATGAATTCATTTCTTTGATGACATATACAAAAAATGAGATGACAAAAAGGCAACAAATTCAATATGATAAAAATAATGAATTAATAATTAAGCATTTTCAATTTGTCAAGGAAAGAGAAGATAGAGAAATAAAAGGATTTGACAAAGAAGCGCTTTTCAAGTTTTTAAATTTGTGAGAAGAACAAATAGAATCATTTTATAAAAAAGTTATTACTATAAATTCTGAAAAGAACATTAGAAATTTAAAATCCTTCATAATTAAAGTTGAAGAAGCAATAAAAAAGGGTTAATTTTATGAACAATAATTCCGAGAATACAAAGAATGTTTTTATTATTGGCGCTGGATTTAGTAAGCATTTTTTCAACTTACCAATACAAGAAGAACTACTTAAAAATTTACTAAATGATTACCTTAAAAATTTACATTTAATAAATGACATTAATAATAAAAAAAATAGTTATTTACACATTCTTGAGAAGGATGAAAATTTTAAAGATGAGATTGTTTATGGTTTTCCTTTGATTTATTATTTGTGTGATTATTGAAAAATGAAATTTATTTTTGAACCAGAAAATGAATTAAGTCTAAATGTTGAAATAATCGAGAAATTATTTAGTGAATTACTTTTAGAATATGTTAATCTTAGATTGGTTAAGTCTAGCAATGATCATAAACCAAAATCAAGCAAAACAATAGATGAAGTTGAAGATGGTCATATTGAAGAAGATAATTTAACTCCCAAACAAGTTATCAAAATTTATGAAGAAATAATAAAAATAAAATCTAAAATAATAATGATAGTTGATGAAATTTTGAAATTCGATAATGATATTGAAATAATTGCTACAAAAATAATGAAAACATTATCATGAAATAATAACTATTATGACGACCAAAAATATAGAACTATCAAACACTTTATTTGAGTTTCTATTTCAAAACATTTATTTATTAAAAATGATAATGAAAAAGCTATTGCCCAGGAAAAAAGCATATTTGAAATTCTTAAAAATCAAATCATTATCGTTCTTAATTGAGATACAAAAATCGAATCTTTATTTAAGAAAAATAATGATTATAATGTTTTAGTGATATCAGAAATAAACAATTTGATTTTTTTTAATCAAACAAGAAAAAATAATAATTTTGACAAAACAATAATCATAAAACCACATTTTGAATCAGGAGATAATCTTGTTTTCCCTTCTTTTTTCAGGAATTTCTCTGAATTTAATTTTAGGTTTTTTAAAAATATTTTTGATGAAATAAAATCAAAAATAAAAATCAAAAATATTGTTTTTTTTGGTATTGGATTCAATAAGGCTGATTCATATATTTATCATCAAATGTTTAATTTGATGCATCTTGATAAAAAATTCAAAGCAACACACATATATTATAAAAATAATGAAGATGCAATATCTAGTGAAATAAAGAAGTATATAGTCATAAATAAGTGCGTTACTCTTAATGAAGTAAGTGATGATCCAAACAAAACAATTGAGGATCTTCTAAATAAAATCAAAGACGATGATGATCCTACTGGTTTGTAAATATTTTAGTTTCTATTTTCTTAACACACATTATTAAATATAATAGAAATATGCTTAAGAAAATAACAAATGCAGATTAAAGGTGTGTCGAATATTAATTAAGGACACACACTAGAAAGTATAAATCTTATTAAAAATTAAAACTTTCATTCACTTTATTTATAATAAACTGGCTTCTTTCATTAAAAAAACTTTCAAAATCATCATTTTCTAAGTGATCAATATTTATTCCATGTTCTATTAATATTTCATCAAAATCCTTAGTAGCGTTTTTTCGTAAATTTTGGAGATATGTTGAGGGATTTTTATTTCCGATATGTTTATTTTCTATTGAAGAGAGAGGTGTTGTATTTACAATATTTTCAATATTTTCTTTTGAACTGATTGTGTCTGCAATTTTTGAATTTTTTGGGAAAATATGATGCATGTCAACATTTTCTATATTAGTATGATGTTTTCCTTCAAAGAAAGATCTAGTAGTGGAAAGTAGGATAAATTTTATGTAATTCGAGATCATAGAATTTGTTTTATAACTTACATTTTCTAAAATATTAGGTGTTAATTCATGCCTTTCAAAATATCTATTCTTTGCTTGATTTTTCCAATGATCTCATGACTTGTTTACATTCTCATTTAAAAGAACATTATCAACAAAATCAATATCTTCTTTTAATCTCTCATTTGATGAGGATCTATATCTGTCATTTATACTTGCTAATTTAATATAATTTTTAATAATAGCACTTTCTGATCCGTGAATTTGCTTCTTTGTTTTTACAAAATAATATGTTAATCACTTAAATATAATTTTAGATGGTAAAAATTTATGATTCATTTTCATACCCTTTAAAAATTCATATGTTTTTTTAAAACCTTCTAAATTTTCATTAAATTTATTTATTAATCTCACAGAATCTTCTTTTTTTATAGGAAACCCTATTTTTTCTTCAGAACTATATTTTGGTTTTTCATCAATATGCAAATAAAGTGAATCTACAAAAACCTCTTTATCAATTTTGTCGTATCCATAATCAAAAGAGTATAACAAATTTGTTAAACCCTTTTCAAAATTAAATTTAGATTTCTCTAATTGATCATCTAAGTTAGATCACTTTGCATGAATTAAATCAAAATTGGATAATTTAGCCCCTTTTGTATTTATGTTAGAAAATATATCAATAACAGCATCCAATTTATGATTTAGCAATCTAATGACAGAAATTTCAAAATTCTCAACCTTGGTTCTTATTGTATTAATATCTATTATTAATTTATATATTTCATCGTCACTGAGAAGCGGTTTTTTCGCTTTTATAGTATCCTTAAGTTTTGATAAATCAAAATTTTCTCCAAATACTTCAGACAATGAAATTGTATTTTCATTCATTTTATCTAAAGTGAATTCTCCTTTAATATAATTGAAATTTATTAATGTTCCATAGTTTCAACCAGTTGGTCTATCTCTTTGTCCTTTATTTTTAAAAAAATCGTAAATTTCTAAAGAATAAAAAATGATCAATAAGGAAGTGGTTCTTTGTTGCCCGTCTATCAAGTAATCACTATTTGGACTATGATTTTTATATTTAGAAGAAAGAAGTTTAACAAACTCATTTCTTGTTTCCAATCCGTCAAGTTTTTGCTTGGGAGATCATAATAGTATTGTCCCGAAGGGTTCAACTTTTAATTGTGAATTGAGGAATTCTATTATTTTAGCCTTGCTCCATACATACTCTCTTTGAAAATTAGGAACAAAAATTTTTTTATCACTTATATGATTTAATAAATCTCGACATTTTATTCTATCATTTACAATTTTTTTATCACTACTATTTATCATATTTTATCCTTAAATTTTGTTTGTTTTTATTAATTATCGCACAATTGAAAATTAATTACAAATATTTCAATTGACTGATATTGAAACTAATTTTTAAAAACTTTAATATGATTTCAATTTGTCCGCATTTTTACTGACTTTTATGCGTTTTAACTAAACGAAGAACATATCGAAAATACGCGTTAAAATTTATTAACTATGGAATTGAAATCGTCAAATGTATTAAATAATACTCCAGTAAAAAAGGATAAAATTAAGGAAATTAATTTATTTGAAGCATTTGCTGGAATTGGTTCACAATATAAAGCTCTTAAAAACATTTCAGAATCAATGGATTGAGAAGTCAAAGTAGTGGGAATTGTTGAATGATTTATTGATGCAATCATTGCATATGAGGCAATCCATTCTACCCCCCCCCCCGCTAACGAAAGGTATCGATGGAAATCAAGATTTTTCAAAATCCTTTATTGATAATGTAATTTTAAGTTCAGATTCAAAGAAACCTTTATCTATAGAAGGTAAAAAGAAGTTATATGAAAATAAAGAAATTGCTTTTTGACTAAATAGATCGAAAAACATTTCTAATAATTTATTTGATATTACACAAGTGAAAGCAAGTGATTTACCTAAAAATATTGATATATTTACTTATTCGTTTCCATGTCAAGATTTATCAGGACAAGGCTTAGGTAAAGGAATGAATAAAAAATCAAAGACTCGTTCAGGTTTATTGTGAGAAATTGATCGAATCATTTCTGAAGCTAATAAATCATTTACTCAGGAAGAAATGCCTAAGTACTTATTATTAGAAAATGTTAAATCAATGATTAATAAAAACCATTATTCAGAATACAAAAAATGATTAGATAAACTAAACAAACTTGGATATGAATCAAAACAATATGTTCTTAATTCAAAAGACTTTGGAATGGCTCAAGCACGTGAACGTGTCTTTGTACTTTCGGTTCTTAAGAGTCATAAAGAAAAAGTCAACTTTAAATTTAGTGATCCACAACAAACTAACAAAATGATTAAACTCAAAAGCATCTTAGAAAAGAATGTTGCTTATGAAGAAAAGTTTAAAAAATATAAGTTATCAGAACCTTCTACAAGAAACCAGTATGTCAAAAAATATAAGTTAGAAGAATATACCAAGTTCTCAAGTGAGAATATGGTTTTTGATATTAATTATAATGGTCCTACTTTAACTGCTTCAGGGGCACTTTCAAGAATTAAACTATATGATAAAGGAAAAATCAGAACAATGACTCCAAAGGAATCATTTAGATACATGGGTTTTAGTGACCAAGATTTTGATAAAGTTCTTAAGACAGGGCTAATTAAACCAAATAAGCAAATATACTTAGCAGGTAATTCAATTGTAATAAAAGTTCTTGAAGAGATCTTTAGGACGTTGGTGTTCTAATGAAGAACTGCTATTTAATAAAAATACCTTTTGCCACAAAGGGTGAAATTAAAAACATTGATAATTCATTAAGAATTAGAGGATATGCAAATTATGCCTATGATTTTGAAACAAAAAAAGTAATTCATGAGTATTTAGAACTAGAAAAGGCTAACTATCGATTAACTGATAAGAAAATGGTTAAACCTACTAGCTATTATCTCAAACCTAAGGCAAGAAAATTTCGAGACACTCTCTTAGATCCAATTACTAAACATAATCCATTAGACTTTATTGATATACAATTTTATAATTTAGAAAAAGAACAAATATCATCAATAAATAATTATCTTGAATTAGAAACAACGACAGTTAAAGAACAATTTTCATATTTGTCTGGCTCAAATATAAGTGGAGCCAAAACCAATTCAAAAGCTTCGCCACTTGTTTGTACAGAACAAAAATATTTTGAGTGCAACTTCTCAAATCCAATGAAAAAATTATGAGGAAAACCAAATTTAGATTACAAGATTAGTAAAACAATTTCATTAACTAATTTCATAAGCAATAATAAATTTTTCAAGGAAATTTTTGAAGAATCAAATAAATGATACTTTAATGATTTGTTGGTTGATGTTTCAAATGATATATCAGGAATAAGTAACGTTGAATTTTACAATGAAAATGATTTTGATAATTGAGTATATCCCAAAAATTTAGACGAAAAGATATCTGACTATATTGATGCATACTTTAATGGAGTCTTAAAAGAAAGTGATATGAACTCACACAAAAATATATTGAGAAATTTTTATGGATCTGGAGTAAGAAGAGAATTAGATAATAAAAAAATTCCATTTTGCTCAACAAAAATCAAAATTGACTCAGCAATAATAGAAAATGCTCATATTATAAATTTTTCAAGATTAGTAAATGCAAATACAAGAGAATCCATTTTAAAGGCGATATGTCCTTACAATGTTTTGAGAATAGATTCTAATCATCACAAGTTGTTTGATAAACATAAAATAACTTTTGACGACCAAGGAAATGTTGTTAAAAATAATGGCCAATCATGAAAAGAATTTTTAGATATTGAAAAGCTACCTAAAGAGACAATTAATTTCATAAAGGAAAATTATGAATATTGAAGTGATTATAAAATCAATAAATAATAAGATAAGATATATGTTTCAAAATATTCGCCACTTATGCTATAATTGTATTTAAAGTATTTATATATCACTAGGAGAGCGGCATGACAATAAATTCAAATGAAGAATTACTAGAACAAGGTAAGAAAATGAAAACTAGAAATATTGTTGCCATTGTTCTATGGTTTACAATTATTGGAGGAATAGTAAGTGCCATTATCGGTTTAGTTGATGCAGTCAGAATATTATCAACTAATTTTCAAGATAAAGACTTAAATAGTGAAAAGACACTATGAGGAATCTTATCATTATTAATATTCGGAAATATTGCTTCCTTAGTATTTGCAAATAAAATGATTTCAACAGCAGAAGCTTCAATGATTAAAAGCACTCCTCCAAAAGCTGAAGAAACTAAGGAAGATGTAAAAGAAGATAAAGAACCAGAAATTAAAATTTCAAAATAAAATAACTAACTGTAAATAGCTAGTTATTTTTTTTTATTCAATAATTTTCTTATATATGAAATTGATTCTTGCTTTGTCTAAAATATTACCTTCCATTGCATGTAAAAGTTCGTTATATAGGAATCCATTAGTAAGATTAAGTTTTTTATTTAGAGCAAAAACTTCCACATCATATTTGTGATCCCCATTTGGAGGAGCACAACCACCAAATAATGTTTCATGTGACTGCATCTCTTTAGGTAACAATCCTGAAGATCATGAATTTTTACCTTGAACCATCTTATCTTTTAGTTGAATAGAAGCATTTTCAGATAATTCATTCAACTTAGGATCGATATTTGCTGCTAATCAGTGAATTCATGTAAAACCACAAACAGGAACTGCATCATGATCATAAAAGGCAATAGCTAGAGAAACTGTATCTTTTGGTAAGTTCTCTCAAGCAATATGAAAAGAATAGTCAACAATCCCTTTGGAATTCTTTCTAGTTCCATTTGCCCCAAATTCCTGGTTCAAGTAACCATTTTCAATATTTTTCGAATAAATTTTCATATTTCTTGTGTCTCCTTGGTTGTTAGTTTAATTATAAGTATTATAATTATTACTTGAACAAAATTTGAAATATCACTATATATTTTGGCAAATTATATATACTTAGAATTATAGGTAATTTCAGAATACAGGAGTAAATATTTGTGATCACAGTATTTAAGTTAGTCAATAAATACTTTTGAAAAGGAATTATTGGTCCATTGTTTGCTTTTGTTGTCCCAATAATCCTTTTGTTCTTTATTGGATTAATTCTAGGACATGAATTTTATTTTCCAGCTGGTATTTCTGTTAGTATTTTAACCGTTGGATTAGTTTTTATGCCACAAAGTATTTTTGAGTTCAAAAACTCAACTTTGTTAAAAAGGATTGGAACGACGCCGATTAATCCAATAAAGTTTTTAATTGTCATTGTCATTTTCAACTTTATTATTATGATTGTTTCGATGTTATTAGTTTTTATTTTTTCATTTCTTGTATTTTTTAATAATTTACATTCTTCCAAAATGGAATCTTCATTTGAAGGTCAACCACTAGCAGGAGCTTCTTGATTCCAAATGCTTAGTGGTGTTGAATGAGGATCATTTATTTATTCAACCTTTTTATTAATTTTTCTTACTATGGTTGTGGGAATACTTCTGGCTTCAGTTGCTCGTTCAACACTTTTTATTCAAGGTGTCGGAATTACCATTTTAATAATAACCTTCTTTGTTGGTCCTGCCGTCTTACCAATTGGAATGACCGCCCAAATAGATGCTATTAAATATTCAAGTTATCTTTTACCATTTAAATATCCCATTTCCTTAATGATTGAAAGCTTTAATGGATTTGAACCAACAGGAACAATTAATGGTGTGCCTATTAGTTATATTATGAATCTTCACAATTCAAATATCTGAGATATTAATACTGATTACGTTTTATTCAATGTTTTTTCATCAATGGGTGGTAATGAACCTGGAGAATTAATAGTTTTTAGAAGTTATGACAAAGTTCTAAATCATATTATGCCATTCTTCTTCATGGCATTATTTGGGTTCTTTGCTGTTGGGAAATTTTCATGAAGTACTCGATCAGCAAGTAAAATGAACTGAAAAGTCTTTAATATTGTTCGTTTGATTAATCGGGTGAAGAAGAATGGAGAAATTGTTGCCCTTCGAAAAGCAAATCTTTTATCTGAATATTTAATTGAGGCACACAATGTTACGAAAACATTTACAAGTAATGGAGAAAAGTTTAATGCCAATGAAGATATAACTATTAATTTTAAGGCAGGAGAACATGTTGCAATATTAGGTTCTAATGGAGCTGGTAAAACGGTATTTATTGAACAAATGATTGGGTTGAACATGCCGACTTCAGGAAGTTTCCAATATAATTACAAAACAAAAATTAATTACCAAGAAGCATTGGGAATCCAGTTTCAGAACTCATCATATCCTCCTGGTCTTAAATGTAAAGACATTGTTCTATTCTTAAAAGAAGCTTACCATGTTGAAATTAGTAATGAAGAATTAGAAATTCTTATTCAAGAATTTGGTGTTAATAAATTTTATAACAAAAGTGCTCACTCTCTTTCAGGTGGTCAACAACAAAGATTAAACTTAATGTTGGCAATCATGCATAAACCAAAACTAGTATTTTTAGATGAATTATCCACAGGTTTAGATATCAAAATTAGAACAACCATAAAAAAATTCATCAAGAGATTCGCGGCAGAAAATAATATGACAATCGTTGTAATTTCTCATGATATGGCTGAGGTTGATTATTTGGCTGATAGAATTATTGTTTTCCAAAGTGGAAAAGTTGTGGTTGATGACATGAAAGCAAATATCCTTAAGAAAAATAAAGATTTAGAAGTATTCCTAGAACCATATCTATAATTTTAAGAAAACCTAGATTTTCAATCTCAAATTATTCTTAAGAATATTGATTATTTAAATTAAAACAAATATTATTATGATAATATTAAATAGATATTTTAAATCATGTAAATAAATAAAAAAATGAAAAAAATATGCACTATTATGGATTCGATTGGGTGTGTCTTATAAAAAATAAGATTCTAGTTGACTTGAAGTATTAGGAAGAAAATAACAAACTAAAAGGAAAAAAATGTCAAACGACGAAATTAAAAACGAAGAGATTGCGGCAGAATCAAGCCTAAGCTCTTCAGAAACAGCAGAAATTGTTTCAACAAAAAAACTATTGGAAGCCGGAACATATTTTGGTCATAGAAAATCTCAATGAAATCCAAAAATGGCGCCATATATTCACACTCAGAAAATGAATACTCACATTATTGATGTTTCAAAAACACAAAAATCATTGGAATTAGCATACAAACTAATCTTTAAAGCCGCTCAAAAAGGTGCAACATTTATTTTTGTTGGAACTAAAAGACAAGCAAAAGAAGTTATTAAAGAACAAGCTTTAAGAACTAATTCAGCTTATGTAAGCGAAAGATGATTAGGTGGAACTTTAACTAATAGTAAAACAATCTTTTCACGTGTTAGAGCAATGGAAGATTTAGAAAAACTAGAAGAAAGAAATTTTGAGGGTTACACTAAAAAAGAAGGAATTCTTAAGAAAAAAGAATTAGATAAATTGCAAAAAAACTTGCAAGGAATTAGAAACATGAATTCTGCTCCTCAGTTTATGATAATTGCAGATCCAATGGATGATTTAATTGCTGTTAAGGAATCTAGAAAAAGAAATGTTAAAATTATTGGAATTATCGATACCGATTGTGATCCTGAATTAGTAGATTTAGGAATTCCAGCTAACGATGACTCTGTAAAATCATTAAACTTAATTATTACTATTTTGGCAGATGCGATTGTTGAAGCTAAAAATGGAACTGTTAAATTTGCTTACCAACCAGATGATAAAATTATTTTACCAGTTGATGCTAACAAGGAAAGACGTCAGTTTACAAGAAATCCAAATAGAAACTTTGAAGGTGGAGAATATAGAAAGAAACCTTGAGAAAATAGAGAGAGACCTGAAGGATGAGTTCCAAAACCTTTATTTGCAGATCGTGAAAATAAAGTTGAGGCAACTTCTGAAGAAGCTCCAAAACCCAAAACAGTTAGAAAACTTAAAGATAAAGAAAATAAAGGAGAAATTTAATGTCTGCCAATTTAATTAAAGAATTAAGAGAATTAACAGGTAGTGGATTTGTTGATTGTAAAAAAGCTTTAGACGCAACTAATGGAAATATTCAAGAAGCAATTAAGTGATTACAAGAAAATGGAATTGCCAAAGCTATAAAGAAATCTGGAAGAATTGCTGCTGAAGGATTAGTTTCAACACTTGTTAATGATAAGTTTGGTGTAATCTATGAGGTTAACTCAGAAACAGATTTTGTTGCCAAAAATGATAAGTTTGTGGCCTTAGTAAATGAAATAGGAAAGATTTTAATTGCTAATGATTTTAAGAGTGATGAAGAAGCTGCTAAATTAAAAAATAGTAAAGGTCAAACAATTGAAGAACTTGCAACTTTGGCAACTTCAACAATTGGAGAGAAAATTTCTTTTAGAAGAGCAGTTAAATTTTCAAAAGATGGTGGAATTTTTATTGGTAACTATACTCACTCTGATGGACAAAAAGCAGCTCTATTTGTTGCAAAGGGTGGAAATGATGAAGCATTGAAAGGAATAGCAATGCACATTACCGCAATGAATCCTGAATTTTTAAATGAATCAACAGTTCCTGCTGATAGAGTTAAAAAATTAAAAGATGAATTTGCTGATTCGCCAGCACTAAAAGGTAAACCAGATGCTATTAAAGAAAATATTCTAAAAGGAATGTTGAGAAAAGCACTTTCAGATGATACACTAACTGAACAAGAATATGTTGTTGAACCTGGAAAAACAATTGCCAAATTTTTAGCAGAGAAAAATGCTAAAGAAATTGCTATGGTTCGTTTTGAAGTAGGAGAAGGAATCACAAAAGAAGCTGTTGATTTTGCTGCTGAAGTTAAAGCGCAAATGGCTAAATAGTAATTATAAAATAATTATCATAAAATAAAACTCTCATAAGTTGAGAGTTTTTTATATATCTTTTAACTATTCTAAATTATATTTTTTACGATACTTGAATGGTCCATCAATAAAGTGTTGCATATTTTCAGACGGAATTATTTTGATTTTAACAATAAATCTATACTTATGATACTCTTCCATAATAAAATGAAGTCTATCGGAATTTATGTAAGCAAAAGCAAAACCTAAATATAAAATTATTCCAATGCCTGTAAATGTAAATAAAATAGCAGGATATGAGACTAAGGGTCCTAAAAATGGTGCTAGCATATCATCAATTCCATTAATTTCAGGTACTCCTAAGTAAAATCAATTAGCTCTTCATCTTGGATCCTCAACATTTGCAAGTGCAAAATTAAGTCCAAAAACAATTATTGTAGTAATTCCCATAATTATCATTGTGTAGGTAATTTCACTTTTATAAAAAATAGGTTTTAAGCAAGCGAGTAAATATGCAGGTAGAATAATTGATGATGCATGTATGATGAAGAAATCTCAAAATACATAGTTATCAAGACCTATTTCCATTCCCCCAAATTCACTTCAATATTGTGAGTTACTTAAATCTGGAATTGCTAATCCCATCATTCCACCACCAATTGCAAAAAATGAAAAATACTTAACAAATTCAATCTTTTTTAAGATAAGTGCTAATCCTATTAAGAAAACAAATATTCGACAAAAATGCAGGGGGATTAATTCTCATAAATTTGGATATCCACCAATTCCTAAAATAACAACTCTAAAGATTGACAACAATAAGATAAAAAATCCAAATACTCGAGTACCATTAATTACTCCAGTTGAGCTTGCTTGATATCT
Source organism: Metamycoplasmataceae bacterium (assembly GCA_051659905.1). GTDB lineage: Bacteria > Bacillota_I > Bacilli_A > Mycoplasmatales > Metamycoplasmataceae > UBA710. The sequence continues at coordinate 81,148 of JBOFPM010000003.1, read as the reverse complement.
TGTTCTTAGATTATCTTTGAAAACAAATATCAGAAAGCAACTGATTATCACAAAAGCATAGATTAAGTAAACCATTCATTGAGAATCTGCATAGCTCATTTGGTTACCTTGTCATGATAGAAAGGACAAACCAAAAAATCCAGTTGGTGTAACAGGGGGAAGTTCTTTACCTAAAAATTGTAAATTACTAATCATAATTAACAATATTATCACAATTTAATCTAAATTTAGTCCAATTGAACTCTATTTAATATAAAATTATTAATAATAAATACTTATAAACGTAATTTATTTGAGGACTTGAGGAATTATGAAAAATAATGAAAAAGATATGAAAAATATTGTAAATCATTTAAAAACTTCTGGTTTCGTATTTCAAAGTTCAGAAATTTACGGTGGTCTTTCTAACACTTGAGATTATGGTCCCTTAGGAATAGCAATAATTAATAAAATCAAAAAGGAATGATGAAAAAACTTTATTAATTTAGAAGAAAACAATGTTGGTCTTGATTCTAAAATTTTATTGAATCCAAAAATTTGAGAAGCGAGTGGTCATATTTCAAATTTTTCTGATCCACTTATTGAGAATAAAATAAATCATAAGAGATACCGAGCAGATCATATTTATGAAGAAGTGACTAAGAAGAATTGTGCCGGAATGGACAATAAGGTTTTAGAAAAGTTTCTAAAAGAAAATGTTAAAGAATATGATGGTTCCAAAACTGACTGAAGTGATATCAAACATTTTAATTTAATGTTTGAAACTGAACAAGGAATTGTTGAAGATAAAAAGAATACAGTTTACTTAAGACCAGAAACTGCTCAAGGAATATTTGTTAATTTTAACAATATCCAAAGGTCATTGAGATTGAAGCTTCCTTTTGGGGTTGGTCAAATTGGTAAATCATTTAGAAATGAAGTTACCCCAGGAAATTTCATATTTAGAACAAGAGAATTTGAACAAATGGAATTAGAGTTTTTTACCTTTAAAGAGAAGAGTCAAGAACATTATGATTATTATGTTAAGAAATCATATGAGTTTATAAAATCACTGGGAATTAAAGAAGAATCGCTAAAAATTAGGGTGCATAGTAGTGACGAATTAGCGCACTACTCTAAGGCAACAAGTGATATTGAATTTCTATATCCTTTTGGTTGAGGTGAAGTTATGGGAATTTCAAATCGTCAGGAATTTGATCTTACTGCTCATAATAAGTTAGCAAATACAAAGTTACAATATTTAGTTACAGAAACTAATGAGTTTATCATTCCAACAGTTATTGAACCATCTGTCGGAGTTGATCGTTTATTATTAGCTGTACTGGTTGATTCATATGAAGTTGAAAAAGTTGATAATGATGAAGAAAGAATAGTATTAAAAATTGATAAAAAAATTGCCCCATATCAAGTAGCAATTTTACCTCTTGTAAAAAAATTATCAGGACAAGCAAGAAATATTTTTAAAGATCTTATCAAAAATGATATTGAAGCAACCTTTGATGAAACTGGATCAATTGGAAAAAGATATAGACGACAAGATTCGATTGGAACCTACTATTCAATAACATTTGATTATGACTCTTTAGAAGATGAAAAGGTTACCATTAGAAATAGAGATACCATGAAGCAAGAAAGAATTTCAATTTCAGAAATCATCAATTATATAAAGTAAAAAGGAGACATTTTGAGTTCATCAATAATAAATAATATATTGCAAAAGTCAGACATTGTTGAAGTTGTTGGCGAATTCATTAACCTTTCAAAAGTTGGAAAAAATTATAAGGGAATTTGTACAGTCCACAATGACACTTCTCCTTCACTTTCTATTTCTCAGGAAAAGCAATTTTTTAAATGCTTCTCATGTGGTGTGTCTGGCAATGTTATTACTTTTTTAGAGAAGTTTCAAGGAATGTCTAAAAAGGAAGCAATTGTTTTCCTTGCTAAAAAATATGACATAAATCATGATGAATTCGAATATGTAGAAAATTCAAGATATAATGATAATCAAAAAGACATCATTAAAGTATTTAATGACATTACTCAAAAATTTTCATATGACATAACATTCCCTGAAAATGAAAAAGCAATCAAATTTTTAAACCAAAGAAATATTAGTCCCAAAATACAGGAAATGTTTTCCGTTGGTTATGCTAAACCTTGGAATGTAGAGAGTTATGTTGATTTTTTATTGAAGAAAAATAATAATATTTCAACAATGATTAATGCATCACTAATTAATGACAAGGAAAAGCAAATTATTTCAGACAGAATTGTTTTTCCGATAAAAAATGAATTTGGGGACATTGTTGCTTTATCTTCAAGAAGTCTTGATCCAGAAGAAAAAGTATATAAATACCTTAATTCAGGAGATTCTGTCGTTTTTAATAAATCATCTATTATTTATAATTTTTGAAGAGCTAAGGAAACAGGTAAGGAACTATATCTAGTCGAAGGTTTTATGGATGTTATTGCTTTTGCAAGAGCGGGTTTAGATAACGCTATTGCCTTAATGGGAACTTCGATTTCAGAAATTCATATTTCAAAATTAAAGAATCATTCAGTAGTTTTATTTTTTGATAGTGATCAAGCAGGATTAAAAGCGACTATTAAATCTATTTTTTTATTCATGAAGTCAAAAATAAATGTTGATGTAATAAAAAATGATTCAGAATATGATCCTGATGAATATTTAAATAAATATGGTCAAGATAAGTTTCTTAATTTAATAAATCAAAGAATGGCAGGAATTGAATTTATTTATCAGTATTTGATTAATACAGTTGAGATAAGTAACCCTAATAACATAAAGCCATTTCTGGCAAAATTTAACAATTACTTAACACTATGTGAACCAATTATAAAATCTCAATACTCTAACAAAATTTCTAAACTCTTAAATATAGATGTTAACGAAATTAATAATATTATTTCTCCAAGCTCTAATAAAACCAAATATTATCAAGAAAATGAGAAGAAAATTGTTATAAATGAGGAAAAACCACATACAATTAATAATACTTACATATTTATAAATATAAATAGATTATTGTTAGGAATGTTAAAAAATCCTAATTTTATTGAAATTTACTTATCAAAAAATGTTTTTTTAGGAACAACTAAGTATGTGGAGTTAGCAAATTATATAATTAGCAAAAAAAATAGTATTAATTTTACAGTTAATGAAGAATTAGAAAATAAACTAAAGGAAATAGAGAAAACAAAAAATCCTCCAGAAACAGAAGAAGAATTTATAGAAACTATAAGAAATCTAGAAAAAAGCAAATTGGATATAAAATTGAACCAGAACAAATCTAAATTAAGAAAAACAATTGAAAATAATCCAGATGACAATTTTATAACAAAAATACTTGATAGTTCGATAAAAGCAAAAAATGAGAAGCAAAGGAAATAATATTAATGTCAACAACTAAAAAACCAAAAAAAGAATTAAATAAATCAAAGCCAGTTAGTAAAACTAAAAAAACTCTTGAAACTAAAAAAACTCTTGAAACTAAAAAAACTCTTGAAACTAAAAAAACAACTCCTGTAAAAAAAGCTGAAGCAAAAACTAAGGCTGCTCCAAAAAAAGCTGAAACCAAAAAAACAGCAATAGTAAAAAAATCTGAAACTAAAAAAACAACTCCTGTAAAAAAAGAAGAAACAAAAAAAACTCCTGTTAAAGTAGCAAAAAAACCAGTTGTCGAAACAAAGACTACTAAGGATTCTGCAAAGAAACCTAAAAAAGAAAAAGAACCAAAAATAAAAAATAATAAATTTGACTTTGTTGTTGATCTTCTTCAAAATGAGGTAAAAAAGATAACCAAAAATAATCCAAGTGAAAAGTATATTTCACAAGATGAAGTTTTTAAAATTTTAGAGAAAAAGAAATTAGAAATAGAAGATGATGATTTAGATGATTTAATTTTGCATTTAATGGAAAAAGAAGTTATAAGTCCTGAAACAGATTTGGTTGATATTGCTGATGCTAGTTTAAATGATTTAATTGATGAAGTTTCGGTCCTTGATACAGATGAATTTGAATTAGATGAACTTTCTCTAAAAAATTATGAGGAAGTTGATTTAGATATTACAGATGAACTTGAACTAAAAGATTTTGATGACACAGATGAATTCGAATTAGACGATACCATCAAGCAAGTGAGAGTTTCTGATAAAAATATGAAAAATAAGCTTTCAGAAACAAGTGATATTGTTAAATGATACATGCGTTGAATTGGTAAATATGGACAACTACTTACTGCAGAAGAAGAGATCAATCTTGCTAAGAGAATTGAAAAAGGTGGTCGTGATGGGAAAAAGGCTAAAGAGATTTTAATTCGTCGTAATTTAAGATTGGTTATTAATAATGCTAAAAAATATAAAAATAGAGGTTTATCATTTATTGATTTAATTTCAGAAGGTAATGCTGGAATTATTAAAGCTGTTTCAAAATATGATTGAAGAAAAGGTTTTAAATTTTCAACATATGCAACATGATGAATTAGACAAGCTATTACAAGAGCTGTTGCTGATCAAGCAAGAACAATTAGGGTTCCGGTTCACATGGTTGAAACTATTAATAAAATAATTAAAATCAAAAGAGAATTACAACAAGAATTAAATGAGACACCCACAGACCAACAAATTGCTGAAAGATATGGTGAGGATTTTACTGCTGAAAAAGTTCAATATATTCGTCGAATAAATATCGATCCTATTTCACTTGATAAACCAATAGGTAAAGAAGATGATTCCTCATTTAGTGATTTCATTAGAGATAGTAATATTATTTCCCCTGTTGACTATGCAGCTCAAGAAGAATTATCTGTGATTCTTGAAGAAATGATTCAATCACACTTAGATGATTTTGAAAAAGAAATTATCCAAAAGAGATATGGAATTGGTGTTGATGAAAATGGTGAGAGAATTAAATCTCATACATTAGATGAAATAGCAGCTCAATTAGGATATACAAGAGAAAAAGTCCGTCAAATTGAAACTAAGGTTTTAAGAAAACTAAAACACCCTCAAAGAAGAAAGAAACTAAAAGACTTTTATCAAAATGAAAATTAATAATCAAAATGAATTAGTTAAATTATTAGAAAAAGAATTTCCACTTAATCATCAAGAACCTTGAGATTTTGGTGGTTTTTCATTTATTGCAAAAAAACAAAGAGATTTAAAGGTTCTGATTTGTTTGGATGCTGATAAGGAAACAATTTTAAGGGCTATTAGAGAAGAAGTTTCATTTATTATCTCTCACCATCCATTTTGCTTTGCTCCAACCAAAAGAGAGGCCATTAAAATTGATTCCACAAAAAAGGAATTATTTGATTTGCTAAAAAAACATAATATTTCAGTTTATTCAATTCACACATCTTTTGATATAAATCCAAAAGGAACTCATCACTATTTGCTTAAGCGATTAGGATTATTAAATAATAATCCAATTCAAATTAATTTTAGTACAGTAGTAAATTACTCTTCTAGTTTTAAATCATTAGTTGAATTACTAAAGGAAAAATTGGCTTTAGATTTTGTACTTTCGAATTGAGATAAACCAGAAAGTACAATTATTAAAAAAGTTTATTTTGCTCCAGGTGCAGGAGATGTTTATGAATTCATTAAATATAATCAAGATAATAGTTGTGACTTATTAGTAACATCTGATATTAAATGAAACGAACAAGTAGTTCTTCAAAATGCAAAAATTAATTTCATAATTATATCTCATAAGATTGAGGAAGTATTTATTGATGGTATTCATGAGTTCATTAAAGAAAAAATAAATGAAAACATTGAAATAGTTCTAGATTATAAGAAGAATAATTTAAAGAAATTTTAAATCAAATATAACTCTCATTGCTAATTAGATATATTTAATATATAATTGAAAAATGGATTTAATAAATTGATTCCCTGGCCATATGGCAAAGGCGTTTAAGGATATAAAAGATAAGCAAGAAATTGTTGATTGTTTTATTGTTTTGTTAGATGGAAGAGTTCCATTGTCTTCTTACAATGATGAGTTTGATAAAATTGCTCCAAAAAAACCAAGACTTTTTGTCTTTACAAAAAGTGATTATTCAAACATTGATAAATTAAATCAATTAATGCCAAGGTTTAATAATGAGTATGATACATCAGTTATTGTTAATTTAAAGAAACCTCAATCTCGAAAAAAAATATTATTAAAGTTAGAGCAAGTGTTATCTAAAAAAAGAGAAAGAGACGCAAAAAAAGGTTTGTTAAAACCTAGACTAAGATGTTTTGTTATTGGAATGCCTAATGTTGGTAAATCCACAATGATTAATTTATTAGCACAAGCAAAGAAAACAAGAGTAGCTAATTTTGCAGGAACAACAAGATCACTTCAATGAATTGCTGCTGGAGAAATTCAATTATTAGACACACCCGGAATTTTGATGCCAAAGTTGGTTAATCAAAATGATGCTTTAAAATTAGTGGCTACTGGAGCAATTAAAGCTGAAATAGTTAGTGACCTAGATTTCTATTATGGGATAACAAAAATTTTAATAAAATGTGCCCCTGAAAAATTTTCAGAGTTAGGGATTGAATATTTTGATGATGAAATTGGTCAATATAATGAATTGATCAAGTTTACAAAAAAAAGAAATTTGTTAATTAAAAATGGTGAACCTGATGTTAATAAGGGATTAAAAATTATTAGACAACAAATCTTGAATTTCACAAATATTATTTGGGATTAAAAAAAGAGGTAAAAATTAAGGAGAATTATGAAAGAGAAAGCCAAAGAATTATGAGAAGAAAAATATGGAGATTCTGAGTATTCATTTGATTTTGCTAATAAGTTAATTATTAAGAGCGAGTATCAAACTAATTCACCTTTTTCATGAGATACAGATATATATGATTTTGGTGATGAAGCTAGTTTTATTGCTAATATTGAAACTATTAAAGCTAGGGATAAAAAACCAGTTTTTGAAATAGATAATGTGAGATATATTGTGACAAGAAATCCAAATTATAGTTATTCAATTTTGTCTCCTTCAAAAATAAGTGACGAAAAATGTCCAATTAATTTTGATTTATTTCTAAATAGCAAAATAAATAATTATACAGAAAAAGATTATTCATTTATTATTATTTCACTAAGGAAAATGGAAGAAAATATTGAAAATATTTTTAATAGTTATGTCATCGAATATTTTAAAATTTTCAAGCAACTTATTTCATTTGATTTTGATAATAGTAGCTATTCTAGAACTGAACTTAAATTCCAATTTATAAACTCAGATGAATTTACAATCAAAAAAACATTTGAAATAGCATTAACACTCTCTTCTTTAATGCCTCTTATAATTCATAGACTTTCATCATTAGAAACAAAATTATGAAAACATGAAGATTCACTTAATGATGAACATTATTACAATATATTTTTTACTATCAAAAATAATAATGAGAATTATTTTGAACTTAAAAATATTAAAATTCTTGGAATGATAAATATGTTTGAAAATGGTATTTTCTTGGATGAATCAACAAAGAAAGCTGTTGTTAATAAAGGAATCTCTATCGCCGGTTTTGCTGTTGCTAAAAATTCAATAGAAGAGGGTATTTACCAATATGAGTTTTCAAGAACTGACATCTCACAATATAATGAAATAATTTTATCTAAGTCTAAGTAATTTTTTTAAAATAATTAAGAATTATTCCTCCAGCAACTGCAACATTTAAGGATTCATAATTTATAGGAATATATATTTTATCATCAACTAATTTTTCGATTGGAAACTCAATACCGGTTGCTTCATTACCTAAAATGATTATATTTTTTTCATGCTTTTCAACTTTGTCAAATTCCTGAGAACTTTTGCTTAATAGAGTTCCATATATTCAGTAACCCTTTTGCTTGTGTTCTTTAAGTCAGTTTATGGAATCAGTAATATTTATACAATTTGTTGAAAATGTAGCGCCCTGAGCAGATCTAAGAACTTTAGGATTATATATATCAACACCCTCGACAACGATATCATTATATCCAAAGGCTTTTGCAGTTCTAATTAATGTTCCTAAGTTTCCTGGATCATTAATTTTATTTAAAAATAAAATATTGTTTCCTAAATTCTTAGGTTTAGTCATTTTACAAATAGCAATTATATTTTGTGGTGTTGTGGTTGTAGAAAGTTTTTTTATTTCACTTTCTCGACAAAAAAGTGTTTCATCAAAATCAAAAAATTTCTCTGTAGAGATAATTGTTTGAACAATATTTGCTTGTAAGGCTTCCTTAACTAGATGCTTTCCTTCAATAATATAGATTCCTTGTTCAAGGCGATACTTTTTTTGCAGTAGTTTTTTGAATTCAGCAATTTCATTTTTTGTTATAAAATCTCGATGATTTTCTATTAAATATTCCTTATTACTCATGATCATCTTCCATTAAATAGTTCTTCCCTTTTTGGACTTCAAATAGGGATAAATCTTTAAAATCATTCTGCCTTAATATTTCATATGCTACTAAATTAACAGAATTTGCTAAATTCAAACTACGACACTTATCAGACATTGGTATTCTCAAACAATTATCAATATTATTTTTCAAAATTTCCTTTGGTATTCCTGTTGATTCGCGACCAAACATTACTCAGACTTCTTTTTCTTTTTTATATTGAGGTTCGACATAATTTTTCATTCCATATCTTGAAATATAATAAATTTTTTTATCACCATTTTGTTTTACAAAATCCTCATAATTTTCATAGACAAAATGTTTAATGTCTTCAATAGTTCTTCCGGCAGCTGCTCTTTTTATCATTGGATGGTATAAATCAAAAGCCATAGGTTTGATGATATGTAAAATTGCATTTGTTGCAAAACAAGTTCTAATTATATTTCCTGTATTGGGTGGTATTTCCGGTTGGTACAAAATTATATTAATCATAAATTGAATTATATATTGGAATATTTTTTTTATTGTTTATTATTCTTATATTATTCTTTATAATAAATAGACAAGATAAAAATAGGAGGACATAGAATTATGGAAAAAGAAAGATATTTATTTGCAATTGATCTAGATGGAACAGTTCTATCAAATTCTATTACTAATGAAATTCACCCCAGAACAATTGAGGGAATCAAAATGGCAAAAGAACGTGGTCATATAGTTTCTATAATCACAGGAAGACCTTGAGTTTCAACCAAGGAAATTTATGACAAATTAGGACTAGATACTATTGTTGGTAATATTAATGGTGCACATATTCATAATCCGCGAGATCCCTTTTTTATTGACTACATTAGATATGTTAATTTAAATGAAATGCTTTACATAATTAGTGATAGTCGTCTTAAGAAGCTTACAAAGAATTATGCAATTGAAGGTCCAGGTTGGGTTCAAATTGCCAAAAGAGATGAAGAATTGGAACAAATTTTTGGATTTAACAAACTTCCTAAATTTACTGAAGGAATCGACCTAAGTAAAATACCACTAAAACCAATAGGTGTTGTTTTGGATATTGATTTTGAGCAGGCAGATGATAAGGAAATTAAACAGGACCCAATGAAATTGAAAAGATACCTTGATCAAAAATATGGAGACTTAGCAGAATTTAATTATTGATCAAAAGGCGAGGATAATTCCAAAATTTTTGATATTACTGCCTTAGGAGTTTCAAAGTCAAAAGTTATTTCTTTATTATTGAGATTCTATGACATCAAGGTTAAAAATACAGTTGCAATTGGAGATGGATTTAATGATATATCAATGTTAAAATTGGTTGAGCATTCTGTTGCAATGGCAAATGCAGACCCAAACATAAAAAAATATGCAAACAATGTTCTGGAATTAACAAACAAAGAAGGCGGAGTTGGGGAGTTCATTATTGATTTTTTAAATAAATTAGAGAATAAATAATATAATAAGATTACTTTTATCAAGTTTAAAGGAAAATAATGGCAAAAATAGCAAAAAAATCGACAAAAAATACACAAACTAAAAAGGAAGCAAAACCAATTAAATTTATTGAATATACTGAAGGTATTTTGGATAATAAAAATATTATTGGTGTGGATGAAACAGGTGTGGGCGATTATTTAACTCCTCTTGTAGCATGTGCTGCTTTTGTTGAGTCAACAAATATTGATAAGATAAAAAAATTAGGAATTACGGATTCCAAACTTATGACTGATAAGAAAATATTAGAAGTATTTCCTAAACTAAAGGAACTTTTAAAATTCAAGGTAAGTCATCTGACACAACAAGGGTATAATAATTTAAATAAATACATGAATGCAAATGAATTAAAAATGTTCTTGCATATAAAATCAATTAACCACTTAGAATTAAGAGAAAAGGTTTCTAGTGATATGACAATAATTGATCAATTTAGTAATGAATCAAGTATTGTTAAATATTATACTTCATTAGTTGAAGGTAAGCTAACTGCCGAATCATTTGTAAAACCAGTTATGCTTTTAGAAAAAGCTGAGTCAAAACATATTTCAGTTGCTGCGGCCTCGGTAATTGCTAGATATTATTTCCTAAAAATGATGGAAGAACAAGATGAAGAATTGGAAATGAAAACTCCATTAGGTACTAATGAAACAGTTGAACAATTTGCAATTAAATTTGTTGAAATGCATGGCCGTAAAGCCCTTTACTCTTTAGCGAAAATAAGCTTTAAAACAACTGAGAAAATTGATAAAATATTGGCTGAAAAACAAAAATAATAAATCTATTTCCCAACTTCACGATTCATTGCAATCATTATTGATTCAATTGGTGCTCCTCCGTTAATTAATTGAAATGCCAAGAATCCAGATTCAATTAATGAATTTTTTGAGTAAGTAGCATTACTTATTTTTTCTTCAATAAGTTTAGCGCTAAAAAATGAATCTCCAAAATCAGAAAAAACAAAACAGTTAGTAATTTTTGGATTATTTTTTGGTATTTTTTTTAATTGATCAATTATCTCTTCTTCAGTATTAACATCTGTACCAAATACAAAAACTTTAATTGCATTAAAATTTATTGGAGACATGGAAACAAAATAATCTTTGACAGCAGTTGAAAATTTTATTTTATTAGTAACTATTACGAATGCATACAAAATTAGAATACTCCCTATTTTTAAATAAGTTTAACTTTATTATTTTTTTGAATTATAACTTAAAAAATGATAAAATTTATTAATAAATTATTAAAGATGGAAGGATTTACCTTTGAAAAAATTATTATTAACATTATCTATATCAGTGCCGATTTTACTTCCAATGACTTTAATTTCTTGTTCTCAAAATAGTGTTCAAGATAGAATAGATAAAGCTCAAGAAAAAATTGATCAAATTGTTTCATCTAAACCATTACCAACACTTCGTATTCAACCAGGTGACAAAATTGAATTAGAAAACTATTTTCAAACAAATGCATTCGTTAGTCCAACGACAGATATTTCTGGAGTTAAAATTGAAATGTCAAGCATTGAACTTCCTGTTCCTAATTCAACCGATTTTAATATTTGACTAAAAGTAACTTCAACTGATACATTGGATATTGCTGCAGAGATTTCAGATTTTTATTCTGTTAAATTCAGCGATCTAAATGGAATTGACAAAACAAAAATTGAACCAATTAGTTCAGAAAAATTAAAGACTCCTTTTAGCATACTTATTCAATCTATGAGTGTAGATTTAGGTAGGTTTGTTAATGATGCTCTTTCTGGAACACGTTTTTTTAATGGTCAAGAAAGTATAGATCCAAACACTTTAATAAATGATCCAAAAAAATTACTTGATCGTTTGACATCTGATAATATTGATAAAAATGTTTTTGATGGTCGTCAAAAAAATGTTCATGTTTCATTTGTAAATTATTTTGAAAATTCAAAACGTATGAACCTTAATTTTGAGTTACGTGAAAAAGATGCTACTGCTGAAGTTATTGTTGATTTAACTTTTGATGTAATCGGGGGAACTTTTTAATGAAACTAATTAAATCAAAGCTCTTATTACCAATGATAATATCAATGGTTGCTTTACCAGCAATGACTTTAATTTCTTGCTCAGATAATAAACTAACTCCTGAGGAATCAAATGAAGAACTTTTTTTAGTAAATCAAGCTGCAAAGATTAGGTATGCTCCAAAAATTGAGTTGACAAGGGATATTAGTATTGCTGAAATAGATTCGTCAATAATAAACTTCAATAACATACCTCAAGAGGATAGAAATCTTTTTTATGAAATTTTAAATTTTGAAATTCCTCTAGTCAATTCAGTTGATACAAAAGTCCATGTAAAAGTTTCTTCAAAGTTAGATAAAGAAATTTTTCAAACATATTACTTTAATGTTTCTGCAGCAATAGTTAAGAACAATTTTTCAATTACTCCAATGACAGAAGATGATTTTCAAAAGGCTGTTAATGATGTGTATTTTAATGAAGAAAATTTCTTTACCAATCTAAGAGATGATATTTCTATTCGTATTTCTCAAGCGGCTGATGAATTAGATATAACATTGGAAAAACATGATAATGGTGCTTTGAAATCAATATTTGACATTCCAAGTGAAAAACAAATATTTCTTAACAAATTAGAAAATTTTACTAGTCCAACTATCATTGGTAGAATGAACCAACTAGCATTGCAACAAGGAATGAAAGTAAAATTTATTGATGTTCAAAGAAGAGGTTCAATTAGCGAGGCTGAATTAAATATAAATATTGATTTTGGACCTAATAGTGTTTTTAGCATTCCACCTTTTAGAATCACTTCATTTTCAACAAAATATTTCAATACTGGTGAAAAATTAGAAATAATATTAGCCGAGAAAATAAAACCAACATTATTAACTGGTGGTTTAAATGACTCCATTCCTTTTTGAGATTTATACAATCATTTAAGTATAAGAATTCCGAGAGATTTAGATAGTGATGGTGAATTTATAATTGGAATAGATACTTCTGTGGTATTACCAATCCCACCATTGGCATCAGAACTATTTGAAATTGAAATTGAAATTTTTTCAAAAGATTTCTCAGATAGAATAAATTCAAAATATAAAATTCAATTAAGAGATGTTGTAAATTATGAAATTGGAAAAATTGATTTTTCTGCTGTAAAACCCTTGCCATTATCAACTCCTGAGGATCAAAAAAATAAAATGGTGATGAAATGAAAATAAAAACAATTGGCCTTTTGGTTTCTTCGACAATAATACCTATTTTGACACCAGCAATTTTTGTCTCATGTTCTTCAACCGTAGACCAAGCATTTGTTGATAAATTTTATTCAGACATTATTGAAAAAACTGATTGAAAAGGACATTCAAATGAATATGCATCATCTATTTATGATTTAGAAACTTTTAGAGCCGTATTTAGAGATCAAATACCAACTGATGATGAATTAAGAGTTAAAGGTTTTCAAATGTCCTTGGAACAAATTAATCCTTATGACGAGGTGGGTATTAGCAACTATACAGTATATTTGAGAGATGCCAAGGATGGAAGAACATATTTACCAACCCCTAAAAAGATAAGTGATGACAATGATAAAAAAGAACCAATTATTTCTTTTTCCATTGAAGGATTTTTAAAATCAACTAGTGAAGTTACTAATGAATTTGACATTGCATATAGTCTTATACCTGAAAGTTACCCTTTAAATATCTTTGGTAAAAATTTTTTTCAAACTCAAAATATTGAAACAAATATTTCGTTTAATAATCCATCTTCACCTTACTATGTTGGAAAACTTTTTGACTTTAGAACAATTCCTGGTTTTGAATTGTCAGGATTTCAGGAAGTGGGAGTAAATAATAATACTAAAACTGTAACTTTCAGAATTTATTTGAAAAAAAATTCTAAAACAAAAGGTCCTGGAAGGTTAGTCACATTAAGTTTATAAGATTAATTATTTAGTATATAATTTATAAATTAAAATATAAGAGGAGAATGAAATGGCTAAAATTTTGAGATTACTATCAATCGCATCGATATCAATATCAGTTCCGCTAATATTAGTTTCTTGCTCTAGTGGCGTTACTGTAGAAACTTCTGTAATTCAGATAGATAGAGTGGAACTAGAAAAAAACTTCCCAAAAACAGCATCTAATATTGAATTTAATACACATTCAGTTGATAAGTTCATTACTGATTTTAATGATAATCCTCAAAATTATTTTAAATCTTCAGTTGTTACTTCAAATTCAGCAGTGCCTTTCATAACAGCAAAAATAGAATCATTTTCAGAAAATAAAATAAATGATACATTTTCAAAACCTAAAATAAGTGCTGAAAAAATATCTAATATTCCATCTTTTATAACCGTCAAATTTACATTTGAATTAAAGAGAGAATTTAAACCTGAAGTTGTAATTCAAGAAGCTCCTGGAGTTACTTTGGATCCTTTGGAAACAAGTGTATTTTCAATGGACTTTAGAATTCTTACACCAACAATAGGTAGTGCTGAACGTCCTATAGAAATTGATTGAATAAAAGGTTTTTTTGCTGAAAACTTTTTTAGTTATTTAAGTGAGAAAATAAAAAGAGAAACAAGGGCAAAAACTCCTAGACAAATTACTAATGAGATAGTGGATAGAAATGAATTTGAAAAGGTATTTAGAATGAATATTGCATTTCCTAGTGAGTCAGTAACTGGTTGAAATTATGATGTTGTAGCAAAGATAAATCCCCAAAGTTCGACGTCAGTTATATTTGAATTCACTTTAACAAATTCAGTATTTAAGGATGCTAATGCACTAACTCCTGAAGAAGCAAAAGTTGAACTGATAGTGAATGGTTTTACGGAAGAAAAATAAGTGATGAAAAAACTAATTATTCTTTCAGACACTCATGGAAATACTAAAATAATTGATAAAATTTTGAACTCTAACCAGTATGATATTGCCATTCATGCCGGAGATTATGAATGTGATACGAATTATATGATTAAACATTTTGATTATGTTGTTAGAGGAAATAATGATTTTGATAATACCAAAAGTGAACTATATTTTGAAATAGAAGGTTTAAAGTTTTACTTACAACATGGACATTTGATTGGTTCATATAGTGATCTAGATAATAGAATTTTTATGGAAGAAGTAATTAAAAAATTAGATGTTGATGTAATAATTCATGGTCATACTCATGTCACAAAAATTGTTAACTTGGAAAATAATAAATTTATCATTAATCCAGGTTCAACATTAATACCTAGAGGTGGTTCTGAAGCATCATATTTATTAGCAACAGTTGATAATGATAAGATAGATTTTGAAGTAAAATTTGTTAAAGAAATCGAATAATATCATAATTGTTTTTATTAATACTTAAAACTATATATTCATTGAAAATCATTTTGAATGACTTATTAAATATGGTTTTTTGATTATCTAAGAATGATATAATTATAAATATTAATATTTAGGGGAGGAAAACATGTTAGATTTTCTAGGAAAAAAACTTCAGAAAACTTTAAATGATGCGAATAAAAAAACAACTCTAAAAGAAGAGGATATTTTAAAAGTAACTAGAGAAATTAAAATGTCATTGCTTGAAGCCGATGTTAACTTAAAAGTGGTTAAGGACTTTATTACTAATGTTAAGAATAAAATAATTGGGCAAGATTTAATGTCGCAACTAAATCCTGGCCAACAAATGGTAAAAATTGTTAAGGATGAATTAACTGATATTCTTGGTAAAACAACAAAAGAAATTAAATTAGATTCAAAACCTTACATAATAATGATGACAGGATTACAAGGTGGTGGTAAAACAACTACTGTTGCAAAACTTGCCAATTACTATAAAGCAAAAAAACAAGCTCAGAAAATTTTGTTAGTTGCTGCAGATATTTATCGTCCAGCGGCAGTAGAACAATTAGTCACTCTTTCAAAATCTATTGGAGTTGATCATTTTGAAATGGGTACCAATATTCCAGTTGAAGAAATTATTGAAAAAGCACTAAAAAAAGCCAAAGATGAAAGATATGATTTAGTTATTATTGATACTGCTGGTCGTTTATCAATTGATGAGGCGTTAATGAATGAATTGGTTGTTGTTAAAAAAATCACTAAACCAAATCAAATTCTTTTTGTGGCTGATGCATTGAGTGGTCAAGACATTATTAATGTTGCTACAACATTTCACGATTATTTAAAGCTAACTGGTTCAATAATCACCAAATTGGATTCAGATGCACGTGGAGGAGCCGCATTAAGTATTAGATATTTATTGAATGTTCCAATTTCATTTATTGGAACAGGTGAAAAAGTATCTAATTTGGATTTATTTCACCCAGAAAGAATGGCTGAGCGTATTTTAGGAATGGGTGACGTTCTCACACTTATTGAAAAAGCTGAATCTGTCATTGATGAAAAAGCTGGAAAAAGAATGATGAACAAAATGATTAAGGGTGAATTTGACTTAGATGATCTTTTGGATAATTTAAAACAAGTAAGAAAAATGGGTAAACTTTCAAAAATTATTAAACTACTTCCTGGAACTATGAAAATTGATGAGGATAAAATTACAAAGGCGGAAAGCAAAATAGAGTTATTTGAAATCCTTATTTCTTCTATGACTTTAGCCGAAAGAAAAGATCCTCGCTTATTGAAAAATGCTTCTAGAAAAAAGAGAATCATTAAAGGGTCAGGTAGAACTGTTCAAGAATACAATAATTTAGTTACTGAATTTGATTCAATGAAAAAACGTCTAAAGGGTTTATCAAAAGGATTCAATGGAAACTTTGATCCTTCAATGTTTGGAATGTAGAAATATTATCAATTATTCCTCAAATAAAGGAATTTTTTTATTATTAGATTCGATTCCCTTTTCTAATTTTTTAATCAAGTCTTTAATTTTTAAATTTGGATTATAAGAAGAAAGTAAAGTTAATAATCTTGTATTTGTATTTATTTCTTTTTTCAAATTATCAACAACTTTTAGCTTTTTAATTGTATTTTTTACTTCATTTAAATTATCAACAAAATAATACATTCTGTTAATATCGTCAACAGCATATTCTCTAAGTTCTGATTCTAATAATTTTGAATTCATATAAATATGGTATTTTGTTTTTCTCGTTTTATTTAGGATGTTATACAAGACAAAACCCGCATATGAAGCAACAGCCCCATCGTGATTTAAATTATATTTTCTAATTTCCTCAGGAGTAAAATTTTTCCCGATTTCCTCTTTAAATTTTGAAAAATATTTCTTTTCCTTGTAACCTTTTTTGGTTACCTTAGAAAGTGAAACTTCTCTTTTTAGTGAAACAACGTTTTCGTCAAGACAAGTTTGTATCAAAGAATCTACTGGCACACTTCTTTTAAATATTGAACCCAATAACTGTTTTTCTAAAGATGGATTTCAACCAATAAAATTAATCTGATCAAAGTTGACCTCTTCCTTATTACCAATTAGTTCATTGATATTTGAAATTAAACTTTTAGCAAAATCATTGAAAATATAGTCAACTAAATTATTATTCATAGGAACTCTCTTATCGCTAAAATCAAAAATTTCAAAAATTGTTATTATTTCATTTTGTTTATTGCGATAGCCGATTGTATAAGATAAAGGAATTTGATTAAAAAACTTATTTAATTTTCTAGCGAACATTCCACATATACATTCGAAATCAATAAAGATATCGTACGTTTTCATATATTAATTATATTGATATAAAAATATTTTTAGTTGATTTTATTTATTTCAATAATTATTAAAATATGAATAATAATATGGTTTCTTTAATTGTATAATTAGTATTAATATGAAGTTAAATTGTAAAAAAATTGTTGATAAAAAATTTGAGACAGTAATTAATGGTTATTCTCCAACTCAAGTTGATATTTTTTTTGATAAGATTTGTGAAGATTATATTGAATATGATGAAAAGATAGCTAAATTTGAATCCGAAATAGAAGCTTTAAAAAAAGAAAATATGGAATTAAAAGGTAAATTATCAGCTAAAGAAGATGAACTTAATTCTAAAAATGAGAAGACCAATCCTTCAGAAACTCAAGATATAAATATTAAAATTAATAAGACTAATAAGGTTGACAATAACAAGTAGTTTTAATACATAATTCTATTTTTGAGTTATTAATAATGATATAATTTTATTAACTATAATAAAAGAGCAGGCAATCATGAATGGTTTTGAAATGGGAGTAGAGTTCAAAATTTTCTTTTGATAAATGATTGTTGCATCCGCTTAATTATGTCTTTTTTGTTTTAGTTTTTTGGAGAAGATAATATGGATGACAAAACAAGAGAAGCAATAGAAAATTCATTATTTAAATTGAGTGGCAAAATCTCTATTTCAGAGTTCAAAAATATTGTTAAAACTCTTGGTTGAAAAATGAATTATAAAAAAGTTCATGTTGTGGGGACAAATGGAAAAGGTAGTGTTTCCAAATACTTAAATGATAATTTAATCAATAATAGTAAGAATGTTGGGCTTTTTACTTCCCCACATGTATTTAATTTTGAAGAGCGCATAAAGATCAATAACAATGACATTTCTTTTATCGACGTTCAACATCATATGATGGATATTTACATTGCTTTCCCTAATTATTCTTTTGGCTTTTTTCAACTTGTTTTCCTTGCATGTCTTGCATATTTTGAAACGAAAAAAATAGATGTAGCAATTTTCGAGGCAGGTATTGGAGCTAAAAAAGATATTGTTAATTATTTAAATTTTGACATCACTATTTTCACTTCATTTAGTCTTGATCATGAAAAAAAACTTGGTTCAAAAATTGAAAAAATTGCTGATGATAAATCATTTGCAATCAAAAAAGCAAATAAAATCTTTTACCCAAGTACAGTTTCTGAATCTGTGCAAAATATTTTAATTAATCGTGCCAAAAAAATGAATAATAATGATATAAACATAGTTAAGATTAAATCAAAAGATATCCATAGTCAAAATCAAGAGCTTGCCAAATATATTCTTAATGAAGAATTTTTTATTAATTCAACTTCATTTGCATTACCAATTGGTAGAGCGCAAAAAATTGAAATTAATAATCTTTTAAATTATGTTGATGTTGCTCATAATGTGGACGGAATACAAAAGACGATAAGTTATTTTAATGATAAAAATATTCATTTTGATCAATTTATTGTTTCATTATCTGCCGATAAAAATGTTAAAGAAATAATGAAAAATTTTGATAACAAAGTTACATTTGTCTATCAAAATAAAAGTCATAGAGCATTGGAAAATCTTGATTATCCAGAAGAATTTCCGAGAATCTATAACTTAAAAAAGTTTATTGCAAAACTTGATAAAAAAACCTTATTTATTGGATCATTTTATTTTATAGAAGAGATATTGAGGTTGGTCAAATATGAGCATAACCCAAAAATTTAAGAACAACCTAAAAAACCATTTTAAGTTCACGGTTGTTGACATCGCACTAATGGGAATGATGATGGCACTATATTTTGTTATAGTGTTTGTTTTACATCAATTTCTTCCTGGTAAATTCAATATTAGTGTTGAAACACTTTTTTTCATTATCTTTGGGATTATATTTGGTCCAATTAAAGGTCCAATCTTTTCAATAATGTGTGATACTGCATATCAACTCATGTTGGGAGGAATTGCCTTTTGAATGATTGAATATGCAATAGTTCCTCCACTTGTTTCTCTATTATCTTGAAGTTTAATGTTTTTCTATGAAAAGAAAACCAATTTTAAATTTATCTTTCCCATTGTGATTCTAGGAATAACCATAGCATCAATAATTGGATTCTTTGTTTATCAATTTATAAATAATTCTTTTATGTTTGAAAATAGTATTGTAGATCCTCAATTAGTATTTTGACTAATGATCGTATTATGTATTATGTTGGTTACCACAATTTTAGTAACAATGATTCTATATCGAATTAAGAAAAACGAAATCTATATTCGTGTTCTTTATTTAGTTGCTGTAATTGCAATTATATTAATAATATTTAGATGGCTATGGGGTCCATTTGCTTATGTTCTTTTCTTTAATAGATTTCTCTCTTCTGAAAATGATCCAGCAAAAGTAATGTCAATTCAATATCCAATAACACTTGCAGGAATTGCAATGAAAACAACATATGTCCTTCCAATATTTGTGGTAATAGCGATACCTACCATTACCGCCATTTCGCATGGAAAGAAAAATTATTTTTCAAATAGAAATAATTAATATTATTTTTTATATATAATTTTAGAATAATGAGTAATAAAAATGAAACATACACCAAACGCAGAACTAAAAGAATGCAAAATGTTGGAATAATATATCAGTATGAATTGCTTAGCGAACCAATTGATTTAGATAAGATATTTTCCAAAGAAAATATTGACAATGATCAATTAAAAATTCTTTCTTCAGTCAAAAAGAATTATGAAAATTTTATTAAAACTGCAAAATTATTTTTAGATGAAGATTGAACATGAGTAAGAATGCCTCCATTGACTAGGTCGATAATTTTATGTGCTTCTGCCGAATTATGAGCTATAGATAAAAAAATAGTTATAAATGAATATATAGAAATATCTAAGGATTTCATCCCTGATGAAACATACAAATTTATTAATAAAATATTAGATAAAATAGGAAGTGTCTATGACCAAATTAGAATTAAAAAAAATAAATAGTGTTAAAAGTATTTTATCAAGCAAAAATAAATACAGTGAGCACAAAACTCTTTTTAAGAATAAACAAATTAGATTTTTGTTTTCAAAGATGTCAATCATTTTTGAATCTAATATATCGAGTCAGGATTTGGCTCAAATCGAATTGTCAATTTTAGAAAATCCAACACAAAAAAATTTTATTGACTCAATAAAAAAACTTTCAAAAACATTTGATAATAAATTCATTAATTTAAAGTGAAAAGAATTTGGTATTTGCTTATGATATGTTTTCCAATCAACTTTATTCTTTAATAAAAAAAGTAAAATTCCATGTGAATACACTAGAGAAAATTTTATTTCCTTGAATAACATTAAACGAACTAATTTTTCAATTTGATTGAAATCATTGTATGATACTGAAAATGTTGATTTCAATAGTTATGTATTGAGAGTTTTGGAGATTATTGTTTAATGACCCTGCTTGAAAAATTAATTTTAATGGGTTATGAAGAAAGATTGGCAAACTCATTAATAAAAATTGGAAATGTTTATATTGATAATGAAAAAGTTACAACTCCTAAAATAAAGATAAAAGAAGAAGTTAATATCAAGATTAAAGAAACTAGGAAATATGTCAGTCGCGGCGCCTACAAACTTTTAAGTGCATTGGAGGAGTTTGAAGTAAATCCAGACGGTTTAGTTTGTTTAGATATTGGTTCATCAACAGGAGGCTTCACACAAGTGCTTTTAGAGCATGGAGCAAAGTTTGTTTACGCTCTTGATGTTGGAACGAATCAACTCGATTACAAATTGAGATCTAATAGTCAAGTAAAATCTTTGGAAAAAACTAACTTAAAACAAATAAATAAACAAATGTTTGATCAGCAAATAGATCTAATAGTATGTGATGTTTCATTTATAAGTTTGAAACAAGTTTTTGATGTTATAGCTGATATATTAATTGAATCAAGTTTTTTTATTGCCTTAATAAAGCCTCAATATGAAGTTAATAGTAATGATGTCTCTAAAGGGGGTTTTGCAGAAATCGAATTACATCAAGGAATAATTGATAAAATAGTAGAATATAGTAGTAATAATTTTGAGCTTATAAAAATAATTAAATCACCAATTTTAGGAAGTAAATCAAAGAATATAGAATATCTATCTCTATTTAGAAAGAAGAAGAATGAATAAGTGAATCAAAGATTTTCCAATGCTAAAAAACAATCTTGTATATTTAGATAATGCCGCTTTAGTATTGAAACCAAAAGTTGTCATTGATGCAATTAATGATTACTACACTAATAAATCTATCTCAAGCAGAACACAAGATTCAATTATTGGAATTGAAGTTAATTCAAAAATTGTTGACACTAGAAATAAAGTTGCAAATTTACTTGATTGCAAAAGTGACGAGATAATTTTTACTTCAGGATCAACAGATTCTCTTAATTATGCTTCATCACTTCTTGAAAATTTAATTAAAAAAGATGACGAAATTGTTTTATCAAAATTAAATCACTCTTCAAATATTATTCCTTGATTAGAACTAGCCAAGAGAACAAAAGCCAAAATTGTTTTATCTTTAGAAATTGTGAAAGATATTACACCTAAAACTAAGTTGGTTTGTGTCGCTCAAGTGAATAACTCTTTTCAATCAACTGAAAATCTAGATGAAATATATAAGAAATGTCATGAGGTAGGAGCATATTTAGTTAATGATGCTGCACAATCAATAGCATATCAAAAAACAAGTATGAAAAATTCAGACATTATAGTTTTTAGCACAAATAAATTTTATGGTCCAACAGGACTTGGTGTTTTGGCAATGAAAAGAGAGATTCTTGATCAGTGTGAAGCCAAAAGATACGGTGGAGGTTCTGTTGACTACATTACTGCCAATAATGAGTGAAAAAGCAAGGATTCTATTTTGATGCATGAACCAGGAACAATGCATTTGGCAGGAATATTTGGCTTCAATGCCGCTTTGGACTATTTTAATTCTTTAAATCTAAAGGAAATTAATCTATATATTGATGAACTTTCAAAATATTTATTTGATGAACTATCGAAAGTTGATAATGTAAGAATTGCTTCAAAAAGAGGTGATTCAATTGTTTTATTTTGTATGAAAGGAATTGAGCCTCAAGACATTTCTTCTTTCCTAGGTCATAACAATATTTATGTTAGATCAGGAATTTTTTGTAATCAGTATCTAAAAAAAATAAAAGATAAATTTTATGTAAGGGCTTCTTTATCATTTTATAATACAAAAGAAGACATTGATAAACTTTGTCAGACATTAAAGAATGGTGGAGATTTTCTTGGATTCATATAATAGCAATCAAAAAAGAGAAATTATTATGGATTATTATTTGCATCCGAAAAGAAAGAAATCACCTGATTTCATAACTGATAATTTACAAACATATTACCATCATAGTAATAATTGTGTTGACGAAATAACTCTTATAAAATTGGATAAAGAAAATGATTATTGTTATAAAGCGGTGGGATGCGCTGTTTTTTTGGCATCAACAGATATTTTTTTGGAAGAGGCTGCAAAAAATAATTTTTCAAATATTAGCCAATTATCATCGGCTTTTGAGAAATTGGTAAATCAAAATGATATGACTGAAAAAGAATTAGAAATAATTGGCAAATTATCAGTATTTTCAAATGTTAAAAAACACTTAAATAGAGTTGAATGTTCATTAATGATTACAGAAGTTTTTAAAAAAATTTAATTAAATAATATAATAATAAAATGACCAATGCTAAAAAGAAAAATAGAGTAATATTACATATTGATGTTGATTCTTTTTTTGTTAGTTGTGAAGTAGCTCTAAGGCCTGAATTAGCTAATAGGGAAGTTGCAATTACTTTTGACACACCAAGAGCAATTGTCACTTCTTTAAGTTATGCAGCAAAGAATAAAGGTGCTAAAGTACCATGAAAATTATCTTTAGTTAAAGATTATTGTAATGACCTAGTTGTGATTGAACCTAATATGAATTTATATCAAAATTACTCAAAAAAAATATATCAATTTTTAGTTAAAAATTACCATAAGGAAATAGAAATAGTTTCAATTGATGAATGGTATATCGATGCAACCAATATATGAAAAAAGTATGGTTCAATAAGGAATTTGGCACTTGATATCCAAAAGAAAATTTTATCCAAATTATCCATCCCAATTTCAATTGGAATTTCATATAATAAATTTTTGGCAAAAATGGCAACAGCCATAAATAAACCAATGGGTATTACATTTATTACTCATAAAAATTATCAAGAAATAATTTGACCAATGGCCATAACAAATTACTATGGGATTGGAAAATCAAGGTCTCCCGAGTTAATTAAGTTGGGTATATTGACTATTGGCGACTTGGCAAAGTGTGATTATAATGACAAAAGAATTAAAAAAATATTTCTAAATCAAACTCAAAAACTTATAGATAATGCAAATGGAATTGGAGAAAATACTTTAAATGTAGAAAGGAATATTCTCAAATCAATTGCTAATGAAAGAATGTTTAAAAATGGTTTTTCAGATAATAGAAAAGAAATATATAACAATCTTTACAATCTTTGTGAGATCGTTTCTAAGCGCTTAGTTGATAGAAATTTATGTGGAAGTAATATTTCTATTATGATTAAATTGGACAATAATAGAAAGTCTAAATCAATGCAAATAAACAAATTTATTTATTCTTCAAATGATATATATTTATATGCATCTAAGTTAATGGATTCATTGTGAAATAATGAAATATTAATCGGAGTTGGAGTGAGTATTTCTAAAATTCAAAATCTCTATCAAAATGCAATGAATCAATCATTATTTGAACAGGATAAAGAACTTAATAAAATTGAAACAATTATTGAAAATGTTAATTCCAAAATGAAAAAGAAAGTTTTAATATCTGGAAAAGAACTAAAAAAACACAACTCTACACAACAAAATAAATATCTATAAAAGTGAAAAAAAACAACATTTTTAAATTATCATTATAAATAATGAAAATTGGTATATATGGGGGTGCCTTTAACCCAATTCACAAAGGGCACATTAAAATTGCTAAATTTGCTATTGATTCATTAGGGTTAGATAGATTGATTTTTGTACCGGCTTTTAGAGGTCCTTTCAAAAAGGACATTGAATTTGCGCCAGGCAAAGATCGTTTAAACATGATTGAATTAGTTTTAGAAGATAAAATGGATGTTAGTTCTTTTGAATTAAATAGAAAAAGTACTAGTTACACTATTGATACAGTGAAATACTTTAAAAATAAATATAAAGATGATGAATTATTTTTAATTATTGGTTCTGACAATTTGTCTAAATTGAATAAATGAAAAAAAATTGATGAAATATCAAAATTAACAAAAATTATGGTTTTTAAAAGATCAGAGGAATTTTCCAAAATTAACCTGAAGAAATATAATTGTACTTTGATGAATAATGAAATTTTTGAAGAATCAAGTACCAGGTTTTTATCTGGAAGTTATAAAGATGTTGAATCAAAAGTAAAGCACTATATTGGATTAAATAAACTTTATTTCAATGAAATAGCGAAGAATACTTTGAGTGTTGAGAGGTACAAACATTCTTTATATGCAGCTAAATTTGGTGTTGAGCTCGCAAAAAGTCTTAAATTAGATTCTAAAAAGGCATATTATGCTTGTTTAATGCATGACATAACAAAGGAGTGAGATATTGAAAAGCAACGCACTTTTCTAACTCATTTTTTAGTTGATGAATCAAAACTTCAGGATTATGAATTACATCAGATAACAGGATCAATTTGATTAAAGAAATTTTTTGCAATTAAGGACCCTGAAATGACAGATGCTGTAGCTAAGCACACTTCTCTAGCGCTTGAATTGACAACAATGGATAAAGTTGTATTTATGGCTGATAAATTGTGCCCTGGCAGAAAATGGAATGGGATTCAAAAAGTTAGAGAGTTGGCTTTTAATGATTTTGATTCAGCCTTTGCCTTAACTGTAAAAAGGGCAAAAGAATTGATAGAAAAAAAAGGTGTAACACTATCTCTAGAGCAAAAGGAAATTTACGATAAATGAATAAAAAATGAGGATTAATAATTGCTGATCCAAACGAGGTTCATAGTTCAAAATTGGAATTTACAAAGAAAACAGAAGAAAACTCTTTTGTATTTTTTCATTACAAATGAAATGATGTAGAAATTATTGTGGTGGAATCAGGAATTGGAATAGTAAATTCTTCAATGATGACTCAAAAATTAATAGATAAGCATCAGGTTCAAAAAGTTTTAAATTATGGTGCTGTCGGAGGGACAAATAGAGTAAGATTATTTGATGTTATTATTCCTAAAAATTTTTACTTTCACGATGTTAAAACACCATGATATCCTAGAGGTCAAACACCTGGTGAAAAAGAATTTTATAGCAATTCTTTTTTACTAACAGATAATATAAATATTGCAAGTGGTAATAGTTTTATAAGTGAGCAAAAGAACTTAAATGAAATTAAATCAGAATTAGAAGTTGATCTATTTGATATGGAATCATGTGCGATTGCACAAGTATGTAGTAAAAATAGAGTTGGTTTTTTTAGTGTAAAAGGTGTTAGTGACATTATAAATACTACAAATGCTACTAACAAAGAAGAAATTAATCAAAATATTTCTACTGCTTCTAAGAAAGCGTTTGATAAATTAATATCGCTTTTAAATGAAATAGATATAACTAAACAGTATTAGGATTACTTGTTTTACCCTTTAATGACGTTCTAGTTTCAGTACCTTTAATGATCTTTTTAATATTAGGAATATGTGTTAGTAGAACGATGATGGCAGCAATTATTAAGGTTACAAATGACAACCAGTATAATGAACTATTGCCATCTACATGAGTTCCTTTCAGGTATGAGTCATACCAACCATTAAGTTCTGGAATAAATGTAAGTGGAGCTAATATAAATGGAGTAATAAATGAAGCTAAAGAAACATATCTTGTTAAAAAGAATATTGTAAAGAATAATATTGCTCCTATTACAGATAAAATAAGCGAAATTGAACATATAACTCCTAAATTTGAAGCAGCTCCCTTTCCTCCCTTAAACTTATGATAAATTGGAAAGACATGTCCGATAATTATAAATAAGGATATTGCTTGAACATACAATAAGTTAAAGAAAGATACATACCTCATTAAAAGGATTCCAAAAAAAGTAAATCAATATGATTTTGAAACATCTAAGAAAAAAATTAATAAACCGAATTTTACACCATAATTTCTTAGTGCATTTGTAGCCCCAGGATTTCCAGAACCAAGTTTTGTTATTCCAACTCTTTTATCACTATTTTGAGTTAGTAAAATCGAGAAGTTTATAGAACCAATCAAATAACCTATAACTGCTCATATCAAATTTGCAAGAATTGCATTAGTAATATTCATGAAATTATTTAAACTCCTCTGCAAGTTTAATTATATAGTTTTTGATATCCTCTCCAATCTCTTTGTCCTTAAGCGCATAGTGAATTGTGGCCAAAGAGAAACCTTTAATAGATCCTAAATCAAATCTTGTTCCCTCGAATTCAAATGCATATATTTTTTCCTCTTTCATATATTCTTCAAAAACATCAATTAAATCAAACTCTTTTTCAGGGTCTCTCTTCTTAAGTTGATTTGTCAAATGCTTAACAATTGAATAATTAAATATATATCTTCCTAGAACTGCCTTATCAGATGGTGCATCCTGAATTTTGGGCTTTTCAACAGCACCATTAATTTCAAAGAAATGATCATTCTTTTCTAATTTCCTTTTAGGTATAACAATTCCATACTTATCTAAATCTTTTGAATCAACTGTCTGAACTCCTAAAATTGATGATTGGCATTCATTATATTTATCCATTAGTTGCTTGATAGCCGGAACATTTGACTGAATCAAATCATCACCTAAAATAACTGCAAATGGTTCATCATTAAAAAATTTAGCTCCAACTAAAATTGCATGCCCCAAACCTAATTGTTCATATTGGTAAACAACTCTTATAACAGCCTCTCTATTTGTTTTTTTTATCTTTTTCAAAAGCTCATGTTTGTTTTTTAATTTTAATTCATTCTCTAACGGGATGTTAGGTTCAAAGTATTTCATTATTTCTTGTTTTCTTGTTGAAATAACTAAAATTATTTCTTCAATTCCAGAATCAATTGCTTCATCAACCAAAATATCAATTGAAGGTCTGTTCAAAATTGGTAGTAATTCTTTTGGAATAATTTTTGTCATTGGCAAAAATCTTGTTCCTCAACCAGCAGCAGGTATTATTAGTTTTTTTATTTTAATAGGTTTATCTAACATAAACAAACATTATATTACATAATTAAAAGAATCTTTTATTTTTCAATCATTTCTATCATACTAGTTCATTCTCCAGGAACTTTCTTTGATTCATCTTGATTAGAATTGTCCTTATTTGCTTTATTATCTTGATAAACATTTGGATCATGATTGTAAGCATTATCATTGTAATCATCACTTTGTTTTTTGGCATTTTTATAAGAACTATTATTATCACTATTTTGTGGATTTTTTTCATATCAATTACCGTTTGATCATTCACCTGTTCCGGCAAAATTACTATATCATCTGTTATCAATTCATTCTTCTTCATTTTGATTTGGATATTGAATGTTTTGATTTTGTTTATCTAACTCACTTGATGACATATCTTGGAAATTTTGTTCGTTTTGGAATGAGAATGGTTGATCAATTGCTTGCTCATTATATCAATTTTCATATCCTTCATAATTGTTTGATTGAGATTCTGCACTAGCTTGAGCACTATACCAATCAGCATTTACTTGATCGCCATATCATTCATCTTCAATATTATTATCAAGATTATTCATGTCTACCTTTTTAATTTCTAATTTCATAGGTTCAGGATTTTTAATAACCCCTTCTAATTTCTTAGGTTTAACTTTCTTAGGTTCAACTTTTTTAGGTTCTGGAATACTCTTTATTTCAGGCTCTGGTTTATTTTGGTCTCCATCTCCTGAATTATCCTTTCTTTTCTTTCAGAAGTATAGACCAACAGCCGCTGCAATAAGAACAGCAGACAATGGAATTAAAATAGAAATAACTATTATTACGTCAGAAGACATACCACTTGGTTTTGTGTTAAAGAATAATTCATTAATTGAAGGAACTCCATCATAATTGATAATAAAAGTTATTTTAGAAGGATTGCTAGTATTAATGTTTGTAAATGAAACTTTTGCTGGATCAAGATATTCAGGTAAGTTAATTGAAAGTTGTTCTAAAATTTCTCTAGTCATTGGACTTGTTTTTAAAAGTTTTTCTACAAAGAAAACATCCTTTGTATTAAAGATATCAACATCGGTAATAACTATTGAATTCGCAATATCTTGGTTGGTTGGAGTTGTGTTTAGTGTGTCAATTGTATCTTTTGGAACACCATTATAATTTATTCTAAAACTTACTTTATATAAATTAGATGTGTCAATCTCTGTAAATGAAATTCTATTAGCAGGAACACCAATTGGTAATATAATAGAAAGTTGTTTTAATACTTCTTCTGTCATTGGATTTGTTTTTAGTAAGTTTACAACATAGTTGTTGTTTTCTGATTTTAGAATATCTGGATTTTCGATTGCAATTGCATTTACTATTTCTTTACCTGGTGTCGCATTTAGAAAATCGGTTGTCGGTTTTGGAACACCATTGTAATTAATATTAAATACCACTTTTGAAGAATCTGATGTATCAATATTAGTAAATGAAATTTTAGTAACGTCTGCACCCTCAGGGAATTCTATTCCAAGTTGATTAAGTGTTTCAACTGTTTGGTTCGCTTCTAATATTCTTTTTATAAAAGCTGTGTCTTCTAGTATTAAAATATTTGGATTAGTAATGTTAATTACATTAACAACTTCTAAATCGGTTGCTATTGTATTAAAGAAACTCAAAGTATCTTTTTCAGTTCCATTATAAGTAATGTTAAAAGTTACTCTAAAGGGATTAGAAATTTTTATGTTTGAAAATGAAATCTTAGAAATGTCAAGACCTGCTGGAATATTGATGATTGATAGTGATGTTAATAAATCAATAGTTACCGGAGTAGTTCTTAGCATTGCCTCAATGTTTTCACGTTTTTCATTTATCAAGATATCATTATCAAATACTTCAAGAATATTTAAAACATCTACATCAGATGGTGTGGCATTTAAAGTACTAATAGTAGACTGAGAAACACCGTTATAGTTAATTACAAAAGTAATTTTAAATAAATCACTCACATCGATATTAGTGAAAGTAATTCTATTTATTTGTGCTCCGTCAGGGACAATGATTGAAAGTCTATTAAGTATCTCTGCAGTTAATGGTTTACTTTCTATCAAATTTCTTATTTCTCTTACACTCAGTGATTTAACAGCATCAATATTGTTAACTCTTATTGCATTTACTATTTCAAGATCAGATTGAGTAGTATTTAGAAAATCTGGAATTAATTTTGGAACACCATTGTAATTAATTGTAAATGTTATTCTTAATGGGTTGCTGGTATTTATATTTGTAAATGAAACCTTTGCAGGATCGGTTCCATCAAGTAATACAATTGACAGTTGATCTAGAATTTCTTGAGTCATTGGTTGGGTTTCAAGTAAGGCTTTAATAAAGTTATTGTTTTTATCTTTCAATATGTTCGGATTATTTACAATAATTCTATTTGCAACATCTTGATCTGAAACATTAGCATTCAAAAAATCTTCACTACTTTTTTCAACATTATTATATTTAATTCTAAATGTAACTCTTAAAAGATTATCAATGTTGATATCACTGAAATATATCTTGTTGATATCCATTCCTTCATGAAACGTAATTGACAGTTGCTCTAAAATTTCAGGAGTCATAGGACTAGCTTCTAACAAATCTCTTATTTGCATAACTGTTAAGTGACTAACAACATTTACATTAGTAACCAATAATGAGTTAGCAATTTCTAAATCACTAGCTTTTGCAACATAAAAATCCACCTTTGATTTTGGAACACCATTATAATTTATCAAAAATGTAACTCTAAGAGGATTTTGAATATTTATACTTGTGAAGGAGATTCTATTAATATTAACACCACTAAAAATTTTAATAGAAAGTAAATTTAAATTTTCTTGTGTTAACGGACTCTCTAAAATGGCTCTTATTTCACGCACGGACCTATTGGCAAAAACTTGATTATTAGTAATTACTATTGTTTCAGCTATCTCTTGATCAGTTGGTGTTACATTCAATGTTTCTGACGATAATTTAGCTACACCATTATAATTAATTGTAAAAGTTACTTTAAAGGGATTTTCAATATTTATATTTGTAAATGTGAATTTTGAAATGGTTGAACCTTGGGGTATTTTTATTGAAAGTTCATTTAAAATTGCTTGAGTCATAACAGGAGTTTCAAGAAGTCCTTTTATGTAATTAACATTTTTGCTTAAAAGTGCATCTTGATTTTCAAGTATTGTTGCTTGAGCTACCTCTTGATCAGTTGGAGTTGCATGCAAAAATGAAAGTTGTCCCTTTGCAACCAAATTATAATTTATTCTAAATGTAACTCTATATAAGTTACTTATATCAATATTAGAAAAACTTATTAATGAAAGTGAAGCTCCTTCAGGAATTGTTATTGAAAGTTGATCAAGGATTCCTTGCGTGATAACAGGAGTTTCAAGAAGTCTCTTTATGTAAAGAACATTTTTATCAATAAGAATATCATTATTTGTTAACTTAATTGCTTCAACAACTTCTTTATCTGTTGGTGTAGCATTTAAAAAGTCAGGAGTGTCTTTTGGGACCCCATTATAATTAATTACAAAAGTTATTTTAAAAGGATTGCTTATATCTATATTTGTAAAAGTGTATTTAGAAGGCATTGCTCTAAAAGGAATTGTAATTGAAAGTAAATCTAAAGTTTCATGAGTCATAGGACTTTGTTCTAAAAAAGATTTAATATTGTTGATATTTTCCCCAGCCAGGGCATCTACATTAGTAACAGTTGTTGATTGAACAGTTTGCTTATCTGTTAAGACTGCATTTAAAAAGTCAGGATTGTCCTTAGGAACATTGTTGTAATTAATGGTGAAAGTTACTTTAAATGGATCAGATATATTAACTCTTCTAAACGAAACTTTAGAAATATTAACGCCTGCTGGAACCTTAATTGAAAGTTTATCTAAAACATCTTGAGTCATGGGATTGGTTTCTAGCAAGGATCTAATTTCAGTAACTGTCATGTGTATTAAGGCATCATTATTCTGGACAATTATTTTATCCACAATATCCTTATCTGAAGCTGTTGAACTTAAATAATCAACACTATCCTTTGCAATTCCATTATATCTAATCATAAAAGTTACTCTAATGGGATTATCGATACTTATTTCAGTAAAGGAAACTTTTGCCGGATCGATACCTAATGGTATTTTTACTGAAAGTTGATCCAGTATAGCTTGAGTCATGGGACTAGTTTCAAGCAATGCTTTAATATCATTATTATTACTTGATGCTAGAATTTCATGGTCTTCAATAATTATTGAATTTGCTATTTCCTTGTCAGTAGGAGTAATGTTTAAAAAGTCATTTGTTGATTTTGGTATTTTATTATAATTAATGGTAAAACTTATTCTAGTAAAATCGTTATTTATATTAGTAAAAGAAACTAGTCTAGGATTTGCAGAAGCAGGTATTGTAATTGAAAGTTTATTCAATATTTCTTGAGTCATAATTGGTGTTTCTAGCAAATCTCTAACTTGAGAAAAATTTGATGATATTAAAATATCTGGATTTGTAACTATTATGCTATCAGCAATTCTGGAATTTTTTGATGAATTAGCTTCATTATGTCTTAGAATTTGATTATTTTCTTCAAAATCTATTTTTTCTTGAGGATTATTAACTATAGTTATTGGCACTAAAAGAGCTAAAAAACTACTTGAAACTAATAATTTTAATATGCTTGACTTCTTCATGTAAAACGCTTTCTAATTTTATATATTTATTTTATCCTTAATATTTAAAGTATATAGAATATATAAATTCTAATCAATTAAAAATTAAATTTTATAATATTTATAAATAATAATAGTTGAAAATTAGGAAACTAATGTTAAAAAATAGCTTTTTTTAGAGTCCATCATCTTCTCAGGTAAATTGATAACCAAGGATTCTAACGGTATCACCCTTTTCAATACCTCCATCAATTAAGGCCTTCCATAATCCAATATCACGAACTTTTTTATTAAATCTTATTATATTATCATGAGTATTTAAAGGTATTTTATTGTAGATATCTTCAATTGTCTTTCCTTCGACCTCAAACATTCCTTCATATAATTTAGTAATTTTAAAGTCTTCCTCTAAGGTTACAAAAAGTTCATCCTTTTGTTCATCCAAAACAATATTTTTGGCATTTAAATATGTTTGATACATTTCTTCCTTTAAACGATCAATATTTTCTTTTTTAATTGCTGAAATTTTAACAATTGGAAGATTGGGAAATTTTTTGACAAATTTTTTAAAATTTGTATCAAAATCAGGTAAATCCATTTTATTTGCGATAATTAAAAATGATTTTTCAAGTAATTTAAGGTTATAAGAATTTAATTCTTCCTTCAATATCTCAAATTCACTTATAGGATCTCTGCTTAAATCACCAAAATCTAATATGAAAGCAATGACTTTACATCTTTCGATATGCTTAAGAAATCTCGTTCCTAAACCTTTTCCTAATGACGCTCCTTCAATTAATCCTGGTAAATCTGCTACAACAAATGAATTTTCAAAATGTTTAACTAATCCCAATTGAGGGACTAATGTTGTAAAATGATAATCTGCTATTTTGGGTTTTGCATTTGAAAGAATACCTAGTATTGTTGATTTTCCAACAGATGGTTTTCCTACAAGACCAATATCTGCCATAACCTTCAATTCCAGTCTTACATTTTTCTTTTCTCCAAAAGTTCCATTCTCAGAAATTTTAGGAGCATTATTTTTAGAAGACTTAAATCTTGTATTTCCATGACCACCACGACCACCTTTTGCAATAAGGTATTTTTTATCATCAATAATGTCATGAATAATTTTATCGCCCTCAAATATCAAAGTTCCAAAAGGGACCTGTACTATAACATCTTTTCCTCTTGCCCCATACATATTTTTAGGACCACCCGATTCACCATCTTCTCCTCTAACATGCTTCATAATATGTAAAGGCAACAATGTGTTCATTCCGCTACTTCCTTGAAAATAAACAGAACCGCCATCTCCGCCATCTCCGCCATCTGGACCACCAAATGCTACCCTAGCTTCACGCCGAAAAGAGACAATACCATTGCCTCCTCTTCCTGCGATCACCTCTAATGTGGACTGGTCAATAAATTTCATAATTTAATTATAACTTTTATTCCTTTTAATATTACATAGATATCAATTCTTCTGAAGTTTCTATTAAAAATTTCTCATTTTCTTTAATGAAGATATCATCAAATTCAACTGTTATTTCTTTATTAATAACTCTGAGCAACCAAAGAAAATTGTAAGGATTAGCAATTCTGTAAGAAATAATTTCAAGATTTTCATTGTAAATCAAATATGAACCCATATTTCACATATGATTTTCCTTAGGAGTATAATTTCCCTTTTTATATCTATTCTCATCTTCATTGAACGAATCAAAATTTGGTGTATTTTGATACATCAACATTGGTGTTGGTCTCATGCCTGGAACATATTTTAATTTCATATTTATTACCTCATTCCAACTAATTTTTTAAGTGATCTAACTTCGAAGGGTTTTAGCTTGCGATATTCGCCAACCATCAATTTTTCATTAGTTAATCCTGCAAATTCGATTCTCTTCAAATCCACAACTTCTCTTTCAACTAATTCAAATATTTTTTTAACGTGATGGTAAGAACCTTCCCTCAGTGTAACTAAATATGTTTTACTTTCAATCAATTCAACTGTTTGCTTAGAAATTTTGCCATTTACAAAAATATTATCTCCATTCAAATAATTTAATTCATTTTTTTCTAGTTTTGCATCCAACCTTGCCCGATAACGTCTAATTATCTCATTGCTTGGATGAGTTAGTTTATTTGCCAACTCTCCATCATTAGTAAGAAGTAAAACTCCTGTTGTGTTGTAATCAAGTCTGCCTATTGGATAAATATAATCTTTTTCATCAATTAAATCAGTAATTATGGTTCTATTGAAATTATCCTTTAGGGTACAAATAGTTTTTTTTGGTTTATTGATAATGTAATATTTATGTTCTTGAATTTTAGGAATAATTTTACCATTTACTGTTATTTCATCAGTAGATTTTGCACGTTGTCCAAGAATTGCTACGTCACCATTAATCAAAACTTTTTTACTTTTTATCAATTCCTCAGCTTCTCTTCTAGAAGCTATTCCAGATTGAGATATTAATTTTTGAACTCTTATTTCTTCCATATAATTTGTACTTTCATATTAACCAACTATTTAAAATCTATATAAATTCAGATAAAAAATAATTACTTACTTTAATTATATAATATGAATATGAAATAAAGTTAAGTTCTTTATTATTGGTATAAATATTTTGAATAATGATAAAAATCTACATTATAAAATCTACATTTATTGGTGTGTTAACATATGGAGGAGAATGAGGGATTTGAACCCTCGGATGATTTTATTCATCGTTAGTTTTCGAGACTAATTGTTTCAGCCGGACTCACACAATTCTCCACATTAATATTATATAAACTTTAATAATATTATTATCTTAAAAATTAATATATAATTATAAAAATGAGTAAAAAGAAAACTTCAGTAAAGAAATTTTTGTTATACAATCGACTATCTGGTTCTTATAACTTGCTAAACTGAATACTAACAATACTTTTGTCTATTTTATTATTTACTCCAGGAGTTATTGATAAAGAAGATGGTTCTAAAATAATTGAATTAGTCTTAATTTGTTTTTCAATCGTTTCTTTTATTTCAACAATTTTATTTGTTATTAAATCTTTTTCAATTCAAAAAAGATTAAAAATGAGGTGAGTATCTTTGTTTGCCATATCCTCACTATTTATTCCGTTTATCTTTAACTTCTTGATTAGAAAAAAATTAAAACCATATAAAAATGAGTAGCTAGACAATCTTATTTTTCAAAAAAAAACAATTTTAAAATATGAAAATAAAATCCTCATTAATAGAGGATTTATTATTTATTTAAATGAAGTTTTATATATTCTAATAAATTAGTCTAATGAAACTTTTGCTCCAACAGCTTCTAGCTTAGCTTTAATTTCATTTGCCTCATCTGTTTTCACATTTTCCTTAATTGCAATCGGAACAGATTCCACAAGTTTCTTCGCTTCCATTAGTCCTAGACCTGTAAGATCTTTAACTATTTTAATACACTGAACTTTATTTCCACCATCTGAAAGTAACATAATTTTAAATTCTGTCTTAACTTCTGCAGCTTCCACTGGACCTGCTGCAACAGCAACTGCTGAAGGGTCTATTCCATATGTTTCTTTCATTGCCTCAACTAATTCCATTACTTCCTTAATAGTCATTGAGTTTAAGCTTTCAATAAAGCTTTCTTTTGTTAATTTTGCCATTTTTTATCTCCTAATTTTTCTTATTTTATTTTTTTATTGTTTAATATGATTTTCATCAACTAACATTTTCAATCCAACTGCAACTTGTCTAATTGCGCCTTGTAATGATCCTGCAAGAATTGTCAATGCTTCTTCGTATGAAGGAAGTGTTGCAATTTCCATAACTTTATCGTAACCAATAACTTGCTTTTCAAAAATCCCAGCTTTTAGTTCAATTTGCTTGTTTTTCTTTGCAAAATTTGCAAGAACTTTAGCAGCTGAAATTGAATCACCATTTGCAAAAGCATATAAATTTGCTCCGACAAGTTCAGATTTTAAATCTTTAAATTCACCATTTTCAATTGCCTTGATAACAAGTCTATTTTTGTAAACCTTTAGGTGAACATCTTCAGCCTTTGCAAGTCTT
Source organism: Metamycoplasmataceae bacterium (assembly GCA_051659905.1). Lineage (GTDB taxonomy): Bacteria > Bacillota_I > Bacilli_A > Mycoplasmatales > Metamycoplasmataceae > UBA710. The sequence goes on along the minus strand of JBOFPM010000003.1, from coordinate 44,429 downwards.
CTTAATTCTTGAAATTGCTTAACTGTTATACCTTCGTAATTTGCAACAATAACTGATTGAGAGTTTGCAATTTTTTCAGAAATTTCTTTAACTACATCTTTTTTGCTTTCTCTTAAAACACCCATTAATGCTCCTTTCATAATATTCTTTTTTACAATACTTGTCCTTTAAAAGGCTATACATTAGGTAACAAATTAAGTTTTCACAGTTACTGTCTTGATGTATTGTAAAATAATTATATCAAATTTTAGTTAATTGCAATTATTATTGATTATATGCTTGCTTAGGAAACAAAATCAAAGTTTCAAATGGGGCCAACATTTTTATTTTTTTAGTATAAGTTTTTCTAGAGTAATTGGAAAGAATAATAATTAATTTTTCACTAATATTAACCTTCTTTCAATTTTTTGAAATATTTATATAAATAAATAACTTTTCTTCATTAAGAGTATAAGTGTATTTTATGACCCCATTTGAAATTAATCGAACGTTTGCTATAGTTGCTTCCTCATTAAAAAAATTTCTATAGATTGGGTTTTTTGTAAATTCTATAAGTTTTTTTAAATAATATAAGGAGGAATTTGGATTATTGTACTGATTGGCAACATTAATTTCCTTATATGTTTTTGAAATTTTTCGAATTGTTACTTCTCCTTTTGAAAAACCACCATTTATTGAGGAATCTCATTGAAATAATGATTGGGTGTTTATTGGAGAAAGATATTGCTGCGCTTTCAAGAAATCTTCTTCTTTTTGACCTTGTGATTGCATTAATCTTTTTCTCTCAACTGCATAAACATCATTAAAATCATGAATATTTTTAATATCTGTTTTTAACATTCCCAACTCATCACCATAATATATTAATGAAGATGAGGGTCCAATTACTGAAAGAGTTATAAAAGCTTTTGAAGCTACAGAATTAAAGGATTTTTCATCACCTCATCTTGAATTAAGTCTCCCAGAAAGAGATGATCCCAAAGACATAATAAGATTTGTATTTAAATTATTGTTTCTTGAAGTTTCTTTAAGTATCTTAAATAATTTCCTTGGTTTAAAGGTTTCAAATTTATCATTTTTTGTTTTATTGTTTGTTCCAACCAATGAATAAGATGTATCTATAAAATAGTCAGCAGATTTTTTATCACCTCTCAAACAGTTAGTAATGTTTTCTTGTGACAAAAAACCAGATTTAAGAATTATAGTTGATTGAGAATTAATTTCCTTTGTGATTTTATACAACTCGATCATTTGATCTCTCAAAGTGGACCCAAAAGTTTCGTTGTTGTTGAACAATCCTTCAAAATTTACAAAAACAAAATTTGTTACATTTAGTGAAATTCAAAATTTAATTATTTTATTGAATGATTCCATTGTTTTTTTAGAATTTCAATTCTCTGATTGTATTTCTGATTGGTGTTTATCTAAAAAAAAAGCTTTTTTTAATTCACCAATTTCACCACTATTTATTACACCATCTTTAGAAAAAAGCAATGATTTATTGATTTTTTTGATATTTATTTCAACTGCAAAATCAATTTTTTTAGTCTCAAAATTTGCAATCATTTTTTTTAAATCATTCATAGTTCCGTATTTGTTCTTTAAGTTTACAAATTTTCCAAACATGAGATCATTATAGTTATTAAAAATGTCAGGAATAATTACACAGTCAATTCCAATGAAAGTGAAATATTCAATTTTTCTTGAAATACCTTCAAAATCTCCAAATCCATCATTATTTGAATCATAGAAAAATAATGGATTGACTTCATAAAATATTAGCTTATTTTTTTTATTATTTAACATTTTAAGAATTATACAAAATTAACGTATTATTTCTAAAAGAAGTTTTTCAAATCCTATAACTTCGCCAACTCTACCCTTTTTAATATCTGTGTCTAAATTTGTTAGCATTTGAATAATATTCTTTATTCTCTTTATTCCCATTGTATTTAAAAATTCATTACCCTTTTTAACTCTAAAAATATGAATATTCATTTCCTCCGCTATTTCTTCTATTCTCATATTTATTGACTTATAAGAATATATATTGCTGCAGAGAATTAATGCATTTGCAAGTTGAGATATTAAATTAATAATTGTATCTCCGTTATCAATTCTTTCTTTATAAGCACGAAACAATCCAGAAGCATCAGATTCTTGGAAGCAATTTATAAATTCAAAAATATTGTTTGAGTTGTACTTTGCAATTGATGTTTTAATCATTTCCTTAGTAATCTCTTTATTTTCCAATAATAGTTTATCTATTTCTTTGATAATTAAGTTCAAATCATTTGGTAACTTTACGGATAGCAAGATAGCATTAATATTTGAAATAATCCCTCCCTTTGATTTAACTATATCTTGAATGATTCCACTCAATTCAGCATTTGTATATTTTTTGATTTCAATTACCTTTGCATTATCTAACAAAAATTTAAACAAAACTGATGGAGTTTTTGGTTTTGCTTCAGAATATGAAAAAATCAAAACACAATTCGAATTTTTATTTTTTATTGAATTAATAATTTCCTGATCATAAGCAGTATTAGATTTAGCAAGCAAATTAAAGTCCTTCAAAACAATAATTTTCTTGTCTTCAAATATTGAAAAAGTATTGATTTCATTAACAACATCATAAACTGATGATTCTGTATCAAAAAATATTGGTTTGATACCCATGTTTTCTTTTAATATTTTTTTAATTTGCTTGTTAATTAAAAATAATTCTTCTCCATAAATAAAATACATAATTAAATTATAAAGAGTTGTGAAATTATTTAGTGAATTTATTGAAATTTCATGCTCAAATCCTTATTTAAATACATAATTAATGTATTTTTTTAACTAAATTAGTGTTTTTAGGTTATCAAATTTAAAAATTTGGAATATATATAAGAAAGGAGGTTAAAATGAACAAAAATGGTTTTACAAAAATAAGTGATGAAAAAGCTGCTCAAACTTATGGTGGAAGTCCGCTCATATTTTTAGGCGCCCTATTACCACTAGTTATTCCAGCAATATCTTCACTTGTTACGTCATTTAAAGTGCTATTTAGTGATAAGGGTGAAGTTAAGACAAAAGATGGTACTTCATCAAAATGAGAAAAATATGAAGATAAATCTTCGAATCTCGTAACAAAAATAACCTTTATTGATTAGAAACAATAAATAAAAAATTAAAATATTCTAATAACAGAATTTATTCCTTAATAAAATGCTAGTGAGCATTTTTTTATTCAATAAAATCCAGAATTTCCTTAACATATTTTTCTTGCTCTTCTTTGAAGGGAATGTGTGCTGACTCTCTGAAAATTGAAACTTGAATATATGGTCTATTTACCTTTTTGATAGCTCTAATGGCTGATTTATAAGGAATTGTTTTGTCATATTCACCCACTATAAGAAGTGTTGGTAATGAGAGAAGTTTTTCAGACTTCATACAATCACTAATATTTTTGACACTATATAATTTATTTTTTAACCTTCTAAAAAAATCAAGATGTTCAACTTGATATTTATGTTCATTGCTTATGTAATTTTCAACATTAAAATTCAATGTTTTAGTTAAATCCTTATACAATACATTATTTAATGCAAGTGTTTTATTAAAACTTTTAGGTGTAAATAGGAAAAAAAGTTTAATTGTGCTTAGTGTAAAAGCAGAATTCATAGGAGTAACTAAAATAAGTTTTGAAATTTTGTCACCGATTTTATTTGAAATTCTAATTGCTAGAGATCCACCCATTGAATGTCCTATTAAAACAAAATTATTCAATTTAAGTTCATTAATCATATTAATAGCAAAATCGACAAACAAATTTAGATCTAAATTTTTATCATCATCAATCTTTGTGTGGCCATGTCCAGGAAGTTCAATAGCATAATAGTCATAATTTAAAAAGCTTTTTCCAGCTTCATCATGGTAGTCACTATTAGTTGCAAAACCATGAATAAAAACAATGGTGCCCTTTGATTTCTTAACTGCTGGTTTAAATTTATAAAAGCCAACCTTATTTTTTAGTATTTCCATAATTATTTAATTGGTAGTTTTTCTAAATTATCTTTTTTAATTTTATTTTTTATTAGGTGAATTTGTTGTTCAGTTGTCAATGATGCATCAACTACAATATGATTAATTCCATAAACCTGACAAACATCACGAAGATATTTTAAATATACACTATGAATTGATTTAAAATATGCTTCATTTTTCGAGAAATTTTCAACTTCAGACTTTCTACCACGTCTAAAGATTCTATCCTTGAATTCTTCTCATTTTAAGTCTAAAATAATATAAAGCTTAGGAACTCCAACTGAATAAATTAATTCCTTAACTTTATCATGCCACATACTATCATAAAAACCAAACATTATTGGATCTGATGTCATGTTTTGATGAGCAAATAATCTATCTTCAAAAATAGTTCTATCAAAAACAGTCAAATTATTATTAGCAATGCCATCTTTATAATTATCAAATCTTGAGCAAAAAAAATAAACCTGGAAGGCAATTGCAGAAGTTTTATCTCCTTCATACAGTTTTTCTAGCAATAAATTCTGTAATTTATCATCTTCATTAAGTTCATATACAACATCGGCATCGAGTTCTTTCGCTAGTGCTCTTGAAAGTGTTGATTTTCCTGCTCCAATCATTCCGCCAATAGCATAACTATTAGAAACTTTTATTTTTTGAAATTCATTTTTAAGCATTTTTTACCTCAGATTATTATTTACAATATTAATTTATTATAAAGTATAAATATTTCATTTTATTAAAAGTTTTCAAATATGATGGAATGAATATTGATTTCATCAGTATTCATAAGGAATAATCATTAAAATTTTTTAATTATTTAACAACATACATGTTTTAAATGTTATTTTTATTAAAATTTTCCATTATAATTTCAAATTATGTCTATTTCATTATTAACAGAAAATAAAATATTTGATAATAAAAGCAATTTAATTATTATTTTTAGTGCATCTTCAGGCGAAATAAACTTCAAAACCAAAGAGGATTTCGTTTTTATATATGAAGGCGATGATTTGGTAGGTATAAATATTTTTAATTATAAAAAATATTATAAAGATATAAAATTAGGCTATCATAATTTTTCAAATGAAAATTTTTCTAAAATAGTTAGTAAGTTTTCTGAAGAAATGAAGTCTGCTAAAAACAATTCTTTTTTTAGAATAGGGATTATTAACGAAATCAAAAATCATCCACAAAACAATAATTTAAAAATTTTATCTGTAGAAACTAGAGATGAAAAAAACATAACAATAATAACAAATGTCCCTAATCTAGTTCCTGGAAACAAACATTTATTTGCCATAAATAAAGCTGTTTTAGGAAATGGGATGATTATTAGAGAATCAAAAATAATGGGAATTTTATCTCAAGGAATGATTTGTTCATGGAAATCAATTGGAATAAACAAGGAAGGTATAATAATGATTCAAGATCAAAGCATTGATGAAGAATTTGACTTTTAAAGAGGATTTATGACAGAAATAACAAAATTAATTAATGATTTGAAATCAAGAAATATTATAAATAATATCACTAGTGAAGAAAAAATAAAAAATATTAAAAGTGGAGATGGAATATACATTGGTTTTGACCCAACAGCAGAGTCACTGCATTTAGGAAACTACATTCCAATAACTATTCTGAAGCGCTTTCAAAATGCTGGATTAAAGGCTTTTGCCGTTATTGGTGGAGCAACAGGAATGATTGGTGATCCTTCATTTAAAGATTCTGAACGTGTCTTATTATCTGATGAAACAGTAAATAAAAATAAAACAGAAATAAAAAAACAACTAGAATTATTCAACTTAAATGTTATTGATAATTTTGATTTTTATAAAGATGTCTCATTTCTAAATTTTTTAAGAGATGTTGGAAAAAATATAACTGTTAATTACATGATGGCAAAAGATTCTGTTAGCTCAAGAATTGAAACAGGGCTATCCTTTACTGAATTCTCATATCAACTGATTCAAGGAAATGATTTCAAAGTTTTGTATGAAAAATATAATATTAAAATTCAAGCTGGTGGGAGCGATCAATGAGGAAATATTACAACTGGTCTTGAATTGATTAGAAAAACATTTGGCGAAAACGATGCATTAGGAATTACTCTTAACTTATTGACTGATTCAAATGGAAATAAATTTGGGAAATCTGTTGGCAATCCAATTTGAATAAGTAAGGAAAGAACATCTGCATTTTCAATGTATCAATATTTAGTCAATATTAATGATGAAGACGTTGAAAAACTACTGAAATGATATACATTTTTAAGTGTAGAAATTATCCAAAAGGAAATGGTTTTACATAATGAAAATAGAAGTTTAAAAAGAGCACAAAAACTTTTAGCATTTGAGGTTACAAAGGACATTCATGGAGAAAAAGAAGCTAATAAGGCGATTGAGATAACATCAATACTTTTTGAATCAAACAAGCCAATAAAATCACTAACTCTTAATGATATTGAAAGCATTAAAAATGATATTCCTTATTATGATAATAACAAACAGAAAATAACTATTTTAGAATTATTAATCAATTCTAAAATTTCAACTTCAAAAAGAGAAGCGAGGGAATTCATTTCTTCAAATACTATTTTTATTGATGGTGAAGTAGTTACTAATGAGAATATTGAAATTTTGCCTAAAAATTTTAATAATAAGTATTTGTTTATTAAAAAAGGTAAACGCTCTTATCTATTAGTAAAATACTAGTTTAGTATTTGAATAAACATTTTATTAATATTACTCCTAGAAACAAAGATTATTCATAAAATTTTTCATTGTATTCAGCAATGTAATCGATGTAGTATTCTTCCTCATCTTCTATTTGGAATTGTTCCCTTTCCTGTCTTTTTTTATTTCTTCTAATTAATGAAATAATTACAATGCTTGAAACTGCTAGAATGGCAAATACTCCTGATAAAGTTCCAAAAATAATATAATTTAATGAATTATCAATTGGCGGTATGTTAATTCAATTAATTGAAGACCATTGAGCTGGATTTAAACCAAAGCGAGGTACATCGCTTTCTTTTGGCATTAATGAATGTGGAATATTGATTTCAAGCAATGAATTTGTCCCCTTGAAGCAATCTGTACCAATTGATCTAACTGAATTTGGAATTGAAATTGATCTAATAGCTGAATTTTCAAAAGCACTGTTGGCTATTATTTCAAGTTTTGAATTTTTTTCATCATCAAAAGTAATTGATGTTAGAGCAGTGGTGTTTAAAAAAGAAAAACTATTTATTCTTCTTATTCTAGAAGGTATTTCTATCGAAGTTAAAGAAGTTATATTAGCGAAAGCCCCTTGATCAACACTTGTTACATTGTTAGAACCAATTTCAGTAACATTTGGCGCTTGAAGATTTCAATCTGCCAAAGAAATTGTTTCCTTAGTATTTCATCCCAAATCAATCATAACTTGACGTGTTAAAACTGTTCCTTCAAATGAGGAGAATATTGTTCAAATAATTTCATTTCATTGTGTTTGAGAAAATCCATAAAGAGGAAGTGTTGACTCCATATTTAATGTTATAGGCATGGTAATATTTTTACCTTCTAATGAAAAAGTGTTTAGGAAGGCATTTGTCCCAATAGAAATTATTGAACTTGGAATATTTATAGATGTAATTTTTGAGCCCTCAAAGGCATTGTTACCAATTGATGTTACTTGAGTAGGAATTTCAATTGATTTAAGGAAAGTATTTCCTGCAAATGGCCCATTACTTGAAACATCATCACCAATTTGTGTAACATTTGGAGCTCAAATCGTTCAATCAATTAAAGTAATTGTTTCTTTATTGCTTCATCCAATGTTTATAACATCATTTTTAGTTAATGTTGTTCCTGTATGTCTAATTCCTGTTCAATTAATGCTATCTCATTGTAGTGCAGTAAATCCATATAATGGTGTAAATGAATTTTGCCTCAATATTGATAACATAGTAACAGTTTTTCCTTCTAAAGAGAAAGTATTTAAGAAAGCATTTATTCCAATCGAAACTATTGAGTTAGGAATATTTATTGAGGTGATTCCTGAACCAGCAAAGGCATTATTACCAATTGTTGTTATCTGATTAGGAATTTCAATCGATTTAAGAGACCTGTTTCCTGCAAATGGCCCATTACTTGAAACATCATCACCAATTCTATTAACATTTGGAGCTCATAATGATCAATCATCAAGTGTAATAGTTTCTTTATTGCTTCATCCAATGTTTATAACATCATTTTTAGTTAATATTGTTCCTGTATATTGAATTCCCATTCAATTAATGGTATCTCATTGTTCTTCAGTGAATCCATATAGAGGAATGAAAGAATTTTGCCTTAACGATGCCAACATTGTAATATTCTTCCCCTCCAAAGCAATAGTATTTTGGAAGGCATTTAGTCCAATTGAAGTTACTGAATTTGGAAGATTTATTGAAGTAATTCCTGAATTAACAAAAGTATTGTTTCCAATAGTTGTTATTTTATCTGGAATTTCAATCGATTTAAGAGATATACTCCCCGCAAATGTTCCATTACTTGTAACTTCATCACTAATTCTTGTAACATTAGGAGCTCACAATGCTCAATCTTCCAGTGTTATTAACTCCTTATCCCTTCATCCAATATTTATGACATCATTTCTAGTTAATGAAGTTCCAATAAATTCAACTCCTCTTCAGTCAATTGTATCTCATTGTGCAAGAGATAATCCATATAAAGGTGCAAATGAATTTTGTCTCAATGTTGATAACATTGAAATATTTATGCCACTTGTAGAAATGCTACTAAAGGCATCATTTCCAATTGATATAACTGTATTAGGAATATTTATTGATGTTATTCCTGAAGAAGTAAATACATTATTACCAATTGTTGTTAATCTTGAATTTTGTTCAAAAGTTATAGTTGTTAAATTTGAAGTAACTCTAAAGGCATTATTATTAATTGATATTATTCTAGAGGGAATCGCAATTGATCTCAGAATTGTATTTCCAGAAAACGGAGCATTGTCAATTGTTGAATTAACATCCGAAATTATTGTCACATTTGGAGCCGATAATGATCAATCTTCAAGTGTAATTGTCTCTTTGTTATGTCACCCAATATTTATAACATCATTTTTTGTTAAAATAGACCCAAGGAATGGAATTGGCCTTCAATTAATGGTATCTCATTGTCCTCTAGTAAATCCATAAAGTTCAGATATTGAATTTTGTCTCATAGTTACCAAAATAGAAATATTTCTACCTTGTAAAGAACTAGAGGTATTTTGAAATGCATTTGTTCCAATTGTTACTACAGAATCAGGAATGGTTATTGATGATAATACAGAAGAAGCGAATGCATTATTACCAATCATAATTATTCTACTTGGAATCTCAATAGATTTAAGGAAGGTATTTCCAAAAAATGGAGCGTCTGTCGGAGTTGAAGCAGAGTTTCCAATTCTTGTAACATTAGGAGCTCAAGTTTCTCAATCTGATAGAGTGATTATCTCCTTATTGTGTCATCCGATTCTTACAACTTCATCTTTAGTTAATGTTTCTCCATTAAATGCATTGGGTTTTCAACTAATATTGTTTCATTGATTTTGATTAAATCCATACTCTGGTGAGTCACTCAACCTAAATGTTGATGAAATAAATACATTTTGACCCAGTAAATTTGAAGTATTTTGAAATGCATTCGTTCCAATTGTTGTTACAGAATTAGGAACATCTATTGATGTAATGCCTGAAGAATTAAAAGCATTATTTCTTATGGTTTGTAATTTAGAACCTGGTTCAAAAGTTATTGTTGTTAAATTTCTAGCACCAGCAAATGCTTGGTCCCCAATTAATAATACTTTTGAAGGAATCTCAATAGATTTTAAAGATGTGCTTTGTATAAATGGCGCTTCATCAATTGTTGAATTTTGGTCCCCAATTCTTGTTACATTTGGCGCTGATAATAATCAATCTTCAAGTGTGATTATCTCCTTGTTATTTCATCCAATATCAAATAAATCACTCTTTTTCAAGATTGTTCCTGAAAAATGGATTGGCCTTCAGTTAATGGTATTTCATTGATCTTGAGTAAATCCATAAAGTGCAGTCGATGAACCTTGCCTTAATGAAGCGGACATTGAAATATTTGCACCCTGCAATGAGGAAGTATTTGCAAATGAATCTCTTGCAATTGTTGTTACAGAATCAGGGATATTTATTGATGTAATACCCGAATTAGAAAATGCCCTGGTCCCTATAGATTTTAAGTTTGAATTATTTTCAAAGGTTATAGTTGTTAAAGATGAGGCTCCATTGAAAACGTTATTACCAATTTTAACAATTCTTGATGGGATTTCAATTTGTCTAAGATGAGGGCTCGATGCAAACGGAGAAGTAGATATATCTATTCCTTCATCACCAATTGTGTTAACATTTGGAGCAAATCTTCAATCACTATTAAGATTAGCTGGAGGTGTTGGTGACAAATTAATAGTTCGTTTATCGAATCAACCTAAAAAAATAATTGCATTCCAATCTAGAGTTGTTCCAGTAAATGTTGTTTGTCTTCAATTAATGGTAATTCATTGTGTTTGGTTAAATCCGTATTTAGGAACATCAAAATCTTTACCTCTCAATGAAATAGGAATTGATATTCTTACCAAGTGTCTTGTTCCAGCAAATGCCCCATTACCAAGAATTGAAACAGAAGTTGGAATATTTACATCAGTTAGCGTTGTGTTTGAAAAAGCTGAATTTCCAATTTCAATTAAATTATTATTAGAAGAGAATAATATCTCTTTAAGGGGAGAATCTGAAAAAGCTGATGACTGAATTTCTCTAACTGATTCTGGAATAATAATTGATCCTATTTGCGTATGAGAAAATGAATTATGACCGATTAATTGTAATCTAGAATTCCCTTCAAAAGTAATAGATCTTAGTGGCCCAGCAGCAAAAGCAAAACCTCTAATTTCCACTACCTGATTAGGAATAACAATTGATTGAGTTGAATAATTAGCATTATTAAAAGCATAAGCATCAATAATAGTAACATTAGGAGCTTGGATTCTTCAATCGCTTAATTCGATGTTGGTTTTTTGATTTCAACCCAAAGCTATTACAGCATTTTCGTCAAGAATGCTACCATTAAAAACATTCTTACTATTTATTTTTAATGTTGTGTTTGAAGGCGAAAATGATAAATTTTCTTCATCTTGTAATAAGCTTTGTTGATTGTCTTGCTCTTTTGGGAGTGTATTAACAACTACAAAAGGCAAAGTAATTGACAAACTTGTGATTATTAGTAAAGTTGATTTTAGTAAATTTTTCTCAGTTTTTTTCATTGCATACACACCTTTGATAAACATATTAATTAGTTTATAATCTCTATAATTATAGCATATTTGATTATCACTTTGAACATATGGAATATATAAATAGATTAGAAGTAATTACATTTAGTAGTATTTAATAGTTTCCATTTTCATCGTAATATTCTTGGTTTTCATCGTAATATTCTTGGTTTTCATCGTAATATTCTTGGTTTTCATCGTAATATTCTTGGTTTTCATCGTAATACTCTTGGTTTTCATCATAATAATTATTATTTGTTTCATGATTCATCATATAATATACATTATTGTCACTTTCTAAGTTTAGAACTTCTGATTGCCCATTTCTTCCCAAACCTTGTGCTCTTTTTCGCCTATTTATTGAAGATAATAGTACACCAACTGCAACAAGGAAAATTATTCCACCACCTGCAATAGATATTGACATAATCAATAGTTGTTGATTATCAACTTCAGTTGTTGAAATTATGTATTGAATTAAATCTTTTTGATTGTCAGAAAAGCCCAATCTATCAATTTGAGTTTTATATGATTCAGGCAAAATTATTGTACTTAGCGATCTTGTATCAACAAATGCATTATTTTGAATATCAAAAGGTTTATTTGATTCTAATATTTCAATATAAGTAATATTTGTGTCTTTAAAAGCTTCTGATGCTATTCCACTATAACTTTTTATATCGTCTCATCTGATTATTGAAAAATTTCTCAATAATTCTCTTGCAATAATAGCATCTATTATTCCCTCTCTAGGGAAAGCACTTAGGGTTATGGAATCTCATTGTTGTTGGGTAAAACCATATTTGTGACTTGATAAAATGCCGCCGATTCTATATAAATCATAAGACATTGAAATTGATTCCAATAATTGAACATTTTGAAAACTATTCTCACCCATTTCTATAACTGAATTAGGAATTTCTATTAACCTGATTCCAGAACCAGTGAAAACACTATTACCTATTGTTCTTAATTTAGAGTTATCTTCAAAGTTTATTGCTCTCAATGATGATGCATTATTGAAGGCAAAATTACCAATCATTTCTATAGTAGGCGGTATTTCAATTGATACAAGATCTATATTATTTGCAAAAGGTGCACTATCTATGGTTGAACTTTGATCACCAATTCTTGTAACTCTAGGAGCTCAAGTTGCTCAATCTTCCAATGTGATGGCTTCTTTATTTCTTCATCCAATATTTATGATATCTTCTTTAGTTAAAGTTGTTCCTTGGAATACAGTTGGTCTTCAATTGACAGTATCTCATTGTTCTTGATTAAATCCATAAAGTGGAGCTCGCGAGGAATTTCTGTGTGATGATAAAATTGAGATATTACTTCCATGCAGTGACGAAGTGTTTCTAAAAGCATCTACACCAATTGATGTTACTGTATCTGGAATAGTTATTGATGTTAATCCCGAACCTTCAAAAGCGTTGTTACCAATCATTGTAACTGAAGGTGGTATTTGAACTGATATAAGATTAGAATTACCTGAAAATGGTGCAGTTGATGTTGTTGAATTTTGATTACCAATTTGTGTAACATTAGGAGCTCAAATCAATCAATCATCAAGTGTAATTCTATTCTTATTATTTCAACCAAGATTTATAACGTCATTTTTAGTTAATGTTGTTCCTTGAAATGGTAATGGTTTTCAATTAACATTGTCCCATTGGTCTTGAGTCATTCCATAAAGTGGAGATGTAGAATTTTCTCTCAAAGTAATTAGCATTGATATTTCTTCCCCTAATAAAGATAAAGTATTTCTAAAAGCATTTATTCCAATTGATGTCACAGAAATTGGAATATTTATTGATGTTAATGAGGAACCTTCAAAAGCACTATTACCTATTGCTGTTGGTCTAGAATTTCCAAAATCAATTGATCTAATTGTTGAACCATTAAAAGCATTGCTACCAATCATTGTTATTCTAGGAGGAAGATTAACTACTCTAATAAAAGTAGATCCTGAAAATGGAGCGCTATCTATTGTAGAATTTTGATTACCTATTTGAGTAACATTTGGGGCTCAAGTTGTTCAATCATTAAGTGTAATTATTTCCTTATTTCTTCATCCAATATTTATCATATTATCTTTTGTCAATGTTGTACCATCAAATCTAATAGGCTTTCAAATGATAGAATTTCATTGTTCATTTGTAAATCCATATAGTGTGCTTGCTGAATTTTTTCTTAATGATGATAAAATTGAAACACTTTCTCCTTGTAAAGGTGAAATATTTCTAAATGCATTTGTTCCAATTGATGTAACCGAATTTGGAATATTTATTGATGTTAGTGCAGTACCTTCGAAAGCATTGTTACCTATTTCAAGCAAATCAGATAAATTTTGATCAAAAGTCATGGTTGTTAAAGATGATGCGCCATTAAAAGCATTGTTACCTATGGTTTTTACTTTAGATGGAATCTCAATTGACACAAGTCTATTATTATTTGAAAATGGAGAATTATCTACAGTAGAACTTGCATCACCAATACTAGTAACATTAGGGGCTCAAGTAGTTCAATCATTTATTGTAATTCTATCCTTATTAATTCAATCTAAATTTATTACAGCATTTCTCGTTAAAGTAGTTCCCGAAAAAGTTGTAGGTTTCCAATCAATTGAATCTCATTGTTGCTGAGTAAATCCATATAGTGGAGTTGATGAATTTTGCCTCAATTCTGAAGACATTGAAATATTTCTTCCTTGTAAAGATAATGTATCTTTAAATGCATCTGTTCCTATTGATTTCACAGAATCTGGAATATCTATTGCTGTTATTGCCGAACCTTCAAAAGCACTGTTACCTATTGTGAATAGTCTTGAATTTCTTTCAAATGTTACTTTAGATAAAGATGAAGCAGAGTTAAATGCATTGCTTCCTATGCCTGTTATTCTCAATGGAATTTCAATAGATTTAAGAATTGTGTTTCTTGAAAAAGGAGAATTAGAGTTTGTTGTATTTTGATCTCCAATCTGAACAACACTTGGAGCATTAACTCAATCCAATAATGTTATTTCCTGATTTAAACTTCAACCCAAACTTATTATTGCACTACTATCTAAGATTGAACCCTGAAATAATAATTCTCTTCATTCTATAGAATCTCACTGTGCTCTAGTAAAACCATATTTAGGAACATTAAAATCAATACCTCTTAGTGATTCTGGAAGTGATATCGTATTTAGTGTTGGAACTTCTGCGAAAGCCTCTACTCCAATAGAAGTTACTGAATTTGTGATATATAAATTTACTAATGATGTGTCTTTGAATGCATTATCCTCAATTGTTGCTAAATTTGAATTTAGCTGGAAAACAACATCTGTTAAATTTAAAGAACCTAGAAAGGCCCCTCTCTGAATTAATCTAACTGATGATGGGATGTGAATTGCTGAAATATTTGAACTTGCAAAAGCACTAACCCCAATTACTTCAAGATTAGAACTACTTTCAAAAGTAATGTTTTCTAATATTGTTCTAGAAAAAGAAACATCATCAATTCTAGTTATTCGTCTAGGAATAACTATTGACCTTAATGTTTGATTTAAATAAAATGGTGAATGAGTAACTGGTGCTCCGCCCCCATGACCTATAATAGTAACATTTGGGGCTTGCTCTCAATCTTGAAGTGTAATATTTGTTTTCAAATCTCAACCTAGAGATACTACGGCAGCTTTATCTAAAGTTGTTCCTTGAAATATTCTTTCGCTCTGGCTAGCAATGGTCAAATTTTCTGATGAAGGATTTTCTATGAAAGACTGAGAATCATTATGGTTATTAGACGTATTGTTAACAAGAATAATTGAAGCCCCTATAGAAAGACCTGTAATAATAACTAAACTTGATTTAATAATTTTATTTTTTGTCATTTTCATTTTATCCATCCTTAATTATGAACGTGTTAATTAACTATAATCCATTGTAATTATAACATATTTAGTTATTTTTGACTATTATCTTGGATGTATTTAATTTTATCAAAAAGAAATATATCTTCCAATGTATTTAATTCATTTATTTAGTTTTCACAATTAGAATTCCTCATTTTCATCATAATATCCTTGGTTTTCGTCAAAGTATTCTTGGTTTTCGTCATAATATTCTTGGTTTTCGTCAAAGTATTCTTGGTTTTCGTCAAAGTATTCTTGGTTTTCGTCATAATATCCTTGGTTTTCATCAATATATCCTTGGTTTTCGTCAAAGTATATATTGTCTGAATTCTCATATCCATAAGTAGTCAAAGCATTTCTTCTTTTATTTTTTAGAAACAACAAAAGTCCTGCTCCTATCAAAAGAATAACACCCCCTGAAATTGAACCTAAAATAATATATGTATTATTATTATTATTAGGTGCGGGAGTTGGTAATGGTAATAAAGGGATATATTTTATACTTAAAATTTGCTCATTTGTAAAACCATATTTTCCTTCATCCTCCTTATATATTTCACTTAACTCTATTTCTTTTAGAAAATTAGTATTTATAAAAGCACGCTCTCCAATAACAAAACTTTTATCCTCTGAAAGAATTTGAATAGATGAAATGTTGGTATCTCTAAAAGCTTCAGGTTCAATTCCACTAAAAGTTGAAATAGAATTTCAAGTAAGTACCGAACTAGTTTTTAACAAATTTTTTGCAATTATTTTGTTAATCATACCACTATTAGGTATATTACTTCAAATTATTGAATCTCATTGTTGTTCAGTAAATCCAAAGTTAGGAATCAAAGATCCTCCTAATAAGAATAATTTATAATCTAAAAGAATGTTGTCCAAGAATATTGTATTACTGAAGGCATTTTCTGCTATTTTTGTTGTTGAAATCGGAATATTTATTGATGTTATTCCCGAATTTTCAAAAGCATTATTACCAATTGTAAATAATTCTGAATTTTCTTCAAAGGTTATTGTATTTAAAGAAGAAGAGCTAAAAGCATCATTACCAATCATTATTATTCTACTAGGAATATCTATGGATTTAAGAGTGGTATTTCCTGAAAATGGAGAATTAGTTTGTGTTGATTCATCATCTCCAATTCTTGTTACATTTGGAGCAACCGCTTTCCAATCTTCAAGTGTGATTATTTCTTTATGTCTTCATCCAATATTTATGATGTCATTTCTTGTTAATCTTGTTCCTGTGAATATTATTGGTTTTCAAATAATAGTTTCTCACTGTTCTTCAGTAAATCCATAAAGTCGAGTTGTAGAATTATTTCTTAATGTTGCCAATATATAAGTATCCTTACCTTGTAAAGATAAAGTATTTGAAAATGCATTACCCTCAATTAATGTTACAGAATCAGGAATATTTATCGAAACAATACCAGAACCATTGAAAGCATTATTACTTATCTTTGTCAATGATGAATTATTTTCAAAAGTTATTTTTGTTAGAGAAGTCGTAGAACCGAATCCATTACGACCAATAATAGTTACTCTACTAGGGATTTCAATTGATTGAAGAATTGTGTTTCCGGAAAATGGAGAACTATCCACTGTTGAATTTTCATCACCAATACCAATAACATTTGGTGCAGAGAATTCTCAATCAGCTAATGTTATTTCTGTTTTAGATGATCATCCAATATCAATGACATCATCTTTGGTTAAAGTTGTACCTTGAAATATAACTGGTCTTCAATTAATTGTGTCTCATTGCTCCTGAGTAAAACCATAGAGTGGAGTTGATGAATGTTGTCTTAGCGGATCATACATAGAAATATTGCTACCTTGCAAAGAAGAAGTGGTTGCAAAAGCATTATTACCAATTGTTGTTACTGAATCTGGAATATTTATTGATGTGATGGACGACCTTGTAAATGCAAATTGATTTATTGCCGTAACTCTAGAAGGAATTTCAATCCTTCTAAGAGAAGTGTTATTTGCAAATGGAGCATTTGGTGTTGTTGAATTTCTTGCTCCAATTTCTGTGACATTTGGTGCATACAATTCTCAATCTTCTAAAGTAATCACTTCTTTTCTTGATCATCCAATATTAAATACATCATTTGCACTCAATGTAGTTCCTAAAAAGGGTACTGGCCTTCAACTAATGGTGTCTCATTGTTGTTGAGTAAAACCATAAAGTCTATTTGTTGAATTATTTCTTAGTGTTGATGGCATTGAAACATTTCGACCATTCAAAGCTACAGTTCCATTAAAGACACTAAGACCAATAGTTACTACTGAATCAGGAATATTAACTATAGCAAGAACTGAAGCATTTGCAAATGAATAATCCGAAATTCTAGTAATTCTATCAGGAATTTCAATTGATCTAAGAGAAGTATTATTTGCAAATGGTGAATTATCCATAGTTGGAGTAAAAGTAAATCCAATCGAGGTAACATTAGGAGCTTGACCTCAGTCAGCTAGCGTGATTTGTGTTCTTGTATCCCAACCCAATGCTATTACAGCATTTTTATCAAGAACAGTTCCTTGAAATCTTGTATTTGAATTTGAGTCAAGTTTTTCATTTTCCAAATCAAAATTGTTTAAATTGATTTGATTATTTTCACTATTGTTTGTATTTATATAATAATTTATAGAAATGGGAAATCCAATTCCAACAATCATTAAACAAGATCCTAATAGTAAATTTTTTTGAGTTTTCTTCATTATTAATTATCCTTAAATTATCTTTATTTATAATAATTTTAATTATGTTTTAAGATTATTATAACACATTAGCTTGTTGATATTTGTACATTTTAGAATCATTATAAATACTAGATTATACAATTATTTACTTGATAATCACTTATTTATAGTGATTAGGGTCCTGATAATCATCAACAGATTCTTCGTATTCGTCATAATATTCTTGGTTTTCATCATAATATTCTTGGTTTTCATCATAATATTCTTGGTTTTCATCATAATATTCTTGGTTTTCATTATCATTTTTTCCAGTAACCAAAACTTTTTTTCTTTTATTTTTTAAAACTCAAAAAAGACCCGATGCTGCAGCTATAAGCAAAATACCTCCAATGGCAGAACCAATGATAATAGGTAAATTATCATTAGAAGTTTTTGTAACTATGTATTTTATTGAATTTAATTGATTTTCTGTAAAACCATATTTAATAACATCATCCTTGTAAAAATCACTAAATTCTATCTTTGTTAACGATGGAGTATTTGCAAAAGCATTTTCCCTGATGGTAAATCCTGATTTGTAGTGAATTTGAATAGAAGTAATATTAGTTCCGCTAAAAGCTCCCCTATCAATTCCGCTAAATGAAGAAATCTCATTTCAATTAATTATAGAATTTGACTTTAATAAATTGGTTGCAATAATTTTATTTATCATGCCAGTTTTAGGAATATTGTTTCAAACTATAGAATCTCATTGCATTTGTGTTAAACCAAAATTAGGTTCAATAGAACCTCCTGAAATATATAATATATAGTCAAATGTAATCTGTTCTAGCAAATTAGTGCTCACAAAAGCATCATTCGCCATTCAAGTTACAGAACTAGGAATGGTTATTGATGTGATTGCTGAAGAATCAAAGGCTTTGCTGAAAATTGTTAACAAATTTGAATTACCTTCAAAGTTTATAGTGTTTAAATTAGGAGTTCTTCGGAAAGCAAAGTTACCAATTATTGTTATTCTTGCGGGAACTTCAAATAATTCAAGATTTCTATTTCCTTCAAATGGTGCATTGATAAATGTTGAATTTTCATCACCAATGCTAGTAACATTGGGAGCTTGTTCTCAATCAAGCAATGTAATTTGATTTTTTGTATTTCACCCCAAAGCTTCAACTGCCGCTTTATCAAGAACTGTTCCTTCAAATTTTGGTGATTTTTGTTTATTTGCAATTAAACTTGATTCAAAAGAATTGTTTGGCTCAATTAAAACTTCTTCTTGAGAATTATTTATTGAAGTTGAAATTACCATAGAAACTAACGGGGCTCCAATTAGAAATGGTATTGTTTTCAAATAAAATATACATTTTTGTTCCATATCTTAATATCACTTTCTATTTAAAAATTAAATAATTAAAAACTTAAATATATTAAAATTATATTATTTTTTAAGAAATTTATAATTGTTTTCTTAGATTTTTTTTATTTTGAATTCTTTTAATTGCTCTTCATCAATGAATGATGGTGAATCAGACATAACATCAATTCCATTTGAATTTTTAGGAAATGCAATAACATCTCTTATTGATTTTGATTTTGATAAAATCATTATTACACGATCAACCCCGAATGAAATCCCTCCATGTGGCGGGGTTCCATAATTAAATGCTTCAAGAAAAAACCCAAATTGTGAATTGATTTGTTCTTTATTTAAATCTAGAACTTTAAAAATCTTTGTTTGAAGAATGGGGTCATTTATCCTAATTGAACCAGAAGAAAGTTCATAACCATTTAAAACCAAGTCATATGCTCTTGCATTTACTTTTAATGGATCTTTATCTAAATACTTAATAGTTTCCATGGTTGGGTGTGTAAACGGATGATGCATTGAAGATATTTTGCCATCTACTTTTTCAAATAGTGGTCAGTCAATAATTCATACAAATTTATATTCATCATCATTTGCATATGAAAATAATTCATTTGCTTTTGTTCTAATTGCTCCCAAGGCTTTATTTACATTGTTAATCTCATCTGCAATAAAAATTAAAGTTGCATTATTAACCTTAAAAGTTTTAATAATACTCTCTAATTCATCTTTTATTGTTGAATTTAAAGAGTTTTCTCCAAATTTTGAATCAGTAATTTTTACTGTTATAATTTTTTTAGCATTATTTTGTAAGGCGATTTCTTCAAATATTTTGATTTCACTTGAAGATATTGCATGATCAAACTTAAGCATTTTAATGGAGTTTTTTTTAAATATTTCAGCTCTTGTATTCTTAAATATGCTTGTTACATTTAATAGTTTTAAGTCAAATCTCAAGTCAGGCTTGTCACAACCATAATTATCCATTGCATCATTAAATGACATTCTTTCAAAAGGGGTTTTCAATCTATAACCCACAACATTCATTATTTCAACTCACAAATTTTCCATAACTGAAAATAGTTGCTCTTCATCAATAAAGGACATTTCAATATCTAATTGTGTAAATTCGGGTTGACGATCTTTTCTCATATCTTCATCCCTAAATGCTTTCGCTACTTGAAAATACCTCTCAAAACCTGAAATCATCAATAGTTGCTTGTATAATTGTGGTGATTGTGGAAGAGCAAAAAATTTGCCATCCATTCTCGTTGGTACCAAAAAATCTCTTGCCCCTTCTGGCGTTGACTTTGAAAGAATGGGTGTTTCGACCTCAATAAAATGATTCTTGTCTAAAAAATTTCTTGCAGCCTTCAATACATTATGTCTAAGAATTAAATTTGAATACATTTTTGGTCTTCTTAGATCTAAATATCTATGTTTAAGTCTTGTATCCTCCTTGGCATTTAAATCATCTCTTATTTCAAATGGTAATTCATTAGATTTACTTAGTATTTCATATTTTGAAACATTAATTTCATAATTACCCGTTGGAATAATCGAATTTGGAGATTTTCTTTTATTAATTATTCCTGTAACTTTAAGAACAGATTCCTTTGTAAAGTCTATTTTATCAGGAAAAATAAGTTGAACAATTCCAGTTCTATCTCTCAAATCCACAAAAGAAATTTGACCCATTTTTCTTATATTTGAAACTCAACCATGAAGAGTTATTGAATCATTTTCCTTTAATTTTAATATTTCAATATTATCTATTTTCATCTTTATTTCCTTCTAAAATTGTTTGAATTACTTCACTAATATTAACTTTAATTTTAACATTATTACTCATCTTCTTGATTGTGATTGTGCTAAGAGAATTATTATCATTTTGTTCAAAATAAATGATTCTCTTCGGATTAAAACAAAGTGCTTCTGAGTAAAGTTTTTTTGACTTGACAAATTTCTTATTAAAATCAACAATTATATTCATTTCTCTCAATTTACAAATTAAGGGGAATGCTATCTCAAATTCTTCTTGATTATTTATTAGAAAATAAGCATCTATTTGATTTACCTTTATTATATTCATATCCTTTAATATTTCAAATATTCTTTCAACACCCAAACCAAAACCAACTCCAGAAATATTTTGTGGTGAGTTTTTTATTAAATTATCATAACAACCCCCGCCAATTATTGTTGACTTTGTTCCTAAAGATTTTGACTTTGATTCAAATTCAAAAACAAAATTTGTGTAATAATCTAATCCCCTTACTAGAACTGGGTCTATCTCATAAGAAATTCCGAATTCATTCAATAAAAATAAGAGATTAGCAAAAGCTTTTTTTGATTCTTTAGAAAGGAATTCATCTATTTTTGGAGCATTCAAAACCACTTCTTTTGTTGAATCAATTTTGTCATCCAAAATTCTAAGAGGGTTTGTTTTTATTCTTGAGATAGATAGCTCAGAAAGATCATGTTTATTATTCTCAAAATATTTTGATAATTTTTGCTCAAATAAAACCCTCTCTTCTTTTGTTCCAATATTATTTATTTTCAAAATACAGTCACTTATTCCTAATTTTTTTAAAAAATTGTCTGCCAATTGAATAATTTCAATAACTGAATAAATAAAATTATCACCAATAAGTTCTACGCCAATTTGATAAAATTGTCTCAACCTGCCCTTTTGAGGTTTTTCATATCTAAACATTGGACCAATATAAAATAGTTTGTTAAATAGTTTGTTATCTATGAGTTTATTTTCAATAATTGCTCTCCCCACTGGCGCCGTACCTTCTGGCCTTAATGCTAGTTCTCGATTAGATAAGTCCTTAAATATATAAAGTTCCTTTGTAACAATATCACTCAATTCACCAGATGAATCTCTGAATAATGAAAGTGACTCAAAAACAGGAGTTGTTATTCTTTGAAAGTTATATGATTTAGCGATCTCTTCAAATGATTTAAAAATTGATGCATATATAAATTCATCATTTCCAAATATGTCTTTTGTTCCCTTTGGTCTTTGAATCATGTTTTCCTTTCAAAATAAAAACCCACTTGGGGTTTTCATTTTAAACAAATTACTACCTTATGTAAATTAATTTTATCAAATAAATATTTATTTTAATTAATATCATTAATAGTAGGGAAAATTTGTTCCTGTATTATTTGTGTTTCTCAATGGTTGTTAAGAATTTTATCTCTTTTTCTTTTGCTTTTAAAAGCTTTAAATCTAATGAAGAAGAAAGGAACTATAGTTATTGATACAATTACTGATATTATAATAAAAATCAATAAAGGAATTGTGAAGTCCAAAGGAATTGCGCCTGGTAAAACACTAAAAATAATAAATATTGATAGCATTAATCCATTAGAGATTAATAATCTCTTAAATGAGTCTTTAATAGCTATATTAGATATATCTTTCAACTCACTTTTTACTAACTCTTCAGATTTTCTATTTTTCAACTTTTCCTTAATTCTAAATAATACTGTTAAATTATTTGAGACAGCTATCAGAATAGCCGATGCCGAAGTAATCAAGAATAGAGTATTAAATGTAATAATTTGGAATGTGAATATAATCATAAACAAAATTATTGCAATAGTTAAGCCTAAAAACATTGATAGTCCATATGTTCAATCACTTCTCATTAGAACAAAGATTGACATTGCAATGATTGATGCTAAGGCAATGTAGAAGACACTTAAAATCGCATCATTAACAGATTCAAACAGAACTGAAAAACTTACTAACTCCAAACCTTGATTTCCTAATTCAATAATTTTAAGATCATCAATTGTTTTTGTTGTTGATACTTCAATTAAATATTTGTCTCCAGCTTCATTAACAGATTTCATAGTGATTTCATCTGCTGTAATACCAAGTTCATTTACTAAGATTAGTTTAAAATTATTTGCTTCTTCCAAACTAAATTGATTTTTTGATTTCAGTATGGTTGGTCGAGTTACATCTCCACCGGCATTAACTCCAGCCATTCAACCAGATCCTAAAATACTAAATGATGTGAAAAGTGCTATACCAGCGGTTGCAAATAACCCTAATACTACAACTGAAATTTTCTTTGAAATAGAAATGGTTTTTGATTCAGGAGATTTAACTTCTTCAACTTCAATAAGATTTTCAGTCTCATTTTTCTCTAAACTTAAATTTGATGATTTAATATTTTTTTTATAAATTCCAAAGAGAGCATGTTTATTATCAAAAGTCTTTGTTCCTAATATTAAATTAGCTAGAACTCTAATTAAAATAAACATTATTACAGAAAGGAAGATTGACATAATTAATATCAAAGAAGAAAAAGTTCCTAAATATAACGAACCTATTACATACACTATCACTGAAGTAATAATTAATGAAATAGATTTTGTGATTGAAGAACTTAAAGTTAGTTTGTCAGCTTTTTTCAAAGACTTCTGTAAACTATTTCCTGATTTTAATTCCTTCTTAAATCTCTCAAAAAAAGCAATATTGAAATCTAAACCAATACCAACTGCAACCATTAATGCAGCAATTGCTTCTGGTGAATATTCACCTCTAAAAACAGTAATCATTAACAATCCAAGAAAAACTAAAAAAGCAGCACAAATTGTAGATAGTGCGCCCAATAGACCATAGTTAACTATTAAAAATACAGATATAAAAGAAAAGGCAACTGCCGATGCAATTATTAAGAATTGATAAGCATTATTTCCTAATGATGGTTGTATAAAATTATATGTTTGTAAATCAAGATTATATGAAGAAACAGAAAAATCAAGATTATAAAATATTTCTTCTTTTTGTCTTGTTGTTATTTTTGGAGCAAAAGAAAAATCTACAACAATTGATTCTTCAAATATCTCATTTGAAGTTGGATTATTTTTAGATATTAAATAATCAAGTGCATCAAACCCACCAAAACTTTCTGTCTTCAAAATTGGTTGAGGTCCGTTATCGACACCCTCAGTAACGCCATTTACAAAAAGAAATTTATATGGATCACGATTTACTGCAGTTCACTCATCATTATAAGATGTTGTAGCCAAATTTATTAGTTCATCAAGATTTCTTCAAATTAATATTTCACCTGACTCTGCAACCTTATTACCTAAAGTTAATGTTATACTATCGCCCGACATTGTTGCATTAGTGAATTGAAATGGAAGTATTTTGGGCCTTCCGCTTGCATCTAGCTCGAGTGTTGTAACAGATATTTTTTGTTTATTTTTGATGAACGAAGTAAAAGCTTCCATCTCACCATCTGTTTGAATATTAGTTCCTTTAATTGTTAAAAAATCATTTGAATTTAGGATAACTTCATAATTAGAATCTTCAGGAAGAGTTAAATTTAATCTTTGCTCAATCTGTCTTTTTATTATCTCTGGAGTTTCATCAATATCAGTTATTTTTAGAACCACTTCTGCCCCAGGTTTATAATCATTTGTAGGATTATTATTAGAAACAGAATAAATAGAACCGATAGTAATACCTATACCCATTGTTATCAAAGAAATAGATGAAATAGTTCATCTTTTTCAATTAGATAATTTAAAGATTTTCTTAAACTTGCTAAACATAATTTAAATTATACTAAAAAGTTATTAATTTATTTGATTTTAAAGGGATTAACATTGTAAGTCAAGAGGTATTTATACCCCTCATTTGTCAATTTTCTCCCCTTTGAATTTTTAGAAATTAATTTTAAAGACAAAAGAAAGGACTCTATATCATTTACAATAACTTCTTTTGATTCATTCAAAATACTGGCAATAGAATCGATAGAGGCAGATTTCATTTCAAATACTTCTTCCAATATTTTCAAATATTCAATATGGAGGCTATTTAGCCCATATTGAAATAAAGAAAGATATTTAAACGTCTTGAAAATAATTGAATCTGTGATAATTGCATTATTATAGAAATATGCAAAATCAATAACTCTTTTTAGCAATGTGTTGGCAATTCTTGGAGTTCCGTTAGAGTAACTTGCAATCTTCTGGGATTGTTCATTGCTTATTTTACAATTTAGTATAATTGATGAATTATTTATTATTTTTGATAATTCTTCTTCATTGTATTTTTCCAATTTTGAAAGCAATCCAAAACGATCTCTAATAGGTTGACTTATTTTTGAAATATTTGTAGTTGCCCCAATTAATGTAAAGGGTTGTATTTTCATTCTAACAATTTTCTTATCTCCATCAGGACCAACAGAAATATCAATCACACTATCTTCAAGTGCAGAATACATTAATTCTTCCAAACCTTTACCAATACTATGCAACTCATCAATAAAAATTATATCTCCTTCATCAATATTTGCAAATACTGCTAAAATATCTGAGCGCATCAAAAGCAATGAACCCTGAACAAATATTATTTTTCTTTTTGAATATATTGATACTAATTCTGCTAGTGTTGTTTTACCTAATCCAGGAGGTCCATAAAATAGCATATGGTCGGGATATTTTTTTTGCTCTTGCGAAGACTTGATAATTACTTTTAAGGTTTGCACTAATTTTTTTTGTCCAATAAAATTATCAAAATTATGTGGTCTGAGTGACTTTTTTATGATGTTCATTTGATATCACTTTTATGGCTTCTTCAACCATAGTTTCAATTGGTTCATTAGAATCTATATTTGCTATTGCATGAATTATTTGATTTTTATTAAATCCTAATGTTTTTAAGGTATCAACTAAGTCCCCTTCATTTTTATTAACTGCTTTCTTTGAAAGCAAAGAGTTATACTTGGATTGGAAATCAAAAATTAATTGTCTAGCAGACCTTTGACCCAAATGTGGCATTTTTGATAATTTTTCTCAATCTCCTGCAGCAATTAAATCCAAGGCATTTTTTCATCCCTCATTAAGTATAGAAATTCCTGTTTTGGGACCAATGCCTTGAATTGATAATAGATCCTCAAAAAATAATCTTTCCTTGAATTCCTTAAATCCATAATAAACATCTATGTAATCATTTTTGTGATGATACATAAAGACCTTTTGAAATTTGTCTAATTCAAATCTTTCAATTTCAGGAGCATAGACAATATACCCTGTATAGTTTGATTCAAGCAAAAAATAATTTTTCGCTATTGATACAATCTTTCCTAATTTATATAACATATTTTATTCCTCCATAGATATATGTTAAAAAATAGGATTTTAAACTTGAAAAAAAATAATATGCTATAAAAGCTCTTTATGATTTTATAAAAAAGCAAAAAAAAATGGGGTAGATAACGGGATTCGAACCCGCGCATGACGGCACCACAAGCCGCAGTGTTAACCGCTTCACCATATCTACCATAATATAGTTTTGTTTTTATTTTAACAAAAAGTATTATATACTAAAACTTTAGTGCCTACCCTTATAATTCATTAAAATATTATATGGTTTTATATCAAACAAACCAATAATGGTTTCCATCAAAAATTTCTTGACATTATTTATTGTTATAGAGAGGTCTGATTTTTCAGAAATAGTAAAATCGAATGACAGCTTGATATTTTTGCCCCCTCTAACAATAATAATTATTGGTTCACTAATAATCTTTACCTCAGATAATTTTGAAGTCATTAACTTAACAACATCTGAAAAGACTTTTTTATGAACATTTGTTGTCTGGTTAGTACTATTTCTAATATTTATGTATTCCACTATTTCTTACCTTTTCCAACATATTTTCCTGTTTCAGTTGCAACAGTTACAATGTCCCCCTCTTTAATAAACATTGGAACCTCCATTTCAAAACCAGTTATTAATTTAACTTTTTTTTGTGGATTTGTTGTTGTATTTCCCTTTACAGCATCGGCTGCTTCAATAACCTCGAGATCAACATTCAAAGGAATTTCTAAATCTAAAATTTCATTTTCAAACTTTCTAACCTTAACTTCAGCACCTTCATTTAAAAAATTTAATTCTCATTCTAATTTTGAAGCACTTATTTCTATTTGTTCAAATGTTTCATTATCCATTAATACACAATTGGTACCATCATTATATAGAAAGTTCATTGCAACTCTTTCAATATGAGCCTTTTTTACTTTGTCTCCACCAGTAAAGGATTTAACAACGATTGCTTGACTTCTCAAATCCTTAACTTTTGCTTTAACATTTGCTTGGCCCCTACCTTGTTTAGAGTGGGATGCTTCAATAACTATGTATAAATTGCCATCCATTTGAAAAGTAATTCCTGGTTTAAAATCATTTACACTAACCATAATTCCCTATTTTCTTGAGAGAACTAAATGACCAGCTTCAGTAACTAAAACAACATCTTCAATTCTTGCTCCTCCAACATTTTCAATATAAATTCCTGGCTCAACAGTTATTACCATTCCAGGTTCTAAAATCATAGGCATCTTTGAAGATACAGAAGGTAATTCATGAATGTCAATTCCCACTCCATGACCTGTACCATGAATAAAGTTATTACCATACCCCATTTCTGTGATATATTTTCTACAAATATCATCAATTTCTTTTGAACTAATTCCAGGTCTAACCGCTTCACGACCTCTTTTTGCAGCTTCTTCAACAATTTTTAAAATTTCTACTAATTTTTGATCAGTATTAGAATATTCATTTTTCTTATAAATCATAGTTCTTGTAATATCTGACGCATAACCCTTATAATAGCTACCAAAATCAATTTTAACAATGTCTCCATCTTTTAAAGTTTTTTCAGTTGGGTGGTGATGTGGCATAGCCGAATTAGAACCAAAAGCAACTATTGAATCAAACGACTCCTTGTCTGCACCAAGTCTCTTCATTAAATAATTTAATTTATTATCTAGTTCGATTTCCGAAACTCCCTCAACAATAAATGGTTGTAGTTTTTCAAAAGCTTCTAATGAAATATTAACTGCTTTTTGAATTTTAGCAACTTCTTGAGCATCTTTATTCATTCTTAATTCTTGACCTTTTATATTCATAATTACTGCATTAGGTAAGAAACCTTTTAATTTATTATAGTTAGTAACTTGCAAGTAATCACTTTCAATAGCAATCTTGCCAAAATTTTTTGATTTAAGAAAGTTGGCAAAAGAATCATTTTCATTCAAAACAACTTCAACATTTTTAGAGTGTTTTTTTGCGTATTCATAATATCTGCTATCTACGAAAAGTGTTGCCTTGTTTTTTTCCATAACAATTCAACCTTCGGATGCCATAATTTCTGAATATCACAATCTTGTCTGGTACGCATTAGAAACTATTGCATCCAAACCAAATTGAGTAAAAAACTCATCTAAAATACTTCTGTTCATAATTATTTTTTCTCCTTGTGTGTTGTGTGTTTATTGCACTTATGACAATGTTTTTGAATTTCCAATTTTTCTACTTGATTTTTTTTATTTCTTTTAGTAATATAATTTTCCATCTTACATTCATCACATCTCATTGTAATTCCAGTGGCAGGCATATTTTCTCCTCATGATTTGATATTTTATCATTAATATTATTATTTCATTATATATTAAATATAAGTATTGAAAGATATTTTATTTAAATAATTAGTCACATAATAATTAAAATATTTATAAAATATGATTTAAAAAAAGTTAAAAATCCTTATAAATATTGGGAGATTTGCTCATATTTGTTTTTTTGTTTAATATTAAAATTAAAAAAAGACATTGATATATGGGAGATTAATTGGATTGTGAAAAAAATTTTGAAAAGTTTGGTTATTTCATTAACTTTAGCTGCAAGCTCATTGATTATTATTTATGCCTTTAATACATTTTTCTTAGAAAAAAAAGAGTCTAATATTGTATCAGGAAAATGCATCGCCACAATTACTGGTGCCGTAAACAATCCTGGTGATTATGAATTTGAAAAAGAGCAAACAGTGAGAGAAATAATTTTTAAGGCAAAGGTTAAACATTCAGCAGATATTAATTTGCTAGATTTAGACTCTAAGCAGAATCAATCTTTTGAGATTAACATCCCTTACAAAATAGGTGAAATTCCCAAATTAAAATATTCAGAAATTAAAACCATAAATCAACTTAAAGCAATTGGTATTAAGGATAATATTGCAAAAATAATAATTAAATACAAAAATGAAAACAAGGGAATTCCTACATGACAAGAAATTGACGATTTATCAGGTATTGGCGAAAAAACACTAGCATATTTAAAAGAACATATTGATCTTTCTTAAACATCTTATTATTTGCTATGATTGCAATATTTTCTTTTCTTTATTATGAAACAAGAGAAATTAGATGAATCGTATTTATTGTTATTTTTAGTATTGCTATTCTTTTTATTTCTTGAAAATGATTTATTGCAGTATTGACAATTGTCCCAATTATGTTTATAATATTTTTTGTTTCAAATAATGTCAAGCCGATAACCGAATTAAATGGTAATTACAAAATTGTTCAAATTGTTTCTTCTGAATATGTCATTAGCAAAAATTCTCAAAAAATACTTTTGAAGACAAAGGGTATATTTAATATTGATGATCTTATAAATGTGAGTTCAATTAATATTGATTCATTATCACAAAAGAAGGATCAATATAGTTACTATTTAAAATCTATTGGGATTAAATATATTGCTAATAAAAGCATTGCCACAAAAGTTAATGACAAAATTTCTATACGAGCAAGAATTATAGATTATCTACAAAAAGGTCCTAAATTTTATGTTAATTATATATCCTTAATTTTACTTGGGATGAAAACAGATAATAACAAGGAACTTTATGAAAAGATAAAATTTATATCAATCCTTCATTTATTTACAATATCTGGATTTCACATAAATTTATTGATGATTATTATTTTATGAATTTTTAAGAAGTTTAGAATGAAAGTCAGATATTCTAGTTTAATCGGAATAATTATTATATTTTTCTATTTATATTTACTAAATTTTCCTATATCAAGTGTTAGAGCCATTTTATTTCTATGTGGATGCTTTATTAATAAAGAGTTTTTTGATAACAAATTTTGTAGGATAAAAATTCTATCTATAATTATGCTGTTCATGTTTATTGTTAAT
The DNA here is from genome assembly GCA_051659905.1 of Metamycoplasmataceae bacterium. Lineage (GTDB taxonomy): Bacteria > Bacillota_I > Bacilli_A > Mycoplasmatales > Metamycoplasmataceae > UBA710. The sequence continues at coordinate 14,048 of JBOFPM010000003.1, read as the reverse complement.
CCATTTATTGTTTTTTCACTATCATTTATTTTTACATTTTTGATAACCTTTGGAATCTTGTTTGTTATTGATACAAAAAATATAAAAATTAGGAGTCTACTAATTATCTTAGTTTCCTATTTTTCCTCAGTTGTTATATCAATATTAATAAATGGTTGAGTAAATATTTTCGGTATAGTTAATTCCATTATATTTTCACCAATTATAATTATCAACTATATTATTAGTGTTTTTGGATTTCCTTTCAAAGGGTTATTAAATGGTTACTACATTTTTTTAGACAATATAATTAATATTTTTTACAATAATAGCTTAATTATTAATGTTGATATTAACAACTACTTTGTTGATATATATTATCTATCTCTTTTTCTTATTATTTCTATTATTAAACATAATAACACCATCAGGGATTTGAATACTATCACTATCAGTGGCGTCAATGGTTCTAGAAGACATCAAGGGAGAGGTTAATTTAGGCAAGCTTCCATATTGATAAATTTGCAAAAATGCGTTATTACTCAAATTTGCTACTTCATAAAAAATTCCATCCTTAGAAATGTCACTATCTATTTGTACAACATTGTCATCAAAATGCCTAATAAAACTTTCTCTAAATGTGGAAGTGGGTCTGTGCGGAGAAACTTTTATTGATTCTGACTCAAAATTCTCGAATTTATCATTATTATTTATATCATTCCACACTTTTATTGGTTCATCAAAATCAACTTTTGAAATATCAATATAGTCAGTGCTATATCCAAATTTATTTTGCTCTTTATTTAAATCTCTTGTTTTAGACAAAACATCACTTTTTGCTCCCATTAGTTTATATTCATAATTATTTTTAGAAAATAAATGCTCTTTATATAAACCATTTTTTTCCTTCAACAATAAGCCTTTGTATTTTTTTGAATTATCCAAGAATCCAGTAAATTTTATATTTCTAAAGTCACTTCTAAGCAGGGTGGTTCTCGTTGTACTACTGTTTTGAATAGATGAATTATTTAAAAATATTTGTGAAATGCCATAATCATAACCCCCAATATCATAATATGCATTTCACAATGCATTCAAAGTAGACTCAATTTTTATTGACCTTCCTTGGTTATCAATGAAATTACCACCATACGGGTAATCAATTAATAATAAATTATCTTTAATTGTATAACTATCACTATTTTCTATTCATTGTATTTGTTTGTTTCTTGATATATCAGCTCCCATAGTCGAAGATAAAAAACCATTCTTAAACTCTGTACCTGTGAACGTTGTAGAATTGTTTGCAATTGATTTACCATTTATTCTATCGATGTAAGTTATTTGTTGTAATTTTCTTGTCAATAATTCATCTATAGAAAATAAATAAGTGTGTCTATTAGATTTAACGTCAAATGGGACGTTTTTATTTCTAAAAGGGATTGTATTTGAAAAATTAAATTCGTCTATTTGAAGATAATCATTTCCATCATTATATTTAATATTGCTACTATTTGAGTGTTCATATAAATACTTTGCAGACCTCTTGCTTGAAATATCATTAGTATTATTACTCAGCAAGTTACTTACTTCGCTATCGTCATAATGTAATGCTTTTTCGAATTCATCTAAAAATACTTTTGGAATATTTTTATGCATGCTTTTGCCACTATTTTTTGCAAATAATTTTTTAGAATTTCTAGGATCATTTGTAGCAATACTTGTTATGTATGTTGTAGCAAAATGATGTCCATATTCATGAAAAATTGTTGGAAAAACTAACTCTACTTTCTCCTCTATTGGAATATTCTTAAATTCTGGTATAAAGTGTAAAATAGAAATTTCCATCTCATGAGTAAAGGGATTGTATTGACCGTTAACATTTTCATTAAGAATACTTAAATTATTAATTCGTATTGATTTAATGGTTTCAACTTCTGGACCGAATTGCAAATCTGACTTTATTCTTTTATTTAAAAGTTCAAGACCTTCAACTCCAAAAAAGAAAAAACCATCACTCTCATGTTCAATTAATTTAATAGGAACATCCTTCGACTTTTCTAATGTAACAGTTTCTTTATTACCAGGCTTAAGTTGGTCTGAATTATTAGTATTTACAATATTAATTAAGGCACTCGTAACAAACCAAACCCCAGTACCAACAGCACCCAACGTTAGTGCAAACAATATGCCTTTTAGTATCATTGATTTATTAAATTTCATATATTTTTAATTATACTTTAGATTTTTAATCTATTGAAAATAATATTATGTTCATTAACTTTGACATCATCAAATTTTTTAAAGTCATTAATGTGCTCAAATCCAAAGTGCTTTATGTTTAATAATTTCATGAATTTTTTAGCATTATCAGGGATTACTACTTCAATCATTGATATGACTGCGTATATTCCATTTAATAGAGTATTTAATACTTTTTCAAATCTTTTCAAATCATCTTTCAATAATCAAGCCTCAGTTAGGTCAATGTACTTATTTAATTCTCTTGCAAGATTAACCGCCGCCCCAATTGCCTTATCTAATTGGAATTTGTTAAAATTAATCTTATATTCTTCAAAACTAGTAGTAATTTTACTTAAAATTTCTTCATCAATTTTTTCATTTTTAAGACCATATTTGACAGGTTCATCAAAATGTTTGTTAATCATTGCAAAAACTCGTGAAACAAGATTACCAATATTATTTACTAAGTCAGCATTATAAGTTTTTATGAGCATTTTTTCATCAAAAACACCATCTTTAAAAATGTTTATTTGGGAAATTAAAAAGTATTTAATTATTTCGATGTCATATTTTTTTATTAATTCAACTGGGTCAACAACATTTCCCTTTGATTTTGACATTTTGCCTTCGGGCGTTATTAATCATCCATGTGACAAAATATTTGTTGGTTGTTTGATATTGAGAGATTTTAAGAAAATTGGTCAATAAATACAATGAAAACGACTAATTTCTTTTCCTACTATTTGAATTATTTCATCGCCATTTTTTCAATATTTTAGGTAATTATCTGATTCATTATCTGGCGATCAATTTAGGGCTGTTAGATAACTAAACAAAGCATCTAATCAAACATAGATAATGTGTTTAGGATCATCATTTATTTTAATCCCTCAAGAAAAGGAGATTCTTGTTATCGATAAATCATCTAATTTTTTGTCTATGAAATTTTTTTTTAATTCATCCCACATTTTAGAAGGTATTACAAAGTCTGGATTCTTCTCATTATATTCAACTAATCATTTTGAAAAAGTTTGCATTTTGAAAAAATACGATTCTTCCTCAATTAATTCCAATAAATGATTACTTGTTGGATGATAATACTTATCTTCTTTTTTAATAGCATCTTTTTCTGAAACGAATTCCTCATCATTGATTGAATACAAACCTTTATAAGTTCCTTTATAAATAAGATTGTTATCTAACAAAAAGTAAAAAACTTTTTCAACTGCATCCTTGTGTTTAATGTTTGTAGTTCTACTGAATAAGTCATAGGTAATCTTTGATTTCTCCCAAAATGAAACAAAAATGTCTAACTGTTTATCAACATATTCTTGAGGAGATAATTTCAAATCTATAGCTTTTTTTTCTATTTTTTGTCCGTGTTCATCTGAACCTGTTCCAAACAAGACTTCATATCCCATTTTAGATTTATAGTTCCTTAATGATCAAGCAATTGTTGTTGAATATAGGTGTCCTAAATGTAAATTACCAGAAGGATAGTAAATGGGCGTTGTTATATAACATGTTTTCTTATTTTTCACTACTCCTCCTTCAATTTAATTGGTTTATAAATTTCAAACACTTCATCTGTGTATTTATGAATGCTTTTGTCATTTGGATGTAAGTAAATATTACTTTCAAAAATTGTTCCTCATCCAGCTTGAAAGCGCGCTTCAACAAGTACCAAATTGGGTTTTTGTTCCTCTCTTGGAAATATCATCTTAACTCTTTTTGGTTCAAATTTATATTTTCTCATAGCAATAAAAACATCTACCAATCTTTCTGGTGGTAGTACTAATGCAATATATCCCTTTTGTTCAATTATTTTTGAACTACCTTCAAATATTTGATCCAAATTAAGTTTAAATTCATGAGTTGCAATGAGTATTTCTTCTGTTGCTCCCCTCTTTGGCTTTGCATCTATTTTAAAAAAAGGAGGGTTACAAACAATTAAATCATATTTAGGTCTTTGATTTTTCGCATGCTTTTTAGCATAATTGTTAAAGTCATCATTGATTAAATTTATTTGTTGCTCCTTGCTATTAATCTCAATATTAACTTTAGCAATATCAATTGCCTTTTCTTGAATTTCAACTGCATCAATATTAATTTTTCTACTTCTTTCAGAAAGAAAAATACTCAATGCACCATTGTTCGCCCCAATTTCTAATACATTTTTTGTCTTACTATTAATTGTTGCAAAATTTCCTAAAAGAATAGTATCCACAGAATAATTAAACATGGTTTTATCTTGGTATATATTAATTCCTGATTCGTAACCAAGAGAATTTTTAACTCAATTTTCTTTCACTATATAAATTCCTTTTAATTTTATAAATTATAGTTTATTTATTTAATTAAAAAATAAAAAAAATAACTCAGGTCTTGAGTTATTTTGATAAGTTTTAACAAAACAATATTTTTCAGAAATCTAACTTATTTAATTTTCGAAACATCAATTAAATAAATAGTTATTTTAGAAAAAATGGTATTTCGTCGTCGTCGTCTGATATTTTAAAAGTCTCGTCTTTAATGTTGGTACTCTTTAGTGAAAATTCTTGATCGAATTCTTCTTCATTTTGTTTTTTTGATTTTGAACTTCTACCAAAGATGTTTAATGTTTTTTCAACTTTAGGCTCCACAGATTTATAGTTTGCTTTACCTGAAGTTGCAATAATTGACACTTTGATTTCATTCTTAATATTTTCTTCTTTTCTTATACCGAAAATAATATTGATATTTTCATTTGTTTGTTCTTTAATTTTAGACATAATAAAATTTGCTTCTTTTAAAGATACATCGCTTCCGCCAGTTATATTAACAATGGCATCGGTTGAATCAATAATTGAATTCTCTAAAATATTAGAGCTAATGGCTTTCATTACAGCTTTTTCAGCCTTATTCTTTCCAGAAGCTACTCCTTGTCAGATGTATGCATTTTCTTTTTCTTTAATTATTGAGCAAACATCAGCAAAATCAAGATTAATATATGATGGTTTAAGAATTATATCAGTCAATATTTGTACTGTATTTTTTAAAATTTTATCCGCCATAGTGAAGGAATCTTCAAATGAAATGTCTGAATAATTTTCCATCAATTTATTGTTTGAAACAATAATTAATGAATCGACATTTTTTCTAAGTTCTTCAATTCCTTTTTGTGAATTAATATCACGCTTTCTTCCTTCAAAAGAGAATGGAGTTGTAACAATAGCTATTGTTAAAATATCCATTTCTTTTGCTATCTTGGCTATTATCGGGGAAGCACCAGTTCCGGTTCCTCCACCCATACCAGCTGTGATTATTAATAATTTTGCTCCAATTATTTTATTTCTAATTTGTTCTTCAGATGAAATTGCTGCACTTCTTCCAATTTCTGGATTGGCACCAGCTCCCATTCCATTATTAATTTCACTACCTAAATAAATAACACTATCCGATTGAATAACATCTAACGCTTGTTTGTCTGTGTTTGCAAAAATAAATTCTACACCATCAAAATCATTGCTGATCATTTTGGCAACTGAATTCGTTCCGCAACCACCAACACCTATTACTTTTATATCAACAATAGGGTTTGTATTTTTAACATTTGTCATAAGTTCCTTCTTTCTTTTATAAATATAATATTATTTTTGTAGTGAATTATTTTTTTTGTAAAGGGGTTTCATTCAACCTTTTTGAGAAGTAATATTAGGTTTAGTATTTGAGTCAACAGAGCTGACATTGATTGTCTTATTTATATTTTCCAATAATTTAGTCAATCCAAATGCTGGCCTATTATAATATTTTAGTAATAAATAATTAATGGGTCTATTGTTTACACATATGTTATTGTTTCTTAGAATACTTTTACAATATTCTTCCATTTCTTCAATTCCTTCAATTCTTCCAATAACATTAAGTGTATAAGTTTTAAGAGATTTATGTTTTTCTTTAATGAATTCATCAACTTCTTCAATCAAAGTTTTTATAAATGATTTAAGTATAGAGGTTAGTTGAAAAGCTTTTATATGCATATTTTTTTTATAAAAAATAATCTTATTAAGCTTTTCTTTGTCCTTTGTAATGATTCCTTCATTTAAAATGAGTTCATAGACCATCTTCTTAGCAATTTTAAACTCTTCTGCTATTTTTTTACACAAATCATCGAAAGTATATTTTAAATTTTTTGTAACTACAGTAACACCATTATTGGTAATAATTAGATTTGAATAATGTTTTTCAATTTGCATTATTATCGAAATATTTCTTTGTTCATCGTTTTCCAATATATATGGACTTACGTTTGAACTAGTATATATTTGTGTAATGGTTAAGTTAGATTTTTTACATATATTTAAAGCACTTTCATAGTGAATCCTGTCTAATGTCGTAACAGAAAATAGAGTTTCTAATTTTTTTGCTTTTTTTCCTACGGGAAGTATTGTATATTTTTTCACTTGATCATCTTCATCTGTTAAATTAAACTGAAATGGTTGGAATAATATTGGCACGTCTTCTTTCGAATTGACATTTCTATAATATTCATTAACCTTTTCAAGAGCGCTTTCAAAATGCTCCTTACTTATTTCTTCGTTTTTAAAATTGGAAATGTTTTCACTAATAAGTTTTTGTTTTACTCTAGCAAAAGAAGTTGCATCAAAAATGACAGAGACTTCTTTAATCTTAGCGGAGATTAAATTCTCAATTTCCTTAATAGATTTTTTAACAAATTCAATCGAACTTGAAGAATCTTCTGGGACAATTGTGTCAAAGAATAATTCCAAATTGCTTGAATTAGATTTTTCTATTGCTGTTATTGATAATTCATTACTCGCTATTTTCATTAAAACTAGAATATCTTTTTCCATACTTATTAATTATTTTCCTTCCTGATTATTTTACTTTTTTCAATACTCTAAGTTTTGCACTTCTCGAGCGATTATTTAACTTTATTTCAGATTCTTTAGGAGAATAAACTTTTACTACCCACTCTTTATCTTCTTGTATTGGAAGCTTTGGATCAATTTTACTTTTTATTAGGTTACCAAAAAAATTTTTTACTATTTTATCTTCGATAGAGTGAAACGTTATTATTGCTAATACCGAATCTTTTTTCATAAATTTCACTAATTTCTCTAGAAGGATTTTAAGTGATTCCAATTCATCATTTACAGCAATCCTTATGGCTTGAAACACAGCTTTTGCTGGATTTTTTAATCTCACAATTTTTGCAGGTAAACTATCACGTATAACATCAACTAATTCAACTGTAGTATTTATTGGTCTATTTTTAATAATGGCATTAGCAATCACTTTTGGCAATTTTACATCTGCGTTGTTTCTTAAAATTTCAACTAATTCAGACTCAGAATAACTATTTATAATTATATGTGCATTTAATTCTTGGCTTTGATCCATTCTCATGTCAAGACTCGCATCTTTCGAATAAGAGAATCCACGACTTTTATCATCGATTTGTGGAGATGAAATTCCCAAGTCAACAAGAATACCGTCAACAGTTTTGATATCAAGTTGTTCTAATGTATCCTCAATTTTAATAAAGTCTGAATGCACTAGCTTGAAATTACCACCTACTTTGGAAAGATAACTATTAGATTTTATAATAGCATTTATATCTTTGTCAAAAGCAATTAGTAAACCGTCTGGAATTCTTTTCAAAATTTCTTTTGAATGTCCTGCTCTTCCGAGTGTCAAATCTAGATATATTCCATTTTTTTTAATATTTAAACTCGTAATGACTTCATCTAATAAAACAGGAATATGATCCATTATAATTTAATGCCCTTTTTGAACATTTCTGTTGTAAGACTTGTTAAGTAATCTTCATCCTCTAAATCTTTTTGTGATTTTGCATAATTTTCACTAGATCACATTTCAATGTGTGAACCAACTCCAACAAATACAATATCTGTTTTGATAGCGGTTGGGATTAAATGTTGTTCAGTAATTGTGAATCTACCAATTTTATCAAGTTCTACTTCAATAGTATTACCTAATATATAACGATTATATTTCTTAATTAAAGGATCTATTGCGTTATTTGATTGAATTCTTTGAGCAAATTCTTCAAATTGAGATTTTGATCTTAGTTCAAGATTTTTATCAGCACCAATGGTGATATAAAAAACATTACCAAGTTCTTCTCTCATTTTTGGAGGAATTATTGCTCTATTTTTAGAGTCAATGCATCTAAAATAAGTACCTAAAAACATTTACCACTCCTTCCCACTATCTACCATATTATACATATTTTCAAATACTTTTTACAAATTTTTAATTTTTTTTTAAATAATTAAATAATAAGGATGTTAAAAAATAAAAAAAATAAGCACTTGCTTATTTTTGCATAATTTACATTTACACTTGCTAGAAATATTATCTATCGTTTAATGCTCTATAACCCTGAACCTTTTCTCCCTTATAAAATCCACAAAACATACATGCTCTATGTTGTTCTATTTTTTGAGAACAGTTTTTACAAGCAATTAAATTCAAATTTGTCAATGAGTCATGCGTTCTACGAGCACGTTTTCTACGCTTGGATGTCTTACGCTTAGGAACTATTGCCATATTAATCTCCTCTTAACTTCAATTTTAGGTATTTGAATATTTTATTTATTATAACATTTTTAAATAAATATGAATTTTATTTTTTTATGATCATATAAATAAGTAAATTAGTAAAATTAATAATATGTCAATAGGTATTGTAGCAGAGTATAATCCATTTCATAATGGCCATATTTATCAACTTAATTATATTAAAAATAATTTTCCTAATGAAGAAATTATTGTTGTTATGTCTGGAGATTATGTTCAAAGAGGAGAAAGAGCAATCGCCTCATTTGAAGAGAGAAAGAGAATTGCTCTTAAATATGGTGTAAGCAAGGTTATTGAAATCCCACAGGAATTCGTCATACAAGCTGCTCATATTTTTGCTCAAAAGGCGATAGAATTACTAAATGATCAAAAGGTTACCAAAATTGTTTTTGGTTCTGAAACTAATAATATTGATTTGTTTTACGACATCGCTTACATGATTAAAGATAATTTAGAAATCTATAACTCTAATCTCAAACTAAATTTAAAAAATGGGAATTCCTTTCCAAAGGCAGTTTCAATGACTCTTGAATCACTGTTTGCAAAATCATTTGTAATGCCTAATGATATCCTTGGAATTGAATATGTCAAAGCAATTGTTAATAATAATTATAAAATAAAGGCGATTTCAATAAAAAGAGAAATAGGATTTCACTCCGATGAAACTATTGGTAATTTAGCTTCAGCAACAAGGTTAAGAAAAATGATTTTCAACGGAGAAGATATATCTAAATATTCACCCATGATAATAAAAAATATTCCGAAAAGAATTCAAGATGAATATGGAAAGTTTCAAGAAATAATTAAAACAAAAAAATTAGATGAAATATCGAAAATAAATCTAGTATCAGAAGGAATGGAAAACTTATTTTTTAAAAATATTGATGAACCTGATTATGATTCATTTGTAAATAGTGTTAATTCAAAAAGATACACATCTAGTAGAATTAAAAGAGTTATTCTTCAAATTATTTTGCATTACGAAAATGAGAAAAAAATTTCAGAAAAAAACACCTAATTGATGTTTTTTTCGTATATTTTGTTAATTGTTTACTTATATCCGAATTTTAATTAAATTAAAACGTTTACTAAAATGTGTTACTCTTGGCAAGCTTTCTTTTTACATGAGTCACATGAGTTTGCACAAGAATCTTGTTTTTTAGATTTTAAATTACAACTTTTTTCAATATCAGTACCACAATTATTTTTACAGTTTTTGTTATCTTCCATAAAATGTCTCCTTATTTTGTCAACTCGGCATTATATATAATTTAGATATATAAAACTTTTGTTTAACAATTTAATTATAGCACCATAATTTTGACTTTATTGATATGTTTTATTTTTACAATAAAAAAACCATGCTTTAAAGCATGGTTGCATCTATAAGCCGCGTTCTGTTTTCCCTGAGGATTGTTAATTATTTATCTAGGCATGATGCCTCTTGCAATTAATTCATTTCTCTCTTGCAAATTCCCCTACCAAAATTTGGGTTTCTAGCTCATGGAGTTTACCGCGTTTCACCTTAATTTAATAAGCTCGTCTCTGTGGCACTTGTCGTCTAAGCTTAGATTTATTAGATCTAACATGAACACTACCATCATCTCAGATGGTGCTAGCGCGGACTTTCCTCTACATTTCTGCAGCAATTAACCAATGCTAAATTATTATATATTTTTTTATAAATATTTACAATAATATTTGACTCTTAATATGTAAGAATTATTTATTTATAGGAATCTCATAAATAACTAAGAAATAAATAATTACTAATTATTAAAATTAATTTTCTTATATAATTCTAATATATTAAAATGCTATTCGAAAGGAGAATGTATGGGTTGAGTAATGTGACTTGTCATGGGTTTGTTAGTTGGTGTTATGATTTTCTTTTTGGGTTTTAGTTATTATCGTGATAAAAAGAAAAATAAAATTGTTATTTATAAGAAAATTGAATTAAAAAATATTACCGAAAAAACATCGAAGGAAATATCACTAAGAATTAATACAATTGTTGAAATAAATCAGGAAAAAATAGATAGTTTTGTTCCTTCAATTGGTGTTTTAACAATGAAAGAAATTAATACTATCTCAAAGAATATGTTGAAGGATATATATAAATCTGATCTTTTTAAAAAGATATATTTAGCTGAAGACTATGATCCTGAATTTGCAGATAATTTGAAAAGTTTGATTGACCAAAAATCAAATCACTGAACTAAAAAATGTGCCAAAGAGTTAAATTATTTTCTAAATCTTGAAGAGCAATTAAAAAGTTATGAAAAATACGAGGAAATCAAAGAAGAAATATTAGAAAAAGTAAAAGCTAAATTCAATAAAGATGATAGTTATTCTAAGAAGTCTAGTGATATTAAGGAAGTTCAAATTGATGATTCCAAGATTAATGTAAAGGAAAGTTAATGAATCTTCCAAACAAATTAACAGTATTAAGAATTTTTCTACTCATACCTTTTGTATGTTTTTTATCTGTTTTTTTAATCCAAGGCAAAGATAAATTTGATGTGTTAACCTATAATGACCCAGAAACTATGTGACTATATTTATCTGGAATTGTTTTTTTTATAGCAATGGTTACCGATTGACTCGACGGATGGGTGGCAAGAAAAAATAATCAAGTTACTTCTTTTGGAAAGTTATTTGATCCAATTGCAGACAAAATCATTACAACAAGTGCAATGATTTTTTTATTAATATTTAATTACACGTTTGTTTGAATAGTTTTGATTTTTATTTTAAGAGATATTCTAGTAGATGGTTCTAGAAATTTGGCTGCTATTAAAAAACTGAAAATAGAGGCTTCTATTTATGGAAAATTAAAAACAGTAGCGCAGTCTATATCAATTATTGTTATTTTTTTTATAACTCCTGCAATTAAAAATAGGGAAGGAATGGAAATGTTTTTTTTAAATATACCTTTGATGATTGCTGGAATATTAAGCATTATTTCTGGTGCCCTATATTTTAAGAACATCATTCCTCACTTAAAAACTAAATAATACCTTTGCTAATGCTTGATTCTTTGTTCTTTTTAGAACTTAAATTTATCATTTGATGAGATTTAGTCTGTTTGAAAATAATATCATAAATTTCTTTATAATTTGAAACAGGTATGAATTTTATCTCTGAAGTAACTTCTTTAGGAATTTCAATTAAATTTCGTTTGTTATCCTTTGGAATAAATATTTGCTTGATTCCTTGTCTTAATGCGGCTAGCGATTTTTCCTTTAGTCCCCCTATTGCCAAAACCTTACCTCTCAAAGTTATTTCTCCTGTCATACCAATCAAATGGGAAACAGGTTTACGAGAAAGAGCAGAAATAATAGAAGTAACAAATGTTATACCAGCAGAAGGACCATCCTTTGGAACTGCACCTTCTGGAACATGAATGTGAATTGTGTTTTCATCAAAGTCAAAATTAATATCAAATTGACTTGCATTAGACCTAATATAAGCAAGGGCAATTTGAGCAGATTCCTGCATAACTTCTTTAAGTTGGCCAGTTAACTTTAACTCTCCCTTGCCAGGGAATGTGGTCACTTCGATCGGTAAGGTAGAACCACCATAAGCAGTGTAAGCTAAACCATTTACAGAACCTATTTGCTCTTCCTTATCCATATCTTCATCAGTAAATTTGATAACACCTAAAAATTTTGTTATAACTTTATCCTCAATAACAAATGTTTCTTTAATTTTGCCTTCAACAATTTTCAATGCAATTTTTCTGGCAATTTTATCTAAAACTCTCTGCAAGTTTCTAACACCAGCCTCCATTGTATAATGCTTAACAATATGTTCTAATTGAGTATCTGTTATTTTAAATTGCTCTGGTTTTATTGCATTTTGCTTAAGAACTTTGTCAATTAAATATTTTCTAGCAATATTAACCTTTTCAAGAATCGTATATGAATTTAACTCAATAATTTCCACTCTATCAATAAGAGCTGGAGGAATATTTTCATAGTAATTAGCAGTAGCAATGAACATAACTTTTGAAAGATCATATTCTATTTCTAGGTAATGATCTTGAAAATTTGCATTCTGTTCTGGATCTAATACTTCAAGCATTGCTGAAGACGGATCTCCTTTATAATCTGATGACATTTTATCAATTTCATCCAATAATATTACAGGGTTAGAAACACCTGATTTTTTAATTGCTTGTATTATTTTCCCAGGCATTGCTCCAACATATGTTCTTCTGTGCCCTCTAATTTCAGATTCATCCTTTATTCCACCAAGAGAAATTTTAATAAATTTTCTATCTAATGATTCTGCAATAGCTTGAGCCAAAGAAGTTTTACCTGTACCCGGAGGACCTAATAATGTAATAATTGGAGCGGAATTTTGCTCTGTTGGTTTATTATATCCATTAAATTTTTTAAAAATTTCTTCACTAATTTCAACATTATTTCCTGAAGTTAATTTATATGGTTTTTTATTTACAGGATTTTGTGTTTTATTATTTATTATAACTGCAAGAAATTCAATAATTCTTTCTTTTACATCTTTCAATCCAAAGTGGTGCTCTTCAAGAATTTTTTTTGCCTTCTTAATATCAATTGATTCAATATTGGTTTTCTTTCAAGGAAGAGATGTTAATAAATCTATATAAGTACGACTTATATTTGCTTCAGGAGAAGAAGCCATCATATTTTTTAATCTAGACTTTTCTTTTTTTATAGCAAAAATAACTTCATCAGGATAAACTTTTTTACTTTCTTCAGAATTTAAAATATTTTCAACCTTGTCTTCAACTTCATCCTCATCACCAAGTTTATTTCTAATCACTTTCATTCTTTCACGCAACAAAAATTCTCTTTGTTGATTGTCCAAATTCTTTTTGATATCTTTATCAAGATCAACATCAAGTTCTAACATATTTTTATAATTTATTAATGATTTTAGAAAGTATTTATATTGATCAATAATGGTTTTTGCAGCAAATATTTTATATTTATCTTCAAAAGAAAACTCTATTACTGAAGCAATACTATTTACAAAATTCCTTTGACCCATTGAATTTTTCAAAATAGCAATATTTTTTGAAGGAAATAGTGAATCACCCTTTGATATAGAAGAAATTACTGTGTCTATTTTGTCAATATAAATTTCTAGTTCTTTTTCGGATACTTCTTCACTAATTTGATCTATTATGAATTCTCCCGAGAAAAAAAGTGAACCATCTTCATTGGCTGTCA
>JBOFPM010000002.1:0-13348 GCA_051659905.1 Metamycoplasmataceae bacterium | reverse complement strand
CGCCTTCAAATGCAATTGAAAAATTATTCATATTTCCTGCATTAAGTCCATTAAAATACAACTCTAAGAAAGTAATATCTTCTAAATTTTCATTTGAATCAAATGGAATTGATGTTATTGCATCAACCTTTTGACTAATAGCTAGCACAACATCAATAGATGTAAATGTAACCGAAATATTTGAAATTACCCCTCCATTACCATCAATAAATGTGTAATTAGAATTTGCAGTTAAAGTTATTATGTGTTCTCCAACCTTATCCTTGTTAGTCATTTCTATAGTGATGTTAGGTATATCTGATTCTTTAATATTTTTAAACAACTTTTCTAGAATTTTAATGTCTTCATAACCACTATTCATAAGATCAATAAATTTAATGTCAGTAGGAATAACGTCTACAGGACTAATATCAAGAACAGTAGTTACAAGAAACTCCTCTGATTTAAGTTCATTATCTCCGCCAGCAAAACTAAATCCTGATGTAGCTTTTAAAACAATAATTTTTGCATTGTTTGCCCCATCTTCTATATGAACTGTGAATTTATCCCCAATATTATTTTCTTCTAAATCAGTTCCTTCAAATAATTTTTTAAGTGTATCAATTGAAATATTGTCTTGGTTAGCAATTTCTGTACTTAAAATTTGACCAGAAGCAGAAGGTTTTTTACTAATTGATAGTTCAATATTAGCTAAATCAAAAGGTTCTGATTCAATCTTAGGAGCTGTACCGGCAAAACTATATCCTGGTTTAGCTTCTAGAAGAACGCTCATTTTACCATTTGGTTTATTTGTTAATAATGTAGCTTTGAAGTTGAAAACATTTTGTAAATTCAAATCATTTCCATCAAATAATTTTCTAAGTGTATCAAGTGATTGTAATTTAGAAGGTATAATATCTGTACTTACTATACTTTCAGGAACATTCTTAGCATTAATAGCTAGTTCAACATTAGTCAAGTCAAACGGATCTGATTCAAGTTTCTTATCGTCATTTTGAAAGAAGATAAATCCGTCCTTAGCTCTTAAAACAATACTCATTTGACCATTAGGTCAATCTGTTTTTAATTCAGCACTAACATGCTTAACATCAGCTTCATCTATAAGAAATATTTTTTTAAGTGTATTAAATGATTGTAAATTAATTGGTTTGATGTCACTTGAAAAAACATTTTCAATTTTAGGATGTTTAGCAATTTTTAGAGATATTTCAAAATAGCTTGATTGATATGTTTCGATTCCATTTATAAGGTACCTATCTTCAGCTTCCAAAGTTATTTGATAACCTAAATCAGGTGCTGGTACTGGGCTTAATTGTGCGCTTTTAATTTTTGAATAGTTTCCATCATTAATCCCGCTAAAAACTTTTTGAAGAGTTTCTAGTGATGATGCTTGAACACCTTGAATATCTTCTTGGAAAATTACAACAGGATCATTAGCTTGAATATTCAAATTCACTTTGAATACATTTGAAATAATTCCATTTGTTCCATTTTCTGTCATCAAATAACCATTTTTAGCCTTTAGAGTGACTGTATAACCTTTAGTAACAGGATTTAAAGTTACTGATTCAATTGAATCCATTTCATTTTTTTCAATTCCGCTAAAAATCTTAGATAGTGTGTCACGCTCATGAATTTTATTGATATCGCTTTCAGAGATACTTACATTTGAAATATTTGTAATCCCCAAAATTACATTGAATGATTTTGATTCAAGACTTGGATTACCATTTATTAAATAACCATATTTTGCGTCCAATTTAATTGTGAAGGTATTTCTACCATTTTCTGGCAAAATTAACCTTCAAGTAAGATTTTGATAATTATCTAAATTAACCCCATCAAATAGTAATTTGAATATATCAAGTGGGTATGTTGATTCAAGTTCATCAATATCTTTTTGAGTAATTGCTTTATTAGGATTTATTGCTTTAATATCAAGTTCAAAATGTATTGATTCAAAGGCAATAGAAATTATTGAAGTAGGATCTCCGTTATCACTTAGAAAAGTATAATTATCCTTTGCAAGTAAGGTTATGATGTGTTGACCTACTGTTGTTTCATTTTGTATGAAGATATCCATATTAGCTTTATCTGCTTCATTTATGTCATCAAATAACCTTTTTAGAATATTGATGTTTTGGTACTTACCATCTTTAATATCTACAAAATATATGTCATTAGGAATGGTTTTCTTAGGTTTAGCATTGATAACATTAACTACAGAAAAATCACTTGTAGAAAGTTTTGTAACACCATTATCAAAAATATATCCACTTTTTGGAGTTAGTTCAATTTTATAAGTTCCAGGTGAAACTTCAACTCTTTTTGCATCAACATGTAAAAAATCACCTTCATATCCAGTAAAGAATTTAGAAAGCGTTCTAAATGAATTTAAGTTATCATCATCAATATCTGTACTTAGAATAGGTTGAAGAACATTTGGTTTAACAACAATTTTTAAAATAATAATTGATTTAAAGTCAATTGAAATTTTTTGTGACTCCTTACCATTCTTGTCCATGAAAATATAATTATTTTTGGCAGTTAGTGTTAATGTGTGATCTCCTGCAACATTGTCATTTGTCATTGTTATATCCATGTTAGCAATATCTGTTGATTTTATTCCTGCAAACAATTTTTGTAGAACAGCAATTTCTCTAAACTTACCATCTTTAATTTCATCAAAGTGTATATCACTAGGAACTTTATCTACTGGTTGGATATCAAGAACATTGGTTAGGGTAAATTCTTCTGACTGAAAACTTGTTTGGTCATTTATTAAGTAACCTTCTTTTGTTTCTAGAATAATTCTATTCTTAGCAGAAAATGCTGGTTTTTCAAGTCTAGCAATAACATTTTTAAATTCACTTTCTTGCCCAGTAAATAATTTTGAAAGTGTTTTATATGAATCTATTTTATTATCAACAATATCAGTGCTTAAAATTTTTTCAGTGATGGGATTTTTTGCAGTAATAGCTAAATTAACTTTATTAGTTTTGAATTCAACAGATTTCATTTTACTTACACGTTTTAAATCAACTTCAAAAGCATAACCTCTTTTGGCTGTTAGAACTATTTGATGTGTTGATCCAGGAACTGCTGTATCACCTAATATTGTGATGTCCATATTAGGAATATCATTTTCTTGGATTCTAGGGAAAAACTTTCTTAAAAAATTAATGTCATGCAAATTACCATCTTTAATATCGTCAAAATCTATATCAGTAGGAACACTTGTTTCTGGTTCAATTGGAACTAGTTTTGATTGGGCTGTATTAAAAATTTTTGACTTAAGAGATTTTTTACCTTCGATTGTATATCCTTCTTTACCTTCTAAAGTAATGTAATATTCATTTGCACGTTCTCTTGGCCCTTCCACTATTACTTCTAAGTTATCAATGTTTTGATCATTCACACCTTCAAATAATTGAGACAATGTTTCTAATGAGTGTAATTTTTCAGTCTCCATGATATCAAGTTCATAAACTGTACCAGGTTCCTTAACTGTAATTTTATAGTCTTCCTTGCTTGGTATTGTAGTTGATGAACAGGATGCTACAATAATTAGAGGTATCAAAGAACCTCCCGATATAGCTCCTAACTTAATCTTTTTCATATTCTTCATAAATGTTTTTAAATCCCCCTAATTTTATTTTTTTATTGTAATTTTGCTTATCGACTTTTCTATCTAACATTAATTAAATTAAAATCTAACCTTAATTAAATTAAAGTAACTATTTTATTATACTACTAAATATTTTTCTTTCTTTTAAAAAGAGAAATTATTAACTTTTTCCCTCGCAACTTTTTTACTTTTTTGAAAAATATATATTTAAATATGCGCACACTAAATTTCTAAAAAAAATAAAAACCCACTTTAATTTTAGTGAGTTTTATTATTGGAACAATTTTATGTTAATTTGAAAGTAGCTGATTCTAATTCAAGTACTACCATTTGATTACTAATAGCTAATCAAAATCCTCTTTTAGCTGTTATTTTGATTTTGTAATCACCATCACCTAGATCCACTAATTTTGTTTCTATGTGATCAACTTCTGGAAGTTCAAGACCAGTGAAAAATTTACTTAAAACAGCATGGCTTATTTTATTAGGATCTGGTATATCTGCTCCAGGTATGCTGGCAGGAGGGGTAGTTATTCGACTAATTTGTAAAACGGCAAGTGGCAAATTCGCTTCAAACTCAACTGATGATAAATGGCTCTGAGTATTAATTTTATAACCCTGCTTAGCTTCTAAAGTAATTCAATATAAGGTTTTTGCTGGTGCTCCACCCACTCCAGGTTCTTGTTTAGAATTTTTTACGATATTTTTAATATTAGCGAAGTCAATATTTTCAATCCCATTAAATATCATTGCTAAAAATTCTGGATCTTTATAATGTTCTCCTTCTACTTCATTTACATAAATAGTATCTGGATTATTATTTCTAGTAATGTCTAAATTAATATCAACAGATGTAAGGTCAATAGAAATTTCATCATTTGTAGCTCCACCATTATCTACGAAAGTATTTCCAAGGATTGATTTTAATGTTAATGTGTGATTTCCTGATCCGCCTGTTAAATCTGTAATTTCAACTTCTAATGTATTATCTATATCTGTAATTTTAATTCCATTAAATAATTGTTGAAGAACACCAATAGTTTTATAACCATTATTTTGTAGTGAAATGAAGGTTATATTATTAGGAATAGGATTAACTGGAGAAATTGCAAGTTTAACAACCACAGATGTAAAATCAATTGAAATTTCCTTAGCAATATTGTTATTACCATCTAGAAAAACAGTATTAGCATCAGCTTTTAATGTCATTTTGTGTGGCCCGATACTTGCTTGATTTGTCATTTCAATAGTCATTCTATTTTTGTCAGGTTCTTTAATTCCGTCAAATAATCTTTCAAGAATAGCTATATCCATATACTTACCATCTTTAAGATCAACAAATTTAATATCATTGGGAGCATTAGTTACCGGTTTAATAAATAGAGCAAATTTAACATCAAATTCTTCTGATGGTAGTGTTGTAATACCATTTATACTATAACCAGGTTTTGCTGTTAAGACAATAACATTTTTAGGACTACTTATTGGGTATTGAATTTTGGCTTCAACATTTGCAAAATCATTATCACTTGTTGCAGTAAATATTTTTTTAAGAGTTTCAATTGATTGAAGTTTATCTCCCTCAATATCAATGTTTAAAATTGTGTCTACAGGTTGTTTTGCAGCAATAATTAAATCAATAAGGGCTGTTGTAAATTCAACTGATTCAAGTTTTGAAACATCTTTATTATCAACGTTGAAAACAAATCCTCTTTTGGCAGTTAAGGTTACTTTATGAGTTGAACCTGGAGTAGGAGTATCTCCTGAAAGTGATATATCTTCCAAATTAGCCTTATCTGTTTCTTTAATATTAGTAAATAATTTTTCAAGAACATCAAGATTCTTAAAGCCATCATTTTCAATATCAATAAACTTAATATCTGTAGGGGCAGTTTTTTGTTGTTCAATTTGAAGAATGGTGATTGGTTTTGAAGTAAATACTGTTGAAGACAAACTTTGTTCATTATTTATTGTATATCCTTCCTTAGCTTTCAAAGAAATTGTATAATCTTTTGCCCGAGTTTTTGACTCAATTAATGATGCAGTAATATTTTTAATATTAGTAGAATTAACTCCATCAAACACTAAAGACAATGTTTCAACTGTATTTAATTTATCAGGGGTAACATCGCTTTCATAAACTGTTTCTGGATTAGTTTTTGCTTTAATATTATAATCATCTATAATAGGTGTCGATGTTGTTGAACATGATGCAACTACAGCCAATGGGACAATTAAAGAACCACCAACCATTGCTCCTAATTTAATTTTTTTCACTTGTTTCATAATTTAATACTTCCTCATCTTAAATGTTATTACTTTTTTTTATTATAAAATTATACTACTAAATATCTTGCTATTGCATAAAATTATAAAAGACAGAAGTAAATGGTTCAAAATTTTGCTTCATTTTACAACATTATAAAAACTAGTTAGATTATGTAATCTAAAAAGTAATTATTCCATTATTATTTTGGTCTTTAAAATTAATAAAATATATTTTCATTTTATTTAATTGTTAGAAATACTTTTTTAAAATTATAATATTATCTAATGAAAAAATTCGAAGAAGCAGCCTATAAGCAAGGTTATCAATTGATAGGCGGAATTGATGAAGTTGGTCGGGGTTGTATTGCAGGACCTTTAGTTTGTGCTTTGGTTATTTTACCTAAGGATTATAATAATGATGAAATTAAGGATTCAAAATTATTATCACCTAAGA
Source organism: Metamycoplasmataceae bacterium (assembly GCA_051659905.1). Taxonomy (GTDB): domain Bacteria; phylum Bacillota_I; class Bacilli_A; order Mycoplasmatales; family Metamycoplasmataceae; genus UBA710. The sequence goes on along the minus strand of JBOFPM010000002.1, from coordinate 6,998 downwards.
GGCGCCAAGAACTGGCCAAGGAAATTACTAAGGTGGCAATTGATTATAATATTCAAGTAATTAGTAGTTTGACAGTTGACGAAATAAATCCAAAGAATGCTTCTAAACAAGGAATGAAAAAATGTCTTGAGGACATTAAAATAAAACCTGACTATTGCCTAATTGATTTTGAAAAACTAGATATTAGTATTGCTAGTGAATCAATTGTCAAAGGTGATCAAAAATCTATTTCCATTGCAGCTGCTTCCATTATTGCAAAAGTCTACCGAGATAATTTGATGGAAGAATTAGGTAGGGTCTATCCTGATTATGGTTTTGAGCGTCATAAAGGATATTTGACTAAATGTCATCTAGAGGCAATTAATAAAAATGGCCCAATTGCCAATGTTCACAGATTTAGTTATAAACCAATTAGAAAAGTTTAGATATTATTTAGGCAACTATTTCCAATCGGCTATTTTATTTTTATTTTCTTTTTTATAATTATTATTTTGATCTTAAAAGCTTAGTTAATTAATTGCTCCACAATTTTCGCATTGACAACCATTAGCTTTTGTTCCAGAACCACACTCACAACATTCAATTAGGTTTTTCTTTTGTGCTTGTTTTTTCTTCTTCATAGTACTTATTTCTCCTTAATATATTTATACTTTTATAATTTTCTTTCATTATATAGAAACTGAACTTTAATAATTATACATTTTTTATATTATCTTATTCCCTGATTTTTAAAAGCGTAAATAAGACTTTTAATTTATTGATATATTTTTTTAAAATGGTAAATAAAACTCACTAAAATGAAAGTGAGTTTTATGTATATTATTTACACTCAAGTAACTTTTAGTTTGTTAGTGTAAAGTTATCAGATTCTAATTCTGTTATAGGTTGTGCTAAAGGAGAGATACCAAGTATATGCCCTCTTTTAGCCTTTAGTTTTATTTTGTGTGTTCCATCATTATTGGCAACTAATGTTGCCTCAATATTTTCAAATTTAGCTTCATCAATTCCGGTAAAAAACTTTCTTGCAACATCAATATTTACAGTGTTATTAGGAAAATCTGATGCAGGTAAATCATTTGGAGGAGTGGTTCCCTTATCAATCATTAAGTTTCTTGGTGCTACAGGAGTAAATTCAGCTGAATCAAATTCTGTTTGATTTTCAATTGAAAAACCAACCTTAGTTTTTAGTCTAACTTTATATATAGTTCCACCAACTGTATTTCTTATAAGAGTCGGTTCTTCAAGAACATTTAAATGAAGATTAATTCCTCTAAATAATACTGCTAAAACAGCAGGGTCTTTGTAGTTATTGTTATCTACTTCATGTGTATAGATAGGTCCAGGGTTTTCAATTCTTGAAATGGCTAAATTAACATTGACAGATGTAAATGTCATTGAAATTTGATCACTTTTGTTTCCATTTTCATCTACAAATACATTGCCATCTTTTTTAGTTAATGTTATTGTGTGTACACCTGCACCTGTAGCTGATAAAGGCGTAATTTCAACAGTTAAGTTTTTGTCTATGTGATTTGCTTCAATTCCATTAAATAATTTTACAAGAATCATTGGTCTTTTGTGACCATCATTTACAAGACCTAAAAAAGTGATATCTGTAGGAGCTGTTGTAACTGGTCTAATTTCAAGACCTAATACAAATTCTGATGATTGAAGAGTTGAAGTTGTGTTGCTAAATAAATATCCAGTTTCTAACTTTAGTTCAACTTGACGGCCTCCAGTTACAGAAAGAACTGAAGCAGTTATTACGTCAATATTATCATCAGTAATTCCATTAAATAATTTAGATAAAGTTTCTTTTGATTGCAATTTTTCTGGAACAATTTCTTTTTCAAGAACTAGCACAGAACTTAAGTCTGTTATTCGAGTAATATTAAGAGTAATATCTTTTGAAGTAAATTCTACAGAAATTTCTTTACTTTCTTTACCATCATCATCTAGAAAAACAAAATTACCTTTTGCTGCTAAAGTCATTTTATGTAAACCCGAACCTGCTTCGTTTGTCATTGTAATAGTCATGTTTTCTTTATCAGTTTCTTCAATTCCATCAAACAATCTTTTAAGAATAGCTATATCCATATATTTACCATCTTTAATATCGACAAAATTAATATCACTAGGAACAGTGGCAACCGGTTTAATATATAAGGCCATTTTTACATCAAATTCTCTAGATGGTAGTGATTCGGCACCATTAATACTATAACCAGGTTTTGCTGTTAAAATAATAATATTTTTAGGACTATTTACTGGGTTTTCAAGTTTAATATTAACATTTGCAAAATCATCATCATTTCCGCTAAATAATTTTTTAAGTGTTGCGATTGATTTATAGTTTTCACCTTCAATATCAGTGTTTAAAATTGGATTTACTGGTTCTATGTCAGTAATGTTTAAATCAATAAGAACTGTTGTAAATTCCACTGATTCAAGTTTTGAAACTTCTTTATTATCCACTTTAAAAGCGAATCCTCTTTTGGCAGTTAATGTTACTTTGTGAGTTGAACCTGGAGTAGGAGTGTCTCCTGAAAGTGATATATCTTCCAAATTAGCCTTATCTGCTTCTTTAATATTAGTAAATAATTTTTCAAGAACATTAATATTTTTATAACCATCATTTTCAATATCAGTAAAACTAATATTTGTAGGGGCAGTTTTTTGTTGCTCAATTTCAATAATTGTGCTTGGTTGTGGAGTAAATACTGTTGAATCCCATTCTTTTTTATCATTTATTGTATATCCTTCATTAGCTGTCAAACGAATTTTATGTTCCTTTGCCCGAGTGTCTATCGGAATTAATGTTGCAGTAATATTTTTGATGTTGGTAGCATTAATTCCGTCAAACATTAAAGATAATGTTTCAACAGTATTTAATCTATCACCTTTAACATCACTTTCATAAATTGTTTCTGGATTAGTTTTTGCAGTAATTTTATAGTTATCTAAAATAGATGTAGATGAACATGAAGCAACTAAAATCAATGGCACTATTAGAGAACCACCAGAAATTGCTCCTAATTTAATTTTTTTCATTTGTTTCATAATTTATTACTTCCTTATTTTTTTATCTTAAAATTATACTATTAAATATTCCTCTTTCATAAATTTTCCAAATACCAAAAAAATATTAAGATACATTTAAGTTTTAAATTTTGATTGATCATTCAAAGTATTTAAGTCTAAAAATAAAAACCATTATCAATTTTTTGATAATGGCATTAATATTATATTGTTGTTTTCAATGATTATGGAATTGGATTTGGAGCTATAGTAAATTCCCTAGATGTTAAATTTATTGAGGTACCAAATACATATCCTATTTCAGACCTTAATTTAACTACATAACGCCCGCTTCCAGGAGTAACTTCATCAGGTGTAGTACCTAAAACCCTGAATTTATCTAAATTATCTACATTAATTCCGTCAAATAGTTTTTGTAAACTTGCTAAATCTTTAAAATTATCAAAATCCTCTTGGTAAAAATCTTGAGGAGTTGGTTTTGCAGTAATTCCTAAATCTTTACTTTTAAAATCTATTTCTCCAGATACTAATGTTCTTTCTTTTTTTCCATTAGCATCTTCAAAAATATAACCTCTAATTGGAGTCAATCTAATTAGATTTTTATTATTTGGAGAACTTGCAAGACCCACCTCTATTTTGTCCAAATCCGCTTGTGTTATCGTAAAAAATTGCTCTAGAAGTTTTATATCCTGAAGACTATCATAATCAGCCAAAATTATTTCGCTAGGTTGATTTGATTTTACTTCAATCATTAATGAAGTAGGTGGCACTGGTTTAAATTTAACTGAATGAATGGTTTGTTTTCCCTTCAAACTATAACCATCTTTTGCCTTCAATGTAATTGTATAATCATCTGTAGGAGTTATTGGCTTATTTAAAGTTATTTCATAATAAGGTTTAGCTTCACTATTAGAATAAATCCCTATGAAAAATAAATTTAAAGTTTTTGGATCTTCATAATCAGCTTGGGTTTCAATATCTGTTTCATAAACAACACCCGGATATGCTATCTCATCTCTAACAGTAATATCAAAATCTATTTTAAATGGCTTTGATATTACTGTTTTTTTGTTACCAATTATAAAACCAGTTTTTGCTGCTAAGGTAATTGTGTATCCATCAGTTGGTGTTGGTGTATCTAAAGTTATATCCATAAAGAATAATTCATCTCTTACAAGCCCATTAAACAATTTTGTCAATGTTTCCATCGATTCATAGTTTGTTGCATGAATATCTTCTAATGTAATTTTTTCAATAGTTGGCTTATTAGTAAGTTCGCTCAAAGTTACATCAAATGGTTTTGATTCAAAATCTTGATTGTTATTGATTGTAAAACCATCTCTAGCTTCAAAAGTAATTACATGACCTACATTATTTGCAGTGGGTAGAGCTAAAGTAATAATCATGTATTGTAGATGATTTTCAACAATTCCATTAAATAACTTAGATAGTGTTGCAAATGATTTAAAGTTATTTCCAGTCATTTCTTCTAGAGTAACTGGAGATGGATTTACTTTTTCAGTAATTGCATTTAGAGCTATTGTGAATTGTTTTGACGTAACTTCTGTTTTATCACCAATTAAGAAACCATTTTTAGCTTTCAAAGTTATAGTAGTTCCAGGATTTAAAATCACATCAATGTATTTTAATTTTTCTTCTGTAACATCGTCAAACAATTTAGAAAGTGTTGCAACTGATCTATAGTTTTCACCTTCAATATCACTTATACTGATTGGATCTGGATTTGCTTTTTCAGTAATTCGACTTAAAGAGATAGTAAAGGGTTTTGAGTCAACACTTATCTTATCTTTAGCACCAAATAAGAAACCACCTTTAGCTGTCAAGGTAATTGAAAGAGAGGCTTCAGAATTTAAAGTTACATCAATATATTCTAATTCTTCTTCTACTAGATTATCAAACAACTTAGATAGAGTTGCAAATGATTTATAGTTTTCACCTGTAATATCAGTTGGTAAAATTGCATCGGGATTTGCTTTTTCGCTAACATTACTTAAAATAACAGTTATTGGTTTTGAAACAAGTTCTTGCTTGTTACCAATCATATAACCATCTTTAGCTCTTAAAGTGATTGTTAAATCTGTTCCAAAATCTAAAGACACATTAATATACTTTAATTCATCTTCAACAAGTCCTTCAAATAATTTAGATAAAGTAGCAAATGATTTAAAGTTATCTCCCTTAATATCATTTGTTGAAAATTCATCCACAACATCCATAACAGTAATTTGTGTCAAAGATATAGTAAATGAATTAGAAACAAATGTTTCTTTATCATTTATGGTAAATCCACTTTTAGCTTTTAAAGTAATTGTGTATCCTGTAGTTGATGTTGGTTGATTCAATGTTACATCCAAATTTGCTAATTCAGTTTCAGTAATTCCATCAAAAAGTTTTGTTAAAGTAGTAAGCGATTTATATTTTTCACCTTCAATCTCTTGTTGAGTAATTACTGGATTACTTTTGGCAGTAATTTTATAATCAACAGTACTTGATGAACATGAGGCAACAAGAGCCAAAGGTATTACTAAGGCACTTCCTGTTGCTAATGCTAATTTTATTTTTTTCATACTTTTCATAAATTTGATAAACTCCTATTACTTTTTAAATTTTGAATAACTTGTTGCAATGTCGAGTGACAATGAATTTAACCATACATAAATTAAATCAAAAAAATTATACTATAAAACCACTTTAAAAAATCTTTTTGCTTAATTTCATTGACTAATTTCATTAATTATATGCTTGCTAAAACTATAAGAGTGGCCGAGATTATTTATCTATGATGATCATAAAAATATTTCTAAAAGTTAAGTAGTAAAAATCTATTGTTAAAATTTAAATTAAATAAATATGATTAAAATTCAAAAATTTTTGAATTACAACTATGGCATTGATATAACTTCGTCAACAAAACCAGGATATTTTGTATCAGGTAGCATTTGACAATTTTTTGATTCTTCATTTGCTATTAGTTCTTCTCAACTTTTCTTATTATCTAAATTTTCCTTATTATCCGGATTTTTGTCATCAAAATGATAATAAATAGTGACTTTCTTTGCTTGACTCATTACCTTTTTAATAATATCTATATCTCCTTCTGTAGATAATCCAACAATGTCTACTTCACAATCAACAAAATCAAATGTTTCTGATGGTTTTATTTCTTTTAATTCTTCTCTGCAATTAATTATCGAATTAAGGAAAACTTTATCTTGATATTCGCCACCAAACAAAAGATTTGTTGAAGGATAAAACTCATCCCCTTCTGTTGCAATTCTTGAAAACCTACCTCCTTCACACAAATTTTTGAATTTTATATCAACATTACCATGTAAATACTCAATTTTTACATGTTTTACATGATCTTCTAAATTATCAGTATAGTAATTAGTAGTATAAATATTATCATATGTAACTATATTTTCAATAAATGCATCTGAATAGAAAATTTTTATTCAATTTTTAAAGTCGATATCTAGCGCAACCGCTCTACATATCCCGTATCTCATTTTTCAATAAGAACTCTGAAAATAGGACAAATAGACTGAAGCCATAATCGGAGATTCTTCCTTATTTTTAATTATCTTATAACACTCATCTCAAAGTTTATCCGGATTTTCAAATTCCTGCAAAGTTTCGATCCTTTTCTTATGATTTTCAAATTCCAATTCAAATAATAATTTATAAATCTCAAAAAAATATTTTTCATTAAATTCATTCTCGTTTTCTGTAAATTTAGAATAAGAATCTAATAATTTTTTTTCCTGATCATAATAATCTCCTGAGAAATTTTTCTTCACAAGTTCTCTCTTTTCCTCAAATTTTTGATCTCACTCAAAGCCATGATTAAATTTCTTTATTAGTGACTCATAATCATACTCTCCATTTGTATATCTTAATGAAATTCCATTTCCAAAAATTAATACTTTTTTGCTCAT
>JBOFPM010000001.1:0-2145 GCA_051659905.1 Metamycoplasmataceae bacterium | reverse complement strand
GAGCATTTATTTTTAATAAATATGCGATACATAATTACTCATTAACAAACTTTGCTTGTTGCAGAACATTTGAAGTAATAGGAAACATTTATGAAAACCCCGATTTACTCACAATCTAGGACGGTTATCCCTAACGTTTGTGCTATAAGAGGATTTTCGGATTAGCACAAAACCTTGCTTCGGATAAGCCTAAATAACAATAAACACACACAAATAAACCGATTAATAACCAATGCCGAAAATCTCTTATAGCACTTGTTAGGGAATCGGCTTTATAACAATAATGAATATGAAAGGAAAGTATCTAATTACCACAGATGCGTGGTTTTACGCTCCCGATGGAAAACAGTATAATGCTGTCTGGGGCGAAGTTGAGATAGTAAGCGATTCTATTTTGGGAATCAAAACAAATGTAAGGAGTTCTAATTGGTTCGCAAAAGTTGGAACTGAACACAAGCACGTTATTGTGGCTGGATGCCAAATACACTATGCTTCAAAATGTGATACACCGCCAAATACAAACGAAATTGAAGACCACAGAGTTACTGATAACGGACTTTTAAATTACAAAAGACCAAGTCAAATCTACATCGCTGGGTAAGCTGTTCCCTAACGTTTTGCTACTACACGACGGTAGCCTATCCACGTGCTGAATGTCGGCTACTGGCGTGTAGTAGTTGTTAGGGATATACCACGAATTATTAATCAAATTAAACTTATAAATCATGGACAGACTAATTAAATATGACAATCTTATTAAAAAGAAAGCATTAGAACTTTATGAATTAATGCTGGATAACCAAGTAAATACAGATGATGGTTATTTAGAAAAAAATAACGCAAAAAAATGTGCAATAGTTGCTGTTTCAGAAATATTAAAAAACAATTTTATATTATTGGATGGTCAAGAATATTATAGAGAATTAAATTTTTGGGAAGCCATTAAAACAGAAATAGAAAATTTACCCACAATATAAATTGTAGAAAAATGAAAATAAAAGAAAAATTAAAACAAATTGTTTTAGACCTAACAAAAGAATCTGTTAGGTATCCAAGGATGAAAACTACTGATGTGATTTACATACTATCTAACCTTATAGAAGATTATTTCAAGGATGAATGGATAGAAATTTATAAAGATGATGATTTGCCAAAAGACAGTTATAATTATTGGATAATGCAAAGCGACGGACTTATTCAAACAATGAAAGAATACGAGGAAAATAAAAAGTATTGGATTGTAAATGCGACACATTACCAACCTATTATTAAGCCTAATAAACCTATTATATAATTAAAATTACTAATAACTTAAAAATGACTAGAAGAATTCAATTTAGAGTATGGGACATAAACAATAAAGGTGTTTTTGAAATGTCAAAACCTTTTAACCCGTTTTTTTATGGAGGTGTATTTACTTCTAATGCTATTTTCATGGAAAATACGTTATTAGAAGATGAAACTGACAAAGAAATCTATGAGGGAGACATCATGTCTTCTTTAGGAGACGATATTTGTGTTGTGAGAAAAATAAAAGATACAGCCTCTTTTATGCTTGAAACAATAAACCCTAAAGATAAGCGAGATAGTTTATTAATTCCATTGTACAGAGGTAATGAATATAGAAAAGTAATAGGAAATATTTATGAAAACCAAGAATTATTATGAAAATAGAAATAGGTTCTAAAAAAATAAAGGATTTAACACCTGAAAACTTAATAGATATTGCAAAAATTGAAGGTGTTTGTAATTATTTAGAATTTTGGGGAAATCCAATCGTAACTGATTTTTCAAATACGCTGTTTAGTGATACTATAGTTATTGATTATCATCAAGAAAGAATGTCAGATAAGAAGAAAGGAAAAACAATTGTTTTGTTTTTTAATTTTACAGATTTTACTTTTCATTGGCATTTTGAGAATGAAAAAGAATATACAAGAAATTCAAGAATAAAAATAGAAACAATAAAATATCTAATTGATAAAGGATTCAATTTACCACTACACTAGGCGGTTATCCCTAACTTTCGACTACACGCTATACACCTTCTCAAACCCTTATAAACAATGACGAAAACCCTTGACAACAGTTATTTCATTAACTATTCAAACTACTTCTATTTTGAGGGTAGAATATTTTCTTTTC